>JAGBQJ010000034.1 GCA_017632935.1 Bacteroidales bacterium | reverse complement strand
TCGCGAGCACAGCACTGGCGCTCTGACTGGCAAGAGCTATGGTTGGGGTGGTTCTCTGATCCGTCCCGAAGCCACTGGTTTCGGTGCCATCTACTATGTCGAGCGCATGGTGAAGCAGACTGGTGACAAGATGGAAGGCAAGCGCATTGCTCTCTCCGGCTTCGGTAACGTGGCTTGGGGTGCTGCCATCAAGGCCACCGAGCTCGGCGCTAAGGTTGTTGCCCTGTCAGGTCCCGACGGCGTGTGCGAACTGCCCAACGGTATCGACAAGGAAATGATCGACTACATGCTTGACATGCGTGCCTCCAACCGTAACAAGGTTGAGGACATGGCCACCAAGTTCCCCGGCAAGGCCGTCTTCACTCCTGGCAAGAAGGCTTGGATGGTGAAGTGCGACATCGCTTGCCCCTGCGCTTTCCAGAACGAGCTGGCCGAAGCCGATGCTAAGGAACTGATCGCCAATGGTGTGAAGTACGTTGCTGAGGTTTCCAACATGGGTTGCCAACCCGCCGCTATCGCCGCTTTCCAGGCTGCCAAGATCCCGTTCGGTCCTGGTAAGGCTGTGAACGCTGGTGGTGTTGCCACTTCTGGCCTCGAAATCTGCCAGAACGCTGAGCACCGCAACTGGACCGCTGAAGAGGTCGACAAGAACCTCCACACCATCATGAACAACATTTATGACATGTGTGTCCAGTATGGTAAGCAGGCTGACGGTACCATCAACTACGTGAAGGGTGCCAATATCGCCGGCTTCATGCGCGTTGCCAACGCCATGCTTGCTCAAGGTATCATCTAATTCCAGAGCTAAAAGGTTTTTGCAAGGCGGCTCACAAGGCCGCCTTGCTTTTTATCATTATGAAACAAACAACACTTTGCTATCTGGAACGCGGCAGCCAGTATCTCATGCTGCATCGCACCAAGAAAGAGAACGACCTCAACCACGACAAATGGCTCGGCGTGGGCGGCAAGTTCGAGGAAGGGGAGAGTCCCGAAGACTGTATGTTGCGCGAGGTGTGGGAGGAGACGGGCTTCACCGTGACGCAATGGCGCTACTGCGGCATCGTCACCTTCGTGCACAACATCTACGACGACGAGCACATGCATATCTTCGTCTGCACTGACTGGACCGGCAACCAAATCGAATGCAATGAGGGTGATCTCGAATGGATTGAGAAACAACGTCTGCTCGAACTCACCATGTGGGAAGGCGACAAGATCTTCTTACGCCTTATTGATGAGAATCGGCCTTTCTTCTCCCTTAAGCTGACCTATGAATATGACACCTTGAAAGCCGCTGTGTTGGATGGAAAGCCCCTTGTTAATCAAGGACTTTAACAAAATTCATATGTTATATGTTTGAAATTGCTATTTTTGCGCATCATTAATACATGTTTCTATGAAAAAACTATCTGTCTTATTGCTGTTCATTGCAATTACTTTGTTTTCCCAAGCTCAAGTCGCTACAAACATCTATTGGGTGCAGTTCACTGACAAGAACAACTCGCCTTATTCCATTGACAATCCTGAGGCTTATCTGAGTCCACGGGCCTTGCAACGCCGTGCCAACCTTGGCATCAGCATTGATGAGTACGACCTTCCCGTCAATCCGCAGTATCTTCAGGCGGTGGCCGACTGCGGCGCTGAGTTGCTCAACCCTTCGAAGTGGCTGAATGGCGTCACGGTACATGTCACTGACCCTGCTGTGATTGAGGCCATTAACGCTCTTGAGTTCGTGGAAGTGACGCGCAACTGTCCCAACGACCTGAAGGCTCAAGAAAAGAAGGAGCGTTGGCTGGCCAAGGAAATGCAGGCTGTTGAAAGCGTGAAAGGATTTCGCGGTTATTACGGCGGCGGCACGACTCAAATCACGCAAATCAATGGTATGGCCTTGCACGATAGCGGCTATCAAGGCCAGGGTGTGGTTATAGCCATTTTGGATGGGGGCTTCATTGGCACTGAAACCCATCCCGCTTTCGCCAACATGCGCGACGAGGGTCGACTGCTCGGCACCCGCGACTTCGTTTATGGCAGCACCTCAGTCTACTCCCAAAGCACACATGGCACCTCTTGCCTCAGCACGATGGCGGCGTATGTGCCAAACACTTTCGTGGGTACGGCTCCCAAGGCTTCTTATTACCTGCTACATACTGAGGACGCTCCCAATGAGAACATCGTCGAAGAATACAACTGGGTATCGGGTGCGGAATATGCCGACAGTCTTGGCGTGGACGTTTGTTCCACCTCTTTGGGTTACATCGGCTTCGACATGAGTGAATGGGACCATCCGCAGTCGCACTTCGATGGCAAAACAGCTCCGGCAAGCATCGGCGCTGAGATTGCGGTGAGCCGTGGCATGATTTGTCTCAATTCTGCTGGTAATGAAGGCGAGCCTTGGGATGATAGCGGATATTGCACTTTAGGTGTCCCAGCCGATGCCGAGCATGTGCTGACTATTGGCGCTGTCGACGGCGATGGCAATCGTGCCTGGTTTAGCTCGGTGGGTCCTACCTACGACGGACGCATCAAACCTGACGTGATGGCCATGGGTCAGGATACCTATGTGGCGAGCAGCGACGGTGGCTATTACAATGGTAGCGGCACTTCGTTCTCCAACCCCGTCATGGCGGGTGCGGTGGCTTGTCTGCGTCAAGCCCGTCCTTACGCTTCAGTTCAGGAGATCTGCGATGCCGTTCGTGCTTGCAGTGACCGCGCCAACAATCCTGACAACCGCTATGGTTATGGTATTCCAGATTTCAGTCAGGCATTGGAACTGTTGAGCGTGGAGGAGCCGACAGGAAACACCCCTGCGCATATCATTTCTGTGTATCCCAATCCTTCCAACGGTGAGGTGCATGTGGCGCTGAACGAACTCCACAAGGCTGAATTGACGGTGTACGACATCATGGGCCGTAAGTTGTATGCATACAGCTTCAACGGATTGAATCATACGACTTTAGAGCGTTATCTCAATACCTTGAGCGATGGCGTGTATTTCATTAATGCCGTATCGCAATCGGGCAGTGAGACGCTGAAGCTCGTGATCACGAAGTAAGGCGAATGTGTCTATAAAATGAAGAAAGCCGACATTTGTCGGCTTTCTTCGTTTCTGTGGGAGGATATGGATTACTCTTCATCGCTTTCCACGTTCCCTTCAGGTTCACATCCCCATTGCTGTTTCAATTTTTGTGCATCAATCTCAAGACGCTCCATTATTTCTTGGATTTCCTTGGTCTCTTCAGGAGTTGCATCTTCGGTATAGCTGTTTTCAGTCAATGCCATCAATTTAAAGAGCATAGCCAACTCAGCTCTGTCCAAGTCGTCACATGTTGTGGCTTTCTTGAGGTCTTGTTCGTATTCATCTAGAACCTTTTTCATGTCTTCGTACTGTTTGGTGTGCGGGTCGGCATTATCGATGGATTCTATAGTGACGTCATTGCTGTTGAACGGCGTGGAGTTTGCGTTGTTGGCAAATGAAGCCAATGACATCGATAACACTACGATTACAGTTAACATGAGTTTTTTCATTCTATATTCCCTCTGTTCGTGTCGGGCGCAACTTTTAGTTATAATGATTTGTTACTTGTTTTCCTTGATGAATTTCATGACGCGGTTGTCGATACGGATGAGGTAGTACCCTGCAGGCAAGTCGAAGATGTTGATCTCGGAGTCGCCTTCCAGGATCGTGGTCATGACCAGCAGGCCGAAGGCATTGTAAATCTGGATTTCATGTTCGCCTTCCAAGCCTTCGATGCGTATCTTGTCGTTGGCAGGATTTGGGTAGAGGTTGACACCTTCCCATCCACTTTCTTCAATGCCGGTGCCATTGAAGAAGGCAGCCAATACGATGTCGTGGTCAACTAGGACTTCCTTGGGATTGTCGGTGGTGCCATCGCTCCATTTCACAAAGTAATAGCCATCGGCGGGAATGGCGGCGATGGAGGCTGTGCTACCTTCGGTATATTCGCCTGCACCAAGGATGAAGCCTTGGTTTTCATCGTAATACACGGTGACAGTGTAGGTGTGCACAGGGTTTTGTGAGAACGATGCGATGTATTCAGCATCGCCCGTGACGATGATGGTGCGCGGGTTGTGCATGTCACCGTCTTGCCATCCTGTGAAATAGAAACCTTCGTTAGGTGTTGCACCAATTGTAACTTCTTGATTGACAGGATAGATTCCACTGCCGTATGTGGTGCCATGCTGCGCATTCTCTGGTCTTACAGTGATAGTAAAAGTCTCAACCTTAGCAAAAATAGCCACGAACTCCATGTCTTTCTTGACAACGATGGTGCGCGGATTTTCGGTGTTGCCATCGTCCCAGCTCGTGAAGACGGCATCATCGTTAGGTATTGCGCTGATTTCGATGGTAGTGCCTTCTGGATAGGTGCCACTGCCCGTGACGGTACCGAGACCAGGCTCGTTGGCGGTCACGGTGATGGTGTATTGCGGCGTGCCATTGAGATGGAACAGGGCCTTAAAGTGAGCATCTGCCGTCACAGTAATCTCACGTGGGTTGGTGACGATGCCATCGCTCCAGCAGAGGAAGGTGTAGTTTTCGTTAGGCGTGGCGGTCAAGGCGACAATACTACCGTAGTCGTATGTGCCGGCACCGCTTACCGTGCCGCCTTCAACGGGTTCACATTCTGTTGTTATTTCATATTGCAGCGGGACGAGGACTGCGACGAACGTGGCATCGCCTTCCACCAAAATGCTGCGTGGGTTAGTGATGTCGCCGTCTTCCCACATGCTGAACTCATAGCCCGTGTTGTTAATGGCCGTCAGTTGGATGGTGGTGCCGTAATCATAGGTGCCGCCACCTTCCACCGTTCCGGCGCCTTCAGGGGTGACATCGGTTGTGATAAGGCAACGCTGTATGCTGAAATGTGCCGTGAAGGTCTGGTCTTCCGTGACGATAATATCACGAGGATTGTCGGTATTGCCATCATCCCATCTGACGAACTCGTATCCAAGGTTGGCTGTGGCCGAAATCTGAATGGTGTCACCATATGGATAGGTGCCGCCGCCTGTTACCGAGCCCCACTCAGGGTTGTCGGAAACAACGGTGATGGTGAATTGCTGTGTGTTAAACCAGGCGATGAAGGTGCTGTCTTGGGTGACGATGATGTTGCGCGGGTTGTCGATGACGCTGTCGTTCCAACGCTCAAACTCAAAGCCTGGGTTAGCCACGGCTTCAAGGGTGAGCGTGTCGCCGTAATGGTAGATGCCACCTTCAGTCACGGTGCCGGAGTTAAGAGGGATGACCAGCGTCGTGATGGTATAGTCGATTTGTCCGAAATGAGCAATGAAGGTGCTGTCCTGGGTGATGACGATGTCGCGCGGGTTATCGGTGATGCTATCGTTCCAATAGAGGAATTCGTAGCCTAGCTCGGGAATAGCCTCAATGGTGGCCGTGTCTCCATAATAATAAGTGCCTACGCCAGTGACGGTGCCACCTCCAATACTGTCGACTTCCACGGTAAGGGTATAGACGGGTTGCGGAGCTGCCAGCACCGCCAATCCGTTGACCACCTCACAGTCCTCAGGTTGGTAAAGGATTTCACTGTCTTTCCAAACCGTGGCCACACCATCGATTTGTCCGGCATAATACACACCGAATTCGTTGACTGTCAATGCGTAGATGTTGGAGTTGCTGGTGCAAGCATGGTCGTAAAGCACTTCGTCGTCTTGCCAGATATACAAGGAATTGCCGTTGTAACCACCTAAATAGACGCTGCCGTTATAGAAGGCGATGGTGCTGAATTCGGCATCATCAGCGTTGATGGAAAAGATGACAGTGTCGTTCTTCCAAAGCACGGCATGATAGCCTTCGGCATAGCGGCTTCCGGCTGCATAGATGTCGGTGCCGTTGAGAGTAAGGGCATTAATGGTTGAAATAGAGTCGTCGCGCCAAAGCAAGGTGTCGTTTTTCCACAAGGCGGCCTGGACTTCAAGCTCACTGGATGTGCCGCCTGAATAGATGTCGCCTGTGGCAGGGTCAACAACCACGGCCATGATTTGGTTACTCAGCGTGCTGTCGCTATAGGAGTGAAGCAACGCGCCGTTTTGCCAGACGAGGCCAGATATGCTTTCCCATTCATTCTCGCCGACTCCGCCCGCCGTCCAGGTGCCGTCATGGAAATCCAAGGCATTGATAGCGGTGTTAGCACCCGCTGTAAATACAAGGGTGTCGTTATGCCAAACGCAGCCTTGCATATATGTTAAAGCTGTGTTGTGGGCATAACCAGCGGCATAGGTGCTTCCATCAGGAGCAAGCCGCATGGCAGACATGTGGACAGAAACCGTGTCTGAAATGCTGTAAATCAGGGTGTCGTTTCTCCATATTTTTCCGGTGCCATTGTCGTTGCCGAAGAAGTAAACATTTTGTGCTGATGCCCAACCCAAGGCAAGAAACAGCAAGGTAAAGAGGGTGAGAATTTTTTTCATGGTGGCAAAATGCTGATTAATTAGGTGCAAAAATAGAAACTTTTTCTTGAAGATAGTATGCTTTTGTTGGAAAATACGTATCTTTGCCGCCGATAAGCGGTGCCGCGAGGCTCAATAGGGAATCGGGTGCAAATCCCGTACAGTTCCCGCTGCTGTAAGCTCTTCGCGCTGGCCACTATGCCACTGAAAACCTAGTATTTCGGGAAGGCGGCCCAGCCCAAAGGAGTAAGTCAGAAGACCTGCCGCCTGTCGCTGAAACGAAGCTTTCGGGACAAGAGCTGGCTTTCCTTTATTAATAAGGTGTACCAACGTTATCCTTGAAGTTTTGAAGTAAGAAGTTAATTAACTAATTATCAAACCTTTAAAACTTAATGTATTATGCGTTTTAGAAACTTTACACTTTTATTCCTTATGGGAATCTTCGGTCTGTTTACGACCAACCTGTTCGCACAACAGGACGCTACGATTGACCCTGCCAACATCCGCTTTTGGATTGGCGAGGGTGAAAACGAAGCGGTCTTCATCGTCAACTGGGCTGAGCCCGACACGGCCTTGGCTTGGGGCTATCGCTTCAGCGAAGAGTCGGTCACTGTTGAAACTATGATGGATGCTATTGCCGAGGCCGACTACCGTTTCTCCTATGATGGTGCCAATAACTGGCTGAACGACATTTATTTCAACGATGGCGTTCTCGACCTCAGCTTGTCTGGTATGTGGTGGATGTATATCGTCAGCGGCGAGATGGCACAGTTGGGTTATGCTGAACAAACCATTGTCAATGGCGATTATGTGAAATGGGGTGACGAATCCTGCGGTGTCCTCGTTGATCCCGAAATGTACATCTACGTTTGGGAAAAGGAAGTTGCCGCCGTGTATCCACTGGCTGATGAAGCCAAGATTGATCCGTCGGAAATCCTTTATTGGATTGGCGAAGGTGAAAACGAGGTGGTGTTCGCCGTCAACTGGAATGAGCCTAACAAGTGCTTGGCTTGGGGCTATCGTTTCCCAGAAGAAGAAGTGACCGTGAAACAAGTTATGGACGACATCCAATCCGCAGATCCGCGTTTCACCTATGATGCTTCCATGGGCTATGTGTCCGACATCATGTTCAACAATGGCGAGCTGGATCTTGCCCTTGCTGGCATGTATTTCATGTATAATGTCAACGGCTTTGGTGCATGGTACGGCTATGAGGAACAAGTCGTTGTCAACGGCGACTTCATCAAGTGGGGCGACGAATCCTGTGGTACTGAGATTGCCCCGTGGACCTATGTCTGGACGCAAACCGTGGAGCCTGTTAGCGTGTATGATGCTGTGAACGAGAACATGGCAAACACCTTGTCCATCTATCCCAATCCTGCCGTTAATGAGACCTTTGTGACCCTCGAAAACGCTGGCCTCAATGAGGTTTCGGTCTACGACATCCAAGGTCGTCTTGTCAGCAATCAAAGCGTGATGGCTAACGAAGGCGAGCAAATGCGTCTCAGCACCGAGACTTTGACTAAAGGCGTGTATTTCGTCACCGTGCGCAACGAAAGCGCCGTGCGTACCGCTAAACTCGTGGTTAAATGATAAAAAGGATTGCTATCCTTATCCTGGCTTTGGTGCCAGTGACCTTGTGGGCGCAGTTTGCACCTGCACAGGGCCAACCTGGCACCACAGCCATGCATGCCGACTCGTCGGCATTCGTGGCTTGGGCAACGGGCTGCGTGGCTGAGCCTGGACCGATGAACATCACCAATCCTGATGCGGGCATGGCTGGTAATGGTTGGCCCGCATCGAATGTCATAGGCTATCCCGAGGGGACCATGGGGGTTACCTGTCTTGGTGACGGTGGCATGGCTACAGTGACCTTCGCTTCTCCTATTTGCAATAGGGAAGGCCCTGATTTTGCGGTGTTTGAGAATGGTTTTGAAAACGCACAGGCTCCAGGCTATTGGTTCCTTGAACTGGGTTTTGTTGAAGTCAGCTCGGATGGTGAGAACTTCTTCCGTTTCCCAGCTTACAGCAATACCCAAACAGAGACCCAACTTGGTGGCATGGGCTGTATCGACCCGTCGCAAATCCATAATTTAGCGAGCAAATACGGCGCGATGTACGGCACTCCATTCGAATTGGACGAAGTCCCTGATGACCCTCTGCTCGACAAAGACCACATCACTCATGTCCGTATTGTGGATGTGGTGGGCTGCATTGACCCTCAATATGCCACATACGACTGTCAGGGACATCCAGTCAACGACCCTTGGCCGACAGCCTTTGCCTCGGGCGGAATGGATCTCGATGCTGTCGGCGTGATTCATGATATCGAGCATTTCCCACCATTACCAGATGAGCCGCCCTACATTGCAAATCTAGTCGATGACGTAATCTTTGACGAATTTCCACAAAGTATTGATATTAATCTCGATGGCGTTATCTCCGATCCCGATGACCCAGACGAGAGCATTATCTACCGTTTGGTCTCAAACTCGAATGAAAGCGGTTTGTCGGTCTCGTTAATCGATCATTTGATGAGATTGACACGTCTTTCGGGAGAGGAAGGAGAGGCTGTTCTTGTCCTCCGTGCGACATCCGACGGCCAAACCATTGATTTTGAAATTAATGTTGTCATGCAATATGTGGATGATGGTGTTGATGAAGATGAAATGGAAATAATTTCGGTTTACCCGAATCCGGCGCATGATGTCATTTACGTTGGAGCTAATAATGGTTTGTCCGTACAACGAGTTGAGGTTTTCAATATTACAGGACAGAAGGTTATGTCTTCAGCGGAGCTTGTAATCAATGTGTCAGAATTGGAGTCAGGAGTGTATTTCGTCCGCATTACAGCTGATGATAGAATGGTTATTCGAACTATTGTGAAACAGTAAAACCAAATATGAAAAAACTAGTATTCTTATGGATAATGGTGTTGGTGCCAGTGGCCCTTTGGGCCCAGTTTCCGCCTGCGGCGGGTCTGCCTGGCACCACAGCCATGCATGCTGACTCGTCGGCGTTTGTGGCCTGGGCTACAGGCTGCACATCTGAGCGTGGCTTGATGCGCATCGACAAGCCTCATTTGGGCTATGCCTCTTTTGGCGACGACACGCTTGTGCTGGGTAAGCCTGGCGCAGGGGGCGCGAGTGAGATTGTCTACGATGTCGTCAGCCTAGGCGATGGCGGAATGGCCACGGTGACTTTTGCCTCTCCCATTTATAATGGCGATGGCCCCGACTTTGCCGTGTTTGAGAACGGCTTTGACATCGCCGATGCGTATGACCCGAGTGGAATCCTTCATTTTTTGGAGTTGGCTTTTGTTGAGGTCAGCTCCGACGGCGAGCATTTTTTCCCCTTTCCAGCCGTCACCTATGTGCCATTCGACCAACAACTGAACGGCAATGCAGGTATCGACCCGTCACAAATCCATAACTTTGCTGGAAAATACGATCAGTTTTACGGCACGCCCTTTGACTTGGATGAGGTGGAAGACGATCCCTTGTTGAACAAAAACCATGTAACGCATGTGCGAATCATTGATGTGGTGGGCTGCATCAAGCCGGAATATGCCAGATATGATTCGGAAGGACACATCGTTAACGACCCATGGTTTACGTCATTCGATACAGGTGGTTTCGACCTTGAAGCCGTCGGCGTAATTCATGACTTGGCACACAATGATGTCGTTGAAAACGATATGGAGACCATCTCTCTATATCCCAACCCCGTGAAAGACCAACTGTTTGTTACAGTTCAAAACCTTCAAACGGTTGAAGTGTACAATCTGATGGGCCAAAAGGTGATGGCTACGACAACGCCCGTCATCAACATAGGAAGCCTGAACCAAGGCATCTATTTCGTCCGCGTCAAGGCAGACGGAAAGACCATTACGGAACGTATTGTGAAACAATAACAAACCTAATATGAAAAGACTAAACCTAATCCTACTGGCTATTCTGGCTGTCTCGTTATTCGCCTGCAAGCCCGACACCCCGGTGAATCCGAATGCCTTGGATTTGGGTTCAGGCGTTTTCGTGCTTAATGAAGGCAACTACCAGTTCTCCAATGGCTCCTTGACGTTCTATGACCCGATAGCAGACACAGTGGCTAATAATTTGTTTTACAAAGTGAACAATGCTCCGCTTGGTGATGTGGCTGAGAGTATGGCTATGATGGATGGTAAACTTTATATCGTTGTCAATAATAGTAACCTTATCTACAAGGTAGATGCCAATACGATGCTATGTGATACCACCAAGCCTTTTAAGCTTACAGATTTCTACTCACCGCGGGAAATGTTCTTCGTGGCACCCGACAAGGCCTATGTCACTGACCTGATAGGTACCAATCTTTGGATTATCAACCCGCAAGATATGACGCATACTGGCACTATCGCTATGGGCAACACCACCGAGAAGATGCTTCTAGTGGGTAATGAACTATATGTCAGCAACTGGTCCTATTATTACGTTGATGCCTACTCGCATGAGAGTTATAATACTGTTCAAGTCGTTGATGTTAACAATGACGTGAAGGTGGCCGATATCGTGGTGGGGAGGGAGCCTAACACGATGGTGCTCGACAAGAATGGCCATGTGTGGGTGCTATGTGAAGGTCGCTCATGGGAGGACGAGTTTGGTGAGAATCCTACGTTGTGGGAGATTGACCCTATGTTGAAGACTGCTACGCAACGATACGAGTTCAAAGGCCCGTTCGATTTTGACGATGATATCAAAGGCGTGGCTACGGCATTAAAAGCTAATCCCGCTGGCGACCAATTCTATATGATTTATAACGATGAGGTACGCCGTTTCGACCTTGCCACATCAAGTCTTTCAGAGACATTCCGTATCACTCCGGGTCCAGGAGGCCTGTTCTATAACATGGCTGTTGATCCTAGGACGGGCGACTTGTATGTCACCGATGCGAAGAACTATATGATGAACGGTACGGTGTTCCGCTATTCTAGCGACGGTGTACTGCTGGCTTCTTTTGAGGCTGGCCTTATTCCCAGTGCAATGTTGTTTAAATAATTGATATTCTTTTTTTGCGGGGCCTTCTTTTGAAGGCTCCGCGCTTTTTTGCCTATGAAAAAGATCTGTCCCCGTTGCGGAAAAACATTTGAATGCGTGCATTCCATCGACTGCTGGTGCGTGAAAGTGCAACTCACTGACACCACCAAAGCCTATTTGAAAGAACACTACAATGACTGTCTGTGCAAAGACTGTCTCGAAAAACTGAATGCCCAATGAAAAGACTTTGGCTGTTAGTGTTTGTGGTCTTGGCGGCATGCGCACCCAAGACACAAGAAACCAACGAAAAAGCGCAAGGCGACAACCTGATGCGCTATGCCCGCAATGTCAGTGTCAGTGAGGCGGAATACGGCTACCTCATGGAAGTCATCTGTCCATGGGACACCACCTTGTCTTTAGGAAAGTTCGCTTTGGTCAAGGACTCGACCAAGGTAGTGGGGGAGAACATCACAAAAGTCAAGGTGCCTGTGAAGTCGGTGGTGTCGTTTTCGGCCACGCAGTGGTCTGTTTTCCTGCGACTTGGAGAAATCGACCGCGTGAAAGGCATCCTTGAAGGTCGTTTCGTGACCGATAGCACCATGCGAGCCTTGTTGGAGCAGCAGAAAGTCTACGATATTGGCACAGAAGCCGCCGCCGACATCGAGCGTATGATTCAAATCCAGCCCGACATTTTGTTGTATTCTCCTTATTTCGACGGCAACCAAGGTGGCCTCAACATTACAGGTGCCGTGTTGTTTCCCTTTGCAGACTACATGGAAAACACGCCTTTGGGTCGGGCCGAATGGATCCGTGTCATCGGCATGCTGACGGGCTGTGAGGACAAGGCGGACGCTTGGTTTGACGATATTGAACGGCGTTACAAGGCCCTCTCCACGCTCTGCGCTGAGGTAGAACGGCGTCCCTCGGTATTCTCTGATTTGGCCTTCAACGGGCAATGGTATGTGGCGGGTGGTCGCAGTTATATCGCCCAGCTCTTTGCCGATGCCGGTGCCGACTACATCTGGAAGGACAATCCATCGACGGCCAGCGTCCCCATGGATGCCGAGAGTATCCTCGCCAAGGCGCAGCACGCCGATTATTGGCGCGTCATCAACTCCAATCCATTCCCGATGACATATGAGGCCTTGGGTAAAGAAAATCCCGTCTATGCGCTTTTCGATGCCTACAAAAACCATAGCATCATCGTCTGCGACATCCTTTCGACGGGCTATTTCGAGCAGTCGCAGTGCGAGCCGGATTTGCTTTTGGCCGACTTCATCCATTTCTTCCACCCGGAGTTGTTGACAGACGAGTGGAAGGACTATCAGCCGAAATATTATCATTTGATGGAAATGGAATGATGGTGCCGTTTTCAGGTGTTTCCTGCTAAAAAAAAATCCCTAACATGTTGGTTTACAGGTTAGGGATTTTGATTATCATGTGATCCGGTTGGGATTCGAACCCAAGACCCACAGCTTAGAAGGCTGTTGCTCTATCCAGCTGAGCTACCAGACCATCGCTCCCGTCTTTGCGGAAAGACGCTGCAAAGATACGGAATATTTTTCAAGTGCGTGTTGACTTGCATGAAAAAAATGCAAATCCGCCTGTTATTCCTCTGTTTTGGGGATGTAAGGATGATGTGGACGCCTTGGACGGGCAGGCTTCTCCGGTTTGGGAGTGGCGACCGCTTGGGGGCGCGACTTCTTGACTTGCAACTCGTTGCCCATGAAAACGGTCTCATCCGTCTCCACGATGGCCTTGTATGCCTCCTCGTCGTTAGGCATCTCCACGAAACCGTAGCATTTCGAGCGTCCTGTCTCGTGGTCCATGATGACCTTGCAGGATTCCACCGTGCCAAATTGCTCGAACAAGGCTCTCAAATCTTCTGTCGTGGTCTTAAAAGCTAGTTTAGCGACAAAAATCTTCATAACGTACCAATTTGTAGTGCAAAGATATACAATATTTTAATGCCGCAACTAAAAGTTGGAGATTTTTTGGAAAAGGGTACAAAAAAAAGCGAAGCCGAAACTTCGCTTGACTTGTGGGGGAGGGTGGACTCGAACCACCGAACGGATTCCCGGACAGATTTACAGTCTGTTGCAATTGCCACTATGCGACTCCCCCAAGAAATATATGAACGTTTTGTCCTTGTTTGACGTGGCAAAATTACATCTTTTTTCCTTATCCACGGCAAAAACCGCGAATTTTTTCGCAACTTTGCGGCATCAAACAAGAGAAACAATGAGATACGATTTCGATAAGATCATTAACCGCGCTGATACCAACTGCGTAAAATACGATTTGAGAAAACAAGTGTTCGGCAATCCTGACGTGTTGCCTATGTGGGTGGCCGACATGGACTTCGAGACCCCTGATTTCGTTAGGGAAGCCGTGATAAAGAGGGCCGAGCATCCCGTGTATGGCTATCATTTCAAGGATGAGGCTTATTTCCAATCCATTGCGGGTTGGTTGAAACGGCGCCACAACTGGGAAGTGAAACAAGAGTGGATGTCGTTCACCCCTGGCGTGGTCTGTGGCTTCACTATGGCGGTGATGGCCTTTACTGAGCCAGGCGACGAAATCATCATCCAACCGCCAGTCTATCCGCCTTTCCATCATGCTGTTTCAAGCCATGGGAGAAAGTTGGTTTACAATACTTTAGTTGACAGGGGAGAAGGCTATGAGATAAATTTCGACCAGTTGGCTGAGCAAGCCAAGACCGCCAAGATGCTGATTCTTTGTAATCCTCATAACCCCGTAGGGCGTTGCTGGACACGTAACGAGCTGCTACTTTTGGGTGAGATTTGCTTGAAAAACAATGTTTTGGTGATTTCTGATGAAATCCACTGCGACCTTGTGTTGCCTGGCTACAAACATACGCCTTTTGCCACCTTGGGCCATCAGTATGCCATGAACAGCATCACCTTCCATGCAGCGTCAAAAACCTTCAATCTGGCTGGACTGGCCACTTCGACGGCTATCATTCCCAATGAAAGCCTGCGCAAGACCTACGTGGCCTATGTTGAAGACATGGAAGCCCATCTCGGCAATATCTTCGGCAAAGTCTCCACCCAAGTGGCGATGGAAAAAGGCGACGAATGGCTCGCCCAACTGCTTGATTATGTCCAAGGCAACATCGACTATGTCTCCGATTTTTTGACCAACAACTTACCCAAGGTAAACTTCCACAAGCCGCAAGCCACTTACATGATGTGGCTCGACTTCAACGGCTATGGCTTCTCAGAAGAGGAGCTGTGGCAGAAGATGACACTGGAAGCCAATCTGGGCTTTAATCGTGGTAAGGACTTCGGCGAAGCGGGCAGCGGCTTTTTCCGCATCAACCTGGCTTGTCCAAGGGCGACGGTGGAGGAGGCGATGAGGAGGCTGAAGGCGGTGTTTGATTGATTATTTGGAAGATCTTCTCTCCATTCGTTTCAGCACAAATATGCTCACTTCGTAAAGCAGATACAACGGGATGGTGACTAAAACCAAAGTCATCAAGTCGGGTGGGGTGATGATGGCAGCGAGAACCATGATGACGAGGAAGGCATATTTGCGGTATTGCCTTAACAATTCGGAACTTACCATTTCCAATTTGCCCAAGAAAAAGGCGATGATGGGCAATTGAAACACCAAGCCCATGACAAGTGTTAAAGTTGTAAAAGTGCTGATGTAGGATTTCAAGGTGATGTTGCTTTCCACCATCCCAGAGACGCTATATGTGCCTAAGAACCTGAATGAAATGGGGAATAGGATGAAGTAAGACATCAGCACACCGACAATGAAAAGAAGGTACATTGTGGCAGCCACTCGCACGGAATACTTTTTCTCGTTTTCGTAAAGGGCAGGTGTGATGAAACGGAACAGTTCAACCAAAATGTACGGTGAAGCTCCTAAAAGACCGAGATACAGCGCTGTCGTGATGTGCGTCATGAATTGGCTCGATAACTCTGTGGCAATTAGGTTGATGTGGAACTGGTTAAAGGTGAAATTGGAACCGAAATAATGCAGGAATTTTTCTATGTATCGATAAGTGACAAAGTCCCATTGGCTGGGTGCAAGCAATAGTTCGAAAGTCTTTTCCTTGAAGCAGAAAACAGCTATCGCTATCACCATCACCACGATGATGATGCGAAATAACATTCGGCGGAGCACCTCAAGATGTCCGCCGAAGGTGAGCATGTTCGGATCGGAATTACTGTCCGTTTCCGCCGCTTTCTTCCGGCTTTGCTTCTTCATCCGTCTTATCAGGTTCCTTTACGTCCAACGGCTCATTTAATCCTTCTTTGTAGCTTTTCACACCTTTGCCCAAGCCTTTCATTAGCTCGGGGATCTTTTTTCCACCGAAGATGAGCAAGGCTACGCCTGCGATGAGCAGCAGTTCTGTGGTGCCGATGAATAATAGTGTCATGATACGAGATAGATTTCGTTGGTTTCAAAGTTGATTTCCCAGTTGCCGTTTTCGGCCGACTCCCATTGGTATTTCTGCGCCATGCGGTCCCACCAATTTTGGAACTTGGTGCCGGTCTCGCCCATGTCCTTTACGAGTTTCTCGTAAAGTTCGGTGTTGTCGGCGCTGAGGATTTTCGCCAATTCGTTCAGACCGTTTCTTCTTTCGAAGAGTTGTTGGATTTCGTTCTTTTCTTCAGGGGTTACCTGACCTACTATTTTCTTCATTGTTGAATTGTTGAGTGTTTAATCGTTTAATTGTTGTCTTGTTGTCGCTTCGCGTCATTGCGAGGAGGAACGACGAAGCAATCCAGAGTATAAGATATTGGCTGGACTGCTTCGTGCCTCGCAGTGACGCAAAGCGTGTCCTAAAACTCCTTCCTGACCTCAAACGGGTCCAAATAGCTGATTTCCTTGATGTCGATTTCGGGCATGAACTCTCCGACCTTGTGGATGTCGTTCAGCAAGTCACGTGAAGCGTTGCGCTCTATATGAGCCATCACGCATTGCTGGCGCGAGGGCGTGTTGAGATCCCAAGTCAGCTTGCGGTTGAGCCAGATGCAACGTCGGCACTGGTAAGCGTCGCAGTTGCGGCACAAGGGCGCATGGTCGAGTTTCAGGAGTTGCAGATTTGGTATGTCCAAGCCTTTTTCCAAGTCGCCAACGGAATTGTCCGAAGTCGGTTGGTGGTGGTTCAGTTGGTTGTCAACCTTTGTTTGCTCGTCATAGTAGAAGGCAGGGCAGAGGTAGAACTTCCCATTAGGCGCAAGGGTGATGTTGCTCACCCCTGCCTCGCAGTTGTGCATCTTTTCCAGCATCATCCTGTCCGTCAGTAAATTGAATTGTGGAGATTGGCCTTGCTTGTAAAGGTCGAGCAAAGTGGCGTTCCACTCTTTCAAGACTTGCTTGTAGGCTTCCATCTGCTCGTCTGAGAATTGCTCAACATCGGTGATGCAAAGGTTGACCCTTGCTCCCGAAGCAAACAGTTTGGCAATCGCGTCCTTTTGTTTCAGCATTTCGGTGAAAGTGAGGCGAAGCACCAAGTTCTTGGCTTCCTCTTTTTCTGGGACTTCATTTGCCGCTTCCACATCGGCATCGTTGCCGTCTTCAATGCCTGTAACAGGCTTGCAACCAACAGGATAAATCTTCACGTTGTCGATGCTCTCGATAACCTCAGCATACTCCTTCGGAAGTTCGTAATTGGGGAAGACATACTGAATCATCAGGTTTTGCTTCATCCCGAAAAGGATACCCTTTTTGAGGGTTTCTAACGGAATTAAGTTACGTCCTTTCAGCGGATTGTCGGCATGGCAGTAGGCCACGCTGGTGTCATCCAATAATATAACAAGGTATTGCAGCATGGCTTAACAGATTTCGGGTTTCACTTCGCGTTTGTTGGCTTCATATTGCTCGCGCAGATCCTCTAATTCGAGTTTGCGGTAGAGCTTGTTCCAGTAGTAGTTGTTGGCTCTTACCCTTGCCTTGTGCATGAGGCAGATGGCAGTGGCGCGTTCAAACACGGTGTGCGTCTGTGCCGCGTCGTAGTTCTCGCCTTGGCACCAAGCGCAACCGCTGGCCACTTCACATTCGATGCATTTCTGTGGACTTTGCGTCGTTCGGTCGAGGGTGAGGAAGGGGCGGAGCTTGTTCTTGTCGATGCCGTTTCGGATGTTGCCGATAATCCAAGCGTCCTTGTCGCGGAGGGAGTATTGTGCAAAACGGGTGCAAGGGTAGAGGTTCCCCGCTGCGTCCACACTAAGCATCTTGCCCGCGCCGCACCAGTTCTGATTGTCGCGCTCAGGGTCCATAGGCTTGCCGATATGCTCCGAGAAGAACGAACAAGCGTAGTCTTGATAATAACCGCCATCAATGATTTCATCAGCCAACTGTATCAGTTGATCCTCAAACTTGAGATCGTCGCCCTCTTGCCAGACATCCTCGAACACAACATTGATGTTCACCTCGTGGATGCCGAGGCGGTAGAGGTGCAGCACGCTTTCAGTGATATAGGGAATGTCCGCTGACGAGATGGTGACCTTGGTGCCACCTCCCGGGAACTGCTCCAACCACAATGGGATGTTCTTCACTACATCCTTATAGCTACCACGTTCCGATGGTTTTGTCAGGCCGTTGTCATCAGCCACGGGCTGTTTCCACACTCGGTTCAAATCATGCTTCTTCTCCGTTCCATCGATGGTGATGCCAATGGAAAGGTGGTCGCGGTTCTTCTTGATGAAATCCTGAACGGCTTTCTCATGGTAGTTAATGCCATTGGTGGAGAAGGAGAAACGGTAACTATTGAACCAATGGTGATTCCGACGATATAGTTCCGTCTTGATGTAATCGCAAATCTTGTCGATAAGCTCTATCTCCAAGAAAGGCTCGCCGCCAATGAAGTCCCACACCACCGACTCGTATGCGAAATCGGGGTCATTCTCATGGTCGAGCACATAGTCGATGAAGGTCTTGGCCACCTCCCAAGGCATCCGTTCCTTCACGTTCTTGCCCACAAGGTAGCAGTATTTGCAAGCCAACTGGCAGTCCTTTGTGACGATGAAGGTGATGTTCTTCGCCATGCCGGACTGCCAGGAGTCTTGGTTTTCTTTGATTGTTCTTATCATTATGAATTAGAATTGTTCTTTACTGGTACATCCGAATTTACATGTTCCAGAGCAAGTACCTTTGCAACCAGTACATCCACCACATTGACCCTCACAGGTTCCTTCACAAGTACCCTTGCAATAACCTCTGCAATTGTAGCTTCCACAACCATCACTACATGAGCCATAGCAACTGTTTTCACACACTAATGATTCTGACGCTTTTAATATGGTTGGCACATATGTCAATAGTGCAATGGCCAAAATTGGCAGGGTCTTCTTTGTTGCGTTCCTAAAGAACTCTCTTCTAGACTGAGTATTCATTTTGAGACAGCTACACATGAGTCATTACAAGAACCGTAGCACGAAATCTTGCATCCTTTTAAACAACTCCCTTCACAAGTTCCTTTGCATGTGCTATAGCATGAGCCTTCGCATCTTCCTGCACAGTCATCTGCACATGCATTCCTACAATTAGTTGTTTCTTTTCCAACTGCCTTTGCAATCATTGGATTACTCATCAAAGCCACAGCACCGAGAATTGGCAATGACTTTCTGGCGACTTCTTTGAAGAATTGTCTTCTGTTTTGGGTTTCTCCTTGTTTGTTTTGTTTTTCCATTGTGTTTTTTGCCCAGTTATATCCCATTGAGCTCGTCGGTTTTATTCCATGTTGTTAAAGATTATTTTCCACTACTTCCTTTGCAATTGTCGGTGCAGCTCGTATGGCATGTCCCGTTACACCATTTGGTACAATTGCCCTTGCAACCGTTGGTGCAAGAATTGGAGGTGCAATTTGATGATTGTACGGCGCTTAAACGAAAAGGAGTTGCCGAAAGGGCAATTACACCCAAAATCGGCAGACTTTTTCTTGCGGCATTTTTGAAGAACTCTCTTCTTGTTTGGATTTCCTTGTTATTCTCCATTGTTTATTTCTCCCTGTTATATCCCATTGGGTGCATCGGTTCTATTGAATTATACTATTTACGGTTTTGTTTATGTAAGGCTTCCTCATATTTTTTATATTTAATCAGATGATTTGACAAAGACTGGAATCGTTGAAATAATGCTTTCGCTTGTTTCATACGTCCAAAAACCAACGCATTTGAACTCTCCTCGAATTCTTTGCCAATTTGAATAGTGTTTCCCGTTTGTTATGATTTTTACAGCATTATTGTTGTCTTCTTCAGCATATACAGCTAATATTGCATCATCTTTTAGTTGTTGTATGCAATAAACATCCAAATATCGACTATCTCCAATGGAGAGACGATTGGTAATACCACATGATGGAAATATTAGTATGGTTGAAAGCAACAAAAGTAATAGCTTTGACTTCATATCTTATTGAATATTAAATTATTATATCATTTTATTCATTCATTTGAGTCCTTACAAGAATCTAAACAGGATCCTTTACAAGTTCCATTACAACCCTTACATCCTTCATGGCACATCGTATTGCAAGTGTTTTTACACACATCTACGCAGCTCTTTGTACATTCAGAATTACTGCAATCTTTGGAAACAACATGAAACGTCTTCGCTGTTACAGGACTGCTCATCAAAGCCACGGCACCAAGAATCGGCAAAGCCTTTCTTGCCGCTTCCTTGAAGAACTCCCTTCTTCCTTGAAGATTTTTGTTCTCTCCGTTTTCCATTTTGTTGAGTTTTTGTTTGCTTTCCTCGGCTCAAAGGGCAGCATTGTTCAATGGCAAACAGAGCGGAGCCTCCCAAACTTATCCTTATTCTGGCTGTTGGGTCTGGACTCCCGGTATATCAAAATAATGGAAATGGTTAGCTCCACTGTTTATGCAAGGTATATATGAATACACAAACATTAAACAGTGAAAGCCGCCTCATCTCATTATTCCTCATATACCAAAGTGAATTGTCCAGATTCACAGCCGAGGAACAAAGCGAAGAATGCGCTTTCTCTGGCCAGCCGATTTCTCCCAGCTTGGCGGGGCAAAGATAGATAAAAATTGGATTATGCAAGGGGAAAATGAATCTTTTTTTCATCAAAATGCTTGCAGGATGAGAAAATTGACATAATAAAATGAGAGAAGTGGGATCACAGTCTCATACATTTTCCTTTATTTCAGGAAATTTTTTGAAAATATTTCCTTTATTTTAGGAAAGTTTGTATTTTTGCAAAAAAAAATGGAGTCATGACAATAAAAGAGACCATCAAATCTTTAATCGCACTCAAGCAACAGGAAATCCCCATCGCATATCACCCACGCGAGGTGGAATTGCCTATCGATTCAAATAAGATCATCACCGTTGTGGGCGTTCGAAGATGCGGAAAATCCACACTGATGGAACTATGCATTGAACACTTGTTGAAGGCAGGTGTTAGTCCACGCCAAATTGCATGGATTGGCTTTGACGATGAACGTTTCGACACCATGCAGGCATCCGACTTCAACGTCATTCTTGAGGCTTATAGGGAAATGTTTCCCGACATTCCCATCAAAGACGTATACTTCTTCTTTGACGAGATTCAGCGAATAGAAGGATGGGAACTCTTTGTGCTACGCCTTTCAAAGCACTATAGCAAACACATTTTTATCTCTGGAAGCAATGCGTATATGCTCTCAGAAGAGTTGAACACCGCCCTTCGCGGATGGCCGTTGGAATACAGGGAATATCCATTGTCGTTCAAGGAGTACTGCCATTTCAAAGGCATAGCTACAAACAGCTATCTGGAACAAGACTTGGCCCGTATAAGAACGGCATTTGATGAATTCGTTCACGAGGGCGGCTATCCCGAAGTTGTGTTGGAACACAGCCGTGTGGTAAAAGACAAACTTTTGCAAGGCTATTTTAATGCAATGATCTTCCGCGACTTGATGGAACGCTACAAACTATCCAACCCAGAGAGAATAAAATATGTGATTAAGCGCCTGATGGCAGGAATCTCAAAGCCGGCATCCATCAATGCTATCTATAATGACATACGCTCCCAAGGTAGGAAAGTCACCAAAGACGATTTGTATGACATTGCCGACAAGACCTGCTCCATTTTCCTGCTTTACAAAGTGACTAAGTTTGACCCTTCTTTCAAAAAAGAAACGAGCGCGTTGCCCAAGTACTATTGCGTGGATAATGGTCTACGCCAGTCTGTCTTGCTTCCTGGAAGAGATGATGACGGCATTTTGTTTGAAAATGCTGTCTTCCTGCAACTTTTACGAAACCTTTCAGATAGTGAGAAGATGTGTTACTTCCAAGGTGAAAAGGAATGTGATTTCGTGCTTCAAACTGCAACTGAGGTAAGGGAGTTGATACAGGTGTGTTGGGATATGAGCGACAAGGAAACCCGTGAACGGGAATTGGGTGGTATACGTGAAGCCGCCTTGATTACTGGTTGTAACAAAATGACCATAGTCACCCACGAGCAGGAGGAGGATGTTCAGGACGACTTAGGCATTATTCATATTGTTCCAGCTGCGAAATGGTTTATGTCTTAGTTTTTCGAAAACTGCTTGTATACGTAAAACCCCGATAGCCTTTTCAACTATCGGGGTTTAGTGCGAATGCCATCTGAAATTAGTTATTTCAGCTTCTTGTAACCATACACGGCAAGGTCGCCCAATTCTTCCTCGATGCGGAGCAATTGGTTGTATTTGGCCATACGGTCGGAACGGCTCAACGAGCCGGTCTTGATTTGGCCGCTGTTGGTGGCCACGGCGATGTCGGCGATGGTGGCGTCCTCGGTCTCGCCCGAGCGGTGGCTCGTGACGGTGGTGTAGCCGTGACGGTGGGCCATCTCGATGGCGTCCAAGGTCTCACTCAACGAGCCGATTTGGTTCACCTTAATTAATATGGAGTTGGCGCAGCCCAACTTGATGCCCTTGGAGAGGAACTCGACATTGGTGACGAAGAGGTCGTCGCCGACGAGTTGGCAGCGGTCGCCGATGCGGTCGGTGAGTTTCTTCCAGCCGTCCCAGTCTTCTTCGCCCATACCGTCCTCGATGGAGTCGATGGGGTACTTCTTGATGAGTTCCTCAAGGAAGTCAACCTGCTCGTCGGAGCTGAAGCGCTTGCCGTTCGGGTCTTTCTTCGTGCCGTTCTTCAACTCGCGGTAGTCGTAGAACCACTTACCGTCGACGTTATAGGCAAACTCAGAAGCGGCGCAGTCCAAAGCGATTCTCACGTCCTTGCCAGGCTCGTAACTGGCTTCACGGATGGCGTCGCAGATGATACTCAAGGCGTCCTCAGTGTCGTTGAGGGCAGGGGCAAAGCCACCTTCGTCGCCGACGGCGGTGCTAAGACCACGTTTCTTCAGGAGCTTGGCCAAAGCGTGGAACACCTCGGCACCCATGCGCAGACCCTCGCGGAAGCAAGGCGCACCGATGGGACGAATCATGAATTCTTGGAAAGCGATGGGGGCATCGCTATGCGAGCCGCCGTTGATAATATTCATCATCGGGACAGGCAGGGTGAAGGTATTGGTGCCACCGATGTAGCGGTAGAGCGGGATGTCAAGGTAGTTGGCAGCTGCTTTGGCCACAGCCAGAGAGACACCAAGAATGGCGTTAGCGCCGAGCTTCGACTTGGTCGGAGTGCCATCCAAAGCGAGCATCTTGTGGTCGATAGCGCGCTGGTCAAGCGCCGACATGCCAAGGATGACTGGGGCAATGATGTTGTTGACGTTGTCAACGGCTTTCAGGGTTCCCTTGCCGCCGTAGCGTTTCTTGTCGCCGTCACGCAATTCAAGGGCTTCGTGTTCACCAGTCGAGGCACCCGAAGGCACCGAGGCGCGACCCATAATGCCGCTTTCCAAAGTCACATCCACTTCAACCGTGGGGTTTCCGCGAGAATCCAGGATTTCGCGGGCAATGATTTTTTCTATTAACATGATATCTAAGTATTTAAGATTTAAAAATTAAGATTAACTACGTTGAATGCTTCGCATTTCAAAATTCAGACGCAAAAGTAGTAATTTTCTGATTAGAATAGTAGCCCTGTTTCGGCATTTTCACGTTTCACTCCAATCATAGCGTCAAAATCGGCTTCGGTGATGATGGGGACGCCCAAGG
This sequence comes from Bacteroidales bacterium, assembly GCA_017632935.1. Lineage (GTDB taxonomy): Bacteria > Bacteroidota > Bacteroidia > Bacteroidales > F082 > Limimorpha. The sequence goes on along the minus strand of JAGBQJ010000034.1, from coordinate 50,749 downwards.
ATTCCGCTTTCTTGCGTTTCTCTGGGCCCATTTTATCACCGGCCAACACATAGTCGGTCTTTGAAGAGATGCTGCTCACGTTCTTTCCGCCGTAGGCTTCAATGGTCTCCTTGATGCCATCGCGGGAGTAATGCGCAAATACGCCACTGACCACAAACGACTTGCCCGTCAAGACCTGTTCCTTGTCGGATTTGAGTGTATCGGCCTTGGCGAACTGTAACCCCGCCGCTCTTAGGCGTTCAACAATGTCAAGGTTGACTGGATTCTCAAAGAAGGCTTTCACCGATAGGGCGATGACTTCGCCAACCATGTTGATGGCACTCAACTCTTCGACGGAGGCATGGATGATACTATCGATGTCGTGATACTCAGCTACGATGGTCTTGGCCACCACTTCGCCCACGTTACGGATGCCTAAGGCGAACAATACCCGTTCGAAAGGTACTGACTTCGACTTCTCCAGCGCGTCGATGATGTTCTTGGCGGTCTTCTCCTTGAAGCTGACTTTGTCGTTGGAAAGACCGTAAAGTTTATCGAAGGTGAGGCTGTAGAGGTCAGCCACATCCTTAATCAAGCCGGCATCATAGAGAAATTCCACCTTGCCTTCGCCAAGACTCTCGATGTTCATGGCCTTGCGGCTGATAAAATGCTCGATGCGGCCTTTCACCTGCGGAGGACAGCTCTGTGCGTTGGGGCAATACCAGGCAGCTTCGCCTTCGTTTTGCACTAACTCTGCGCCACAAACGGGACAGGCCTTAGTGAACGTCACGGGCTGTGCTCCGGCCTGACGTTTGTCGAAGTTCACTCCTATGATTTTCGGAATGATTTCGCCGCCTTTCACTACCGTTACGGTATCGCCGTAGTGGAGGTCAAACTGGCGAATGAAGTCTTCATTGTTTAGGGTGGCGCGTTTCACGGTAGTACCCGCCAGTTGCACAGGTGCTAGATTGGCCACAGGGGTGATGGTGCCATGCCGTCCAACTTGAAAATCGACGCTTTGCAGCTCGGTCTCCACCTCTTCTGCCTTGAACTTGTAGGCGATGGCCCATTTCGGCGACTTGGCTGTGTAACCTAAAGCCTGCTGTTGTGCATAGCTATTGACTTTCAACACAATACCATCGATAGCGAAAGGCAGTTGATGACGGGCTTCATCCCAGTAGTCGATGAACTCAAAAATCTCGTCTATGGTTTTACAGCGGGCCATGAAGTTGGAGATGTTGAAGCCCCATTTGCGGGCGGCTTGCAGGCTTTGGTAATGGGTCTGATAACGGTCTTCGAGGCCTTCCATCATCATGTAGTAGCAGTAGTTGTCGAGTCTACGACGAGCTACCTCTTTGCTATCTTGTAGTTTTAGCGTTCCGGCTGCGGCATTGCGCGGGTTGGCGAAGAGATCGTCACCAGCCTCAGCGCGGGCTTCGTTCAGACGGTTGAAACTCTCGAAAGGCATTACAATCTCACCACGCATCTCGAAGAACTCGGGATAGTCGCCGTGCAGTTTCAGCGGCACGGTACGGATGGTCTTCACGTTGGTGGTCACGTCGTCGCCTTGGGCACCGTCGCCACGGGTCACGGCGCGAACGAGCATTCCGTTTTCATATTGCAGGCTGATGCTCAGTCCATCGAATTTTAACTCGCAGCAAAACTCCACTTCCTCATCAATGGTCTTCTTGATACGGTTAATGAACTCTGCAATCTCTTCGCGGCTATAGGAGTTGGCCAACGAAAGCATGGGATAGCGATGCTTTACGCTTTTGAATTCCTTCGTGACGCCGCCACCCACACGTTGGGTAGGCGAGGAGGGCAACAGGAATTCAGGAAACTCCTTTTCCAGTCGTGCCAGCTCCTCGAGTTTCATATCGAACTCATAGTCGCTGATGGTGGGTTTGGCGAGAATATAATAGTTATAGTTGTGCTGCTCCAATTCATCGCTCAGGGCGGCGATACGCAGTCGGGCTTCTTCCTTGGTCATAATTGGATATATTTCAACGGATTGACACCCAAAGCCCAAAGCAACAATCCTAAGGACACAACCGAAATGAGGACTCCAACAAGAGTCATCAAGGCACCCTTGTAATTGCGTCTGATGAGTAGTATTATTAAGATACTGAGGACAATGAAGGCACTTTCATACCATACGCACATTCCCAATCCCAACATGAGACCGGCGATGAGGAAGGATGAACGGTGGACGTTCTCGTTGAGGTTGTTTTGTCTAAGTACCTCTTGCCGCAACACCACATTGGCACCGTAAAGCATCAGCGGCAGTCCGAGGAAGGCGCTGGCGTTCTCGATGATACCGAATGAAGGCATGATGCAGCTGAAGGCGGGAATGAGCGCCAAGAGCCAAGCGTTCTGCTTGTTTGAGGTCAGGTCGCAGATGCGGTAGACCATCGAGACGGTGAAAAGCGAGACCAAGGCATAGAGCGAGCGGCTGAGGAACATCATCCCTTGCGAATCGCCAATGCCAAGCAGTGCCTTGATTTTATCCAAGAAGGCGATGAAAAGGGTAGGGTGTTGCAGCTCACCGTGTGAGCCGAAGCCCGGAACGAACACGACAGCGATGACTCTCACTGTGATGGCAATCATCATCAGCGCAGTGAACGGATGCTGCTCCTTAAAGCGTTTGGGTCCTTGTAGCATAATTCTCCATTTTGAACGCAAAAGTACAATTTTTTTTTGTAATTTTGCACAGTTTTCGAATAAACGGAAAAAGAAGCCTATAATTATCAAAGATATGAATAAATTGTTTAAAGTGTTCGCTATAGCTGCCATGATGTGTATGGGAAGTCAGGCCGTAGCCCAAACCCGTGGAGCCATGTTCCTTGGTGCATCTTTCCCGATGAGGGATTTTGCGGAATTTGACGGATTCAATGAGTTTGCGTTGACTTCTACAGATGTCACCAATGAAGATGGAGGAGCTAACATCGGTTTCAACGCAGGTTTCAAGTGGTATTTCAATGTAGGTGTCAAGGGTCTTGGCGTGATGCTTTCTGTGGACGGCATTTATAATGGTCCTTGTGAGGATTTGAAAAATACCTATCGCAATCAAGAAGGAGAGTCTGGCGGTCAACTACTTGGCAGCAGTTTTAGATATAATGCCACGCCCAAGTATATCAATGTTCCCGGTATGCTAGGCCTGAACTATATTTATTACCTTAACCCCAGTTTTGCCATCTATGCTGAGGGAGGCGTCGGCGGAAATATCCGATTCGTCACGAACATGGAATCGGTGAGCAGAGCGACGGTTTTGGGGGTGGAAACGCAAACCATATCCATTCAGGAGTATGACAAGGCCTTCAGTATCGCCTACCAGGCTGGTTTCGGTATCGAAGTGGCCAAGAATCTAGTGATAGGTTGCAGTTTCTACGACCTCGGCGCTGCCGCTGTCAAAGGTGATCAGACCATCAAGACAAAAACCCTCAACGACAATGTAACCAACACAACAAAAGACTACCGCGAGTTGGGTACCGTTCATCCCGTCATGTTTTTGGGACGTATTGGATTTATCTTCTAAGCATTTTTTCTTGTAAAAACTGAAATGCGAAGCGTCAGAATTAGCGACGCTTCGTTTTTTTTGTCATAATTTGGATTTCACATTTTTATTTTGTTATTTTGTGCCTTCAAAACCAATGTGTTATGGCACAAAACAAGAAACGGAAGCGTCGCAACTACAAATACCATGCGATTACCTTCAAGCTGTCGGCTGGGCAGTACCGTTCGTTACGCAATTATTGCAAGGCCCGTCGCACGACGCCTATCAAGCTGATTAAGAAGAATATAGAAAGATTCATCACGGCATACGAGTATGAGGTTCCCACAGATCTGTACCTCACCGAGAACCAATTAAATTTGTTTGACGAAACCCTGTAGGGACGCATTGAATACCTTCGAATCGCATACGTCCGTATGGTTTTTTGTTATTTTTGGTTAAACGGAATGCGGTTTTGTATCGACCTGCCTAAGGTCACCTCGTCCACATATTCCAAGGCGTCGCCCACGGCGATGCCTTTTGATATCACCGAAATCTTTCCTTTGTAGTCATTCAGCTGCCTGAAAATGAAAAAGTTGGTCGTGTCGCCCTCGATGGTGGCGGGCAAGGCCAGGATGATTTCTTTGATGTCTTCCTTTTGGGTGCGCTGCACCAACTGAGCAATTTTCAGGTCATTAGGCGAGATGCCTTCAATCGGGCTGATGACACCGCCCAGCACATGATAAAGGCCGTTATAAGAGGCCGTACGCTCAATGGCCAGCACGTCGCGCATGTCGGCCACCACGCAAAGGGTGTTCTCGTCACGGCGCGGGTTTCCGCAGATGGAGCACACTTTGGTGTCGCTGATATTGTAGCACCGCTCGCACAGCATGATATTGTGCTTCATCTTCAGCAACGCATCGGCCAGCTGCTCGGTCTCTAGATCCTCGCTGTTGAGCAGGTGCAAAGCCAAGCGTAAGGCCGTCTTCTTGCCGATACCTGGCAGTTTCGACAGCGACTCCACTGCGTTCTCTAATAATATGGATGAATACTCTGCCATACAATAATCGCGGCAAAATTAAGTTATTTCCTTAAATTTGCAGCCTCAAAACCGAAGAAATCATGAAAAGATATTGCATTATACTTGTTGCCTTGTTGCTTTCGGTGGTCGCCATAGCACAGGACTTTAACCAAACCGACTCGAAAGGCCGTCGTCAAGGGGCTTGGCGCGACTTCTATCCCAACGGTCAGCTGCGTTATGAGGGCGAGTTCAAGAACGACAAATGCAAGGGTACTTTCCGTTATTATGATGAACAAGGTAACTTGAAGGCTACCAACGAATTCGACAAATCGGGCGAGAAGGCTTTGAACAAGACCTACGCGCCCAATGGCAGGGTGATTGCCACAGGTTATTACCTGAACCAAAAGAAAGACGGGGAGTGGAAGTACTACGACGCCCTATCGGGTCAGCTCCGTTTGGTGGAGGACAACAAGGAAGGCAAGGTGCACGGTTGGTCAAGGATCTATAATCCACAGAACGGCGTGTTGGCTGAGGAGACGCAATTTGTTGAGGGTCAACCCGAAGGCCAATGCAAAAAGTATTCTGATACAGGTAGGTTAATCATGGAATGCCAATACCATGACGGGCTGCTTGAGGGCCCCACCAAGACCTATTATCCCAGCACCGCCTTGAAAGAGGAGGGTCAATACACGAAGGGAAAGAAATCTGGAACGTGGAAGACCTATAACGAAGACGGCGACGTCATCGCAGAAGAGACTTTCGGCGAGTTTGTCTACTAATTACATCTCTTGAGAAAATCTTCCAAGTTGGGGCGGCCATATTGCTCTGCCAGCTTGTAGTATTCACAGGCTTTGTCCTCGTCGTGCTTCATGTAGTAGGTACGACCCAGGTTGAAGTAGGCATCGGCATAGTCAGGCTTCAACTCGACGGCTTTCTCAAAATCGGCAATGGCTTCATCGTATTTTAGGGCGTTCACTCTGGCGCAACCACGATAATAGTAAGCCTCAAAGTTGTTTTTGTCGTATTTTATGGCCTCGGTGAGGGTTTCCTCGGCTTTTTTAAACTCGCTGTAACGCAACAGCAGTTTGGAGCCTTCTTCAGTTAGAATGCGTGACTTGGCGGGGTTTTCGCAACTGGTCAGAAAAAGTGCGAAAAGGACGGTGACTATTAATGCTAATTTTTTCATTTCGTTGTGTATTTGCAGCAAAGGTACGGCTTTTTTCAAAAATAGAGCCAATGCCAGACGAATTTGTCGGACGCGTTGTATTCCAAGGCTGGCACGGGCAATTTGATGAAACTCAACGCACGCAAAACGGCTTTGAGATAGCGGTTTTCTACCGGTAGTTTGGCCAAGTCGACACCTGGTGCAAGATAAAACTGTCGTACGCGGTCGAAATCATCGGTGGGTTGAGGCTCAACCATGCCTTTGGCTCCATAGCCGAAGTCAACGGTGAGCCATTCGGGGAAGCTGCTATCCGAATCCAAAAACAATTCTTTGATATTGAAGGCTGCCCAAAGGGTGATACCGTTGTAGTCTTTCAAAGCTTGGCTGACCAGATTATGTCCCAATTCTTCAGGGTTGTATTGAGCGTATTCGGTAGGATGAAAAGAGTATTTCAGGCTGATGCGTTGTTCTTCCCACAGCAGTTGTTGTGCCGTGTAAAGCGTAATTCCGCCCACATCGGCAGCCATGTCGCCCCAAGAGAAGCCCCAACCTTCATATCCGCCATCCATAACTTCGATGGAAGTCATGAAAAGCAATGAGAACGCACCACCAAAAATGGCCGATCGCTTTGCATCCAAGCCAGCCAAGCGCATGCTTTCGTCACCAAACACGCAGGTGTGGTAGGAAGTGGTGGCGTGACACAACTTGTCCATCTGAAGCCAATCGCCGTTGTCGTCGATGGTGTGCATACCGATCCATTGGCAATCCTTAAACCATAGTTGGTTCAATCCAATTATAGTACCCGCATAAATCGCCGCGTCTGCTCCTGCCACGATTTTGACGTTTCTACGCGTGATGGAATCGTTGGCCTGTTCGGCACATAAGGGACAAAAGGCAATGATGAGAAGAAATGCAATTAGTTTGTGTTTTATTTGCATAAACCCTTATACAGTATGCTTTCGCAATTATCCAAATCTGTGGACGATTCCAGTCACGGTATCGATGATTTCTTTTAATCTGGCTTCGCTCTTGGCCTCGCAGAGGAAACGCAGATAAGGCTCCGTGTTGGAAGGTCTAATGTTGAGCCACCAGTCGGGATAGTCGAGGCGGTAGCCATCAAAGTCTAAGAAACGCTCAGGCTTTTCGATGTTGGAGAAATGGTCTTTGACAGCGTCCATGGCTTCCTGCTTGCGCTCGAGCTTGAAGTTAATCTCGCCACTATTATAATAGGGTGTGATTTCGTCGATGATTTGGCTCATGGTTTTGCCTTCCTTTTTGCGTTCGGCCAAGAGTCGGAGCACGATGGAGGCAGCCAACAGGGCAGAGTCGGAGTAATAGAAGTCGCGGAAATAATAATGACCGGCCAACTCACCGCCATAGCAACCGTCTAGCTCACGGAGTTTCAAGGCAGCGTAGGCACGTCCCACGCGCCAGGTCTCCACCTTGGCCTGATAACGGTCGAGGTATTCCTGAATGGCACGCGAGCTGCGGATGTCCTGCAAGACGATGCCTTTCTGCTTTTGCTCACCGATGAAGTAATCGCCCAAAAAGGCGATGATGAGGTCAGGGCTGATGAAGCGCCCTTTCTCGTCGATAAAGGTGATGCGGTCGGCGTCGCCGTCGAAGAGCAAGCCGATGTCGCATTTCTCTTGTTTCACCAAGTCTTTGATTTGCTCTTGGGCATTGGCTTCAAGCGGGTTAGGCTCATGGTTGGGGAAGTTGCCGTCCAAGGTGTCGTTGATGTAATGCGCCTCGTCGATGAGTTCGTGGACGAAGATGGACGACATGCCGTTGCTGCAGTCCACAGCGATATTTAAGTTGTCGTGAGGTCCCACAAACTGCTTCTGGAACGCCAGATAGTCGGCATAGACATTCCTCTCCTTGACCTGGCCTTTAACGGTGCAAGGTTTTGTTGGTTGGTCGCTGGCCACCAAGGCTTCCAGGCGGTTCAGTCCGGTGTCGTAGCCCACAGGAAGGGCGTCCTTGGCCGAAATCTTGAGGCCGTTGTGGTGCTTGGGGTTATGCGATGCCGTGATTTGTATGGAGGCGCCGTAGCCGTATTTCGCCGTCGACCAATAGACCAAAGGCGTGGTGCTAAGGCCGATGAAATCGACGTTTTTGCCACGGTCGGTGAGGCCACGAGTGAGGGCATCAAACAGGGCTGGCGATGAGAGGCGCATGTCGCGTCCCACAAGATAAGTGTCGGTGTCAAGCACATCAGGCAGGAAATAGCCGATGCGGTAGGCGATGGTCTCGTTGAGGTCTGGACCCCATTCGCCACGGATGTCGTATGCTTTAAATGCTTTCATATCTATTTAATTCCACGTTGGTTAAGTGCTTGTTGGTATTTTGCTGCGTTGCGGTTATGTTCAGCCAAGGTCTTGGCGAAGTTGTGGTAGCCGGAGAAGTCTTCCTTGGCACAGAAGTAGAAGTAATGGTTGTCCTCGGCGTTGAGCACGGCCTTAATGGCGGCGAGCGACGGGATGCAGATGGGTCCAGGAGGCAGGCCAGGGTATTTGTAGGTATTATATGGTGATTCGATTTCCTTGTGACGGTCGAGCACACGCTTGATGGTGTAGTCGTTCCAAGCGAAGATAAGGGTGGGGTCGGCTTGGAGCAGCCAGTTGTTGTTCAGTCTGTTGAGATAGACGCCTGCCATGCGGGGCATCTCGTCGCTCATGTTGGTCTCCTTGTTGACGATGGAGGCCAAGGTGCTTACCTGAACGGGCGTCAAACCTTTGGATTGGGCTTGCTGCTTGCGCTCTTCGTTCCAGAACTTGTTGTATTCCTGGAACATACGGTTCACAAAACCCTCGGCGTCGGTGTTCCAATAGAACTCGTAGGTGTCGGGCAGGAAGAGGGCGGGGATGGTGTAATTGTTGAAGCCCAGTTGCTTGATATATTCCTGATTGTGAAGCCGATTGGATAGGGAAGTGGAGTCGGCTTCGATTTGGGTGGCGATACGGCCTGCCAACATGTCCACGTCGCGGATGTTGTTGAAGGTGACTTTTACGGGTGTCTGCAGTCCACCGCGCAACAGGTTGACCAATTGGTTGTTGGTCATGCCGTTTTTCAACACGTAGTGGCCAGGATGGATATTGGAAGGCAGCTCTTTTTGCGAGGCCAACCAGTCGAAACTCTTTTCATTGACAATGCAGTGCGTTTCCGTCAAGAGCGCTTTCACCTGTTCGTAATCCGAGCCGGTCGGGATGAAGAGCTCGACGGCTTTTCCGTCGGCAGTCTTCACATTGGGCGACATGACAGTTTTGTAGCCCCAATAGCCGAACGCTGCGGCAAAGATCAGCAGAATGAAGAGCACAAGCAGCACAATACGACGTGTGCCTTTGCCGTTTTTCTTCTTGCTGCTTTTGCGCGGTTTTTTCTCGTCAGGTAACTTTGTTTCTATTTTGACCATGGTTTATTCGTTAAGTAATTGATATTCAAATACATCAAGAAACCCTTTCGAGGTCTTCAACCATTCTTTCCGTCTGCCACAAAGCACGAAACCTTGGTTTTCAAACAGCTTCCGGCTCTCTGTGTTGGCTTCATCAATGGAACAATACACCTGATGCAGCATGACATCCTTGAATAGATACTCGATGCACAAGGCCAAAGCAGCCTTGGCATAGCCTTGTTGACGGAAAGCCTTGTCAATCAGTATGCCCAAGCCAGCCCTTTGGTTGATGCTATCATAGTCGAAGATGTCGATGCAGCCTATCGTCTGGCCACTTTCAGTCAGGTCAATCATCAGGCGGAGTTGTTTGTTGCTGAACAAGTCGTTGCTGTTCAACAAGAACTGCTCGATCTGGAAACGGGTATAAGGCACATGCGTCCCGCTGACCCGCCAAATGTCGCGGTTATTCTCCCAAAGGAAAATTTGTCCGGCATCTTCAGGCTCGGCACAACGGAGTGTTATCGTGTCATTCTTGATGAACATTTCGTCCAATTCGTTGAAAACAATCCTTTTTTTTCGCGGACTGGCACGTAATTTGATGACCAAAATCCGCTAAAATTTTCGACAAAAATACACTTTTCAGTGCAATAAAGGTTGAAAAAACGCATTAATGAGACTATAATAACAGAAAATAACCCAAATTTGAGATAAGATGAGAAAAGTGAGTTTGATGTTGATGCTTGCCGGATTGCTGATGGCAACATCGTGTGATGCATTGATTAACAAAGCTAAAGAGAATGAGAACCAGACTGAGCAGGAGCAACTGCAAAGTGAAGCTACCTCGCAAGTCGAACAGGTTCAGCCCCGTGTGCAACGGACGGCATTTGTGCCTACCGAAAACACTCCCGACTTCGTTGACGCCGCCGAAAACAGTGTCGACGCAGTGGTGCATATCATGACCAAAGTGGTGAAACAAAGCAACACCTACGAGGACTTCTTCGGAGCCTTGCTGGGCCAACTCTATGGCTACCCAGGGCAGACGCGCAACAATACCATGGTGGCCTACGGCTCCGGTGTAGTGCTGACGCCCGACGGCTACATCGTCACCAACAACCACGTGGTGGAAGGCGCCGACGAGGTGGAGGTTACCTTTAATAATAAGGTGAAGAAGACCGCTACCATCATCGGGACTGACCCGACCACCGACTTAGCTCTCATCAAGGTGGAAGCTACGGATTTGCCTTTCCTTACCTTTGGCGACTCCGATAACGTGCGCATCGGCGAGTGGGTGCTGGCCGTGGGTAATCCCTTCAACCTGACTTCTACCGTTACCGCGGGTATTGTGAGTGCCAAGGCGCGCAACCTCAGCATTTTGGGTGAAGGCACCTCGGTGGAATCCTTCATTCAGACAGATGCTGCCGTTAACCCGGGCAATAGTGGTGGTGCTTTGGTGAATACCAAGGGCGAATTAATCGGTATAAATGCCGCCATCGCTTCACATACGGGCTCCTACGAAGGCTATTCCTTCGCCATCCCGTCCAACATCGTCCGCAAGGTGGTCGACGACCTCTTGCTGTATGGCGAGACCCAACGCGGCTATATCGGCATCTATCCCGCCGAGTTGACCCAAGAGTTGGCTCAGAAAGAAGGCCTGGAAGACATTGAGGGTGTGTATATTGCCGAAGTGACTGAAGGCGGAGCAGCCAAATTGGCAGGTGTGCAAAAAGGCGACGTGTTGACCGCCATCAACGGGAAAAAGGTGAACACCGTCACCCAGATGCTGGAAAGCATCCGCCAATACCGTCCGGGCGACAAGGTGACCATTGAGGTCAACCGCAATGGCCGTCACCATAATTACGAATTGACCCTGCTCAATGAAGCCGGCAACGTGAATGTGGTCAAGAAAGGGGATGCCTTCTACAACTCCACATTCGGACTGATGCTGCAACCCATTGGCCAAAACGAGATGAGCCGTCTGAACATCAAAAACGGCTTGAAGATCGTTGAAATCCGCCAAGGCCGTTTCATGAACTCAGGTGTGCCAGTCGACTTTGTCATCACCAAGGTGAACGGTTATGCTGTGAACAACAAGAGCGAACTTGAAAACGCCCTGAAGAACACACGTTCGCGCCGCACGACCATCGAAGGCGTGTTCCCGAACGGCATGACGGGCTCGTTCTACTACTAAAAAGTGGCGAAAAAATCACTTTTTTCCCTGAAAGACAGAAATTTCGGTACGATTATTGCAGTATTTTACTTTTGGATTGGGAGTGAAATGGGCTGAAACCGTTTCCTCCCAAATCGAAAGATTATGTAAAAAACAAAACGTGGAGATTGGCATGATGAGTGAGAAAATGAAACTTAAAATTAAACAATAAAAGATTAAGGAAAAATGAGACAACTGAAAATTTCAAAGCAAATCACCAACCGCGATGTCGGTACTTTGGACAAGTATCTGGCTGACATTGCGAAGGAGAGCCTGCTGACTACCGATGAGGAGGTCGAACTGGCTCAACGCATCAAGGCGGGTGACCAGACCGCGTTGGACAAACTGGTTAGGGCCAACCTGCGCTTCGTCGTTTCGGTGGCCAAACAGTATCAGAACCAAGGTCTGAGTCTGCAAGATTTGATTGATGAAGGTAACTTGGGCTTGGTGAAGGCCGCCCAGCGTTTCGACGAGACGCGAGGCTTCAAGTTCATCTCCTACGCCGTGTGGTGGATCCGTCAGAGTATTCTGCAAGCCGTGGCTGAGCAGGCACGTATCATCCGTTTGCCCATGAATCAGGTGGGCGCATTGGCCAAGGTAAAGAAGGCCGTGGCGCTTTTGGAACAGAAGCTGGAACGCCGTCCCACCCTCAAAGAGATTGCCGATGAAGTCGGCATGGCAGAGGACAAGGTGGAGCAACTGCTGAACCTCAACTCGCGCACCGTGTCGACCGACGCACCTCTTGACGACGAGGACGATGCCAACTTCTTGGACGTGTTCGTCTCCGACGACGAGCCACAGACTGATGCATCGGTGGAGCAGGAGTCGACGAGCCGCGCCATCCGAAACTCACTCGACATGCTCAACGAGAAGGAACGCACCATCATCTGCATGTACTTCGGCTTAGGCACCTCGCGTGAATACTCCCTGGAAGAGATCGCCATGAAGCTCAACATCTCACGTGAGCGCACCCGACAGATCCGTGATCGTGCATTGAAACGGCTGAAGTCAGAGCCTAACTCGCCACTCTACCAGATGTACATGAATCAATGAAAAAAGTAGGATTCCGAATCTGGAATCCTACTTTTTTCTATTTTTGCACTCAAATCACTAAAACAACTCAAATATGAAATACGAACTCATCACATTGCCCTATGAGGCAAACGCTTTGGAGCCCGTCATCAGCAAAGAGACGCTGGGCTTCCACCACGGCAAGCACTTGAACGCCTACGTCAACAACCTGAATGGCCTCATTGAAGGCACGAAATACGAGGAGATGCCTTTGGAGGACATCGTGAAGACCGCCGACGGTGGCGTGTTCAACAACGCAGGCCAGATTCTTAACCATAACCTGTATTTCACCCAGTTTCGCGCCCCGAAAGCTGACAATAAGCCCACCGGTGTGATTGCCAAATGGATTGACGAACAGTTTGGCTCATTCGATGCCTTTAAGGAGGAGTTTACGAAGAAAGGTGCCACCTTGTTCGGCTCAGGCTGGGTTTGGCTTTCCGTCGACAAAGATGGCAAACTCCAAATCACACAGGAGACCAATGCAAGCAATCCCGTGCAGCGTGGTTTCAGGCCCTTGCTGACTTTCGATGTTTGGGAGCATGCCTATTACATTGACTACCAAAATCGCCGTCCCGACCATCTGAATGCCTTGTGGCAGATCATCGACTGGGACGTGGTGAACGAGCGGCTGTAAACGCAAAACGTCAGAAAAAGAAAATCGCGGCGGGGAAGACCTCGTCGCGATTTCTGTTTATTCGGCTTTCATGATTTGATGCACGCTTCGGCTGTCGCCGTAATCCACTTGCAACAAATATGCTCCTGCGTTACACCCAGTTAAGTCGAGTTCTACATGCGTGTCTGACACATCTTGTTTCTTGACCAAACGGCCGTTGATGTCGTAAACGCTGACGCTCATGATGGTCTTCTCCGCCTTGATGCTCACCTTTGAAGTGAATGGATTGGGGAAGATTTGGCTGATTCCCATTTCTTCACCAACATTGTCGAAGTAACGGAAATGAGCCACGAAAGCTGCCGGTTCCGTCACGGTGAAGGTGTAACTCAAATCGGTAGAAACCTCAATGTCGTCCTTCGTCCAGTTGACGAACTCATAGTTTTCATTGACCGTTGCCGTCAAGGTGCAAGTCGCGCCGTGTTCGTATGTACCGGCACCATCCACCGAGCCGCCTTCGCTTGGGTCAGCTGTCGCGCTGATGTCATAGCTATTGAGGGTGAAATGTGCGATGTATGTTGCCGATTCATTCACGGTGAAGCTATAGGTTGCGTTGGTTGACACTTGTGTTCCATCTTTGGTCCAATTGACAAAGGTGTAGCCCGTGTTGGTTGTGGCGGTCAAAGTACAGGTTTCGCCATGATGGTAGCTGCCGTCACCTGTGACGTTTCCACCTGCTGTCGGATCTGCAGAAGCAGTGATGGTATAGCTTTGAAGTGAGAAATGTGCCAAGAGGTCGCGGTCGCCGGTAACATTAAAGGTGTAGCTGGGCTGAGAGGTGACATGATTGCCGTTCTCCATCCAGTTCACGAATCTATATCCTGTGGCCGGTGTCGCGGATACGGTGCAACTCTGTCCATAAGTATAAGTGCCTCCGCCAGAAGCGGTGCCGCCGTTGCTTGGAGTGGTGGTCACATTGATGGTGTAACTATTGGCCGAGAAGTGTGCGACATAGGTTGCCGATTCGGTCACGGTGAAGCTATAAGTTGCGTTGGTCGACACCTGAGTGCCGTTCTTGGTCCAGTTGACGAAGGTGTAACCCGTGTTGGAAGTGGCGGTCAAAGTGCAAGTCTCGCCATAGTTGAAGTTGCCGCTTCCAGCGATATTGCCGCCATTCGAAGGCTCGGCTGTGGCAGTGATGGTATAGTTGTTTAAGGTGAAGTTAGCAACCAGACTGCGATCTCCACTCACATTGAAAGTATAGCTGGCATTGGTGGAAACCACCGTACCGTTTTCTGTCCAGTTGGTGAAGGTGTAGCCCGTGTTGGCCGTAGCAGAGACGGTGCAGGACTCACCTTGGTTATAGGTGCCACCTCCCGAGACCGTACCGCCCTCGCTCGGATTAGCTGCCACTGTAATGGTAGCGGTGTTGGCTGCAATGGAAACCGTCTGGATGTTCCCACCGACCATGGGATAGTTGGTGGAAATCACGCGGATGCGATAGCCATTGCCAGCAGCCACATTGGGGATTGTAGCAGTGATACTTCCGCTGCTGTTGGTAGTGACGCGTCCCAACTCAGTGGGATTGTTGAAGTTACCGTTGCCATCCGAGAGTTGGGCGATGACTTGATTGGCCGATGCGTTGAGGTTTTCGGGCGACATGGTACCTGTCAACGTGAAGGGGATGGTGATGGCAGCATTGGGTGCGTAGCTAGTAGAAGCCAGTTGTCCCATACTAAGGCTGGGATTATAGATAAGAAGAACGTCGTCAACAAACAAGTCGTCGCTAGTGCTGCCTGAGGCAGGTGTTTCATTGGTGGTGGCTGTAAAAAGGATATAGCGTACATCTGTGCAGGAGCCGTTGTTATTGAACGGGATGCTCAGACGACGCCAGGTATATGCACCATTGGCAGTAGAAGTGCGGGTAAACGATTGTACCGCTGTGGCCACGCGCATGTTGGCAGGTGCCTCGGTGCCGTCGGCGATGATTTGATAGTCGGCGTTACCATGGACGACGGCCTTCACTTGTGCCTTTTCGGTTGTGCTTGTGCAACGGAAACACACCCAAATAGAAAGCGAGTCAGGAAGTTGACTGATAGTTGTGTTGAATGCACTCTCTGAACGTTGCGTGTAACTGTAGTTACCCGATCCGGATGGACTAGTATCACCGGCATGAATGCGTCCGTTGGTCAGATTGCCATTGGCAGTGTAAGTCCAAATCAAAAAGCCTACCTCTCTAGGGACGAGGCGGACGCTTTTGGTGCCCGTTGAACCTGGACGAGTATGTGTAGAAGACTCGATTAAATCATCAGGAAGAAAGCTAGAATAGCTACCATCCGCCGTACCACCAGAGTGCCAGTGTGAGGGCTCGCTGGCGCGGTTGGTCCATTGTTCGAAGCCTCGGTTATCGAATTGAGGGCCGTATTGGGCGGAAAGATTAAGACTTAAAACGCTGAAAATGAAAAAACTGGAAATAAAAATAAAAATTCGCTTCATAAATAATGATGTTTTTAAACAAGTTGCAAAGATAGGAAAAAGAGCCATCGTTTTCATCCGTTTAGGACTTTTCCTTACTTTTGCCGCAAATTTTTGACCCTATGAAGAAAGTATTTATCACCCTCAGTCTGCTGCTCTTTGCCTTCGCTGCAAGGGCTCAGTGGACGTTGCAGACGTACGGCGAGTACGACTATACGCGTACCTCGGGCAGCAGTGCATCCTTGGCCTTGAAAGGCGACTATCGCATGGCCGACAACTTCAATATCGGGCTCGGTTTCCAAGCCACGACATTGAGCCGTTATTCCTTGAACTTGCAATATCAAATTGATTTGCTCAAGGCAAAGAGTGGCACGCTCTATTTGGAAAACCGCTATCTGTATCGGCTGTTCCCGAATTACGATTTGCAGGAATTCAACGGCGTGTTTGACTTGGGCTGGCGCAATCGGCATTTCAACTTCCAGTTAGGCTTGACCAATCGCTACACCGCGCCCATCCCGTTGCGCAAGAATGGCGGAATGGACGCCGTATTGGAGCCAATGAATGTCACCTTCTGCGTGGAAGGCAACCTCTTTGACCAAGAGCATCCATGGAATGTTGGTGCCCGTGTGTCAAACTACAGAGACTTCGTTATCGAGCGTTTCACGCTGTTTTTCTATAGCGTGAACGGCTATTACGACTTCGGCAACGGACTGCGCCTGACCGCCGAGGCTGGATTGCATCCTGCCGGTGTGCTCAACCTCTCGTCACAATACAACGGCTGGTTTGGCAATGTGGGACTGATTTGGAAACCTAAAAACTGAACACCATGAAAAAGCAACACCTTATTATATTAGCCGCAGCTGCCATGATTTTGGCCACAGGCTGCAATCGTCTTGACGTCCCCGGAATGATTATCAACCGTAGCGACACCGAGGAACGTGTGGCCGACTGGCTCGACTATAACGCCCAAAACGGCGAACCCGTCATCGAGAACGCGCCCGATGAGTATCACATCTATTCCTGCTCCGACTCGCACTATTCCGAGCGCGACAGCATCGAGCCACAAGGTGAGAAAGACCGTCTCTACAAGTACGTCACCGCAGAACGCAACGACCCGATGGCCATCTTCGCCATTCACGCTGGCGACTTGGTGAATGAGAGCGGCGAGGCTGGTTTCAGGATGTCGGCTGAAGCAATGGCATTTAATTCTAAAACCCAAGCCAAAAACGATCCGTGCTTCCCAATCATCGGCAACCACGATGTCTATTTCGACTGTGCTCCGTTCTACAAGCAATATTTCCACACCTCGACCTACACGGTGACCGTGAAGACTGTCGGTGGTTTCCAGGATCTCTACATCTTCCTCGATTCGGGCAACGGCACGCACGGCAAGCGTCAGTTGGAGTGGCTGGAAGAAAAGCTCTCGCATCGTGAGGACTATCGCCACTGTATCGTCATCAGCCACAACTGGTTGTTCCGCACTTCATACAACTACACCACCACACCGGCCGCCAATCTGCCGCAGGACGAGCAGTATGCTTTCATGGACCTGATGAGCAACCACAATGTGGAAGTCGTGCTGATGGGACACTTCCACATGCGCGAGCAGCGTCAGTTCGGCGGCGTGCAATACCTCATGACCGACAACCTCAACGACGGCAAAGTGACGCCGAGTTATCTAGTGGTCAATGTGGGGGAGAAGATCACCTATGCCTATGAGGAATTGGTGATGGAGTGAAAAAAACACCTAAAGTAGCGAGATAATAATGTATTGACTATTTTTGCAGGGTATATCCAAAACCGAATACCATGAAAAGTCATTTTCAGAAAACCCTGATTACCGCGTTCTTCTGTTTGGCCTTCGTCAGCAGCTTCGCCCAAGTGAAAGTGTATAAGAACAACTCCTCTTACTCCAGCGATGTAATCTGCAATTTGAAAGATAACAAAGTCTATAAAGACAACTCATCTTACCAGTCCGACATACTTTGCCGAATTGACGACAACAAAGTGTACAAAGGCAATTCCTCATACAGCAGCGATATCCTGTTCACCATCAGGGACGGTAAAGTCTACAGAGGGTCTTCCTCGTATACTTCCGATGTTGTTTTCACTATCAAGGACGGCAAACTCTACAAAGGTAATTCAAGCTATTCATCCGATATCTTTGCCAACAAAAAAGGCTTTAAAGTGTATAAAAACAATTCCAATTATACGTCGGATGTCGATTTCACCCTGTCTGACAATGTTACCATTGAACAATTTGTGGCCATTTGGTATGCGGTGAAATATTGTTGGTGAGTCTGTTCTAAAGGATTAGAAAAAAACGCCCGCCAAGAGAATCTTGACGGGCGTTTTCATTATATAAGTCAGGGATTATTTCGCGTCCTTAGGATAATTCACTCCCATGTTATAGAGGATAAACGAATAGATATCGGCCTGTTCTTCCAGAACTTTGGAGATGGGCTTGCCGCCACCGTGTCCAGCCTTGGTGTCGATGCGAATGATCTTAGGCTGGTCGCCAGTTTGAGCAGCCTGCAAAGCTGCGGCATACTTGAACGAGTGTGCGGGCACCACTCGGTCGTCGTGGTCGGCAGTGGTGATCATGATGGCGGGATAATGCACGTTCTCACCGCTTTGGATGGTGTGCAGCGGCGAATAGGCATACAGGGCCTTGAACATGGCCTCGTCGTCCTCGCTGGTGCCGTAGTCGCTGGCCCAGTTCCAACCGATGGTGAAGAGATGGTAGCGCAGCATGTCCATTACGCCGACTTGCGGCACGGCCACGGCGAAGAGGTCGGGACGTTGGTTGACGACGGCACCGACGAGCAGACCGCCATTGGAACCACCATTCAAAGCCAGGTATTTCGGTGAGGTGTAGCCATTATTAATGAGGTATTCAGCGCAGGCAATGCAGTCGTCGAAGACGTTCTGCTTCTGCAACTTGGTGCCGGCGATATGCCAATCCTCACCGTATTCGTTGCCACCGCGCAGGTTCATTTGGGCGTAGATACCTCCATTCTCGATGAAGGGCAGGCGCGAGGTGCTGAAGCCCGGGTTGAGGGTGATGTTGAAGCCACCGTAGCCATACAAGAAAGTCGGGTTGGTGCCGTCTTTCTGCAAGCCTTTCTTGTAGGTCAGGAACATCGGGACCTTAGTGCCGTCCTTCGAGGTGACGAAGACCTGCTCGGTGACGAAGTCGTCCGACTTGAAGTCGATGGTGGGAGCGCGGAACACGGTCGAGGTGTTGTCGTCAATGTTGTACTGGTAAATCGTGGTGGGGAAGGCGAAGGAGGTGAAGGCATAGAACACCTCGGGTTCCTCGTATTTGCTGCTGAAACCGACGGCGCCGTAGGTCGGTAGGGCGATTTCATGGAGTTGCTTACCATCCATAGTGTAGACATAGGCGTGGTTGGATGCATCCTGGTCGTAGGTGACGATCATCTTGCCTTTGGCGAGGCTGATGCCAGCGATGACATTCTCGCTCTCGGGAATTACATCCACCCAGTTCTCCATCTGCGGGGCCTTGGCCGTCACGCGGCAAATACGGCCCTTGGGCGCATTGTAGTTGGTGAAGATATACAGCGTGTCGTTGATGACATCGATGGGGCCATATTGGTAGTCCATGTCATCGGCAATCTGCACAAACTTGCCCATCACGTCTTGCATATCCCTGATCCACAGCGTGCTGCCCGCGCCTTGACCGCTCTCGAAGAGGAACATGTAATGCTCATCTTCAGTGAGATCCACTTGGTGGAAATAGCGCGGCTGGGCAGGGTTGCTATAGAAGAGCTCGTCTTGCTCCTGAGGCGTGCCGAGTCTGTGGTAGTAAATCTTGTGGTTTTCGTTCACATTGCTGAACTCCTTACCAGCTTCGGGGCGGTCGTAGGCGGCATAGAAAAAGCCATCTTTGTACCACGAGGCACCGGTGAACTTAGCCCATTCGATATGGTCGGGAAGGAGATCGAGGGTCTCCATGTCTTTCACGTAGATCTCGACCCAGTCGGAGCCGCTGCGTTGGATGGTGTAGGCCATGTATTTGCCGTCCTTGGAGAAGCTGATGCCGCCCAGCGAGACGGTGCCATCATCGGAGAGGGCGTTGGGGTCAAGGAGCACGGTAGGCTCGCCGTCGAGCGTCTCCTGCATGTAGATGACGTTTTGGTTTTGGAGGCCGTCGTTCTTCGAGTAGATGTAGCGGCCGTGTTTCTTCGAAGGCATGCCGTAGCGTTCGTAGTTGACGAGTTCCGTCAGGCGGTCCTTGAGGGCGCTACGGAAGGGGATGTGGCTGAGGTAGTCGTTGGTGACTTCGTTCTGCGCCTTGACCCATTGTGCGGTCTCGGCGGAGGTGTCGTTTTCGAGCCAGCGGTACGGGTCGGCGACCTTCGTGCCGAAGTAGTCGTCAACGACGGTGGTGTCTTTTCTCGTCTCGGGGTAAGTCTTGACGGAATAGCGTTCAGCGGGCTGCTGTGTTTGCGTGCAGCCAAAGAGGGTGATGGTGCCCATAATCAATAAGATGAGTTTTTTCATTATTTGGTTGATTTAGAGATTTAAGATTCAAAATTTAAGATTCGATTGACGCGGGACTGCAGGACGCGAGACACGGAACAAAGGTCCCTGAGCCTGTCGAAGGGCCGCTTTGCGTCACTGCGAGGCACGAAGCAGTCCAGTGATATTGCGGACAAAAGTACGATAATTTTCGATTTTTTCTTTCGATTATGCCCTAATCCAATATTTTTTCGTTTCTTTGCAATGTCATCCGCTAATAAAGCGCTTGGCAGACATAATGGAAAGACGTTGAACTGACGTTTTATCTGCGGCATCTTGAACTTCGCAAGCTCAATTCCCCGCACGGTAAGGCAAGGCTTGACGTCCCTTTATTCGTATATACATCTTTCAGTATATCGGATAGCGGGGGCTCGGCATTGCTTATCCTCGGGGAAAGGCAATGCGAAGGCCTAAGATGCGGGATGAGCAAGAGTTTGACTCCCGCGTTTTTTCTTTTGTGTTTTAATGATGGTTGAATCGGTTGGTGAAGGAGTCGGCCAACAAAAGGAAATGAAATCACATTAAAACTAATCAATATGCAGAAGTTTATGAAGGCTTTAACAGCCATAATGCTAATGGTGGCGGTGGTTTGCGCCGCTGGATGCAAGAAAACAGACGACCCGAACGATCCAAACAACGGGGGAAATAACGGCGGCGGTGGAGGCGGTGGAAACGGTGGAGGTAATGGCGGAACTGAGTTGCCAGCTGGCATCTATTTAGGTGTTATTGGTTTTAACGAACAACTCTATACCAAACAGATAACTCTTCTTGATGCCACAACCATTGATAATACAAAACAGTTCATCAACGGACTGCAAGTTGGAGGAGCCACCTTACTTTATCATGCTGTGAACACCTCCATTGACGCCCTTATGTCCAATGGCATTCCTAAAGATTTGGTCAATGTTTCCATTGTCAATTTTACTGATGGATTAGACGAGGGGTCTTATGCTTTCTCCAATTACAATAGTGGTGCTGAATATTTGCAGGCCGTGACACAACGCATTAGAAATGAGAAAATCGATGGTGTGGAGATTGAATCGCATACAATTGGAGTACAAGGTAATGATGTATATAGTTGGGATGAGGCAGAGTTCCTAAACAACCTCAACGGGCTTTCATCACTTCCAAGTAGCAAATACGTTCATTATGTAACCAATTTTGCCGATATTCAAGCAGAATTTGATACCATTGCTGCTAGTTTGCATCAACAAACCACAAATTCAATCCTGACTATCAGGTTGCCTCTTCCTGATCCGAACACGCGTGTGCGTTTCACACTTGACATAGCCACGCCTCCACCTCACAATCCAAATGACGCATTGCAGTCAGAACATTATATAGAAGGGGTTTACATAACAGGCAGTGATGGTAAAGGCGTTTTTACCAATGTGCAATATCATGGACTTGAAAGCTCCAGCGGAAGTACGGTCGTTGCGGCTAGTATGGAACCTCCTTTTGCCATATTCAAATTTGAAGGCATGAGAGATAATAACAACAATCATTTCAGCAATTCTACCATTGCCCATCTTAAAGAATGGAAATACAACACGAATGCAAGCGCATGGATTCACAACTCTGAATTTACTTCGTCAGGCAATACAGACATAACAAATGAATATTATAGTTCATTGATTATGTTGAATTTGGATTGTTCCAGTTCATTGGGAGATAAATTTGACGTGCTTAAAGGCTATGCGAAACAATTCGTTGAAGGGCTTAAAACCAATTAATTGCATTGCTGTATGAACAAGAGACTAAATAGATTGTTGTTTCTAGTCATGTTGGCAGTAGTCACATTTGGATTGTCCACATGCAAGAAAGAAGAAACGATTATTCCTCCAACAGTGAAAGTTTTTGATGGTGCCATCACAATTGAATACTCCAAGGCCAGCGTGGCAGCTGAAGTAACTGACAAAGGTGGCGCAGAGGTGAAGTCGAGAGGTTTCATTTACGGCCTCTCAGGCGGAAGCCTTGACACCATCTTCTGCGGTAGCGGCGTTGGCGTATATTCTGCTGAATTGAACAACCTTCAACCTAATACCACTTACGTTTACGAGGCTTTTGCCAAAAATGCAGGCGGAACGGGCATCAGCGGTAAGGTGAGTTTCACCACTAAACCTTTGCCGACCTATACGATAAGCGTATCTGCTAACCCGAGTGATGGCGGTGTAGTAAATGGTGGCGGTTCTTTTCAAGAAGGCCAATATTGTACCGTAATAGCAACAGCCAACGATGGTTACACTTTTACTAACTGGACCGAAAATGACAATGAAGTGTCTACAGATGCGAACTATACTTTTATGGTGAACGGCAATCGAACCTTAAAGGCAAACTTTACGGCACAATTGCCTAATGAGTATACGATTAGTTTATCGGCCAATCCGAACAACGGTGGTTCTGTTAGTGGCGGAGGCACATATCATGAAGGAGAGTCTTGTACCGTTTCGGCAACTTCCAATGAAAACTATACATTTACAAATTGGACGGAGAACGGAGAAGAAGTATCCTCTGATACAAACTATACTTTCACAGTGAATGGCAATCGGACACTGGTGGCGCACTTTGAACTTCTTCCACCAAATAGTTATGCTATCAATGTATCTGCTGAGCCCAGTAATGGCGGCAGTGTGAGTGGCGGGGGAACATTTGAGGAAGGACAATCATGTACAGTCCGTGCCACAGCTAATGATAGTTACATCTTCTCCAATTGGACGGAAAACGGCAATGTTGTATCCACTAATGCAAGCTATTCCTTTACTGTAAATTCCAATCGTACTTTGGTGGCACATTTCTCAGCAATAGGTACAAGCAACTACACTGTCAACGTGTCGGCTAGTCCAAGCGATGGAGGAACGGTAACTGGTGGGGGAACGTATGAACAAGGACAATCCTGCACGGTTCGTGCTATCGCCAATAGTGGTTACACTTTTGCCAACTGGACGGAGAATGGCAATGAGGTATCCACGAATGCAAACTATTCATTTACTGTAAATAGCAACCGAAACTTGGTGGCTCATTTCACGGCCCAAGGAACAAACACCTACTCTATCAACATTTCGGCTAATCCTAGTAATGGTGGTACCGTGACAGGTGGAGGAACCTATGAGCAAGGACAATCGTGCACGGTCCGTGCCACAGCCAACAACGGTTACACTTTTGTTAACTGGACGGAAAACGGCACTCAGGTTTCGGCCAATGCAAACTACACTTTCACGGTTAATGGCAATCGAAATTTGGTAGCTAACTTCACACAGCAAAATACATACACCATTAATGCTGGAGTCACCCCAACTGGCGCGGGAACAGTAACTGGAGACGGTACCTACCAACAAGGACAAAGTTGCACCTTGAGGGCAACGCCAGCTACAGGTTTTACTTTCCAAAAATGGACGAAAAACGGCACACAAGTTTCTACAAATGCGACATATACGTTCACGGTTACTGAGTCTGCTACGTTTGTGGCGCATTTCCAATTGATGACCTATACGATAAGTGCATCCGCTAGTCCTTCTTCAGGAGGCTCTGTGACGGGTGGCGGCAACTATAATTATGGTGAGAATTGTACCTTGCGTGCTACGACGGCATCCGGATATACTTTTGTGAATTGGACGAAGAACGGTACCCAAGTGTCAACGAATCCGATCTATACTTTCCCAGTGACAGCATCTGCATCGTATGTTGCCCATTTCGACCAACAATCCTACAACATTAACTTGTCTGCCAGTCCGAGCAATGGAGGCTCGGTGAGTGGTGGCGGCGTTCATTATTACGGTCAATCATGTACCGTGCATGCTACCGCTAATAGCGGATATACATTCACCAATTGGACGGAGAACGGCAGCCAAGTCTCCACGAATGCCAATTATACTTTCACAGTAACCAGCAACCGAAGTTTAGTGGCTCATTTCATTTATAATCCTCAAGCCCCAACTGGAGCAATTAATGGCTTGTTTTCAGTAAGTGCTACGCAGCAAGTTTGGTTCTCGCAAGGCAATTTACAATATAAGGCTTCTACGAATACTTGGCGATTTGCGGCAACCCAATACGATACTATAGGTGGTGCCAATCTTAATTATTCACCAACTTATAATGGCTGGATAGATTTGTTTGCGTGGGGAACTAGTAGTTGGAACTGTGGTAATACTTATTATCAACCATGGGATCATTATTATTCAGACCCAAGTTTAATTGGTCCTCCAGGATGTAATAGTTTAGTAGGTGCATACGCCAATTCAGATTGGGGTTATTACAATTCTATAACTAATGGTGGTAATCAGACACATCGATGGCGCTCTCCAACCAAAGAAGAATGGCAGTATTTATTGTTCGAAAGAAACACAAATTCTGGTATATTATTTGCCAAAGCGACAGTAAATGGTTTACAGGGCCTAATACTATTACCAGACGATTGGAACAGTTCCAACTACAGTCTTTTTGAGTCCAACCAGGTGGATGGTGATTTTAATAGCAATACAATTTCTGTGTCTATTTGGGCAAATGTGTTTCAAATGAATGGTGCGGTTTTTTTGCCTTATACAGGTTTCTTAACCCCTGCTTCGAAGGATGATACTGTTATCATAGCTTATTGGACATCAACTTGTCATGCATCGAATAATGGACTAGCTATGGCGATGGGCGTAGGTTATGAGGTAGTTGCTATAGGTGGAATTTCTCGTAGCTATGGCATTCCAGTCCGTCTTGTTCAAGATTATTAAAAGATCCTTTACTGACGCTATCCTCTCATTTCCAATTTCAGGATTGGATTGGGAGGATGTCTTTTTTGTGTGTACAGGTGAGATAGGAGTTGTTTCCTAAATTCAAATAACCACCCAAAAGTGTTCAATGCGTTGAACAAATCCCCCATAAATCTGTTCAATGGGCAAAACACTTTGAGAATCTCTGGGCAAACCTCTCTTGCTCAGATTTCGGGATTTGGCATTGATTCGCTATGATTCTCCAATTCATTAAACCTTGCTTCACTTCTCGGATAATCGCTTCGGCCTCCTTCTTGTCTATCATGTATTCTTCGCAAGCATCAAGGAGTATGTCTAATGACGACTCGTTGGTGCTTGAGGAAATCAACAAACTTTGTGTCATCATATTGGTAGGGTTCAGGTCGTAAGCGGGCGACAGTTGCCAACCATTTTTGCCTAAGAGGAAGCCGTGGTTCCTAAAGTGGTCGTCATGGTTGCCTATGCAAATGCTGAATGCCACACGGCGGTATAGTTCTTTCAATATGGCACTTGTGTCAACAATCCCAGTGGGACCAATGATGACATCTACAATATCCAAATACCCGTGTCCAGTGGAGGCATTGTCACCGTCTTTGAGGTTGGCCAAAGTCAAAGCAGATGCGAAATGCCTACGACGGCCATTGTCGGTGCGGTCAAAACGCCGCGATAGCAAGGTATGGTATTTCACGCCGTCAAGTTTCAACAATCGGGTTTCGGCAGCATTGATGCCAACTTTCTTGGCCATCACATGCGCAAAATGCTCCCAAAGAGCAATGTCATAGTCATCGGAAACCGAAGGAATCTTGGCGATGCACAAATGACTATTTTCATCCATGACATTGGCTTTAGGTCGAGCACCACCCAGCGATGAACCTTGGCGGAACAAGTTATCAAGCCATTCTTCACGCATAGGTTTTCCTGACTGCTCGTTCCTCTCATATTCATGTGCCATGAAAACGAATTCACGGAGACTGGTCAAAGGAGGTACGCGCATTTCATCCTCCGAGGCTCCCACAAAAGCGTCATCATACTTGAAACGAAACGCACCCATACGTGAAAAGTCATCCAATTGGATCAGGTAATCATAGTCTGTAAAGGTTCTTGGGATGCGTTTTTCTTGCTCGGCTTTAATTCTTTCACGCTTGTCAATCAGCCTTTTGCCCCATCGGTCGGGCATGGCATCGCCAAAACAACCGAAAATCTCGCCTGATTTATATTGGTCGCCTGAAAAGTTCATCAAGTCGCCACTTATTAGTGTGGAACGGTACGAGCGAAGCCATTCCGTGTCGAAAGAGAAACCGTATGAAGGCGTCCCTCTAAGCATTTCATGACTTAATGTGCCAACCAAAACTGGATCATCAAGCCAATCGAAATCCGCATATACTTGAAGCCTTTCCATCATTCAGTCTTTTTTGATGCCCTTTGGCGTTGCTTCAAGTCCAAGTCTTGCAGGTTTCGCCCGATTTCATCCTTTTGTGCCAACAAGAGAATGTCATCATCCAACTGCAATGCATATAAAACACGCAAATAAATTCCTATTGCCACAGTAGGTGTGCCTTTCTCGACGCGCATCACCGACAGCTGTGAACAGGTGGCGCGTTCGGCCACTTGTGCTATGCTCAGGTCGCGCCTTAATCGGGCTAATTTAATTTGCTCCCCAACAACAGCAAGGTTCTTGGAGAGCTTTCTGGGAAGCAGGGTGCCTTTTGTTGATTTTGTCATAACAAACTATCATTTGAGACTGCAAAAATAGGAAATTATTGCATTATATGATAGTTTATAAGAAAAATTTACATCTTATCCATCTCGGAATCATCCTCAATCCTAAGATTCTCGATGATGAACCGTTGCCGTTCCATAGTGTTCTTGCCCATGTAATATTCCAGTAGTTCCTTGATGCCGAAATCGTAGCGCAGTATGACGGGCTCGAGGCGCATATTGGGGCCGATGAAACCACGGAACTCGTCGGGAGAGATTTCGCCCAAGCCTTTGAATCGGGTGATCTCGGCCTGCTTGCCACATTTCTCCTTGGCGGTGATGCGTTCTTCGTCGCTGTAGCAGTAATAGGTCTCCTTCTTGTTGCGCACGCGGAACAAGGGCGTCTGCAAGATATAGACATGACCGTTGCGCACCAGGTCGGGGTAGAACTGCAGGAAGAAGGTGAGCATCAGCAGGCGGATGTGCATGCCGTCGACATCGGCATCGGTGGCGATGACGATGTTGTTGTAGCGCAGGTTCTCAATGTCCTCGTCGATGTTCAAGGCGGCTTGCAGCAGGTTGAACTCCTCGTTCTCGTAGCACACTTTCTTGGTCATCCCCAAGCAGTTGAGCGGCTTACCACGCAGACTGAACACGGCCTGGGTCTGCACGTCACGGCTCTTGGTGATGCTTCCCGAAGCGGAGTCACCCTCGGTGATGAAGATGGTGCTTTCGAGACGTTTCTCGTGGTTGGTGTTGAGGTGGATGCGGCAGTCGCGGAGCTTGCGGTTGTTCAGGCTGACCTTCTTGGCACTCTCACGGGCGGCCTTCTTGATGCCGGCAATCTCCTTGCGTTCCTTCTCGTTGGCTTGGATCTTGGCTTGCAACACGCTGACGGTCTCAGGATTCTTGTGCAGGTAGTTGTCCAAGTGGCGCTTCAGGATGTCGAAGACGTAGGTCTTGAGGAAGGGACTGTCGTTGGTGCCATCGGGGTTGTTGGGCGCAAGGTGGGTGGAGCCGAGTTTGGTCTTGGTCTGCGCCTCAAACACAGGCTCTTGAATCCTCACACATAAGGCGCAAATCAAGCCTTGACGGATGTCGGCAGGCTCGTATTCCTTTTGGTAGAACTCGCGCACCACGCGGGCGTAGCCCTCGCGGAAAGCAGACTGATGCGTGCCGCCTTCGGTGGTGTGCTGACCATTGACAAACGAATAGAAATAGTCGCTCGACTGCCCGTTGACATGGGTGAAAGCGGCCTCAAAGTCGCCATCCTTGATATGGATGATGGGGTAGAGGCCTTCGCCTTCCATATTGTTTTGCAAGAGGTCGAGGAGGCCGTTCTTGGAATAGTAGCGTTTGTCGTTGTAAATTAGGCTCAAGCCACGGTTGAGGTAGGCGTAATTCCACACGCGCTTCTCGATGTACTCATCCACATAGTGGTAGTTTCCGAACAAAGCGCTGTCGGGGATGAACTCGGTTAACGTACCCGTATCGCCATCGGAGGGGATGATGCCTGAGTCGCTGACCATTTTGCCTTGGGCGAACTCCACAATACGCGTCTTGCCCTCACGGATGGACTGCACCTTGAAATAGGACGAAAGCGCGTTGACAGCTTTGGTACCGACGCCGTTCAAGCCGACGGATTTCTGAAACACCTTGCTGTCGTATTTCGCACCCGTATTCAGCTGCGATACAGCTTCTTTCAGCTTGCCTAGCGGGATGCCACGGCCATAGTCGCGGATGCTGACTTTTTTTTCGGCTTTGTTCACAGTCATTTCGATTTTTTTGCCAAAACCCGAAGTGAACTCGTCGATGGAGTTGTCAATCACCTCTTTGATTAGCACATAGATACCGTCGTCTTGCGAGGCGCCGTCACCGAGCTTGCCGATGTACATTCCAGGGCGGCGACGGATGTGCTCCATGTCCTCAAGGTGGACGATGCTGTCGTCGTTATAGTTTTCTGTGGTTGGTATGGGGTCTTCGCTTGGATTGAAGATATCGTCGTCGTTGATTTCGCTCATAAAACACAATTTGACCGCAAAGGTACAAAAAAACCTTATTCCTCGGAGTTAGGCTTGCATTTTATGTCGCTATTTTTCAAGCATAAGAACACGATAATTTGGTAAACAAATAATGCCATATAAGTCAACGAGGTAGTGATGGTGGCACCCCGTATGCCCCACCTTGGAATCAAAATGAGGGCGGAAACTACGGTGACCGAAAGCCCGATGAGAGAGGCAAAGAGATTATGATGTGGTCGCCCTGTCCCGGAGAAATAATTGGATAAGACAATATGCGCGGAGAAGAACACAACCCCTGGCGCCAACAGTAATAATATGGATCGGATGTCACCGAACATGCTCGAAAACAGCCATTCGAAAAATGAGGAGGGCAGCAGGCAAATCACCATTATGGCGGTGAAAGAAAGCAAGACGGAGAACAACATGAAACGCAGAGTGATCCGGGAAGCGCGTCGTTTGTCGTTGGTATTGCTCAAGGCAGAGAACTCCACCAAACCGAAGCTCTGCCCCACGATGTTCACCCCTTCCGAGACTTGTGTCCCCGAGGCGTACACACCAACTGCACTTGGGGTACAATTCGAGTTTATTAGAAACAGGCTGAAACGTTTGTTGAGCGTGCTGGCCAGGGTGGAGAGTTGCATAAACGTCCCATATTTCAGCATCTCCCATAGACTCTTTCCAAACCTTTCGATGCGTTCGCGTTTCATGGTTGGGAACAGTATCGCCCATCCTATGACCGTGGCCAGGCTATAGCCACAAAGCTGGGAGTAGAGCAGGGCGTAGGCCGTTTTGAGCTCACCGACGAAAATGAACACGGCCATCATGGAGACTTGGGTGAGTATCTGGATGAGGAACAGCAAGTTAAATAAGCCAACTTTCTCTTTTCCAAGGAAATGGTTGAGGTTGAACTCGTGTAGACTATAGATGAAAGTCATCAGCAGGACGAGCCAGCCATACCCTTCAGGGACGATGGTATGATAAAATGACGGAAAAAATGAGAAGACAAAGAAAAGCAGTACATAGAACAGCATGACAACCCCAATCCAGCCGTAAGAGATGGTCATCAGCGTGGTGAGTTTTTTGCGTGGTGTGAAATACACCAATCCGCTGCCGGCCACCAACTCGATGCCTATTAATAAAAAGGTGATGTCGGTCTGGGCGATGAAGGCCTTGCCCCATTCAGCGGCACCGAGACACCTGGTGCCCATGATGAGGGTAGCCAACTGCGTCAGCACATTGACTGCCCTAGCCGCGCCCGTACCGAGGATTTTTTTAAACATTATGCCCTGCCGATTCTATGAAAATGCAAAATTACAAAAAAACTTCTTACTTTTGCAGCCCTTTTCCCATAGAAAAATGAAACAAATCATACTCTTCCTGTTGCCCTTGCTGTTGGTTTTTTCATGTACGAATCAACCTCAGCAACCCATTGTAGAGCCAGCTCCAGAGCCTGTCGTAGTTGACACCATCCCTGAAGTGCCTGTCCTCAAGCCCTTCCCTGACACGGTGTTGGCATCGGCAGAGAAACTCCTGGTGCAGATTGACACCATCGACAAGACCTTGCCTTCGGAGCTTTCCAGCCTTGAGGATGTCTATACAAACAAGCCTGGCATATTTACCTTTAGAGGGTCAGCTTCAAGAATTCCAAACTATTGTGGCCATCTGAGCGACGATTCCATCCAAATCAAGGTGGACTGGGCGTTCACGACGAGGATGGATCCCACCCCGACTTCCGTGGGCGTATTTGAAGGTGGCTCCGGATGGACAGGCCAACCATTGTTTGTGAATTGGCCCGACAGTATTGTTGAACAATTCAAGTCGAACCCCGATTCGGTCTGCCGCAATCTTCACAACAAGGAAATCATTTTGACCTCACTTTGCGGTGACTTGTATTTCATTGATTTTGAAACAGGTGAAAAAAGCAGACCTTGCCATAACATAGGCAACGTGTTGAAAGGCACGCCAGCCCTCAATGCAGACTTGAATGGTCACGTCTATATCGGTCACGGCGCACCGAAAGAAGCTGCTTTTGGCACCCAGGTGTTCGACTTGTTTTCACACAAGATGATTAATACCTTCGGGCGCGACCCCAAGGCTTGGCGGGGTTGGGGCGGCTATGATTCATCGCCCGTGCAGGCTGGAGGATTCCTGTTCCGACCTGCCGAGAACGGCACCTTATACAAATACTATGTCGGTGATGGCGGCTATACGCTTCAATCCACTTTGCGCTATTCCACGACACAAGCCAAGAACTCACCAGGCATGGAGTCGTCAATGGCAGTGTGCCGCAACTATGGCTATGTCGGCGACAATGCCGGTAACATATTGTGTATCAATCTAAACACCTTAAAACCAGTCTGGCATTATTGGAACCATGACGATACAGACGCCTCGCCGATAGTAGAAGAGGAAAACGGCATACCATACGTTTACACGGGATGCGAGGTAGACCATCAAGGCAACTCGGGTTACTGCTATTTTGTGAAACTCAACGGCTTGACAGGTGAACTGGTTTGGGAAGACACCATCCCTTGCCGTAAGCTGCATTTTGGCGACAACACAAGCGACGGCGGCATGTATGTCACGCCATTGATCGGTGGCGGCGACTGCGAAGGCATGATTTTCAGTGCGTTCTGCTTACATAACGCGCAAGCAGCGGGTGTTTTCATGGCCTTTGACAAGAACGACGGACGCGAACTCTACCGCACCAAGTTGAAGCAATACTGCTGGTCGTCGCCGGTGGCGTTCTACAACGACCGCAACGAGATGTTTGCCTTTACAGGCGATGTGTCGGGTAATGTCTATCTCATCAAGGGAAAAACAGGCGAAATCGTGGCCACGGCCAAGATTGGCACCAATTTCGAGGCCTCGCCGATTGTCGTCGACAACAAAATAATAGTCGGCTCCAGAGGTAATAAAATCTATAAGATATCGTTACAATAATCTATGAAAAAACTATTCGTCATACTGAGTCTGTTGGTTTTCGTCCTGCCAACACATTCTTTCGGCCAGCTGATTGCTTGCCGCGACTCCATCAAGGACGGCTATGATTTTTGGCTTTATCTGCCTCATGACTACAACGATACAGTTTGTGAAAAGCCTCTCGTCATCTTTCTGCATGGCAGAAGCCTGTGCGGGAAAAACCTAGCCAATGTGAGGCGTTACGGCTGCATCGACGCGATTGAAAGAGGCCGCAAAATTGATGCCGTCATTGTCGCTCCGCAAACGCAAAACACTTGGAAACCCGACAAAGTGCACGAAGTGTATGATTGGGTGAAGACCCATTGCGCCATCGACACCAACCGAGTTTATGTGTTGGGCATGAGTTTGGGCGGTTACGGAACCATCAATTACACAGCCTCGTATCCTGAAACGGTGGCAGCAGCCATGGCTTTGTGCGGTGGCGCGTCCATCAAAGGGCTTTGCGGCCTGAATGAGGTGCCGCTATGGATTGTGCATGGCACTGCCGACAAAGACGTGCCCTTATATTGCTCACAAAAGGTGGTGGACGAAATGATACAATGCGGAGACACGAGTCTGTTGCTCTTTGACAAGCTGCGAGGTGAGGCCCACTCCAAACTGGCGCGTATTTTCTATCTTGAGCAGACTTACGATTGGCTGTTTGCCCACTCTTTGGCCGACTCGGTCCGACAGGTCAACAAGGACTACACTATCTCTACGGCCATCATGAATACAGCCTATAATGATTTGGTCAAAGACACCGCTCTGAGAATCATCGACTCGCGACCGTCAAAGCCGACCTATTTGGCCAAGACCGAAGCCAAGTATTACGTCATCAAGAAAGGCGACACGCTGGGCAAGATTGCCGCACGGCATCACACCACGGTGAATAGTTTGTGCCGACTCAACGGAATGAAGAAGACGGACAAATTGAAAATTGGACGACGAATCCGAGTGAAATAAGGCAAAACAAAAACGACCCATCGCTTTGACGGGTCGTTTTTGTATCAAGTGGTTGTGCCTAATTATTCCACAGGGATGTCCTTGTTAACGTTCTTCGAGCCCACTAAGGCATAGAACAGGATGTAGGCGGCACAGAACAGCACAACGACATAGCTGATCATATAGCTGCTTGTCCAGTCAGCGACGAGACCCTGCAGACCCACCATGATGGCGAAGCCGAAGACCATGGTCATGAAGGCTCCCGAAGCAATGGCAGTGTATTTGCCCAAGCCTTCCGTGGCCAGGTTGAAGATGGCGCCCCACATCACGGAGGTGCAGAGACCAACGAGAATGAAGGCGAAGATGCCTATTGGCACTTCAGACCAAATCACCGACAGATGCGCCCAGTCGATGCCAGGGACTTTCACCAAGTAGCTGGTCGGGGCAAACATGCCGAACAAGACAAGAAGGATAGACAGCGTGGCTACAGTCGTCACCATGGCTTTGGCCGACACTTTGTTGCCGATGGCACCGCCGATGAAACGCCCGATAAGCATCATCAGCCAATAGACAGCGACAATCAGACCGGCAATCGTGCCATTCATAAAGATGCCTGGTGCCGCTTTCTCGATTTTGGCTACGCTTATCTTGCCCGTATTGATTTTCTCAACCGTCTCGGCGATGTGTTTTTCATCATACACAAAATCCTTGTCGTTTTTCGGATTCAATATGGTTTTGGCGGCCGTGGTTATATCAATCTCGTTGTTGTTATACGAATTCAAAGCATCCACCTTAATTGCTTTAACTTCCTCACTATCAGCTGTCAAGTATTGCATGATGTAGGTTGGCGTTCCCACCTCGATGCCGCCATAGAGGAAGATGGCCAAAATGCCAAGCTTGAAGTGGCGGAAAGAGAAAGCGCTGTATTTGTCCTTCACTTCCGATTTCACCTCAACAGGCTGCTGTGGCTCTTCAATCTTGGTAAAAAGGATTACGATGAAGCCAATGACGAAAATGGAGAGGGCGATCAGCAGGGCAGGGGTGGCATCGGAAATTTTGGCTTTTGCTGCTTCACCGATGAGGGCTCCCATGATGATGTAAACCGCCACGGCAGCAGCTGAATTGAACACGCCACCGATTTGAATCAGTTGGTTGCCTTTGTTGCCGCCACCGCCCAACAAATTCAGCATTGGGTTCACAACGGTGTTCAGCATGCACATGCAGAAGCCGCAGATGAAAGCACCGATAAGGTAGACACCGAAGCCCAACCTACCGCTGGCCCACTGCACGAGAATGCCAATGATACCCACAGCAAGGGCAATCAACGAGGTTTTCTTGTAACCAAATTTCTTGATGAGCATACCCGAAGGGATACCCATGACCAGATAAGCGATGAAGTTGCCGTAGTTTCCGATTTGCGACAGGAAGTTGCTGGCGCCGAATTGGTTTTTCACAATGACCGCCATAGGAGAACACAAGTTCGTCACGAAAGCAATCATGGCAAACAGGGCAATCATCACGATGATGGCACCCCATTGTTTGGTTTTAGTACTCATATTGTTAAGAATTTAAAGATTATCGTTTCGTTGTATTCTTCACCCGAGCGCAGGAAGGTGTTGGGGAAGTTGGGCTTGTTGGGCGCGTCGGGGAGGGCCTGGCACTCCAAGGCCACGCCGGAATAGTCCTCGTAGACATGGCCGTTCTTGCCCTTGGGGCAGCCCGAGAGCCAGTTGCCCGTGTAGACCTGCACGCCAGGTTGGGTGGTGTAGATCTTCACCATGCGGCCCACACCTTCGTGCGAGAGCTCGGCGGCGAGGCAGAGCTTGTCTTTCTCGATGCCATCAATGACCCAGCAGCTGTCGTAACCCTTGCCATTGATGAGGTCCGGATAGGGTTCCTTGATGTCGCGACCGATGGGCTTGGCTTGGGTGAAGTCCATGGGCGTGTCGGCCACTTGCCGCATCTCGCCCGTGGTGATCAACTCGTTGGTGGCAGGCAGGAAACGCGAGGCGTTGAGCCTTAGCTTGTGGTCAAGAATGTCGCCGTTGCCTTCGCCCTTCAGGTTGAAATAGGTGTGGTTGGTCAGGTTGATGATAGTCTTGTCTGACGAATAAGCACAGAAGCGGATGTTCAGCTCGTTCTCGTCGTTGAGGGTGTAGTACACCTTGGTCACCAGCTCTGCTGGATACCCTGCCTCGCCGTCGGCCGAGAGGTAAGTGAACACCACATTCTCGCCGTTGATGCGACTGGCCCATTTCTGGTTGGCGAAGCCTATGCTGCCGCCATGGAGGTGGTGCTTGCCGTCGCCGGTATTGATCTCAAGCTGGTACTCCTTGTCGTCCATCATAAAACGGCCGTTGGCGATGCGGTTGGCGTAGCGGCCAGGCGTCTTGCCCGCGCAGGGACCGTCGCCATAATAGTCGGTGGCGTTGGGATAGCCCAGCACGATATCGTCCATATGCCCGTTGCGGTCTGGCGTCATGATGCTCACGATGCCCGCGCCTATGTCGCTCAGCTGTACCTTAATGCCGTTGGCATTGGTCAAGGTGTAAAGCTTGATGTCTTTGCCGTCGGGGGTCTTGCCCCATACCTTAACGTCTATATTCATTGCCATAAGTTATTGGGGTACACACCCATGTCAATAAGTTCACGGATCTTGCGCATCACCTCGGGCTTGTCTTCCTTGTAGGTCACGCCGAACCATGAGGCGTTGCTCGACAGCACCTTCAGTTTGGCCGAGCCATCGTGGATGCTTTGGTTGACCATCAGCGGGATGAAGAACTCGGCTTTGATGTTGGTCTGGGCAGGTCCTTTCAGGAACTCGACGAAGCCCTTTTCGGAATAGGCGAAGAAGTCGGGTGTGAAGCCAAAGAAGTTCATAGAGACCAAGAAATCCATATCCAGCGGATGGCTGCCCGTCTCGTCGGCATAGGCCGCACCGCCGTCCTCGGTATGACCGATGGCCGTGCGTTCGACGATGGTCTGGAGGTAATCTTCTTCATCGGCGGTGCAGATGCCACGGCTCACCGTGCCGAAGTCCGACATGGTGTTGCGGAGCTTATAGGCTACCATGCTGTAGGCGCCTGTCTTGCCTTCACATTCCATCAAATACTTGGCCAGCACCTCATAGGCTTCCTTGCCGTAAAAATCGTCAGCATTGATTGCAGCAAAAGGCTCGTGAATCACGTCCTTGGCCATCAAGACGGCGTGGCAGGTACCCCAAGGTTTCACACGACCTTCGGGGACACTGAAACCTTCCGGCAGTTTGTCAAGGGATTGATACACATATTCAACGGGGATGCCGAATTTCTCCGTGTTGTTGACTTTCTTGAACGCCTCGGCGAAGTCCTCGCGGATGACGAAGACCACCTTGCCGAAGCCGGCGCGTTTGGCGTCGAAAATGGAATAATCGAGAATGGCTTCGTTGTTCGGTCCGACGCCATCCATCTGCTTCAAGGCACCGTAACGCGAGCCCATACCTGCGGCTAATACTAATAATGTTGGTTTCATATATTCAAAATTTAAAATTCAAAATTCAAAAATTATAGTCGGCGAGCGCCATCGGAGATGACCACATCATACACCTTCGGTTCATGCCCGAACTTTGCGGCGAATTTCTGTTTAGCTGTAGCGATGAAAGCGTCGTAAAGCTCCTCCTTGACGAGGTTGATGGTGCAGCCGCCGAAGCCACCGCCCATCACACGGGAGCCGGTTACACCGCATTCTTTAGCGATGTCGTTGAGGTAATCCAGTTCCTCGCAACTCACCTCGTAGAGTTTGCTCATGCCATAGTGTGTGCCGTACATACGGTCGCCAACGGTCTCATAATCACCTCTCTCCAAGGCATCGCAGACGTCGAGGACACGCTGCTTCTCACCGATGACATATTCCGCGCGCATGTAATCCTCGGCGGGAATCTCCACATCAATCTCGTTCAGCATGGCCATCGTGGCGTCGCTCAGATATTTTACTTCGGGATGCTTGGCGGCGATGTGGGCACAAGCGTTCTCGCATGACTCACGGCGGCGGTTGTAGGCCGACGAAGCCAACTCATGCTTTACAACGGTGTCAAGCAACACAACCTTGTAACCTTGTGGGTTAAAGGGGAAGTATTCAAACTCCATGGTGGCGCAGTTGAGGCGCATCAGGTGGCCTTTCTTGCCGAAGAGGGAAGCGAACTGGTCCATGATGCCGCACTTCACGCCGCAGTAGTTGTGCTCGGTAGACTGCCCGACACGGGCCAACTCGAACTTGTCAATGCCAAGGTTAAGTAAATCATTGATAGCGAAGGCGAAAGTGCTCTCCAAAGCTGCCGACGACGACATACCCGCGCCGAGCGGTACATTGCCATAAAAAACGGTGTCGAAGCCTTGGATCCTGTAACCGCGCTTTTGGATCTCACGGCACACGCCAAAGATATAGCGGGCCCATGCCTCGTTGGGTTTGTCTTCTTCGTTCAGGCCGAACTCGCTATAGCCATCGTAGTCGATGGAGTAGGCGCGGACCTTGTCGGTGCCGTTGAGGCGGATGCAGGCGTAGATGCCTTTGTCGATGGCGCCGGGGAAGACGTAGCCGCCGTTGTAGTCGGTGTGCTCGCCGATTAGGTTGACACGACCAGGGGAGGTGTAGACAACGCCCTCGTTTCCAAAGCGTTGCTTGAATAGGGATTTCAATTCTTCGATAGTCATAATTCAAAAGAGATTTTGGGCGAAATTAGGGAAAAAACTGATAAGTCACGAAAAAATGAATGGTTTTTTGCCAAAGAATCTTTATTTTCTCTATTTTTGCATTCTAACCGAATTTAAAAAACATCATGAAAAAACTGTTAGCAATTATGCTTGCCTTGTTTGCCTTCGTAGGTGTCAAGGCCAATGACGGCGCCTTCTATGCGCAGGGTAACCAATTGATACCCATCAACGAGACCACTATTAAGGTGCAGAAGGAAATCCTCAATATCACGCTGGCTCCCAGGGTAGAAGACCAAGTTCATCGTTTTAAGGTTAATGTCTACTACGAGTTCTTCAATCCGGGTGAAGCCAAAGACTTGCTCGTTGGCTTCGAGGCTGTCAACTACAGGGAAGGCGACGCCAATGCCCATCCTTGCATCCACGACTTCAAGGTCGTGATGAACGATAAAAACCTGCCACATCAGGTGAAGAGGTTTTTCTATCCGCTTAACGATGAAGGTTATGTTGACTTCGGCACCATCAAAGACTATTACAAGAACGGACGTTTTGTAGAGCCCACCAAGGAACAATGGGCAGCGATAAAAGACGAGAAAAGCCCCTATTACGACTGGGACGCTGAGCCTTACTACTATGTTTATTATTTCAACGCCCACTTCAACAAGGGCTTGAATATCATTCAACATACCTACGACTTCGAAGGCAGCGACCAAGTCATGGAAGAATACCTGTTCGACTATGTGCTTACTGCTGCTAACCGTTGGGCCAATAATGGCATCGATGATTTCACTCTTGAAATCAACATGGGTGACAGACAGTCTTTTGCCGTCCAGCCCACCTTCTTTAAAAGTGCCAGTGAATGGACTTTCACCGGAAAAGGCAAGGCCAGCGAATGGAAGGACAAACTCTACTTGAATGATGGTAGTATCATGTTCCACGTGCAGTCCGGCAGCATCGTCTACCACAAGAAGAACTTCCATCCCGAGGGTGAATTGCATGTTGGCAGAGATGCATTCTTTATCTATAGAAACGAAGATTTCGATGAAACGGGTTTCCAGGATGACGACTTCGTCAAGTTGCAGTATTACAACCTGCACCTCTTTAACGAAGACGAATCGGAATCGGCGTTATCAACCGAGCGCAAGCGCATCCTGAAAAACATACCTTTCGCCTATCGTGGCTATGTGTTCAATGACAAAGGATTGCAACGCTACTTCGAGTCTACCAATTGGTACATACCCGACCCTGACTACAAGTCGGACATGACCACAATGAGCAAGGATGAGCAAGAGTGGATCCAGTATTGGTCAAAATGAGCAATCTGAAGGGTTTTGCCATTCTATTCTGTATGGCGATGGCTTCCTGTGTCCATCCGCCACAGCCAAACGGGCCCATCCATACAGCCCAACAGCTTGAATGGCAACAACTTGAAACCTACGCTTTTATACACTTTGGCTTAAACACATTTAACAACATGGAGTGGGGCTATGGCAATACGCCGCCCGACTCCTTTAATCCCACCCATCTGGACTGCGAACAGTGGGTTTTAACTCTGAAAGCCGCTGGTATGAAAGGGATTATCCTCACTGCGAAGCATCATGACGGATTCTGTCTATGGCCGACTGAAACCACAGATTATTCCATCAAAAACTCGCCTTACAAAGATGGTCAAGGTGACTTGGTGGGAGAGCTTTCGGAAGCATGCCGTAAACACGGACTGAAGTTTGGACTCTATCTTTCTCCATGGGACCGACACAATGCCGAATATGGGAGAGAGGGATACGTGAAAGTGTATCATCAACAGATTGAGGAACTTGTGAGTAACTACGGACCTTTGTTCGAGTTCTGGTTCGATGGCGCCAATGGCGGCACAGGCTGGTACGGCGGCGCGGACGAGATGCGTTCCATCGTGGCCGAGAAATACTACGACTACGAGAAGGCAAGGGACATCGTGTGGAAATACAACTCCGATGCGGCCATCTTCGGTGGTACGGTACCCACTTTGCGCTGGATTGGCAATGAGGAAGGCAAGGCAAGTGCCACGCAATGGTGCATGTATAAAACTGATTTCGAATCGCTTAACGACACAAGGGCCCTACAGCAAGGCTACCGCGGCGGTGAGACCTGGCTGCCTGCCGAAGTAGATGTGTCCATTCGTCCGGGTTGGTTTTACCATGAGAGCGAAGATGGCCAAGTGAAGACCGTGGAACAACTGACCGACTTGTACTATAACAGTGTCGGCCACAATACCAACCTGCTGCTTAATTTCCCTGTGAATCAAGAGGGTAGGATACCATCTATTGACTCAGCCAATGCCGTACAATGCTATCAGAAACTACAGAATGAGTTCGCTAACGACCTGCTCCAAAACTGCAAAGTGACCGCCAGCAACACGAGAGGCTGGAGGTTCGGTGTCAAGAATGTGTTGAACGATGAGTACGATTGTTATTGGGCGACAGAGGATGGCGTACATCGAGCCGAACTCATCTTCGATTTCCCCAAGACTACTGGTTTTAATCGTTTACTTTTACAAGAGTATATTCCTTTAGGACAGAATGTTGATGCATTTTATTTGGACTATTACTTTAATGGTAAATGGTTGCCCATCGAAGTAGATGAGCCTACCACTACTATCGGCTACAAGCGACTTCTTCGTTTCCAGACCGTTAAAGCCGATAAGTTAAGAATCAGGTTTAAGGTTTTTAAGGGTACTTTGTGCATCAATAGAGTGGGTGCTTTTTTAATTGAATAAGGTATAGTTAGAGGGTCCCTGAGCCTGTCGAAGGGCCCGAACCAATTTGTTATGATTGAACACCATCCATTAAAGCCTTTCCTTCCTGCCAACGCAAAAGTCTTATTCTTAGGCAGTTTTCCGCCACCCAAGAAGCGCTGGTGCATGGACTTTTTCTACCCCAATTTCATCAACGACCATTGGCGCATCGAAGGGCAGATCTGGTTTGGCGACAAGAACCATTTCGTTGATACAGAGCATAAAAGCTTCAAGAAAGATGAAATCGTGGCATTTCTGAATGAGAAAGGAATTGCATTATTCGATACTGCCACGGCGGTCAAACGGTTGAAAGACAATGCCTCGGACGCCTTTTTGGAAATCGTCGAACATACCGACATTCGAGCCTTGCTTGCTCAGATGCCACAATGCCATGCCATTGCCACGACAGGCGAGAAGGCTACCACCGAAGTGTGCAGTTATTTCAATGTTGATACAATTCCTTCGCCCAACACAAAAGTGGCTCTCGAAGATGGTTTAACCTTATTTAGATTACCCTCATCCTCACGTGCTTATCCGTTGGCATTTGACAAAAAGGTTGAAGCCTATCAGAGGATGTTCGAGGAGGTATTTACCTAGTCATCAAGGCATCAATGGCGGGCAATATCTCGCCCGACTTGCCTTCAAGATAGATGTCCGTGATATAGTTCGTATAGGTCGAAGGCTCCATGTTGATTTCTATGATCTTAGCGCCATGTCGTTTGGCAATGCCGGGAATCATATTGGCCGGACTGACCTGTCCCGAGGTGCCGATGATGACGAAGGCGTCGCAGTTCTCGGCAGCATGCACCGAGCCGTAGTAGGCGTCCTCGGGGATGCCCTCGCCGAAGAAGATGAAGTCGGGCTTCATCAGGCCGCCGCATTGGGCGCAACGGGGCGGTTCCTCGGTAAGTGTCAGGCTCTTGGCATCGACCTTGTGGCCGCATTTGGTGCATACGAAGCGCGACATATTGCCGTGGAACTCATACACCACACTGTTGCCTGCCACGGTGTGCAGGTCGTCGATGTTCTGCGTGATG
Organism: Bacteroidales bacterium; assembly: GCA_017632935.1. Classification (GTDB taxonomy): domain Bacteria; phylum Bacteroidota; class Bacteroidia; order Bacteroidales; family F082; genus Limimorpha. The sequence continues at coordinate 9,946 of JAGBQJ010000034.1, read as the reverse complement.
ACGCTGCTTAGGCGGCCTTCCTTCTCCCATTTGGCCAGAACGAGATGTCCGGGGTTAGGCTTGATATCCTTGTTACTGAAGAAGTTATAGAACACCTCGCGGATAATCTTCCACGACTCCTTGGTGTGGCGGTAGTAGAAGTCGATGTCAAGGGAGTTGGGGTCGTACTGGTTCCAGATGCCGCCTTCGCCGCGGAAAGGCGGGATGCCGCTCTCGGCCGAAGTGCCTGCTCCGGTGAAGCCCACAATGTTCTTCGCTTTGGAGAGGATCTCAGCGGCTTGCCTAATTTTTTCGGTGTTATCCATGGATTTAAAGATTTAGATTCAAGATTCAAAATTCAAAATTCAAAGATTTTTATTCAAATGCAAAGTTATATAAAAAAACTTGCAGGATAAACTGAAAAAATGGCTTTGTCGTTGGTTTGTGATAAAAAAGCCGGTGGCAATCCAAGACTGCCACCGGCGCAACAATATGAAAGAAAAAAAAGTATCTTTATTCTTGTTTGCGGCGTTTGCCGATGAGATAGGCCGCGCCGAAGCCCCGTCAGATATGCAATTCCGCCACTGCATTTTCTATCTCAAAACTTCTGGAAAATGTTGGAATAACTAAAACTACGATATTACCCTACATTAGGGCATACCTTAATATATAATAGAATCCCAGCTCCAATTCCCGGAAGCCTTGTTTCACGACTTGAGGCAGGTCTTCTGACTGAGGCCTCGCTTCTGCCGCCTTCCCGAAAGACAGGGCTTTCAGTGGCTTAAGTGGCAGGCGATTGGCCAACACAGCAGCGGGAACTGTCCGGGATTCACACCCGATTCCCTATTGAGTCCGTGGAGGACACCTACAAATCAATGGCAAAAATACGGATTATTTCGACATGTTGTCTAATACCGATTAAAATAATTATTTGAGTGTTTACCATTCGCCAAATTGTTGTATTTTTGCCCTTAGTTTGGCCAAGGGAATGCCGTGCAAATCGGCAACAGTGCCCGCTGCTGTAAGTCCGTGTAAGGCCTGTCACACCAAGCCACTGTACGGCTCATCCGTATGGGAAGGCGACAGGCTCGGGCGAGTCAGAAGACCTGCCAGACGGAGAATTCAATTGCAAGCCTTCGGGAACAAGGGCGACGCTAAGCGTGGCAATTAGCATGGCTTCTTGCGTTGGTTTTGCAGTATTTGTTCAATGCTTAAACAATGTTTTTATGCGTAAACTTTTACTCTTACCCCTAACGCTATTTCTGGCCGTATTTGCCTTTGCACAGGATCCAGCCACATTCGAAGACGTACAACTCGGCAGTAACGGTATTTGGCAACCCCCTATTGGATCCAATGAGATGTCCAGCGGCGGCTGGCTCTTTACCAATTTTACCGAAAACGGCTACTGGGGCGGCTTCACGGCCTCCAACCGCACGAACCTGACCCAGACAGGCTTGGATGCCCAATACACCGCCGTCACGGGTTGTGGCTACGACGGCTCTTTCCAATATGCCGTGGCTTATACCATGGGTGTGCCGACGGATGTCTATGCCACCGATGGGCAATTACATACCGTCACAGGTTGTTATGTCACCAATAATCTGTGGACATATCAGGACATGGTTCAAGGCGGGTATGGCGAGCCACCCTACGGAGGGTCTTCAGGCAACGACCCTGACTGGTTTAAGGTGACGGCGACAGGTAAGAATGCCAGTGGACAAACTGTGGGTGCATTGGATTTCTACCTCGCCGACTTTCGCTTTGCCAACAATGCGGAAGACTATGTCCTTGATACTTGGGAGTGGTTCGACCTCAGTCCCTTGGGTAATGTGGCTACCATCTCCTTTAGCCTTTCGTCATCGAGGGGCAGCGGCTACAACATGATTACACCGGCTTATTTCTGCATGGACAATTTCAATGGTGGCGGGGCTGCTCCTGATCTACCGCCATATATCGTCAACCCTGTACAGGACGTGGTCTTCAACCAATATCCGCAGACTCAACAAGTCAACCTCAACGGTGTGGCCACCGACCCTGACGACCCAGATGAGAACATCACCTATAGCATCGTCAGCAACTCGAATCCCAGTGCCTTGACCGCCACGATGAGCGGCAAAACCCTTGTGATGACGCGTCAAAACGCCAACCAAACCACGGTCAACCTCACATTGCGCGCCACCAGCGATGGGCAGTCGGTCGACTTCAATGTGCATGTTATCATCAACCAAGTGGTCGACAATCCGCCTTACATTGTCAACCCAGTGCAAAATGTTGTTTTCGATGAATACCCGCAAACCATTCAAGTCAACCTCAACGGTGTGGCTACTGACCCCGACGACCCAGACGAGAACATCACCTATAGCATCGTCAGCAATTCCAACCCCACTGCTTTGAATGCCACGATGAGTGGCAAAACCCTTGTGATGACCCGTCAAAACGAAAACCAAGCTACCGTCGACCTCACGATGCGCGCTTCCAGCGATGGGCAATCGGTTGACTTCAATGTGCATGTTATCATCAACGCCATCGTTGACGAGCCGCCCTTTATTCTCAACCCCGTTCAGGATGTGGTTTTTGATGCTTTCCCGCAGACCATCGAAGTCAACCTCGATGGTGTGGCCACTGACCCCGACGACCCTGACGAAGGCATCGTCTTCAGCATTGTCAGCAACCCCAATCCTGAGGATTTGACTGCCACGATGAACGGCAAGATTCTCGTGCTGACGCGCGAAGCCAACAACGACGCCGATTTCACCCTGACAATGCGTGCCACCAGCGACGGACAGTATGTCGACTTTGAGGTGCATGTGTTGATGTACATCGTGGAAGCCGTGGATGAAAGCGCCAGTGTTGTGACCGTCTATCCCAACCCGACCAGCGGACAAATCACCGTCGACTTGGGCGAGACCCAAGCTTTTGACTACGAGGTTTATGACCTATTGGGACAAAACGTGATGCGCGGTCATTCGCAAAACGGTTCAGCCCAAATCGACCTGACCTCTTGCCATCAAGGCATCTATTTCGTCGCTGTCAGCTGGAATGGGAACAGGAAGATTCAAAAAGTGATTGTCCGTTAACAATCGGGTACATATAGAGTTTTGAGTATGAAGAGGTGGCTCCTAATGAGCCGCCTCTTCGGTTATACCGCCAGCAACACCAGCAGCTGCGCCGTGAAAATTCTCAAAAACATGGTCAGTGGATACACGGTGGCATAGCCCATGTTGGGCAGTTTGCAACCCTCAGGCGCCACGGTGTTGGCGAAGGCGAGGGTAGGAGGATCGGTGTGGGAGCCACCGATGAAACCCATCAGTGTGTAGTAGTTCATCTTTAGCACCAAGCGCCCGAACAGCCCGACCAAAATGGGCGGCACAATGGTGATGATGACGCCATAGACGACCCACATGTAGTGGACCTGCACGGTTTCCACAAACTTGCCTCCGGCTTCTAGCCCCACACAAGCGAGGAAAAGTGCAATGCCTACCTCACGGAGCATCCACACACCATGGCTGTCAGTGAACTCGGTCGTGAACCAGCCTTTCCTTACACCCAGCCATCCGCCGACAATGGCTATCACCAAAGGCCCGCCAGCCAAACCCAATTTGATGGGGGCTTTCATGCCCACAGGAATCGGGATGGAGCCAATGATAATGCCTAAAGCGATGATGACAAAGATGGGAATGAGATTCACTTTATGACGCTGCGACGTGGGCGTAGCCTGTTTCTCGGCTTTGGGCTCAATGGAATCTTCAGTGAAAGGCTCCTTTTTCAAGTCGATGCGGCAGAGCGGTCGCAAAACGATACAAGTCAGAATCATGCCCACCACTGCGAGGGGATAAGCCACAGCATAGCCTGCTGCCAAACGGTCGGCGCCACCTTCAATGCCCATGTCGTTAACTGCTTGCTGAGCTGCCGAAAGGCCAGGCGTGTTGGTGATGGCACCTGTATAAACACCGGCCATGTCAGCCAAATCCTGATGCGCGACTTTGGCGATGATGTAGGTGATCAAAACACCGAGTGCCACATTGACCAAGGCCATGAGATTCATGGCCAAGCCGCCTTTCTTGAAGGAACGGAAAAAGCCTGGTCCAACTTGCAATCCGACCGCAACCACAAAGAGGATGAGGCCAAACTCCTTGATGATGTGCAGCATATCCGGATTAAGGCTGATGCCGCAAGCACTGATGGCAATACCCACAAAGAGCACCCAGGTGATGCCCAACGAGATTTTTGCAATCTTGATTTTGCCCAAGAGCAGTCCGAGGAAAATCGACAAGGATAAATATAGGATGGTAGACCCCACGCCCGCACCGGTAAAAAGATTCAACATGATATTAGTCTTCAAGAGGTTAGAATTCAACAGACAAAATTAGGGATTATTTCGGTACGCTCGCGATGATGGCCAGAATATTGTTCACGAACATGTTCACAGCGATGGCCAATAGGATGACACCGAAGAACTTCCGCAAAATGAAAATCAGGTTTTCGCCCAAGATGCGCTGTATCTTGTCCAATGAACGGATGACGATGTAATCCAGTAAAATATTGAGCAACAAGGCAATAATGATATTGATGACGGCATAGTCGGCACGCAGTGAAAGCAAGGCCGTCAGCGCGCCCGGACCGGCAATCAGCGGGAAGGCGATGGGCACGATGCTGGCGCCACCATTACCGCCTTCATTCTTGATAATTTCCCGACCGAGGATCATCTCCACAGCTAAGATGAACAGCACAAAAGCGCCTGCCACAGCGAACGATTCCTTGTCGATGCCGAAGAGCTTTAACAAGGCGTCGCCCGCGAAGAAAAAGGCCAAAAACAAACCCAAAGCCGTCAGACAGGCCTGTCCCGCCTTGATAGTCTTGTTTTGCTCTTTCATGCTCATAAAGATAGGGATGGAGCCGAAGATATCGATGATGGCGGCCATCACGATGAAGGCGCCGAAGATTTCAACGAAGTTGATTTGACCGAACATAGTTGGTGTTTTTTTATTGACACGAGACACGGGACTATGAGACACGGGACCAACCCCGTCTCGCGTCTCGTGTCCCGAAGTCCCGCGTCTATTAAACGATACTATTCCAAAGGTAATGAAAATGCGACCCGAAACGTTTGAAGGCAGCCTCGTCGAGCATCTCCTGGAACTGGGGATGTGCCACCGAGATGATGAGCCTGGCTCTTTCTTGCAACGAACGCCCGTAGAGGTTCACCGCGCCATATTCCGTGATGAACCAATGGATGTGGTTACGTGTGGTGACGGCACCTGAGCCCAGATCCAAGGTGGGCACAATCTTGTTGATGCCCTTACGTGTGGTGGAAGGCATGGCGATGATGGCCTTGCCGCCTTTGGAACGCGAGGCACCTTAGACGTAGTCGATCTGCCCGCCCACACCGGAATAGATGCGTTCGCCCAAGGAGTCAGCACAAACTTGACCCGACAAGTCAATCTGAATGCCCGAGTTGATGGAGGTCATCTTGGGCTGCTGCGCGATGACAAAAGGATCGTTGGTGTATTCCACGTCCTTCAACAGCACCTCATGGTTGCCATCGATGAAGTTATATATCTTCTGCGAGCCCATGACGAAGGTGGAAACAATCTTTCCCTTATCAAGTTTCTTGTTGTTGCCTGTGATGACGCCTTTTTTGACCAAAGGCAGGATGCCGTCAGAGAACATCTCGGTATGGATGCCGATGTCCTTGTGATTGTGGAGACACGAAAGGATGGCATTAGGAATGGAGCCGATACCCATCTGGAGGCAGGCGCCGTCTTCGATGAGCTCGGCGCAATAGCGACCGATGGTCTTATCCACCTCAGTAGGCTCAGGCATGTCAACAGTTAGTAGGGGAGTGTCATCCTCTACAAAGACATTGATTCTACTGATATGGACCAACGCATCGCCAAAAGTGCGCGGCACATGCTTGTTGACCACGGCGATGACGAACTCGGCGCTCTCCATAGCCGCCAAGGTGGCATCAACTGAGGAGCCGAGCGACACATATCCAAACTTGTCAGGCGGACACACCTGGATCATCGCTACGTTGCACTTGATGTAACGCTCTCGATAGAGTTTCGAGGTCTCGCCAAGGAAGACAGGGATATAGTCTGCAAGGCCTTTCTGCACACTCTCGCGGACGTTGGCACCCACGAAGAAAGCGTTGTGCTGGAAGATGCCCTCGAACTCTGGATTGACGTAAGGCGCAGCACCCTCGGTGTGCAGATGGTGGATGTAGACGTTTTTGAGTTCGCCTGCACGACCGCGGTCACACATGGCTTTGACTAAACATTGGGGTACATTGGAGACCGAGCTGATATGCACGTGGTCGCCAGACTTAATGACTTTTACGGCCTCAGCGGCCGTAACGGCTTGATACTGTTTCTTCATTGTTCACTAACTTTTGTTCCCGAAAGTCGTTAATAATGGAAACGGGCAGGTCTTCTGGCTTGTTCAAGTCCGCAACGTCTTCCCGATAACGAATATCAGTGACGTATGTGTTGCGGACCGTCGATGAACTTACAGCTACGGGCATAGCTCCTGATTTTCACAGGATTCCCTATTAATCTTCGGCTGAAAGAACCCGAATCTGGCGGCAAAGATAGCGTTTTTCTAATGAATGGCAATCGAAAATCAACATTCTTTATCGCAACACGCATCATCGCTCTCAATCTCGATGGTGGCATGCGTGATGCCCTTCGTGGAGAGTGCTTCTTTTAGTGCCTTGCGTACTGTAGCGGCTTCATGCTCATCATCAACGACGACATGTGCCGTCAGGGCATTTTCGGTGGTGCTCATGGCCCAGATGTGCAGATGGTGGACATCCGTGACATGCTCGTTGTCGCGCATCAGTTCTGTCACCTCGTCCACCTCGATGCCTTCGGGGACGCCATCCAAGGCTAACCGCATGCTGTCGCGCAGCAGTTCCCAGGTGCTGATGAGGATGACAACGGCTATCACCAAGCTAATGATCGGGTCGATGATAAACCAGCCTGTGTACTTAATCACGATGCCACTGATGACTACGCCGATGCTGACCAGCGTGTCGGCAGCCATGTGGAGGAACGCACCGCGGATGTTGAGGTCGCCTTTCTGACCACGCATGAGAAGTAGAGTAGTCGCGCCATTGATGAGTATGCCTACGCCCGCAGTCCATGAGATGACTGTGCCGTCGATGGCAGCCGGCTCACTCAGTTTGTGAACGCTTTCGGCCACAATAACACCCACTGCCACAAGCAGCAACAGCGCATTGGCCAGCGAAATCAGAATGGTGCTTTTCTTGTAGCCATAGGTGTAGTGCTCGTTGCTGTGCACTTTCACCAAATACATTCCAACAACGACCAGCACCAATGAGAAGACATCGCTCAAGTTATGACCAGCATCGCTTAAGAGCGAGAGGCTGTTTTGCCATAGGCCCACGCCGGCTTCCATGCCGACAAAAAGCAGATTCAGGATGATGGCAATCCATAAGATTTTGCGCATCTGTCCATTGTCGGCAGTCACATGATGATGGTGATGATGCCCATGGTGTTCATGATGCTCGTGCTCGTGATGTTCGTGATGTTCGTGACTCATTGTTGTTGTAGTTTAATAGGCATGCACCCCACCCAAAAGCAGGTTGACGCCGAAATAGGTGAAAAACACACTCGAAATAGCAAGTATGCCATAAATATGGAAAAACAATGGCTTTTGGAAGGATTTCCAAAGCTTCTCATGCAATGGAGCAGCATAGATGAGCAGGGTGATCAAAGCCCATACTTCTTTCGGGTCCCACGACCAGTAGTTGCCCCATGAGACATTGGCCCAGATGGCACCGATGAAGATGCCAAAGGCAAGCAATGCGACGGCAGGGTAGAGCATCGCCGTGCTTAGGCTTTTCAATCGCTCCATGCGTGCTAGGTCTTTCGGCTTGACAAGGGCGATGACGCCGACCACCAAGATGCCGAGCAGCAAGGCGTAGGCGGTCACAATCGTAGAGATATGGATGCTGAAGAAGGGTGAACGCAGTACGGGTAACAAGGTATGGGTGAGCATCCTGATATAAAGAAACACCATCAGGACGACAAGCACCCCTATCCACGACCAAGTGACAGCGCGGAAAGTCTTCCGTCGTTCGATAAGGATAGCCGCCAAGGCGACGAAGAGTAGCGCATAACCTGCGTAGGTCACACCGATGCCCCAAGGGTCGCGGGCGACGTCGAGGATGGAGTTGCCTTTCTCATCGTAGTCGCTTTGGTAGAAACGGTAATGCTTGTGCTTTAGGATGTGGTTCATCGAGATGACGATGTCTTGATGAGTCTCGCCCTCTTTGAGTTGGAGATAACTCACATAGTCCTTCGGTTTGTCGCTGTTGGGATATTTCTCTATCTCAAAATGGTCCAACGTGAGACTGAATGGCAACGCTTCTTTCGTGATTTCTCCATTGTCTTGGATGAAGAAATTGCTGTTGGGTCGGTTGGGTTCAAGTTTCATTCTGCCATGTTGTCCCGTGAGCATGGTGAGCAGTGCGCCCAATAGGATGAGTAGGAAGGACAGATGCAGCGCGCCGATGGACAACCGTTTCCACATACGGCATTTCGCCATCATGATGACGATCATAATTGCCACCAACGCCCATAAACCCACGAACCACCATGCTGAATATACATGAGCCAAAGCGAATTCCGAACCATGCATTTTTTCCACGATGGTGCCTGCAGCGAGGACGGCAATCAAGATGATGACTAAGACAGATGTTATGTGACGAATATATTTCATAGCAGTATAGTTTCAATTACTGCTGCAAATGTCTGAAAAAATACACTTGTCCAACCTCCCTATGTTTAGCGATTTTTTGGCAGGTATGTCCTCATTAATAAGGATGTAGAGGTGATTCCTGTCGTCATTTTTTATTTCATTTCCGCTTTCAGTTCCTCGATGTGTTCGGTGAGGTGGGTGAGTGAGGTCAGACTGTCGAGGGTATAGGCGCTAGTGTAGAACGAGTTGGCGTTGGGAGGCGTACCCGTGTTTTCGTCTTCTTTCTCACGGGTATTGGTGAAGTCCATCACCTCCTGCTCGGAGATGCCGATAGCGGCCATGTTTTGCAAGTTGAAGAAGCGAAGGCTGGCAGCTGCGTAACGTAGCCAGCACCGGCGATTGTGAATGGCAGCCAAGGCGGTACGCACACGCTCGGAGTGCATCATTTTCATTGGGATGGTGCTGCCCTCGTATTTGTCAGGGTTGACATTGACGTCGTGCATGGCATCAGGCACTCCCATCGCCCATTGGTTGAACTGCTCCTCGACACCGTTGATGGCCGAGAAACAAGCTCCTATATTGTCAATGAATTGCAAGTTGTTGACATTCTTCCAGGTCTCGATGTTGTTGGAGAAGACGTTTTCAGCCGTGTGGTCGTGGTTGAGGGTGGCGACGATGGTGGCTTCGCTAATTAGATTGTCAAGTTCCTTCTCTGGCAGCAGTTCAAGGTCTTCGAAGGACATGCAAAGGAGCCAAGCCGCGATGCTGTCGGTGTGAGCCATTCGGTTGGAACGTGTCTCGAGGGTTCTGGCGAAGTTCTCGATGTTGCTCATCACCATCATGGCGGTCATCTTGCGGTCTTGAACTTTACGATGTTGTTGTATTAGGGCATTGGTGCCGAAGGTGAGAAGGATGGAGATGGTGGTGCCTAGGATGGTGCGTAATAGATTTCTCCAGAACTTATTGCCGCCTTCCACTGTTTGGGAATCAGGGGGATTGATATTATCCATAAAACAATATATTTGTTGAAAACAGCAAAGATAGTCTTTTTTTCTTTTTGGCGCAGGAAATGCATAAGAAAGATGAAAAAATCCCGCCGTTCTGAACTGAACCCCGAAAGTTGGACAAAAAACTTTCGGGGTTTTATTATGCGAAAAAAACACGATTACGAAGCTCGATTGAAGTACATGAAGATGCTAGAGGAAGGCTACAGCATCCACTTCATAAGCAGAGCGTACGGTAT
>JAGBQJ010000002.1 GCA_017632935.1 Bacteroidales bacterium | reverse complement strand
GGTGACTCACCGACTTTCACGCCGCTGACGGTCACGCCCGAATAGCGTGGGCAGGCTTGCGTGTCTTCCACTACGACATCGATGTCAAGGTTGTGGTTCTCTACCTTGAAGTCGTCCACCGAGGGACGGATGAGGTGGTATTGGGTGGTGTTCTCACGCTGGTTGAGGGCTGCCACCATGTCGCGGGCCGAGCCGATGTGTGAGGTGGCGTCGCTGCGGTTGGCAGTGAGGCCGATTTCGATGGTATAGTCCTCTTCCACAGGGAAATAGAACGAGGCAGGCTTGCCCACTTCGTAATTGTCGGGCAGCACCATAATGCCTTCATGCGAGGAGCCAAGTTGCAGCTCGTCTTCGGCGCAAATCATACCTTCTGAGACCTCGCCACGAATCTTGCCCTTCTTGATGGTGATGTGTTCATCGCCAATCCAAAGTTCGGTGTTGATGGTGGCCACGAGCACCTTCTGGCCCGCTGCCACGTTGGGTGCGCCGCACACGATGTGCAGAGGCTCTTCGCCGCCCACATCGACGGTGGTGATATGCAGGTGGTCGGAGTTGGGGTGGTCGATGCAGGTGAGCACCTTGCCCACGACGACGCCTTTCAAGGCACCTTTCACCGACTCAAAACGCTCGAGGTCTTCCACTTCTAGGCCCGTGGAAGTCAGCAATTCACTGACCTTCTCCGCCGGATAATCGCAGTTGACATATTGTTTCAACCAGTTATAAGAGATCTTCATTGTCGTAAAAAATTAATGAGCGGCAAAAATACGAAATTCTGCCAAAATGTCACGAAATATTTTCTTTTCCATACTGAAATAAGAGATTTTGTTTATCTTTGCAGGAAAATAGGAGATCAAAGAAATGACTACTGTTCAAATGAATGCGGATGTTTATCGTAGTTTGAGCATCATAGCTGAGGATTCAGATTTGATGAAGCGTGCCATGATATATTTGCGGAAACTTGCCCGTCAGAAGCAGCAAGATGATGCTACTATGACGAAAGAGGAGTATTTCTCTATGATTGACAAGCGGATGGAGAAATATGAAAATGGTGAATTAGTATCCTTCTCTTCACCTGAGGAAATGCATAAATATCTTGAAGCTCTTTAACCATGTATAAGGTTCGTTATCAGAAAGATGCTTTGGACGATTTGGCCAAATTGAAGCGTCAAGAGCCTACTGCTTTCAACAAGGCTGTCAAACTGATTGACGAATTGTACGAGCATCCAAGAACGGGGACAGGGAAGCCCGAACCTTTACGTGGTGACAAGGCAGGGCAATGGTCAAGACGCATCACTCAGAGACATCGCTTGGTTTATGAGATTCGTGATTTGGAAGTGATTGTGATTGTCATTTCTGCATTTGGACATTATGAAGATAAATAATGCAAAAATAATTGTGCTGTTTGGGCTGTTGTTGTCTTTTTCTTCATGCAACACCCTGGCCCCCATGCTTTTCGGTTTCCGTGAAATCCATGGTTACGATGCTGAGCAATGCGAGAAATTCTATAAGAAATTGCCCAAAGACTTTGAATTTACGCCATTGGTCTGCAACGAAAAACAATTCATGCAAGTGAGTGAACTTGGCACAGACTCAATGCAGATGAAAAACCTCTACCAGCCGCTGAAAATCATGTATTTCCATGGCGACAGTCTGGTCTCGTTCCATATCAATTGCTATTGTCCTCCCACGTTGGGCTTTAACCTGAATTGGAACTTCAACCATCAGTTCGACGAATTCCCACCTGCGACAACCGTGCCTTTGAACGGCATGACCGTTACACGTAGTCAAATGCGAACCATTTTTCCCGAAATCAAAGGGGAGGCGGATTATACTGTGCTCATCTTTTGGACGAACATGCTGCACAAGGTGTCGAAAAGGGAAATCAAGACGGTGTATAAGAATTTGAAAAAGTTCCAACAGTTTAACAACACTGAAGTCTATCTCATCAACAACGACATCATGATGACGAAAAGCCTCGAAGAGGTAGAGTAGGAAGTCTCTTTTTCACTCAATTAATCTTTTTCCAACCCACTTTTGCCCCAGTTTCGGAAAAATCCCTTATCTTTGCGCCCAAATATTAATAAATAGGAATGGAAGAAAACCTCTTTTCAACCGACTACACCAACCTCAAGCTGCTCCATACCTCGCGCTATGGAAACAGCCGCGTTTTTACTGCGAATAACAACGGTAAGAAAGTCATTGTCAAGGCGTTGAAGGAAACTTGCGCCGACGATGCCGCCTGCAAGGAGTCGCTGCGACTGGAGTATGACACCACCTCGATCCTCGACAACAAATACATCCGTAAGGCCTTGGACTTTGTCCAAATCGAAGGCCTGGGCGACTGCATCATCTTCGAATACATCGAAGGCAAGTCGCTGGCTGAGCATGTCCGTGTGGGCACGCTTTCCGAGAAACAGGTGAAGAGCGTCCTCACCGAGGTGTGCGACGCCCTGTATTACCTGCACCGCAACGGCATCGTGCACTGCAATCTCAACCCTGACAACATCATGGTGACCGCCGCCGACTGTCGCGCCAAGCTCATCGATATTGGCATCCCTGAGACGAAGGCAGACGCCGACCGTGAGCTGCTCATCAAGGAAATGGAATTCATCGCGCCCGAGATCATCAAGGGCGAGGACTACGACTCGCGCGCCGACATCTATTCCATCGGCAAGATCATGGAGTTCATCGGCGAACGTAACATCTCGAAGCAGTTTGGCCCCGTGGCCACCCACTGCACGCAGTTCTCGAAGGAACAGCGTTTCGACAGCATCAGCGAGGTGCGCTCGGCCATCACCAAGGGGCATTCCTTCGTGAAGCTGATTGTCGCGGGCGTCGTGCTCCTCATCTTGGCGACACTGGCCATCATCTACGTGCCGAAGATCAAGGCCAACGTGGAGAAGGAACGGGCAGAACGTCTGGCCGTCGACTTCGACCGCGAAGTGGAGCGGCTGCAAGGCGAGCTGCCTGAGCTCTGCAAGAAATATGAACTGAAGTCACTCAACGAAAATCTCAGCTTCAACTGGAAGGACGACAGCCTGGAAGTGGTGGAAGCGTTGGTGCCTTACCTTGCTTTGGACGAATATAAGGACAAGGCCATGCAGGCCCTGCAACAACAGCGCGAAGGCATCGCCAAAAGCCGTCAAGCCGACTACGACCGTCTGCTGTTGGATGAGTTCAAGACCACGACCGACAGCATCGCCATCAAGATGCGTTCGGCCTTGACCGACCCCACCGAAGAGATGCTCCTTAACGAGGCCAGGAAATGGTATGGACAACGCCAATGAGTTTTCTGCCGCTCCTTTGAAATATTCGGGTCAAATTGGAGTTATCCTTTGTATAAAACGACAACGAAGTGCATAGAAGAAACCACATAATCGTGACGATGGGCTGCGTGCTTGCGCTGCTGCTCCTGAGCGGCTGCTCGACGAAGAAAAACACGCTCACCCGTCGCATGTACCATAACCTGACCAGCCATTACAATATCTATTTCAATGGTGAGCTGGCCGTCAAAGACGGCGAGAAGCAGCTCCGCACAGCCGTGAAGGACGATTACTCCAAGGTGCTGCGCGTCTACAACTACGGCACCCAGCAGAACGGCATGTCGATGAACTCCACCATGGACCGCGCCTTGGAGAAGACCTCCATCTGCGTCCAGAAGCATTCCATGGTCTTCGGCAACCGCGAGCGCGTGAAATGGATCGATGATGCTTATCTTGTCATGGGCAAGGCGCACTTCTACAAGCACGACTACATCCCCGCTAAACGCACCTTCGACTTTGTGGCCAACGAGTACAACTACAACGACATCACTCATGTGGCCAATATGTGGCTCATCAAGACCTATATCCAAAATGAGGAATACCCCAAGGCCGTGGCCATGATCGAGCAGCTGCAAGCCAAGGTCGCCGGCCTCGACAAGCAGCCTAAGGAGCTGATGCGCAACCTCGACTTCACCATCGCCGACTATTACATCGCCGTCAAGGACTACAACAACGCTGTCAAATTCCTGAAAAACGGCATCCTGCTCAACCGCGACCGTGACCTGCGCACACGTGCCATGTTCATCCTGGGTCAGATTTACATGTTGCAAGGCGATGCCGACCGCGCCACGGCACAGTTCAAGAAGGTCGTCAAGCGCAACCCCGTATACGAGATGGTCTTTGAGTCGAAGATGAATATGGCCAAGATGGGCACGGCCGACAACGCCGCCGAGCTCTACAAGATGATGAACAAGATGCTCCGCGACCCCAACAACGAGGACTATCGCGACCGCATCTATTACGCCATGGCCGAGCTTGCCCTCCGCGAAGGCGATGAGCCCAAGGCCCTTGACTACCTGCGCAAGTCGGTGGCAGCCTTCAAGGACAACAAGATTCAAAGGGCACAGTCGTCGCTGAAGGCGGCTACGATGTTTTTCGAGAAAAGCCAATACGAGCTTGCACAGGCTTATTACGACACTGCCGTCACCAGCATGGAACGCGGAAAGGAAGGCTACGATAGCATCATGAACATCTCTCGTACCTTGAACGAGCTGGTGATGTACGCCAACGTGGTGAACACCCAAGACAGCCTCATGCGTGTGGCCGCCATGGACTCGCTGGAACGCAATGCCCTCATCGACAAGATCATCGCGCAAGTCATCGAGAAGGAGAAAAGAGAGAAGGAACAACGCGAATATGAGGAACAGCTCGCCCTGATGGGTGCCGCCGTGGGTGATGAGCCAGTGAAGCAGGAGACGGGCTCCACAGAAGGCGGCTCTTGGTATTTCTATAACCAGACCTCTGTCTCGAAGGGCATCACCGAATTCACCCGCAAATGGGGCATGCGTAAGAACGAGGACAACTGGCGCATCAGCGACAAGCGTAGCCTCAACAACATCAACGACGACGCCAGCCTCACCGAAGCCAAGAACGCCAAAGCCAAGCAAGACTCATTGAACGCCTCCTATACCAACCACGACCGCGGCTATTACCTCCAAGACCTGCCCTTCACTCCCGAGCAGAAGGAAGTGGCCGACTCGCTCATCGCCGACGGCCTCTATCATCTGGGCTTCCTCTACATGGACCGCCTCTCCGACCTGCCGCGCTCCATCGAGTCGTATGAGGAACTCGACACCCGCTATCCCAACGGCAAACAGGAGCTGCCCACATGGTATGCGCTCTACAAGATGCACAAGGACCTCGGCCACGAAGAGCAGTCGCTGGTCTACAAAGGCAAGATCTTCGACAAATATCCCACCTCGAGTTACGCCGAGTTCATCAAGGACCCGAGCTATTTCGAGAAGCTGCAAGCCCAGGAACGAGAAGCCTCCGACTTCTACTCCAAGACCTACGAGGCTTTT
The DNA here is from genome assembly GCA_017632935.1 of Bacteroidales bacterium. Classification (GTDB taxonomy): domain Bacteria; phylum Bacteroidota; class Bacteroidia; order Bacteroidales; family F082; genus Limimorpha. The sequence continues at coordinate 103,254 of JAGBQJ010000002.1, read as the reverse complement.
GAGCAAGGACAGTACTACCGCGTGAAGATGAACACCGAACGCGCCATGCAGCTCTATGAGACTGACACGGCCTTCATGCCGCGTTTCGCCTTCTTGCATGCCGTCGCCGAAGGCCGTCTGGTCTCTGTCGACACGATGGCGTTCGCCTTGTACGACCTCGTGCGCACCTATCCGCGCAGCAGCATCACGCCATACGCCCGCCGCGTCTTGGAAGATGTCAACGAGTCCTACCATCTCGGCCTTGTGCTGGCTGACCTCGACAAGAAGGATGGCAAGGGCGACAAGCCCGAGGTGAAGAAGGAAGCCCCCTACACCTACGAGCCCAACAGCGAACACTTCGCCATGATCGTGTGTGACTCCAAGTCGGTGCGCATCGACCCGATGCTGGTGCGCATCAGTGACTTCAACAGGAAAGAACACCGCACGCGGACCTTCAACGTCAAGAGCGTCGTGCTCGACGAAAGACAAAGCATCATCACCATCGGCAGCTTCGAGAGCCAACAGAAAGCCGCCGACTACATCACCTCGATGCAGCTCTCCGACTATGTCTTCGGCGGCATCGACAAGACGAAATACAAGATCATACCCATCTCCGTCAAGAACTATCCTGTCTTCTATCAAGCGAAAGACATGAACGAATACGCCAAATTCTACGAAGAATCTAATAACAACACCAAAAAATAAAGCGTTATGGCACTAATGGAATCACAAGTACGCAACCTCATCGCCACTGGCACCACCATCAAAGGTGACATCGAGTCGAATGGCGACATCCGCATCGACGGACACCTGATTGGATCGCTGAAATCCAACGGCAAAGTCGTCATCGGCCAGACCGGCGTCATGGAAGGCGACCTCACCTGCAAGCAAGCCGAGATATCGGGCGCCGTGAAAGGCAACATCACTACCGACGAACTGACCGCCCTGAAGTCGACCTCGAAAGTGGAAGTCGACCTGACCACCAAACAACTGCTCATCGAAGTGGGCGCCCAGTTCACGGGCAAGTGCATGATGGGACAGCAGTCGACGGTGGCCATGCCCAAGCAAAAAATCGGTTGATGATGGACGACAAGCTTAGGAGACGTTTTGGTTACGAGGCCATCGAGCACTACGACCCGGAGCGTTTGGTCAAGCTTCAGGAGCACTATGCGGCTATTCTGGAGCTCTTGGGTGAAGACCCCAATCGCGAGGGCCTTCTGAAGACGCCGTTGCGCATGGCGCGCTCGATGCAGTTCCTCACCCAAGGCTACGAGCAAGACCCGATGGAGATCCTGCTGTCGGCCAAGTTCAAGGAAGACTACCGGCAGATGGTCATCGTCAAGGACATCGAGGTGTATTCGCTTTGCGAGCATCACCTCATCCCTTTCATCGGCAAGGCGCATGTGGGCTACATCCCTAACGGCTACATCACGGGGCTGAGCAAGATTGCCCGCGTGGTGGAGGCCTATTCGCGCCGGCTGCAGGTGCAGGAACGTCTGACCACCCAGATCAAGAATGCCATCAACGAGGCCTTGCATCCCTTGGGCGTGGCGGTCGTCATCGAGGCCAAGCACCTCTGCATGTCGATGCGCGGCGTGCAGAAACAGGACGCCGTCACCACCACCAGCGACTTCATCGGCGCCTTCGAACGCGAATCGACCCGAGAAGAGTTTTTCCAACTGATAGGCTCCAACCTGCATTAGACGCTTCGCGTCATTGACTAACGTCGAAATGCTCTGCATTCAGCATAGCTAATCTGACGATTTGCGAGGAACGAAGCAATCCAGAATTTTGAATTTTAAATCTTTAAATCACAAATGATAAAAGCATACGTTTTCCCCGGTCAAGGTGCCCAATACGTGGGAATGGGCAAAGACCTCTACGACAATTTCTCCAAAGCCAAGGACATGTTCCGTCAGGCCAACCGTATCTTGAAGTTCAAGATCACCGACGTCATGTTTGAAGGCACCGAAGAGGATCTGCGCCAGACCAAGGTGACCCAACCGGCCATTTTCTTACATTCCGTCATTTTGGCTTCGATGCTTGAGGACTTCGACCCCACCATGGTGGCCGGCCATTCCTTGGGTGAGTTTTCGGCCCTTGTCGCCAACAAGGTCCTCGGTTTTGAGGACGGTCTGCGCCTCGTCAGCAAGCGCGCCATGGCCATGCAGAAGGCCTGCGAGGCCCAGCCTGGCACTATGGCCGCCGTCATCGGCATGGACGATGCCGCCATCGAGAAGATTTGCACCTCGGTGAAGGACATGGTGGTGGTGCCTGCCAACTACAATTGCCCTGGCCAGCTGGTCATCTCCGGCTCGGTGGAGGGTGTGGCCGCCGCTTGCGACAAATTAAAGGAAGCCGGTGCCAAGCGCGTGTTGCCGCTGAGCGTTGGTGGTGCCTTCCACAGCCCGCTGATGGAGCCCGCCCGCGTGGAGCTCGCCGAAGCCATCAAGGAGACCACCTTCAACCAAGGCATCTGCCCGATTTACCAGAACGTCACCGGACAGTCGGTCAACGACCCCGAGATCATCAAGAAGAACCTCATCGCCCAGCTGACCTCACCTGTGCTGTGGACCCAGACCATGAGCAATATCCTCGCCACCGGCGTCCGTTCCGTCGTCGAAGTCGGCCCAGGCACAGTGCTGCAAGGCCTGTTCCGCAAAATCGATAGAAACCTGGAACTCTCGAGTGCAGTAATCTAATGCTGAATGCGGAATTAGGAATGCGGAATATTTAATAGTGTGAACTGTTATGGGAAAAGAGAAGGATAATGTAATAAAAAGGAAGAGTAGGGATTTTGCCATAGATATTGTGAACCTATACAAATGGTTGTGCGAAGTTCAGCATGAGTATATTCTGTCAAAGCAGTTGTTGCGTGCTGGAACAAGCATTGGTGCCAATGTGGCAGAAGGAGTTAAGGGACAAACCCTTCCTGACTTCTATGCTAAGATGAATATCGCTTTAAAAGAAGCGAATGAAACCAGCTATTGGCTGGATATTCTTCATGCAACTGACTACTTGCCAGATGATAAGTTTGTACCAATCAACGACTCTTGCGAAGAGATTATTAGCATATTAGTAGCTATTACAAAAAACCAGCACAAATAACCCAACTCACCCTTGTGTCGCTCTGTGCTATTCCGCATTCCGCATTCCGCATTCAACATTCCGCATTCATAATTAAAACATCATGCAAACCAAACTCCGCCCCATCTGGATCGCCATCATCCTGCTTACAGGCATCCTCCTTGGCCTATATATTAATAAAGGTGTAAACACGCGCAAGATTGAGCTCGAAGGCGGCACCAAGTTCGACGAGGTGATGTGGTACATCGGCAACGACTATGTGGAAGTGCCCGACGCGCAGAAACTCCAAGACGACGCCATCGCCGCCATGATGGAGAAACTCGACCCGCACAGCGCCTATGTCTCCTTGGACGAGTTCAACGACTTGAACGACCCGCTCCTCGGCAGCTTCGACGGCATCGGCGTGCAGTTCCGCCTTGAGAAGGACACCATCGCCATTGTCAGCGTCATCAAGGGCGGCCCGTCCGAAAAGGTGGGTCTTATGGCTGGCGACCGCATCGTCTACGTCGACGATACGCTTGTGGCTAGCAAGAAGCTGAAGAACGAGGACGTGATGCGTAAGCTGAAAGGCCCCAAAGGCACTAAAGTCAAGGTGCGCGTGTTGCGCCGTGGGGTAGAGGGCCTGCTCGATTACACCATCACCCGCGACGCCATCCCCACCTACAGCGTCGACATCGCTTACATGCTCGACGACAAGACCGGTTACCTGAAACTCAGTAAGTTCTCGGCCACCACCGCGAGCGAGTTCCGCAACGCGGTGATCAGCCTGCAAGCCCAATGCATGGAACAGCTGGTGTTCGACCTGCGCGGCAACACTGGAGGCTATCTCAGCGCCGCTGTCGACGTGGCTGACGAGTTCCTGCCCAAAGGCAGCCTCATCGTCTACACCGAGGGCCGCAACCGTCCGCGTCAGTACATGAAAGCCCGCCGCAAGGGCATGCTGGAGGACACGCCTGTCGTGGTGCTCATCGACGGCGAGTCGGCCAGCGCGAGCGAGATCGTGGCCGGCGCTTTGCAGGACAACGACCGCGGCACCATCATCGGCCGCCGCTCTTTCGGCAAGGGCCTCGTGCAGGAGCAGATCATGCTCAGCGACCAGTCGGCTATCCGCCTCACCGTGGCGCGTTACTACACCCCCACGGGCCGCTGCATCCAGAAGCCTTACCGCGACAGCCACGAGGAATACCTGCTCGAGTCATACGAACGCTACGAGAACGGTGAGCTCTTCCATCCCGATAGCATCCACTTCGCCGACTCCTTGAAGTTCACCACGCCTGGCGGCAAGACCGTCTACGGCGGTGGCGGCATCATGCCCGACATCTACGTTCCTCTTATCGACGACAGCACCGAGTATTATTTCAACCGCATCGTCAACACGGGCTTGCTCTATCAGTACGCCTTCGACTACACCGACAGGCACCGCAACCAGTTGCAGCGTTACAAGAGCCCCGAGGCTTTCGTCCAGTCCTTCGCCGTGACCGACGCCATGTTCAACGAGCTGGTGAAGACCGCCGAGGAAAAAGGTATCAAAGGCACGGAAGAGCAGAAGCAGGTGGCCCGTCGTGAGGCCAACACCTTATTAAAAGCTTACATCGCCCGCAACCTCTTCGACGACGAAGGCTTCTATCCCATCTACGCCCCCATGGATGAGATTCTACAGCGAGCGATGCAAGAGTTGAAGCAATAAAAACAAAAAACCTCACCAACGGTGAGGTTTTTTGTTTTGTGGAGCATAACGGAGTCGAACCGATGACCTCTTGCATGCCATGCAAGCGCTCTAGCCAACTGAGCTAATGCCCCTCTTGCTTTCGATTGCGGCTGCAAAAATACAACAATTTTCAATACGCCAAACATTTTCGCGAAAATTTTTCGAAAAATTTTCTCCAACCTCAGCTTTTCTCCAGTTTTCGCAGCCATGAAACAGAATTTTTCGTACCTTTGCAGCCTAATAATACCATTATTATGGAAGCAGCAGTATTGAATCCTACACAGATGCATTTGTTGAAGCTATTCGCATTCAACAACAGCGAGTCCTATGCCCGCGAGATACAGTTGGTACTTACTCGTTATTTCCAGCAGAAATTGGACGAAGAGTCGGAGCGCCTTTGGGATTCAGGAGTCCTGAATCAGGAAAAGCTGGACGAGATTCGTCACACGGATCTTCATGCCAAACAATAAGACTATGGCGCGATTGGTCCTCGACACGAATAGTCTGATACAGTGCGCCTCAAGCCGCAGTCCGTACAACGACTTGTGGCGGTCTTTTCAAGACGGGCGCAACGTGTTATGTGTCACCACGGCCATCCTTGAGGAATATGCCGAAATCCTCACCAGACTGACAAACGAAAGGTTTTCCGAATACGTCCTCAATGTGATTACCAACAATCCCGACACATTGTTTGTCACGCCTTATTATCATTTTTATGTAATCTATGCCGACCCTGACGATGATAAGTTTGTCGACTGCGCGGTAGCTGCCAATGCGAAATTCATCGTGACAGAGGACAACCATTTCAACGTATTGAAGAACTATGCTTTCCCGAATGTGGAAATCATCAGATTGGATGATATCATCCGAATGATTTAGTCCGCTTTTTGGCATTTTATCCCTTGCTATTCCAATAATTTTTCGTACCTTTGCAGCCGCAAATCCATCCCAAACGCGACAGCGCAGGGAAGCCCCCGTAGGGGCGCAGGACAATAAGCAGGCGGTGAAACCCCTGAAAGGGGTGCAACCCCTGCGCAAAGACAATAGAATAACAATCTGAATATCAACAACATAACAAACCCAAATAAAAAAATTCCCAAAAAAGACTAAGGGTAAATCCCGACTCGATAGTCTTATAGACGTCTAGACAACAAAAACAACGCGTTTACTATGCATTCGAATGTACCTTTCATGCTTAGGAAATCTGATGCTGCCGTGCCTTCGGGCTTCGGGGCTTTTCGTGTTTTTGCGGTTACGCGACCCGCGTCTCGCGTCTCGCAGTCCCGCGTCCTTTTTTTGAATACCAATTTATTAATTAACCCATTTATTAACCAATTCAATTCATTATGAAAAAGAAAGTATTTTCTTTGATGATGACGCTTTTGTTTGGCTTCTTTGGCCTTGCACAAGCGCAAGTTTCGTTGCCATACTCTGATGGCTTCGAAGATGGAATTGGAAGTTGGACAATGTCCAATTGCCACTCCAGCACCGGTGTTAGCACAAGCTACACGGCGAATAGTGGCAGTGCAGTGTTCCGCTTCTATTATTCCTCCAACTACCCCCAGTACCTCATTTCTCCTGAGTTGTCTGGCGGCGAAAACGGCGTAGAATTAAGTTTCTTCTATGCCTGTTACAGTTCTAATTACTCTGAGACATTCAAAGTGGGCTATTCCACCACTACGAATGACGTCAGCGCGTTTACCTTTGGTAACGAAGTTACTGTAACCAACGTCTACGGCGATGGTGCTTATCTGGAGTACACCGAGACGCTCCCGGCTGGTACGAAGTACGTTGCCGTGGCATGCACGTCGAACGACCAGTTCTACCTGTTCCTCGATGACTTCACCTTCACTGCTGTCGCTGGCGGCGGTGGCCAAGCTCAAGCTGCCTCGCTGACGCTCTATGAGAACAGCACTACCACCAACAGCTACGTGCCAGTTTACGGCTTCTATGCCGATTCTTACCTAAAGTGCGAGATGGTGTATCCCGCCACTGAGCTTGCCGACATGGACGGCGGCGAAATCAACAGCATCACGTTCTATGCCACCAGCCCCGCCACTGAAGCATGGACTGGTACGTGGCAAGTGTTCATGACTGAAGTGGCTGATGCCACCATCAGCGATTACGCTGGCCCTGGCACTGTGGTCTACGAAGGCCTCCTCGATGGTACCGCTGAAACGATGACCATCGACTTTGCCACTCCTTACACCTACAACGGTGGTAACCTGTTGATTGGCTTCTATCAAACGACAACCGGTAACTACAAGTCCGTTACTTGGGCTGGTGAGACTGTTACTGGTGCATCTATCTCTGGCTACAGCTATAACGGTCTGGATGAAGTTACCGCTATCCAGCGTAACTTCCTGCCTAAGGTGACCTTCGACTATGTCATCGGTGGTGAAGGCGGCGATGATGAAGATCCCGAAAACCCGAACTACACCATGTTCGCTCAAGTGTGGGATCCCGACACAGAAGAGTATGTCCAAGTGCGTACGATCGAAGTCGGTCAACGCCCCAACGGTTACTGGATGGAACCCTATAAGTTCCAACTCCGTAACGACGGCGCCGCCCTCGACCTCACCAACATCGACTTCACGCCTGCCGACTACTTCACCCTCGTGTCTCCCGACCTCGAGGAAAGCCCCGTCCACATGGACCACAACGGCGTCCTCGATGTGGAACTCTCGACCGGCACGACCGACCTCAACGGTGACCTCACCTGGCAGATGGTGGCTCTCTACACCGAGACCCGTCTCGCCCGCATCTGGAACATCACCGCTGAGCCTTACGATCCCGAAACCCCGGATGTTTGGGAACTGGCTTGCGAAGAAGCTACCACCTTCCCCTTCACCGAGTATCCTGCACGGGCTCACAACACGACCCTGCACGACGACTACAACCTGCCTTATCCTGAAATCGAGGATGGTAACGACGCCGTCTACAAACTCGTGTTCGACCACGACATGATCATCTCAGCCAATGTCGATCCCGACAACTATGAAAACGGCAAGGTGGCCCTCTATGCCGAGGACTTCAACGGCGAAGGCGGCCCCATGGCTGACAACAACATCACCGAGTTCGTCAGCGGCAGTGCTGGCGGCGGCGGAGCCACTGGCCCCTTCACCGTCTATGAAAACGGTACGACCACCAATGAATATGTGCCTTTCTATGGCTTCTATTCCGATGCTTACCTGAAGTGCGAAATGGTGTATCCTCAAGCCGAGCTTGCTGGCCTGGCTGGCACCACCATCAACAACATGAAGTTCTATTCTAGCAACGATAATATGGACTGGGGTGTTTCCAATGTCCAAGTCTTCATGAAAGAAGTGCCCAGCGCTACTATCTCTGACTTCTCTGGCACCACTGAAGCCACTGTGGTTTACACTGGTAGCGTGAGCATCGTCAATAACGAAATGACCATCAACTTCACCGAGCCTTACAACTACAATGGCGGCAACCTGCTCATCGGTATGTATAATCTCACTGATGACGGCGATTGGGCACATGCTTACTTCTATGGTGAAACTGTGACCGGCGCTTCTGTGCAAGGCTACAGCTACTCCAGCCTGAGCAGCATCAGCCCCACCCAGCGCAACTTCCTGCCTAAGGTGACCTTCAACGACGGCCGCAACCGCGACGAGTTCGTCTATGACTTCGAAGGTGATATGCAAGGCTGGACTGCTATCGACAACGATGGCGATGGTAACAACTGGTTCCACAGCTCTTATAGCTCAAACTACTCCTGCTATGACTATTCTTCTTATGGCCATAACAGCACGCCCGGCTTCGCTATTTCACAGTCCTACACCGACTGCACCTATGCTTCCTATGATGCTGACAACTATCTCGTTTCGCCTCAGAAGTATACCCTTGGACAAGATGCAAGCCTGAACTTCTATTTTGACTATGCCAATGACTCCTATCCCGATTACTTCGAGGTTTGCGTCGCTACGGCCAACAATCCTACCGCCAATGACTTTACGCCGGTTTGGAATGTCAATATGAGAAGCAATGCTGCGAAGACTCAAATCCGTCATAACAACAATCGTTACGAAAACTGGAGAGAAGTCACTGTTGACCTGAGCGCTTATGTCGGTCAGGAAGTGTGGATTGCCTTCCACCACGAGGATTATGACGAGTATGAGCTTTGGATTGACGATGTTACCATCACTGCTGATGGCAACAACGGTGGTGGTCAAGGCAATGAGTTCCTCAACCCGCTGCCTTACACCATGGGTCCCGAAATCATCGACTTCCCGGTTGAGCCTGGTACCTACTACCTGGTCGCTTCCGACACGAAGGCCGACTTCGAAGTCAACATCAACGCCCAGTTGATGCCTTGCCCCGATGTTGAAAACTTCGTTTGGGTGACCACTCCTGCTGACGACGAAGCCGGTGTTGCACCCTCCAACGTCACCCTCAGCTGGAACATTCCTGCCTACGCTACTGAATGGCGTATCATCCTCGGCTCCACCTACTGGCCGGAGCTCGACCACCCCTACACCCAGTACTATCCTCAGGACGAAGACGGTAACTGGACTTGGGCTACCACCCTCGCCAACAGCTGGAATGTGCCGAACGACCTGTTCAACAACACCAACTACTTCTGGAGAGTGGAATTCCGCAACGACGGCGCTTGCACCGACGGCGTGCAGAGCCCTGTGTTCGGCTTCACCACCAACCTCAACCGCCCGTTCAACCTCCAGGCTGACGACGAGACCATCTTCGATGATCAAACCGTCACTTTGAGCTGGGACATCGATCCTGACCGTACCTTCCGTAAGTACTTCATCTATCGCGATGGTGAAAAGATCGGTGAAACCACTGAGCACGATATGAATGCTACCAGCTTCACCGTTCCCGCTATGGAAGATAACCACGATGGTTATGTGTTCACCGTCAGCGCCATCTACGACGAAGGCGAAAGCGCACAGAGCGATCCTATCACTGTCCACGTGGCTAGCTACGGCAGCGTGAGCGGCACCGTGTTTGAGCAAGACAGCGTAACCGGTATTGCCGGCGCCACTGTCACCATCACTGGTGAAGACATCTGGCACGACACACACACCTACAGCGCCATCACTGGAGCCGATGGTACCTACACCATCGAGAATGTTGAAGAAGGTATCTATAACGGTCAGGCCTCTTGCCCGGGTTACTTCACCCAGGTTGAGCCCGTCCAGGGTAACCCCTTCGAGATCTTCCACTTCGAAGACACCAATCCTATCGACTACATCCTCGACGAGAACTTCGATCCCGTCTGCTCCGTCCTTGCTGAGTACTATCCTGATCCTGAAGACGTCAACGCTCCTTACGTGAAGGTGTCTTGGGGTTGCGGTATGCCTGGCGACTGGATCATGGAAGACTTCGAAGACTTCAATAACACCATCTTCGCTTGGGATAATGATGCCACCAATCCTTGGACCATCATTGCCGGCGGCTGCAACGAAGACAGCCAGAGCTGCATGAAGAGCGGCGGTGCAGGCGTGGCCAGCGTCACCAGCAACCTCTCCGTCACGGTGAACATCCCTTACGAAGGTGTCATGAGCTTCTACGGTAAGATCTCCAGCGAAGCCAACTGGGACTACGGTTACTTCTACATCGACGGTGTCGAGCAAGACAGCTACACCGGCACCAGCGCCTGGGTCTTGCACACCTTCGACATCACTCCTGGTACCCACACCTTCAAGTGGAGCTATCAGAAGGATGCTTCCGTCAATGGCAACGACGACTGCTTCTACATCGACAACATCGTCTTCTACAGACCTGCCGAAGAGCAAGCCAACAACCGTGCCTTCTCACACTACCGTGTGTATCGCACCAGCTGCTACAACGACGGTCCTTACGACTCCATCCCGAACGCTGAGGAGCCCTTCTATCCTAACCTGATGAGCACCAGCGTCTTGAGCTGCGAAGTGACTGACACTGTTTACATCGACACCTACTGGAATGATCCTGAGGTCACTCCCGCTGGCGTCTACAAGTGGGGTGTTTCTAAGGTGTATGCTGGCAACCGCGGCGAACTCGTCGAAGGCCCCATCACCTGGGTTGCTCCTGTTGCAGGCAACCATGCTTCTTATTCGGTTGCTGAGTGCACCACCGGTGCTGCTCCTTACTGCAACGTTCCTGAGAACAACCTGCCTGTCCGTAACTTGAACAGCGAATGCTTGATTGCTATCAGTGGCACGGATATGGGTCACTTCATCCTTGGCGATCCTGCCAACGTGGAATCCTACGGCTACACCGCTTCCACCTTCACCAACGCTGCTTGCTGGTTCAACAATACCTATTATTATGCTGGTCAGGGCTACTTTGGCACCTTCGATCCGGAGAATGGCTTTACGCAAATTGCAACTAGCAGACCTTACAGCATCATCGAGGCCAATCCTGCCAATGGCAAGCTGTATGGTATGGGCACGGGTGCTAATGGCAGCATCTACGAGGTGAATCCTGAAGATGGTAGTTACACTGCCGTTGGTACTTTGAATACCTCCTATGGCATGACCTTCACCATCACCAATGAAGGCCGCTTCATCATCTGCGACGCTGGTGACGAAACCATCAAGGAATGGGATCCTGAAACCGACGCAACGACTACCTTGCTCGCCGTTGACTTCAATATCAACTATGGTCAGGATATGGCCATGGATCGTGAGACCAACGAAGTGTACTGGGCTGCTTTCAACGCTGATGACTTTAGCGCTCCGTTGCTTAAGCTTGACCTCAATGCCGGCACTTACGAGACCATCGGTTACTTCTCGACTCAGGCTTCCTGCTTCGCCAACATGACCGAGGTCCCGAATGGCGGCGGCCAAGGCGAAGGCGGCGATCAACCCATCAATGGTGGTAACGAACCTATCCAAGAGGAACGCGAGAGCGTCATCGTCTGGTCGAACTGCCTCGATAAGGACATGTACCTCGACGACAACGCTGTCAACATCACTGTGTTGCTCAACAGCGCCGACAGCCCGGCTGGCGTGAAGGTCAACTTCACCAACCTCATCGAAGCTGAACAAACCCAGTATCCTATCGCCGAAGTCGAACTCGACGAGACTGGTTACTATGGTTGGGATCACTTCCGTAAGGGCGACTACATCCTCTCCTTGACCAACGAAGGTTACTACGATATCGTTGACACCGTCAGCATCTGGCAGCCCTCCGATCTCCGTTATGTGATGATCGAAATCATCCGTGGCGTTGAAAACCTCTATGTGTCCAGCACTGGTTGGGCCATGTGGGATCTCGAAGGCGGCAACGGCGGTGGCCAAGGTGGCGACGTTGAAGGCGACACCTTCTTCTATGACTTCGACAATGTGAGCAACAACAACTTCGGCGACTGGACGACCTTCGAAGGCGCCAACAGCACCTCGCCGAACGGCTGGATCACTCCTGACCAACACTACTATGGACTGAATGGCTACGGCCACAACGAATCCGCTGGCTTCGCCATTTCCGAGTCCTACATCACTGGTTCCAATGAGGCTGTCTATCCTGACAATTACCTCGTTTCACCTCAGGTGACCATCGGTGCCAACTCAGTGTTGAACTTCTGGGCTAGCGACGCCAATGACGAATATGGTGAGGAACACTTCACCGTTGAGGTGTCGACTGCCAGCAACAACACTGCCGCTGACTTCACGCCTGTGTTTGAGACCACCTTGCTTTCCGGTAAGGCTACTCGCACCGGCCGCACCGAGAGAGACGTGATGCTTGATGGTGTTTGGTATGAGTTCTCCGTTGACCTGAGCGCCTATGCCGGTCAGCAGGCTTACATCGCCTTCCACCACTTCAACTGCTACGACATGTGGTTCCTCGCCGTCGACGACGTTGAACTCACTGCTGGCCGCAGCGAGCGTCACCTCGAGTACTACAAGGTGATGTGCGAGAGCCTCGACCACGAGCCTATCTTCAATGCCAACGTTCCTGCCGACCGCAACTTCTGCCAAGTCGACGATAGCGAACTTGTAGCTGGTGAAATCTACCTCTGCAAGGTTGCCGCTGTCTACAGCACTGGCATGAGCCCCTGGGCTGAATGCCAATGGCAATACATCCCGTGCGAGAACTACGCTGGTACCGTCAACGGTCTCGAAGTTGAAGGCAACACCCTCAGCTGGGAGTATCCTGGCGGTGGCGAAGGTCCTGACAACCCGGACGATCCGCAAGGTGGCGATGTGACCCTCGTTCTGAACGTTCCTGGCGACCCGTGGGGTGATGGCACCGGCTATCAGATGATTCTGGATGCCGACCACAACCAATATGGTAACCAGATTCCTGAAAGCGGTAACTTCACCGCTGGCAACTTCGACGAGTACGAATACACCATTCCTGAGGATGCAGTTTGCGACACCTACACCAACACCATCGTTATCAATGGTAGCGCTACCATTACGATTCCTGCTGGTATCTACGACTACGCATTCCTGAATCCTATGCCTGGTGGCACTTACTACATTGCCTCCAACACGGGTAACTTCCCGGGCCGTGGCGACGACTACGAGTTCCTCGCTGGTAAGACCTACACCTTCACCGTGTCGGTTGACTACAATGACCTGATTGACCTCGTCATCACCGACACCCAAGGCAGAGCTCTCGGCTTCGCTAACAACCACGTTGCTTCTCACCAGAGCAGCAGCCGTGTGAACGCTAACTATGTGGCTCCTGCCATGCAGTTCAGCGCTGCTAATGGTCATGGTAACGGTGCTGCTTTCAACATCGACAACCGCGATGGTTGGTTGAAGCACTACACTGGCACTACGATGGATGTTGCTCTCGGCTTGAGCCAAGGAACTGGCAACTTCTATTGGGGTGTTATGTTCCCGGCCAATTCTTACACTGGCAATTCGTTGACCAAGGTTTCCTACTACAACGATGCAAATGCCCTGAATGGCCAAGTGCTGATTTACCAAGGCGGCAATGACGCTCCTGGTACGTTGCTTTACACGCAGCCATTTACTCTGACTGCCTCTCAAGAAGGTATCGTTGAAATCGACATGGATGCTCCTGTCGCAATCGATGCCACGCAGAACCTGTGGGTGGTGATGCACAACCTCAACGGAGGTTTTGTGGCCACCTATACTGATGACTATGCTGGTGTTGCCAACGGCTCATGGCTCTCAACTGATGGTACTGAGTGGTACACCTCTGTGTCAGCAGCCACTGGTGGTGCCTACGATGGCAACTGGCTGCTTGCTGCCTATGTTGAGGACGGTGCTCCTGTTCCTCCGACTCCAGGCGAAGGCAACGTCATCGGTGCTATGATCTTCGTCGACGGCGAATGGGAAGCCTTCGTCGAGTACCCGACCAACAGCTACACCTACGAAGGTGACGGCAACGAGGTCTGCGTCCGTATCGTCCACGATGGTACTAACGACCTGCCGGAAGGCAACATCTACTACTCGATGAGCTGCCCCGAGTGCGAAGAACTCAACCCGAGCTACTGCGCTCCTGGCGATCCTATCCATGCCGAAGTTCTCGATGCTACCGACCAGGTGAAGCTCTGGTGGGGTGTTGAGCCTGCTGACCCGATCGAGGATTGGCTGTACTACGATGATGGTATCAACGAAGATGCTATCGGTCTGCAGAGCGGTGGCTCGTTCTACTGGGGTATCAAGTTCCCGGCTGCTTCACTGGCTCAGTATGAAGGCTGCGCTGTGACGAAGATCGGCTACTTCGACTACACTGCCCACACCGGTGTCGTCCGCATCTACCAAGGCTCGAACGGCAATGGCCCGAGCAACAACATGGTTGGTTCTTACAACTACACGGCCACCGGTACCGAAGACTGGGTTGAGTGGGATATCACTCCTGCCGCCTTCGACAACACCCAAGACCTGTGGATTGTCATGAACAACTCCAATGGTCAGTATGTGGCTGCTTTGGGTGCCTACACTGGCGACCCGAACGGCACCATGCTGTCGACCGACGGTAGCACTTGGTACACGCTGAGCGATGCTACTAGCGGTTCGTATGAAGGCACTTGGAACCTCCGCTGCTATGTGACCAACCAGTACGCTGGTGCCGCCGCTGCTGTTGAGATGGCTCTGCCGACCCTCAACAACGGTAGAACGCTTGCCCACACTGGCATTGCCAAGGGTGGCAACGTCGAGCTGCTCCGTAGCGCTGAGATCGATCACTACAACGTGTATCGTTCTGTGGACAATGTCGAGTACACCTTCTTAGAGAGCGTCCCGGTCAACGAGATTAACTACTACGAGTACATCGACACGCCTGAGACCGCTGGTACCTACTACTACAAGGTGACCGCAGTCTATGACAATGGTTGCGAATCCGATGGCGCTCCTGCCTTCGACAACCCGGACAACAACTATGTCCAGGTCGAGGTGACTGGTATGGGCGAGAACAACGACAATGTTGCTCTCTACCCGAACCCGACGAGCGGCAACGTGACGATTGAAGCTGCCGGCATGAGCCGCATCACTGTGGTGAGCGTCCTCGGCCAGGTGGTCTTCGACACCGAGGTCAGCGTTGACACCTACACCCTGAACATGGCCCAGTTCAACACTGGCATGTACATGGTGCGCATCAACACTGAAAGCGGCGTGGTCGTCAAGCGCGTCACTGTCATGCAATAAATGACACCGCGGGATTGATTCCCGCAAAAAATCGGGCGGCATCCCTTTGGGGTGCCGCCCTTTTTTTGTCGACATCTTGTGGGAAACGAAAATTGTTCTTATTTTTGCGGGGTAAAAATATTTCAAACCATGCTGCCTGAAAACAATTCGGATATTTTGGAACTTGAGCCTGTTACGGAACAGCTTCAGCGAAATCTTCCTGATGACTGCGTCACATTTGAGCAGTTCAAGAATGATTATTTCCGTATATTGAAACAACGCTATGAAGCTGTATGAAGTAGTAGTTCATAGGCGTGTTTATGGTCAAATAGCTGATATTCAAAGTTATATTGCAAGCATTAACACTGTCATGCAATAAATGACAATCGGTTAATGTAGAGACGCGCCATGGCACGTCTCTACAAACCAACCGATGAAAAATTGGAAAGGCAGCCCATTCGGGTTGCCTTTCTTTTTGTATTTTTGCACCAAAATTACAGGATATGACCATCAAAGAAATCCAAAACACCATCATAGACGATTTTTCGATGTTCGACGACTGGATGGACCGCTACGCCATGCTGATCGAGATGGGGAAGGAATGTCCAATCATCGATGACAAATACCGCGATGAGGCGCACCTCATCAATGGATGCCAGTCGCGGGTGTGGCTCAACGCCGAATTGAAGGACGGCAAAGTGTATTACACGGCCGATAGCGACGCTGTCATCACCAAGGGCATCGTCAACCTATTAATAAAGGTGTTCAACGACCAGACGCCGGAGGACATCCTCGCCGCTGACCTCTCGTTCTTGGACGAGATCGGGCTGAAAGAGCATTTGTCGCCCACCCGTTCCAATGGCCTCTTGGCCATGTTGAAACAGATGCTGCTCTATGCAGAGGCGTTTAAACTAAAGGAGGGACAAGCATGACACAGGAAGAAACCAACACCTTGAAAGAGACCGTCATTTCGGTCTTGAAGAAAATCTACGACCCTGAAATTCCGGTCGACATTTGGACGCTTCACCTGATTTACGGCGTCGACGTCGACGAAGAAGGCAATGTGAAGATCGTGATGACCGTGACGGCACCCAACTGTCCCGTGGCCGAGACCTTGCCCGCCGAGGTGCGCAACCGCGTGCAAGCCATCATGGGCGTGAAAAACGTCGATGTGGAATTGACCTTCGACCCCGTCTGGAGCATCGACATGCTCTCCGACGAAGCCAAAGCCGAATTGGGCTTGGATGGGGATTTCGGCAGCTTTACTGCTGCGGATTTCCTGTATTGAAAAATCCTGTCTCTCATGTCATTCCAGCAGAGGTATGTGCGCTGCGGGAATCTGTGAGGGACAGGATTTTCCTTTTGACGGTTTTAGAAGCCATAGATCCCACGCTCGCCCACATGCCAGCGTAGGGATGACATGCCTTCTAAAACCTGCTAAAGGTTATCATAATTCTCCAACAAATCCTTCGCCATACCAAGGAACATAAACGCCACCGCGTTAAAATCCATGTTGAGGTCCTTGCTGAGGCCGACGCGGTCCTTGAAGATGGCCACGTTGAACCATTGCAGGCACTGGAAGGCACGGTGGAAATAGAGGCGCTGCAACTCTTCTTTGGTAGGCTTGTGGCCCACATAGGCTTCCAATAAGGCCAAGGCTTTGTCGAAACCTACATTACCGTAGCAGGCAATGTCGTAGAAGGGGTCGTTCATGCCGGCAAACTCCCAGTCGAGCACATACAGCTTGTCGCCGCTGATGACGAGGTTGGTGGGCTGGTAGTCGCAGTGGCAGGGAACCTTGGGCACGTTAACTTGGGTGGCGCGGATGGCGTCAAGTTTCTTGCGTAGGTCGAGGTATTCCTGCGGGAACACATAGCCCGTCTCAAGGCAGTAGTTTTGGTCGGCATCAAGGCGACCAAAGGCGTTGTAGTCCTGGAACTTGAGGTCAGAGTTGTGGATCTGTTTCAAGGCTTTCACCGACATCTCATTGTAGGAGACCACATCGGTGGTGCTCATGATGGTACCTTCCACGTATTCGGCCAGCTTCTCGCCTGAGCGGATTTCGACATATTCCGTGATGTTGTTCAGTCCTAGGCGGTTGACTTCCTGGATGTTGGCCCATTCCTCTTCGCGGTCGACGAACTTCTCGGCAAACTTGCCTGGTACACGGTAGGTGTATTTCTTGCCTTCACATTCAACGACGTAGGTGTAGTTGCTCATGCCGCCTTCGAGGCGCATGACGATTTTGGCGTCGTGGGCATGGAGCAGGGCGTTGACCCTAAAAACGATATAGTCTTCAATAGTCATATTAGTATAGTTTTATAATGATTTCAACATTGGTCGGCAAAAATACGCTTTATTCTTCAAAGAACTGAGTGTTTTGAGTGGATTGTAAATAATTTCTTTCAAGAATGCCATGAAATTCAAAATTTCGTATTTTTGCAGCCGCTAATGGGGATTTAGCTCATCTGGTAGAGCGTCAGGTTCGCAATCTGAAGGTGGCCGGTTCGAGTCCGGTAATCTCCACAGAAACAATAACAAAGCCGCTATTCAGCGGCTTTTGTCGTATTAACCTTGTCTCTCTAAAGTATCAAAGATGTAGACGGGACTTTGAATGAAGAGTTTTGTTTCTGGATTCAACAAATCCTTGAAAGTCTTTGAATTGTAGAAATAATCCATGGCTTGGTTAATAGTCATGTTTTTCTCGCTGACAAGGAGTTGAATGACATCACGTGTGGTACATTCATTCATGTAGTCTATGTCTTTCTGGCTAATCATATTCTTTTCAGTTGTTGTATAGCGCGTTCTGTGCCGAAAAAGTATTGAAAAGTGATTCCTTGCATATACTTGAGCCTTTCAAGAAAGACTTCAAGACTGATATTGTGCTCAATGAGATTACGGACTTGCAAGCCGACGTTGTCATTAGCGATAGGGCCATAAACAACATCGTAGAAATGGATGTTTTCGCGGTTGAAATTATTACGGTTGGCGTAGATGAATTCTGCCCACTCTTTCGTATAGCTGTCAAACCGTTGGAAAAGGAGATGGCTGTTGAGCAGTGAATCATCAAACTCATATTTTTGAATAACGAGTTCACCACCTTGGAATTTTACTCTGTTTTGCGCAATCTCAAAGGCTTGCTGTTCGCTTTCTGACAGATAGAAACCACAGCCGAAGTCTTTTCCGCGCTTGCACTTGGAAAGGTCTATGTCTTCAAAATCAATATTTGTCCCGTGGTAGAGAATCATTTCAATTGTCCTCCTTTCCGTTGGCAAAACTCGGCAACATCGTCAACCATGCTGGCAAACGATTGGGTGTGTGCATACCCGTATTGTTGCTCCAACAGAAGCATGGCACCATATTGGTTGAGGTAATTGAATGATTGTGCTTGAGTCAATTTAAAATGCTTTGCAAATTCAACTACAAATACGACCAAGTATTCAATAATGTTTTTCTCTTTTGTAGACATAACTCGGCAAAAATACAAATTATCTATTATAATATGTCTATCTATCCGTTTGATTTACTACAAAAACATGATCGTTGCCCAGCCTGACTTTCAGCCAGCGTTCGATGCGGTCGTGGTTCTCAGCAGGCATCGGCTTTTGGGTGGTGATGAAAGCAATAATCTGTTCAGAGGCGATGCTGTCGGTTACACTGACCGCGGCGCCACGGCTAAGGCTGACCTCAATGATGTTGGGGTATTGAGTGAACAGTTCTTTGGAAATGGCATCGACGGGAATTTCCTTCGACTGATAGTCGGAAAGCGTTGTCGTCAGTTTGGCGATGCTGTCGTTCAAAGTCTTGATTTGTTGGTCGTTGTGTTCCAAGAAGCCTTTCATCATCTCGGTTTCTGAGAACTCTTGACGCATACTGGTAGCATCTTCGTGGAAGACGATTTGGCTGCGCGTGATGCCATATTCCTCTGCGCTTTTGTAGAATTTCTTTTTTGCTTCGTCGGTCAAGGTCTCGCCAGCGAGGAACAGTTCCAGTTTTGGCGCTTTTCGCGAATAGGTGGCCTTGTGATCGTAGATGAAGCATTTGCCGAGGTTCTTGTTTTCGGCGACCAAACGCTCGGCATGAGTGGTGAAATTGTTCTCTTTGATGACACTGATAGCGGAGATGATGCTGGGCACGATGACTATGATCAAGATGACGACGAGCCAATGTTTAGGCAGGCGTTTGTGGTTTTCATCAGTGGTCTCGACGATGGGGAAGCTGAAGTATTTCACGGTCGCGAAGGTGGCCAAGGCGATGAAGATGCTGTTGATGGTGAACAGGTAGAGCGCGCCGAAGATGACGGAGCCTTTCCAGATGGAGATGCCGTAGCCGACAGTGCAAAGGGGAGGCATGAGGGCTGTGGCGATGGCCACGCCTGTGATGACGCTGCCCTTGTCCTTACGCGAGGTCTCGATGATGCCCGCCAGACCGCCGAAGAGGGCGATAAGCACGTCATAGATGGTGGGGTTGGTACGGGCCAAGAGTTCCGAGGGGTTGGCCAGACTCAAAGGACTGAGCAGGAAAAACAGGGAAGAGGCGATGATGCTGATGCCGACCATCACGCCGAAGTTTTTCAGCGAGTCTTTCACCAAGTGATTGTCTTCGGTGCCAAGTCCCAAGCCGAATCCCAAGATAGGTCCCATCACAGGCGAGACCAACATGGCGCCGATGATGACAGGGATGGAGTTGACGTTCAAGCCTACCGAAGCGATGATGATGGCACAGGCCAGGATGAACACGTTGGTGCCCTTGAAGGAGATGTTCTTGCGGATGGAGGCACTGGCGTTCTCATAGTCTATCTCATCAGCGATGTGGATGAGCGATTTCAAATATATGAGGATCCTTCGGATGATGTTTTTCATGGCAGGATTGATTATTCAATCTGCAAAAAACGGCAAAAAAGTTGAATTGCGCAAGAGTCATCGGGTGAAAATGCTTCTAAGGGCAATCAACATGGGGAAGATTTCGACACGGCCCAAGAGCATGATAAGCATGGCAAACACTTTTTGGAAGCCCATTAATCCTGCATAGTTACCCATTGAACCAACTTCGCCGAAGCCTGGCCCTACGCTACCCATACAGGCGATGGAAGCTGTCAGGGAGGTCTTGAAGTCCATGCTGATGGCAAAGACGATGGTACCGATGGCAATGATGAGGACGTACATACCCATGAAGGCGATGATAGAGGTGATGTTTTCTTCCGTTTTCACCTGTCCGTCGAGTTTGGTACGGTTGACGTTCTTGACCCCGACGAGGGAACTTACCAAGCCTTTCAGGCTTTTGACAACGATGACGAAGCGGTCCATCTTCATGCCGCCTGAGGTGGAGCCGGAACAACCACAGACCAAGGAGCAAAGTATCAATATACCCATGCTGCCCGAAGGCCAAAGGTTGGTGTCGGCAGTGGCAAATCCCGTGGTCGTGCTGAGCGAACAGACTTGGAAGGCCGCCAAACGTAAGGCTCGTGGGAAAGTGGCACAGTAACCGCTGAAATACAGGTTGGCCGTGACGCCAAGGATGGCTATCGCGACGAGGGAGAGAAACCATCTGACGACTTGCGTGTTGAAAAGGGTCTTGCGTGTGCGCTTGTCGGGCCATACCGTCGAGAACATCAAACTGAAATTGGTGGCGCCCATCAGCATGGCCACGATAAGGATGATTTCCACGGCGACGTTGTCGTAAAAAGCGACGCTGATGTTTTTTGCGCAGAAGCCGCAGGTACTGCAGGCCGACATGGCTAAAGTGGTGGCGTCGAACCAGGGCATCTTCGTAAGGCGTAAGGCGATGGCAGAGAAGGAGGTGATGATCAGATAGACGGCAATCATCCTATAGACAAAGTGTTTTTTCCGCCCACCATAATATGATTTGGCAAGGTCCGACAGTTCCGCGCTGGCCAATACGGAATGACGGTCATGCTGTCCGGAGATCACTAGTGAAACCAGCGTGACGATGCCGATGCCGCCAATCCAGGCCGAAGCTATACGCCAAAACTGCAAGCCATTGGGTAGTGCTTCAATGTTATTGAGGATGGAGGCGCCTGTTGTGGTAAAACCTGAGACACTTTCAAAGAAGGCGTTGACGACGGTGAACTCTCCGCCAAACAATAGATAAGGAATGGCTCCGAAGATGCAGGCCGCAATCCAACAACCCGTGACGATGCGGAAACCATCCTCAATGGTCATCTTTTCTTGTGGCTTGGTGCCGATGATGGCAAAAAAACCGCTGAGAAGTGCGGCCATGCCCGAGAAGACCAAAGGGTCAAAACTGTCGTCCATGTTGTTCCTGAAAGCAATGAATGCTGAGATAAACATCAGTATGGCAACACCTATCAAGGAGAAGCCTGCATAGCGTATGGTGGTGTTCCATTTCTTCATCTGTCGTCGATTTTGAAAAACAGAAGCAAAATTATTTCGGCGTTCTTTATGAGTCAATACAATAATGTTTATCTTTGCATTGATAAAATCAATAAAGAGATGACTTTGCAACAATTGGAATATATCATCGCCGTGGAGCAACATGGCTATTTCGTCAATGCGGCAGATGCCTGTGGCGTGACGCAACCAACACTGAGTCTGATGATTAAGAAATTGGAAGAAGAGCTGGATGTTAAGATCTTCAACAGGGACACGCATCCTGTCACAGTCACCGAAATGGGTCGAAAGGTGATTGATGAGGCGAAGATGGCCATCTATCACACCAAACAGCTGGTGGAGCTAACCCGTACGGAAAAGGAACAGTCGTCGGGCGACCTCAGCATTGCCTTGACAACCACGGTGGCACCAGTGATTATGCCAGGGCTTTTCCATTATATGAGGACCAAATATCCATCGATAAATCTGCGGGTGGAGGAAATGATTACGGCCACAATCATCGAAAAAGTGAAGAAAGCCGAAATCGACATGGGTATTTTGACCTATCCTGTCAATGACCCTGATTTGTTGGAGATACCCTTGTTTCACGAGCGGTTTTTTGCTTATGTCTCACCTAAAGATGATTTGTATAAAGAGGACAGCATTGAACGCACTCAAATGTCGAAATACAAGGTGTGGACGATGAAAGATGGCGTGAGGTTGTTCGACCGTTCGAAGGTGCGGTCGGAGGAAGAGATTAAATACGATAAGTTGTATGAAGGTGGCCGTGTAGGCATCTTGATTCAGATTACGGATGAAAACGGAGGCATTACCGTTGTGCCCGAGTCGCATTTGCATTTGTTGCCAGAGACGGCCAAAGACCGTATCAAGCCGATTGTCAATCCAGTGCCTGAGCGTACGATAGGCCTGGTGTTTAGGAAAGACTATGTGCACGAGCGCATGATGAACATTGTCATCAAGGCCATTAAGCCGATGGTACCATCAGAGTTCCTCGACGGTGTGATACGGACGGATTATCTGAGGCTATAGAGACGCGAGACGATAAGACGCGAGACGCGGGACAAAGGCTCCTGAGTTTGCTGACCGAATGTCCCGTGTCCCGCAGTCCCGAGTCCCGCGTCAATTAACTAACCACAGCCGAAACAACCTCTGCAATTTGTTCCAGCCATTCCTTGTCGATGGCATCGAAAGTAGCCAGTTTCTCGCTGTCGATGTCCAACACCCCGATGACTTCATCACCTTTAAACAGAGGCACCACAATCTCGCTACGCGATTCCGAACTGCAGGCGATGTGGCCAGGGAATTGCTCCACGTCTTCAACGACGTAGGTCTTTTTCTCTTTCCATGATGTGCCGCACACACCCTTGCCAAAGCCGATGCGGGTGCAGGCCACGGGGCCTTGGAAGGGGCCGAGCACCAGCTGCTCACCGATGACGCGGTAGAAGCCCGTCCACCAGAAATGGAAGGCCTCCTGAATCAGGGCGGCCACATTGGCCATGTTGGCGACAGCGTCGCTCTCGTCTTTTACCATCGCCTTGACTTGGGCAAGGAGGAGTTTGTAGTCTTCTACTTTCTTCATTTTTTGTATTTTTGCAGCTGCAAAAATACAAAAAATGAAGAAAGATATACCCGTATTGCTGCTCACTGGTTATCTCGGTAGTGGCAAGACCACTTTGGTCAACAAGATATTAAACAACCGCAAGGGCATTAAATTCGCCGTGATTGTCAATGACATAGGCGAGGTGAACATCGATGCCGACCTGATTGAGAGAGGCGGCGTGGTAGGGCAGAAGGATGACAGCCTGGTTGCCTTGCAGAACGGCTGCATCTGCTGCACCTTGAAGATGGACCTCATCCAACAACTGCACGAGATCATCGTCATGCAGAAGTTCGACTACATCGTCATCGAGGCCAGCGGCATCTGCGAGCCCGAGCCCATCGCACAAACGATTTGTGCCTTCCCCGATATGGCTTGGCAGCTCACCAAGGACGGCATTCCGATCCTGGATTGCATCGTGACCGTGGTGGATGCCCTGCGTATGCAGAGCGAGTTCGGCTGTGGCGACGACCTGATGAAAAAGAATCTAGCCGAGGATGACTTGGAAAGCCTTGTTATCCAGCAGATTGAGTTCTGCAACATCATCTTGCTCAACAAGGCCTCTGAGGTCACGCCTGAAGAGTTGGGTCGCGTGAAGAGCATCATCCGTGCCTTGCAGCCTACTGCAGAGATCATCCCCTGCGATTACGGCGAAGTCGACTTCGACAAGATCCTCAACACCCACATGTTCGACTTCGACAAGGTAGCCACCTCTGCTACCTGGATCAAAGAAGTGGAGGGCGCCGTTGAAGAGGATGACGATGATGACGACCACGACAAGGAGGAACATGAGCATCATCACCACCATCATGACCACGATGATGACGAGGAAGAGGAGCATGGCCATCACCATCATCATCACCACGACCACGAAGGCGGCGAGGTGGAGGAATACGGCATCGGTACCTATGTGTATTACCGTCGTGAGCCGTTCAATATGGCGCGTTTCGATGAGTTTGTGGCGCGCAAGATGCCGAAGAACGTCATCCGTGTGAAGGGCATCTGCTATTTCAAGAACGAATACGACAACTGCTACATCTTCGAGCAGGCAGGCAAGCAGGTGCAACTGCGTGATGCTGGTCAGTGGTTTGCCACTATGCCCGCCAATGAGTTGGATGCCTTCATGGACAGAGAGCCCACCCTCCGCCGCGATTGGGACGACACCTACGGCGACCGCATGCAGAAGCTGGTCTTCATCGGGCAGCATCTGGACAAGGAAGCTTTGGCGAAGGAGTTGGATGCTTGCTTAACGAGATAATTCTAGTTCTTGTCGATTGTTTCCAATAAAACCTTATCTTTGACCCTTCGAAACAAGGCTTTATGGAACAAATCATTCAAACTGTATATAACTGGGTGTGGAGCCCCGCTCTTGTGGCGATATGCCTGCTTGCGGGCTTGTATTTCTCCATCGGCACGCGCTTCGTACAAGTGCGGCGCTTCCGTGAGATGGCGCGGCTGCTCTTCTCGACGGATAAGACGCAAAAAACAGGTATCACCTCGTTTCAGGCCTTCTCTATGGCGCTGTCGGGACGTGTAGGCACGGGTAATATCGTCGGCGTGGCCACTGCCATCGGCTTCGGCGGCCCTGGTGCCATAGTGTGGATGTGGATTATAGCCTTTTTCGGGGCAGGCAGTGCTTTTGTGGAGGCCACCCTGGCACAAGTCTTTAAGGAGGACCACAACGGGCAATTCAGAGGCGGCCCGGCCTATTACATAGAAAACGGGCTGCGTTCGCCGTTTTTCGGTGCGTTCTTTGCTGTGCTGGCAGCCTTGGCTTGCGGTGTTTTTCTGCCCCCTGTGCAGTGCAATGGCATCGCCCTCTCGTGCTCACAGGC
Source organism: Bacteroidales bacterium (assembly GCA_017632935.1). Taxonomy (GTDB): domain Bacteria; phylum Bacteroidota; class Bacteroidia; order Bacteroidales; family F082; genus Limimorpha. The sequence continues at coordinate 78,106 of JAGBQJ010000002.1, read as the reverse complement.
ATTCGGCGTGGCTCCATGGGTGATAGGCGTTGTGGTTGCTGTACTCATCGCTTTGGTCATCATTGGCGGCGTCAAGCGCATCGCTAATGTGGCTCAGATTGTAGCTCCCGTCATGGCGTTGATTTACATCCTCTTGTCGATAGTGGTACTAGTCATCAACTATAGGATTGTCCCCGATGTGTTCCTTCAGATGTTGCGCGGTGCCGTGGGCATCAACGAGGTAGGGGGCGCCTTGATAGGAAGTACCATAGCATGGGGCGTTAAACGCGGCATCTACAGCAACGAAGCCGGTCAAGGCACCGGACCTATTGTGGCAGCGGCGGCCAAAGTGAGCCATCCGGTAAAACAGGGACTCGTTCAGGCATTCTCGGTGTATATCGACACCCTCCTGGTCTGCACCGCCACGGCCATGATGATTCTGGCTTGCCGTACCTACAACATTGTAGATACCGTTGAGCAGACCGCGTCGGGTGTTGTGGTCACTTATCTACAGCAGAACCCCAACGCGCCTCTAGGCGAGCCAGGCGTGTTTTACACCACAGGAGCCCTCGGAACGGTGGTGGGCCAACGCACTGGAGACATGATTATCTCCATCGCCTTGTTCTTCTTCGCATTCACCACCATCATGGCATATTACTATTATGCCGAGACCAATCTGGTGTACCTATTCAATCGTTGGAGACGCCGCGTTTTCAAGAAGCATCCGGAAAAGCTTGACGAATTGGAGCAGGCTGACATGCATTTCGGTGACGACCGAGGCGAGAAGATTGTGGTATGGGTATTGCGAATTGGCACCATTTCCGCGGTATTCCTAGGCTCCTTGGTGGGCAGTGGCCTGGTGTGGACCATAGGCGACATCGGCGTAGGCGCGATGGCATGGATCAATATCATCGCGATTCTGTTGCTCTCACGAAAGGCGTTCAAGGCCTTGCGGTCATACGAACGCCAGAAGAAAGAAGGCAAAGACCCCGTCTTCGACCCGAAGGAAATCGGCGTCAAGGGGGCGGAATTTTGGGAGAAGAAATAAGGTTTCCTACTGGCTGAGTGCTTCTCAGCAGGCATGTCATCCCTGCGGTGGGTGGTGTGGTGGCATGGGATCTATGCCTGCTGAAATTCCGCCCATAGATTCCCGCTTTCACACATGCCTCTGCTGGAATGACATGGGCGGTGGATGCGGATTTTAGAAAATGTTAACCTTTCATTTCTATTAATAACTCCAACGCCTGCGTGACGGTGCTGACCTCCTTGACGGTCAGTTGCAGCTTGTCGTTGGCCTCTTTGACGGCCGTGCGCTTCGGATGACTCATGATATATGCCATAACCTGCTGGAAGGTGGCGCTTTCAAAATATCTCGATTCGGGGTTGCTGACGAAATACGCGGTCATGTTGTGGTAGCGCAGCAAGATCTTTTCGAAACCCAAGTCCTTGGCAATCCAGCGCAGGCGCACTGTGTTGAGCAAGTCGTTGACCTGCTTGGGGATGGGGCCGAAACGGTCGATGAGGTGCTCGGTGAACTGCATCAAGGCCTCTTCGGTCTTGGTGCGGTCGAGTTCGCTGTAAAGGCTCACGCGTTCTTGCGTCGAGTTGATGTAGTCGGCGGGGAAACGCACCTCCATGTCGGTCTCGATGGTGCAGTCGGCCACATAGGATTGGTCTTCTTCCTTTTCAAAGATATCCTGAAATTCAGTCTCTTTCAGTTCGAGAATGGCCTCGTCGAGGATCTTGTGGTAGGTCTCGAAGCCGATGTCGTTGATGAAGCCGCTTTGCTCGGCGCCAAGGATGTTGCCTGCACCACGGATGTCGAGGTCGCGCATAGCGATGTTGATGCCTTCGCCAAGGTCGGAGAACTCCTCCAAGGCGCGGAGACGCTTTTGGGCCTCTTGGGTGAGGGTGTTCAAAGGCGGCGTCAGCAGGTAGCAGAAAGCCTTCTTGTTGGAACGACCCACGCGGCCGCGCAGCTGGTGCAGGTCGCTGAGGCCATAGCGGTGCGCGTCGTTGATGATGATGGTGTTGGCATTGGGGATGTCCAATCCCGATTCGACGATGGTGGTGCAGAGCAGCACGTCGTAGTCGCCGTTGATGAAGTCGAGCATGATCTTCTCCAGCTTGGCGCCTTCCATCTGGCCGTGGGCGACGGCGATGCGTACGCCTGGCACATATTTCAAAATGAAGTCGTGCACATCCATGATGTTCTGGATGCGGTTGTGGATGAAGAAGACCTGCCCGTTGCGGGCGAGTTCGAACTGTATGGCATCGCGGATGAGCTCACCATCGAAGCCACGCAGCTCGGTCTGCACGGGATAGCGGTTGGGCGGTGGCGTGGTGATGACGCTGAGGTCGCGGGCGCCCATCATCGAGAACTGCAGCGTCCTTGGGATAGGCGTGGCGGTCAGCGTCAGTGTGTCGACATTGGCCTTCATCTCTTTCAGTTTCTCCTTCACGGCCACGCCGAACTTCTGTTCCTCGTCGATGACAAGCAAGCCCAAGTCCTTGAATTTCACATCCTTTCCTGTGAGTCGGTGCGTCCCGATGATGATGTCGATTTCGCCTTTCTCGAGCCTTTTCAGTATTTCGTTCTGTTGCTTGGTCGTCTTGAAACGGTTGAGGTATTCGATGGTGACCGGGAAGCCGTCGAAGCGTTCGGTGAAGGTATGGTAGTGTTGCAGGGCCAGCACCGTCGTCGGCACGAGCACGGCCACTTGCTTGGAGTCGCAGCAGGCCTTGAAGGCGGCACGCATGGCCACCTCGGTCTTGCCGAAGCCGACGTCGCCGCACACGAGGCGGTCCATGGGGTGGTCGCTCTCCATGTCGCGTTTCACGTCGTTGGTGGCTTTCAGCTGGTCGGGGGTGTCTTCGTAGATGAAAGAGGCCTCCAACTCGTTCTGCAGGTAGTTGTCGGGTGAGAAGTGGAAGCCAGGCGTGCGTTTGCGCTCGGCGTAGAGCTTAATAAGCTCACGGGCGATGTCCTTGACCTTGCTCTTGGTTTTGTTCTTCAGGCGGTTCCATGCGCCGCTGCCTAGAGTGCTGAGGTTGGGTTCGGTGCCGTCCTTGCTGCTGTATTTCGCGATGCGGTGCAGCGAGTGGATGCTCACATAAAGCAGGTCGCCGTTGTTGTATATCAGGCGGATGGCCTCTTGAGGCTTGCCGTTGTTCTCGATGGTCTCTAGTCCGTCAAAGCGCCCGATGCCGTGGTCGATGTGGGTGACATAGTCGCCAGGTTTTAGCTCGTAGAGGTCTTTCAGCGTGATGGCCTGCTTGGTCGAGAAGTTGTCGCGCAGGTGGAAGCGGTGGTAACGCTCGAAGATCTGGTGGTCGGTGTAGCAACACACCTTCAAGTCCTCGTCGATGAAGCCGCCGTGGATGGCGATGGTCTCGGTCTCGAAGTCGCGGTGGCTCTCGTTGTTGTGGTTGATGTCGTTCAGAATCGCCTGGATACGAGAAAGTTGCTTGCTGCTCTCTGAGAACACGATAACGCGATAGCCTTCTTCCTTGTGCTGGGCGATGTCGTCGATGAGCAGGTTGAAATTCTTGCTGAAAATTGGTTGAGGCTTTGTTTTGAAGTTGACAGTTGTCAGTTGGCAGTTGTCATCGCCCATGTCATTGACTACGTCGAATGCAGAGCATTTCCTGCGTGGGCTCGTGGGTGAGCTGGAATCTATGGGCGAAGTAGCTACTAATTTACTCGAGGTGCCGAACTCCACGGTTTTATGTTGTGTCAAACACTCCAACAACTCCTCAGACTTGCTGAACAATTGTCCAGGTTTCAGTGCTTTGACTTCTTCTTCCTCTTCAGTTTGCATCTTCTCGAAAGCCTCCACGGCGCGGTCGTATTCCTTGTCGACCTGGGTGGCAAAGAAAGCCATGTCGGTGAGCCAGACGGTGGTGGTCTCGGGCAGGTATTGCAGGATGGCCTCGCGCTCCTCGATGAAGGCGCGTTCCTGCATGTTGGGTAGCAGCACAATCTGTTTCAGCTGCTCGATGGAGAGTTGGTCGGCGATGTTGAAGCTACGGATGCTGTCGACCTCGTCACCAAAGAACTCAATGCGGTAAGGGTAGTCGTTGGCGAAGGAGAACACGTCCACTAGACCGCCACGGATGGCAAACTGTCCCGGCTCGACCACGAAATCGACATTCTCAAACTCGTAGTCGTAGAGTAGGTCGGTAAGGAAATCCAAATTGACCTTTTCGCCGACTTTGAGTTTAAAGGTGTTCTTGGCCAACAGTTTGCGCGTAAAGACCTTTTCGCTCAATGCCTCTGGATAGCTGACAATCAAGGTCTTGCGTTCGGAGGTGGAGACGCGTTGCAGCACCTCGGTGCGTGAGAGGATATAGGTATTGTCGGCCTTCTCGGGCTCGTAGGGACGCTTGTAGGAGGTAGGGTAGAAAAGCACCTGCTTCTTACTGTAGTCCATGCCGCGTTCGCCGAGCAGGCTCTCGAGGTCGTTGTAGAAATAGGCCGCGTCTTCCTTGTCGGCGCAGACGATGAGGTGCTGACCGCCCATCTGACGGAAGGTCTCCTCAACAACGAAGGCCTTCGAGGAGGCCGCTAGGTTGGAACATAGCAAATGCCCTCCATCGCGCAAAGCCTTGACTATCGCGTCGATGTGGGCATCATTTTTATAAGGTTGGTTCGAAATGCTTGCCACTGTGCTAGAAAATTGTGGCGCAAAGATAGGGAAAAATCAGGTCCCTGAGCCTGTCGAAGGGCCGGTTTATTCTATTACAATCTTTTGTGTCCTGACATTTTCACCGTCGATGAGGCGAAGGACATACACACCTGGCGTTATTTCGCTGGTAGAGACGGTGCATGCACCGTCTGTACAAACGCGAATCACCCTTCCCGTCATATCCACAATTTGTAGAGACGCGCCATGGCACGTCTCTACAAAACGTATTTCCCCATCCGAATAATACGCGAAGGCCCCTGAGCCTGTCGAAGGGCCGTCCATGGGTGCAAACACCAGCCTGAACCGCGAAGCGTAGTCCGTTGTTTTAGCCTCGAAGGTGTAATTTGCCGCTGTAGAGACGGTGCATGCACCGTCTCTACTGGCCAATAGGTCAATGTTTTCACCCGTCATGTTGTCGATAAGGTAAAGGTAGGCCAAATCCATCCCGTCGACCTCGATGGCAAGGGTATAAGTGCCGTTTTCGGCGGCCTTGAAATTAACAGGTACCTCTGTAGAGACGTGCCATGGCGCGTCTCCATCATTGGATATGCAGGCCACGGCAAATTCCTTGCCATCCTGCGGGATGTAAAGCCTGCCGCCTTCTGTGTTCTTGTTGAATTTCGTCAGTTTCTCGTCCTCGTTGAAGCTGATGCGCGCTTTGTCCAAGAGCCCTTCGCCTCTCAGGTTGGCTTTCGACACCGTGACGGTGAGGCCTTGCGGCGCTGGCGAAGCGTCGGGAGCGGTCTTGCTGAAGGTGACGCTTTCGCCTCCGTTTTGTGCCTCCACCAAAATGGCCGCGCAAGGCGGGATGGGGTTTTCGCCGAGGATGAATTCGGACTGGTGGGTGGTGGCATTGTCTTGCAGCACATAGAAGCTGCGTCCGGTGACATAAGTGTTGCAGGGATACGGGTTGCCGATGAGGTTGAAGCCTTTGAAGGAGACTTGGTCGTCGTATGCCAATGGCGTGGCCTCGACAGCGCCGGCCAGCGTCCCCGAAAACGTGAGCGTCGTGTTGGCGCTGTTGGCGTAGAGGTAACCTGTTTTGTTACTGATGTCGAAGGCTTGAGCCTCGTAGTTGCGCCATTCTTGGTCTTGGCTTTGGTCGAAAGTGTAGAGGTCGTAGTCGTTGGAGAGCAGTTTGGCGACTTCGGAGGCCTCGAGGCTCTCGGTCATGGGCGAGGCGATGAGGTGCCAACCGTCCTTTTCGCCTTCGGTGTAAGGTGTGATGGCCTTCTTTACAGTGGCTTTCACGCCCTCGGAGCTGTTGACAAGCCTTGCGCCGTCCTCAAGGATAAGGTGTTTGGCATTGCTGTTGCTGAGCGTGCCGCTGACAGTGAGTTGGCTGCCGCTCAAGCCGTAAAGGTAATCGTCTTCCTCTAAACTGAGCTGACTTGTCTGGGCATTGCCGTCCACCACGATGATGGAATTGCTGAGCGGTGATTCGTAACCGTTGGTGTAGGCCGCGACTTGATAGCGATTCAGCCCGTTGCTGTAAGTCGTTGTAGCACTGGGTGTTGTGAGGTTGGAGGCTATATCCGTACCATTATGGTAGAGCTTGTATTGGTAATCGTTTCCATCGCTTAGACCGAGTTGGAACGACCAAGCGTTATACGGATAAGAGTACCAAAAGTCGTATCTTGGGAAACGATGATAAAAGGCATCATTGCCGTTTTTGCCTTCGTATCTTCCATCCATGAGCAAGGCTCCACTTGTCGCCACAGTGATCCATAAGACCTTGTTCGGGTTGATGGTGATAGGGGTGGGGAAGACGTAATCGATGGATTCCCGGTCTTCTGTCGTGGTGTAAGTCTCTTCATGGATCAGCGTTCCAGGATCCAATTCATCTCCTTCATAAATGCCTATGGTACAAGAACTTCCTGAATCTCTAAGCGAGAAGTAAAAATGCTCAATCTGCATTCCCGCATAAGGCTGAAGCAGGTCGACAGGAAACCTTTGTGCCGCGATAATGTCTTCTCCGAAACTAAGATAATAGGTACCGATGTTGGTATAGGATAATTTGTTCCAATCCAATGCGATGGTCTGATTGTCGGTGTTGATGTCCGTGGCCCTCAGCTTGACAGGCGTGTGACGGGCCGAAACGGTTACCGTGACTTGGTTGGAGGGCAAAGAGGCCTGGTGGTTGGCGCCATTGCTTCTGACGAAGTAGGTGTTGTCTCCAGCCGGTGCGTTGACGTCGGTGTAGGTTGTCCCGGAAACGGCAGACGCTATGATGACTCCGTTGCGGTAAACGCTGTACGTGCTGACATTGGCAGCGGCGGTCCAGCTTAAGGCTACATCGAATCCGTTTACCGAGGCGATGAGGTCGGTAGGTGCAGCACAAACATTTAGCATATAGTTGATGGCGGCTAAGGCATCGATGCGCCCTGAGCCGTAGTAATTGTTTTTTTTGGTCTGTCCTTCACAGGCGACAGCCGTGGTCTCGATGATGGAGTCAATCTCAACGGGCGTTAGGGTGGGGTTGGCTTCCAACATCAAGGCCATCACGCCAGCCACACAAGGGGCAGCCATGGAGGTGCCGCTTTTTTCTGAATAACCAGTATTGGAGTTGTAATTCAATGATGTGACGCTGCTGCCAGGAGCGGCGATGTCGGGCTTGATCAGTCCGATATTTACCGGGTCGTTTTCCACCCACGGATAGTCGTAATAGGGGCTGATGTCGTCTCCTACAGTCCATGTGGACGGGCCAAAGGATGAAAAACTACTACGGGTGTCGTTGCTTGTCGTGGCTCCTACTGTGACGACCGCGCTATGTCCTCCTTCGGCAATCTGGTCGGGATGGTGCCAAGGGGAAGGGCAAGTGCCGGGTGACCCGACATTGTAAGGTACAGGATATTGCAATTGCCCGTTTTCATACTTGTTTCCGACATTACCGGCAGACACTGAGGCCACCACGCCACAGTGAAGCACGTTCTCCATGATGATTCTGTCATCTGCATCGCCTCCTATGCCATCGGCACCTAATGACATGCTGAGGATGTCTGCGCCATGTGAAATGGCAAACTCCATGGCCGACCATGTGTACGCTTGATTACCGCCATTGGGTCCTAAAGACTTCAAAGCCATGATTTTGGCATCCTTGGCGATGCCGCATTGCTTGCCGTTGGTGCCGTAACTGGATACGGTGCCGGCGCAATGGGTGCCATGACTGTGGTCATCCATGGGGTCATCGTCGCCGTTGATAAAGTCGTAGCCATGGTTAGGGAATTCCGTGCCGCCGTCCCACATGTTGTTGGCGATGTCGGTGTGGTTGTAGTTCACGCCGGTGTCGATGACGGCCACGATGACGCCTTTTCCCGTATAGCCCAAGTTCCATACCTCAGGTGCATTCACTTTCACGACATTCCATTGGTTGTCGGCTTTTTCCTCGGGTATTTCTTCAACGTCCTCGTCCTCAGGGACTTGTATATAGCCTTCTTTCGTGACATAAGCCACGTCGGGGCGCTCGGCTATGGCGTGTACCATCGCTTTGGTCGCTGAGCAGCAGAGGCCGTTGAAGATCCAGAAGGATTGGATGTCGTCGACGAGGCGGGCTTTCTGTCCCTGCTGCAGTTCTTTCATCAGGCCGCGTTGCCCTTCGTCCGAGATCCGCTGCAGTTCGTTGACGACGAACTCGCGCCTATGGGCTTTGTCGAGGCCGCGCGTCTGTTGTTTCATGGCCTGGGCGTCGTATTGTTCGTTCATCACAACGACGATGCGGAACAGGTCCTGCGGGGCGTTGCTTTGCTCCAACGTCGCCCGAAGGTCGGGGCTGATTTTGTCGTAGGCGTTGTTTTGCGCGTATATGGGGAGCGCGCCAAAGGCGAGCATCACAAGGAATATCGTTATCCTCTTCATTTCCAAAAATGATTTAATCTGCAAAAATACGAATTTTGCCCGATCTGACCACAAAAAAAAGCGGCCTGCCAAGTGTTTGGCAGGCCGCGACATATCAGATGGGGTTGGGTTCGTTTATTCGATCACGACCTTTTGGGTCCTGACGCCCTCGCCCTCGATGAGGCGCAACACGTACACGCCCGGTGCCATGTTGGCCGTAGAGACGTTTCCTGAAACGTCTCCTGAAACGTCTCCATCGAATACCACGCGTCCCGTCATATCCACAATTTGTAGAGACGCGCCATGGCACGTCTCTACAAAACGGATTTCCCCATTCGCACAATAGGCTCAGCGACCAGCTTGGAGGCCAGCAGGTCGACATCCTCACCCGTCATGTTGTCGATGAGGTTGAAGCCTTTGAGAGTGGCTTGGCTGACGTACACCAAAGGCGTGGCCGCGACAGTGCCAGCCAGCGTCCCTGAAAACGTGAGCGTCGTGTTGGCGCTGTTGGCGTAGAGGTAACCGGTTTTGTTACTGATTGGTCCCAGGTCGACTGTATCAAGGCATCCACCACAACCGTTGCCTTTGCGGCCTTGGAGTTGCCTTCGGCCAGTTCTCTCCACATTAAATAATTTAAGCCTACAAAATTATGAAAAATATGGATTTGAAATAAAGAAAAAGCGAGAGGTAAAGGAAAAAGGAACGATTATCTCAACAATACAGCCCCAATCCTGCATTCCAAACAACGTTTCCGTTTGCAATATATATTAATAAGGTGTAGCAGCGCCTGCGACTGCATGGCGTTCTCCGCCTTGAGGCCATACGACGCGAAATGCCGGATGATGGTATTGTCCTCAGCGTCAGTGTCTTCCAAAAACTGCAACGCCGTCTCGCACACCGATTCGTCCTTATGCAGCTTGCCGTAGCAAAACAGCAAAGGTGCCACGGCATTGATCATCAACACGTCAGCGGTGGCGTCGCCCAAATGTTTGGGTCTCGATTCGGCTGGGAATTCAAATCTATAATGCGTTTTCCAGTATTCAGAGGCTTCCACGTCAAACAGCGCCTTGACCTCGTCCGTGTCCTTCGCCGCTTTGATTTTGGAGAGCAGGCAACCGTTTTTGTGGATCAGCTGCGCCATCTGCGCCAGACGGATGGTCGGGAAATTGCTCGGCCGCATGCGCATGAACTTCCACCGTTCGGCAGGCATGGTCAAAAGGTTGAACTTGGCCCGCATGACGGCAAACTCGCGCTTCAGCAGCATGGGATATTCCTCTGTGAAGTCGGCCTCAAGGAAGCCCGCGCAGCCCATCAGCATGGCTTCGACCTGCACAAGGTTGTCGGCATGCTTCAGCAAAGTCTTGAAAGGCAGGATGTTGGCCAAATACTCAAACGCCTCGTTGTTCACTTTCAGGCCGAAATAGCGCATCAGCAGCTTGTAGAGCGCATCTTCCCAGTCGAATTGGTTGGCTTCCAATATCTTGGTGACAATTTCTGACTTGCTCTCCAAGCGTTCCACGGTCATCCTGTCGAGCCAGGAAAGGCGGGTGAACACAGGCACTTTGGCGATGCTTTTCTCGCAGGGAATCCAGTTTTTTGAGGAGATAAGCTTCTGATACTGAGCAAACAATGTTTCATCGAAATGGCCTTTCAACTCCAAGGTCGGGATGTCGTTGACTTGGAGGTCGTTTTCATACACCACATGCAGGATGACGTTTTTGTAGGCTTTGTCGTTTTGGTGCCCGTGACGTTTCCAGTCGCTGCTCTTCACGTGGAGCTCCACATGTCCCGCCCAGAGCTTGTCCCCGATTTGGATTTTAGCTTCCAGAAAATCAGGGCCGGAGTCGGTGTTACGGTAACCTGTCGCGACCACGTCCACAGCTTCGCCTTCCGCTGTCTTCAAGTCTTTGTCAATCAAGCGGTTCTCCCAAATGTAGTATAGGAATTCTTCTCTCATTTATCGCGTTTTTGTTGTCGCTTCGCGTCATTGCGAGGAGGAACGACGAAGCAATCCAGAAAAAAAGCTTCATGTCTGGACTGCTTCGTACCTCGCAGTGACGCTTCGCGTCATTTGATAATCTTCCAGCAGTTAAGCGTCTCCGTATCCAGCACGCCTTTCTTAGCGGCCCAGTCGATGAAAAGGGAGCGCAGGTCGCGGTCGCTTTGCCACACGACGTGGTTTTTGATCTCCTCCTGCGGCCAGCCGACGCCGTTGATGAGGTGGTTGCCGCCGCCCATCGAGCGGTAGGAGTTCATCACCACGTTGTAAGTCTTGTCCATGTCGAAGGGCGTGCCGTCAGCCATGCTGAGGATGTTGATGCGCTCGCCCATGGGGTTGGCCTCCGTGACTTCGTAAATGATGCCCGCGCCCGAGTCGAAGTTGTAGATAGGCTCTTTCATCTCGTAGGCATATTCGAGGAAGGCCTTCACTTCCTTGCCCGTCATCGACATGACGGCCAGCGAGTTCTCAAAGGGATACCACATGAAGAAGTCGTTGATTTTCAGCGTCCCGGGCTTGAGGGTCTTGCCGCCAAGGAGGGGTGCGGCCATGGAGATGTCGGCGTGGATGCCTTCAGCCTCGGCGGTCTCCAACTGGCATCGATGGATTTCGTCGACCCAGAGGCTGGGGCCTTTGAAGGCATCGTCGGAACTGATGCTGACAAGCAGCTCAGTCACTTCGCGTTGTTTGTAGTCCTCGGCGCGGTCGAGGTAGGGCTGGAGCATGGCGAGGAAGGCCTCGTCTTTGTGCTCGCCGTCGGTGGGCATCAGCTCGACGCTGATTTGCGGTTTTTGGCCTTTCTTCAGTGTCACTTCGGCTTTGGCCAAGCCTGCGCCACGGCAGCCCGAGTTGAGCACGTAGACAGACTCACCGGCGATGTTGGTGAGTTTCTCGGCTCGCGAGCGGTGGTCGTGGCCGTAGAGGATGAGATCGAAGCCGGGCACGTTCTCGGCCACCCATTTCGTGGCGTTTTCGCGACCCAGCGGGTGGTCGGGCGGCAGGTTTTGGGCCATGGGCTCCCAGCCAGAATGGAACAGACCCACCATCAGGTCGGGATGTTCCTTTTCTTGTATGGTCTTCACCCATTGGGCGGCGGCTTCCTCGAGATTGTCAAAGCGCAGGCCAGGCCTCAGACGGTCGGGCACCCAGGTTACGACGTAGGGTGTGAGTAGACCCAAGACCGCGATTTTGAAGCCGTCGCGCTCCATTATTATATAAGGTGTGAAATAAGGCTCGCCCGTCGTCTCGTCGATGACGTTGGCGCAGAGCACGGGCATCTTCACTTCGGAATACACGCGGTCGAACACCTTGCGGCCTGCCTCAATGTCGTGATTACCAACGCCTACGGCATCGTATGGGAAGAAATTGAGCACTTCCGAAACAAGGTTGGGGTGCTCGGCATCTTGGTTGGAACAATACTGGAAGGGCGTGCCTTGCAGGTCGTCGCCGTTGTCGAGCAAAATCAGGTGGTCGCCCAATTCGGCTTTCATCTGCCGGATGACGAGGGCGTCGTTGGCAAATTCGTCGTAACGTCCGTGAGTATCAGTGGTTTCGATGATGGTCAGGGAGGTTTCTTTCGGGGCGCATGAAGCGAGAATCGCGGTCAGTGCAATCATAAGAGTGAGCCTTTTTGTTTTCATTATCAACAGGTTTTAAAGCGATAAAAGTAGGGATTTTTCGGCTTTGTGTGGCTGTTTTAGGAAAAAATTTCTCAAAACGAGGCGAAGTAACGTAGAAATCCGTATTTTTGTGCCACAATTCCAAGACCGTTTGCGCCATGGCTGACTTGAGCATCATAGTATCCGAAATTGAGCTGAAATTGAGGAAGTTGCTTGATGAGAAAAACCAGTTGGCTGTGGAAAACAAGCGGCTCACCGAGGAAAACGCCGCGTTGGACCAGGAAAATCTGACGTTGCGCCGCTCGGTGGAGGAGTTGCAGGACAAAATAAATAAATCTACAATTGTTAACGCACTCGACAACGAGGGAGAAGTAGAAGAAGGAAGAAAACTCATAAAAGAGTTGGTGAGGGAAATCGACCGATGCGTTTCGATTTTGAACAGTAAGGAATAAACAGATACTTGAAAGTCAGCGAGATGGATGAGATCACAATCAATATCACCCTGTTGGATAGGCCATACCGCTTGTCGGTGGCCCGCGCTGACGAAGAGAAGGTCCGCAAGGCCGGCAGCCTCATCAACGAGAGGATTAAGTATTATTCGAAGCATTACGCCTACAAGGACGTGCAGGATTTGCTTTCGATGACCGCCTTGCAGTTTGCCACCTCGGTGGTGAAGATGGACGCTGAACTGACCTATCGCAATCAGAATCTGGAACGTAAGTTGGTGGACTTGAACAACTTATTGAGCGAACAACCATAGTTCCGCGCCTATCACGTGGAATCGTTCTTTGAAGATCTGGGACTGCCTGTTCAGCGCATTTGGTAAACTCAACACTATCAACACATTAATCGGTCTACTCGCGCTCTGTAAAAACAGGCCTCATTCCTTTCGGGGAAGTACCTTATGGTGCCGGTGGACGTTTGCGCAACGCGGTGGCCACAAGCGTATTATTTGGAGTTTACGCATCTCCAAGGGCAGGCAGTTTCTCTTTATTTCCTCCTCATTTTTCGAGTAAAAACAGAGTTTTAAAATGTTATTACTCACCATTTCACCAACAACTTGGATTATTATCGCCGCAGCGGTGGCTTTGGTCGTGGGCCTTGCGGTAGGTTATTTCATCACGTCCACCCTGCTGAAAAAAGCTGTCACCAAAGAAGAACAGGCATTGCTCGAAGAGGCCAAGGAAAAGGCCGAAGTCATCAAGAAGGAACGCATCCTGCAAGCCAAGGAGAAGTTCCTCCAGATGAAGGACGAACACGAGAAAGCCTGCGAGGAGCGCAACCGCGCCGCCCAGAAGGTGGAGCAGAAGGCCAACCAACTGAAACAAGACGCCGCCCAGAAGATGGACGAGGCCCAGCGCAAAGGCAAGGAAGTCCAGGCCATGCAACAGAAGCTGGAAAGCCAGATAGAGACCTTCAACAAGAAGAGAGCCGACCTCGACCGCATGCACAGCGAGGCTTCCAAGAAGCTGGAGACCATCTCGGGCCTCTCTGCCAAGGAAGCTAAGGAGCAACTCATCGAACTGATTAAGGAAGAGGCGCAGGCCGACGCCATGGTCTACGTGAAGGAAGTCACCGAGGAGGCCAAGATGAGCGCTGCCCAGACGGCCAAGAAGATCGTGCTGGAGACCATCCAACGCACGGCTTCGGAGACGGCCATCGAGAATACCGTCAGCGTGTTCAACATTGAAAATGACGAGATTAAGGGTCGTATCATCGGCCGCGAAGGTCGTAACATCCGCACCCTTGAGTCGCTCACGGGTGTTGAAATCATCATCGACGACAGCCCTGACGCCATCCTCATCTCCGGCTTCGACCCCATCCGCCGCGAAATCGCCCGCCTCTCCTTGCAGAAGCTCGTCGTCGACGGCCGCATCCACCCCGCCCGCATCGAAGAAGTGGTGCATAAGGTGGAAAAGCAAGTGGATCAAGAGATTATGGAGACCGGTAAGCGTACTTCCATCGACCTCGGCGTCCACAACCTCAACCCCGAGCTGATCAAGATGATTGGCCGCATGAAATACCGCACCAGCTATGGCCAGAACCTGCTGCAGCACTCCGTCGAGACCGCCAAGCTCTGCGCCACCATGGCCGCCGAACTCGGCCTCAACGTGAAAGCTGCCAAGCGCGCTGGCCTGTTGCACGACATCGGTAAGGTGGCTGAGAACGAGGAAGAGCTGCCGCACGCCATCTTGGGTATGAAGGTCGCCGAGCGCCTGAAGGAGAAACCTGACATCTGCAATGCCATCGGTGCCCACCACGAGGAAATCGAGATGGACAACCTGATCTCGCCCATCGTGCAGGTCTGCGACGCCATCTCGGGTGCCCGTCCGGGTGCCCGCCGCGAGGTGGTGGAGGCCTATATCCAGCGTCTCAACAAGTTGGAAGACATGGCCATGAGTTATCCAGGTGTGGTGAAGACCTACGCCATCCAGGCTGGCCGTGAACTGCGCGTCATCGTGGGTGCCGACAAGGTGACCGACCAAGACGCCGACCGCATTGCCTACGACCTCTCGAAGCAGATCCAGACCGAGATGACCTATCCGGGTCAGATCAAGATTACGGTCATCCGCGAGACAAGAGCTGTGCAATATGCGAAGTAATTGACTTCCAGTATCATGATTAGAGAGGAAGTAGTATTCGGACCTATAAGGAGCCGCCGTTTAGGCAGCTCCTTAGGTATTAATTTGCTCCCCGAGAACGGGAAAATCTGCACCTTCGACTGTATCTATTGCGAGTGCGGCTGGAACAAAGACGGGCGCGACGATACACAGTTGCCCTCGGCCGAAAAAGTGCGCAAAGCCTTGGAAGCCAAGCTGCAACAATGCAAATCCGATGGCATATCCATCGATTCCATCACTTTCAGCGGTGACGGCGAGCCGACCCTTAACCCCGAGTTTCCGCAAATCATCAACGACACGATAAGGCTCCGCGACCAGTATTATCCTAATTCGAAGATCACGGTGCTCTCGAACGCCACCATGGTACACAAGCCCGAGGTGTTCAACGCTTTGCGCAAGGTCGACAACCCGACGATGAAAATCGATGCCCCGACTAACGAACTGATTGAGAAGATTAACCATCCGACACCTGGCTACGACATCCACCGTGTCGTGGAAGCCTTGAAACAGTTTCACGGCGACTTTATCCTGCAGACGATGTTCCTGAAAAGCAAGGACTTCGACTCGTCAAGTCCCGAGGTGCTGAACGGTTGGATGACTATCGTACGCCTCTTGAAGCCGCGCGAAATCATGGTCTACACTATCGACAGGCCCACGCCTGAGGAAGGTTTGCAGAAATTCACAGTAGAGGAGATGAGGGCTTTGGTGCAGCCGCTTATTGACGAAGGTAATGTGGTGCAAATCAAGGGATAAGCTTTTTTTGAATTTTTTGAAAAAAAAGATGTTGGGTATTTAAATTATTTGTATTTTTGCAGCGTCTAAGAGTGGTCTTAAGGGTCACTCGTTGTATGACAATACAAACCTAAACAAAATGAGACAAGCAAAAGCTAATAGGAAAACCTATGAGCCGCCGATGGCAGAAGTCATTAGCTTGGAAGTGCATGGTGTGCTGTGTGCCTCTCGAGGTGGTGGTAGAGGCATAACCACTAACAATGTGACGACGGAGACCTTTATCTTCCCGTAACCATGAGCGCTCATGCTAATAAACGAGCCAACCATTTAAGGTTTCTGTTCATTGCCTTTTGCGTAGTGGAGGTAGTGTTACTAGCCTTCTATTTCAGCAACTTCAATCTTAAAGACGAATACTTCCCCGATCCCGATGACTTTTCTGAAGAAATCGAAACAGAGATGCAGAAAAGCTCATCTTCTGAGGATAAAGGGATTGAGAATCTCACTGAAAAAGAGCGTTTGACCAGGGATTTGGAAGAAAGAAATTCCGCTTTTCTCGGTCTCGGCCCCGATTCTCTCCGCGTTATTCCTTAACCTTAACGGGCTTTTATTCCACACCGACATTCATTCTGCCCATCAGTCTGAGCCAAGGGCTGAGGAACGCAAACAGGAAATCATAAAGGATGAGCCCTGGGAGCAGACCTTTTTCGCCCAAACGCTTGGAGGCTTTGTGGTAGATAAACATCTGTGAGCCAAAGCGTAAGAGGAAGAATAACACCAATATGGGGATGTAGAACACAATGCCGTTGGTGATGGTGCCGCCCGTGATGGTGAAGGCGGGTCGGGTGCAAAGCGCAAGCAATGTGATGAAGGACGCGTAGAAGAAGAACTGCGAGGCATAGAACAGACTCAGCATCAGCCTTGACCTTGTGTCGTATTTGGAGATGGTGGAGTAGCGGCTGCTTTTCTGCCGCATCCAGAGCCTGAAGCTGCTGGTCGGGGTGGTAAGGATGGCGTCTTCAGCGTCGATGAGGACTTCCGTGTTCTTCTTAGTGGCCACTTGGTTGATGAACAAATCGTCGTCGCCGACGGCTGTGGTGTAGTGCGAGATAAAGCCTTGATTTCTGTAAAACAGCTCTTTACGATACGACAAGTTTTTGCCGATGCCCATGTAGGCGTGACGGTTGAGGGCCGCCGAGAGGTAAAGCAAGCCGTTTTGCAAGGCGTCGAAACGCATGATGCGGTTCAGGCTGCTCTTTTTCTGCACGTAAGGACTGTAGCCAATGACAATTTCGGTCTTGTTGTTGTAACGGTTGACTACGCTGCGCAGCCATTGGTCATTGACAGGCATACAGTTGCAATCGGTGAGGACGATGAGGTCGTTTTGTGCCGACTTGATGCCCATCGAGAGCGGGAACTTCTTGCCGTTGAAGAAGTTAAGGTGCTGCTTGAGTTGTACAGGCTTCACGCGCGATTCCTTACGTTCCAAGTCTTTCAGGTATTCCTCGGTCTCATCGTCAGAGCAGTCGTTCACCACAACGAGTTCAAAATCAGGGTAGTCCTGCTTGAGCAGGGCGGGAATCAGTTCAACTAAATACTCGTAGGCGTCGCGGGCACAAATCACGACGGATATGGGCTCCAGCTCCTCGTCGAGTTTCGGGCGCGCGTTCCTTTTATAAAAGGCCACTTTCGAGAACAAGCCCCAATGGTAGATCAACTGGATGAGCAGGCAAACGCAGAAGACGATTAAAATAATGAAACTTAGGGTATTATAGTTGAAACTGAATTGCATGACGCCTTTGATTTTGATGATTGCAAAGATAGGAAAATTGTTGCAAAAAAAGTCGTACTTTTGCACAAAATTACAATGATGAATTTCACTATTGCTTCCACTGACTCGAAAAGCAACGCCCGCGCCGGCGTGCTGACCACTGACCATGGCCCCATCGAGACCCCGATTTTCATGCCGGTGGGTACGGCGGGCACTGTGAAAGCCTGCCACCTGCGCGACGTGCGCGACGAGGTGAAGGCGCAGATCATCTTGGGCAACACCTATCACTTGTACTTGCGCCCGGGATTGGACGTGCTCGAAGCCGCTGGCGGACTCCACAAGTTCAACGACTGGGAACGCCCGATACTGACCGATAGCGGTGGCTTTCAGGTGTTTTCGCTCACGGGCATCCGCAAGATGAAAGAGGAAGGCGTGACTTTCCAGTCGCACATCGACGGCTCGCGGCACCTCTTCACGCCTGAACGTGTGATGGACATCCAGCGCAGCATCGGCGCCGACATCATCATGGCTTTCGACGAGTGTACGCCAGGCACCGCCGATTACAAGTACGCCAAACCCTCCATGGAACGCACGCACCGCTGGCTCGACCGTTGTATTGAGCGTTTCAATGCCACGGAGCCGAAATACGGCTACGAGCAGGCACTGTTCCCCATCGTGCAGGGCTGCGTATATCGCGACCTGCGCGAAGAGTCGGCGGCATACATCGCCTCGAAAAACGCTGTCGGCAATGCCATCGGAGGCTTGGCTGTAGGTGAGCCTACCGAAAAGATGTATGAGATGATTGAGCTGGTGAACACCATCCTGCCCAAGGACAAACCGCGTTACCTCATGGGCGTGGGTACGCCGGCCAACATCCTCGAAGGCATCTCACGCGGTGTCGACATGTTCGACTGCGTCATGCCGACACGTAACGGACGTAACGGCATGATTTTCACCTCGGAAGGCATCATCAATATCAAGAACGAGAAGTGGAAAACGGACTTCTCGCCCGTCGACCCCAACGGTGAAACTTTCGTCGATGCACAATATACGAGGGCTTACCTGCGTCATCTCTTCGTCGCGGGCGAGATTCTCGGTCCCATGATTGCCAGCCTCCACAACATCGGCTTCTACCTATTGCTGGTGCGCGAGGCCCGAAAACACATCATCGCCGGCGACTTCGCCGAGTGGCGCGACGTGATGCTTCAAAAAGTTACAAGGAGATTGTGAGTCTCGCGTCCCGCAGTCTCGCGTCCCGCAGTCAAAAAAGTAGATGAGAAAAATAGACGCATATATCTTCAAGAAGTATCTTGGCACTTTCTTCTTTGCCATCTCGATGCTGCTGTTGGTCGTCATCATTTTCGACGTGTCCGAAAACATCGACAGCTTCCTGAAGCACCATGCGCCATGGCAACGGGTGGTGGTCGACTACTACGTCATGTCGATACCTTATTATATCAACTTGTTCATTCATTTGTTCGCCTTCATCGCTGTGGTGTTTTTTACCTCAAAGATGGCCGCCCGCACCGAAATCGTGGCCATTTTGAGTAGCGGCATCAGTTTTTGGCGCTTCCTCGTCCCCTATATGTGGGCGGCGATTCTTATAGCCGTCATGTCATTGTATTTCGGCAACTTCTTGATTCCCAAGACGAACGAAATCCGTCGGCAGTTCAAGGACGAGTATATGGAGAAGCTGAGCCAGAGCGCGGGACGCAATGTGCACGTGCAGATTGGCAAGGACGAGTTCGTGTATGTGGAGAGTTTCAACATCGCCAAGCAAAACGGCTATAAGTTCTCTTGGGAGAGATACGATGGTAACGAGTTGAAATACAAGGTGATGGCTGATATGCTTTATCATGACACGGTGGCGCTCAACAGCTGGAAAATCGACCCGTATGCCATTCGCAATCTCGACGGACGTGAAGAAAACCTGCTGAAAGGTCGCAACCTCGACACCATCATCAACCTGTATCCGACCGACCTCTACAAGTTGAAGGAAGACTTCGAGGAGATGGACTTCTTCGAGTTGCGCGACCATATCCGAGGCATGAAGGAGAAAGGTTCGGAAGGCGTGAAGGCCTATCAGGTGGAGATGCACACCCGCATGTCGGCCCCCGCCGCCGTGCTGATTTTGACCCTCATCGGAGCGGCCTTGTCGAGCCGAAAGATTAGGGGAGGCATAGGCATGCACCTCGGCATCGGCATCACCATCGCCTTTGCCTATATCCTCTTCATGCAGATCTCCAAGTCGTTCGCCATCTCGGGCAGCTTGTCGCCCTTCCTTGCCGCATGGATTCCCAATTTCATTTTCTGCGCGCTGGGCGTCTATCTTCTGATAAAAGCGCCGAAATAAGCTGAAAATCAATAGTTTGTTATTTTTCTGCAAAAAATTGGGCTCCTTTTGCCGACTTTTCCTTAATTTAGCCACTTCTTATCACCCTAAAACAAGAGTATTATGCATATCGCAGTAGCTGGCAACATAGGCTCGGGCAAGACTACCTTAACGGGTCTCCTGGCCAAGCATTTCAACTGGAAGCCTCACTATGAAGAGGTGGAGCACAACCCCTATCTCGACAGTTTCTATGAGGACATGCAACGCTGGTCGTTCAACATCCAGATCTTTTTCCTCAACAGCCGTTTCCGCCAGGTGATGGACATCCGTAAAAGCGGCGAGGACGTCATCCAGGACCGCACCATCTACGAGGATGCCCATATCTTTGCGGCCAACCTCTATTCCATGGGTCTGATGGAAACCCGTGATTTTGAGAACTATAAGTCGCTGTTCGAGCTGATGACCAAGTTCCTCCAGCCGCCCGACCTGCTCATTTACCTCCGCGCCTCGGTGCCGACCTTAATCAGGCACATCGCCAAGCGCAACCGCGAGTTTGAGCAGAGCATCAGCATCAGCTACCTGACCAACCTCAACGAGCGTTACGAGGAATGGATTAACAACTACCACGAAGGTAAGCTGCTCATCATCGACACCGACAACCTCGATCTCGAAAATCCTGAGGACCTCAGTACCGTCGTCGACCGCATCGAAGCCTCACTTAACGGATTGTTCTGATTATGAAAGTTTTAGGAATAATACCCTCTCGTTACGCCTCGACGCGCTTTCCTAGCAAGCCTTTATCTATGATCAAAGGGAAGACGATGATCCAACGCGTGTGGGAACAGGCTTGGAAATCGAAACTGGACGCGGTCGTGGTGGCTACCGATGACATGCGCATCGCCGACGAGGTTTTGAACTTCGGAGGACAATACGTGCTCACCGACCCCAACCACCGCAGTGGCACCGACCGTTGTCGCGAGGCTTTGTATATGGTTGAAGGTCAGTACGATGCCGTGGTCAACATACAAGGCGACGAGCCTTTCATCAATCCTGAGCAAATCAACCAAGTCATCGACCTGATTAGCCGCGACGATACGCAGTTGGCATCTTTGGCCAAGCGTATTGACGACGAGGATGAGCTGTTCAGCCCCAATGTGGTGAAAGTGGTGATGGATAAACAAGGTAACGCACTGTATTTCAGCCGTAATCCCATACCTTTCATGCGTAGTTTGCCTCATGACCAGTGGCTGCAAAAGGGAGAGTTCTACAAGCATATCGGCCTCTATGCCTATAAAGCAGAGACATTATGCCAAGTCGCTGAAATGCAGTCGACTACGCTTGAGATGGCCGAGTCGTTGGAACAATTGCGCTGGCTGGAAAACGGCTTGCGCATCCGTATGGGCATCACGACTTACGATAGCCTGTCCATCGACACGCAGGCGGACCTGGAAAAAGCCTTGCAATTCGCTCAGAATCAATGGGTAGAATGAGATGATTTCGATTGCTGAAGCCATATCAGATCTTTTGTATGTCCGCGACACCGTGGTGGTGCCAGGTTTGGGTGCCTTCGTGAAGAAACCCGTCTCGGCCCAGGTGAATCCCGTGGCAAACTATTTCGCCATGCCTTCAAGCGAAATCGTCTTTGATGCCAACTTGCGCGAGGATAACGAGTTGGTTGTCAACTATATGTCGGAAAAGAACGACATCCCTAAGGAAGAGGCGCAGAAGCTGCTTTCGATGTTCGTTTCCGACTGTTTCAACAGCCTCAAGCAAGGAAAGAAGGTGGTGCTGAGCCAGATTGGCACTTTGTCGTACGACTGGGCCAACGACATCGTGTTTGAGCAGGACAAGTCGGTCAACTACAACGCCGACGCCTTCGGCTTGTGCGACTTCACGCCCGAGCCGGTGCTGCGTTCGAAGACAAAGGACGAAATCAAAACTGAAATTGAGCAGCAGCAGAAAGACAAAAACACGCCCATGAGTGTAGACGAAAAGGCTGTGCATGAGAGAGATAACGATGACGAAGACGACGAGCCAAGACGCGGCTTGGGCTGGCTGTGGGTTTTGTTGGGCCTCTTGCTTGTGGCGGGCGTGGTTTATGGCTTGTATTATTTCAAGGTCATAGAGTTACCTTGGCAGAAGGAAGAGCGACGCATCGTGACGGAGCCTAAGACCTATACCTTGCCCACTTATCAGAAAACTTGGGAATGGAAAGAGTCTGTGGCACAGGATACTACAGTGGTTAACGATACGGTCAAGCAGCCTGTAGCAACCCCATCTGATGCCAACATCCGTATCATAGCCGGTTGCTTCGGCTTAGAGGATAATGCTCAGCGTTTGACCAACACCTTGAAAGAGAAGGGCTATTCGGGTGCCTTGTATGAGATGCGCTACAATATGTGGTACGTGTCGTTCGGCTGCTACAAGACCGACGAAGAGGCGGCTGCGGCCTTGCGCGAAATCAGGGCCAATACCGAATACAAGGCGTGGATACTATCTCAATGAAACGTAAACAAACTCTTACATCTATGTTTGATCCCAGGACAGACCGCTTCCCGTATCCCGAAAAGACCAACCAGCATTATCTTGAAATACATAAGGATCGCGGTCTTGTTTTCGATGAATCATATCCTTATATAGAAAAGTCCAGCTTTTTCAGGTTTAAAAAGTTCCTGATCCGCATCTTTCTGAATGTGGTTGTGTTCCCGATTGTGACCATTCGTATGGGGTTGAAGATTGAGGGACGCAAAAATCTGAAGATGTATAGGACGGTTCTGAAAAACGGTGTGGTGTCGGTTTGCAATCACGTTCACATGTGGGATTATCTCGGGATCATGAAAGCAATTCGTCCCTACAAGTCGAACGTTCTTGTTTGGGACAAAAACATCAACGGTGAGAAAGGTGCGGCCATGCGTCTAGTAGGTGGAATCCCCATCCCGGAAAACAGTATCGCTGGCAAGAAGGCTTTCTTTAAAGCCCTTGGAGAATTCCTCTCAGAGCGCGGCTGGCTTCACATCTACGCTGAAGGCAGCATGTGGGAGTACTATGCTCCGATTCGCCCGTTCAAACGCGGCACGGCACTCCTCGCTGTCAGCAATGACAAGCCCGTCATCCCTTTGGGATACTCTTACCGCAAACCTGGCTGGATCAGAGAGCACATCTTCCACCAGATTGCATTGTTTACGCTTCATGTCGGTGAGCCCATCTTTCCAGATGAGGCCCTCAAGCCCAAGGATCGTGAGACGGACCTTACGATTCGTGCCCACAGAGCTGTTTGCACCCTCGTCGGAATCAATCCTGACGAGAATATTTATGAGCCAGAGTTCAACGATTCCAAGCGCATCGACTATTACACGTCGACATACGGAGTCGGCTACCGAGGTTCAAAGTGATTATTTTTCATATCTTTGCACTTTGAAAAGTGGATTATATAATCCCATGCTTCAGAAAAAAGGAACATGTCAAAAAAGAACAAACTAGAGCGATTTGCCGAGAACAAGACCTTCCCCAACTTGTTTGAATACAGCTATGAACGTATTATGAGCGAGGGCTTTCCCCTGCAAGGGAAGTGGCATGCCGACTTTTTCCACAACGACAATCCCATCGTGCTTGAGTTGGGTTGTGGCAAGGGTGAGTACACGGTTGGCTTGGCTCGCGCGCATCGCGACATTAATTATATAGGTGTCGACATCAAAGGCGCCCGCATCTGGCGTGGACTGAAGCAGTCGAATGAAGAAGGCTTGAAGAACGTGGCGTTTCTGCGTGCCCGCATCGACCAAATCGAGCATTTCTTTGCCAAGGACGAAGTGGCAGAGATTTGGGTCACCTTCCCCGACCCGCATCCTGGTGAAGGCGAACGCAATGCGCGTCATCGTCTCACCTCGCCTGAGTTCCTTGACCGCTATCGTAAGATCGTCCGTCCCGATGGCGTCCTCAACCTCAAGACCGACAGTCCCATCATGTATGAGTTCACGCTTCACGATGTGGTGGAGAAACAAGGCCTGCCGCTGCTCTACGCCACCGATGACCTCTACGCCAACAATGACAACCTCGAAGTGAAGACCATCCGCACTTTTTACGAACAGATGTGGCTTGACCAGGGCTTGACGATAAAGTATATCCGATTTAAAATAAATGCGGAATGCGGAATGATGAAATCGAAGATTCGACGAAGTCAATGCGGAATGATGAATGAAGAATGAGTCCCGCGTCTCGCGTCCCGCAGTCTCGCGTCAAAAACCAACAATTCAACGATTAAACAATCAACAATTAAACAATATGTATACAGAAGACAACCAACTCTACATCGCGCATTGCGACAACGGTCCAATCTACATGGTGGGCAAGATGGCCAACCGTCACGGTATGATTGCCGGTGCCACGGGTACAGGTAAGACCGTTACCCTGCAGGTGCTTGCCGAGACTTTCTGCGAGGCAGGCGTACCTTGCTTCATGGCCGATATGAAAGGCGACCTCTCGGGCATCAGCCAGCCGGGACAAATGAGCAGCTTCATCGAGAAGCGCTGTCCCGAATTCGGCATCGAAGACCCGCAGTTCCACGGCTGCCCGACACGTTTCTTCGACGTGTACGGTGAGCAGGGTCATCCCTTGAGAGCCACCATCTCGGAGATGGGTCCCCAGCTCCTGGCCCGTCTGCTCGACCTCAATGAGACCCAGACCGGCATCCTCAACATCGTCTTTAAGATTGCCGACGACCAAGGCCTGTTGCTCATCGACATGAAGGACTTGCGGATGATGCTCGACTATGTGGCCAAGAACGCCAAGGAGTTCACCACGACCTACGGAACGGTGTCGTCGGTGAGCGTGGGCGCCATCCAACGTGCCCTGTTGGCCTTGGAGGCCGAAGGCGGCGAGATTTTCTTTGGTGAGCCTTCGTTCAATGTCTTGGACTTCCTCCAGACCGAAGGCGGTCGCGGCGTGATGAACGTGCTGGCAGCCGACAAGCTGATGCTCAACCCCAAGCTCTATTCCACCTTCCTGCTGTGGCTGCTGAGCGAGCTCTACGAACAGCTTCCCGAAGTCGGTGACCTCGAGTTGCCCAAGCTGGTGTTCTTCTTCGACGAGGCTCACATGCTGTTCAAGGACACCTCCAAAGCCTTGATTGACAAGATCGAACAGGTCATCCGTCTGGTGCGTTCCAAGGGCGTGGGTGTCTATTTCGTCACCCAAAGCCCGAGCGACATCCCGGAAGTCATTGCCGGACAGCTGGGTAACCGCGTCCTCCATGGACTGAGAGCCTATACGCCCAAAGACCAGAAGACCGTCAAGGCGGCAGCGCAGACCTTCCGCGCCAACCCCAACTTCAACACTGAGGCAGCCATTTTGGAACTCGGCACGGGCGAGGCTTTGGTCTCCTTCTTGGATGAGAAGGGCGCGCCTTGCATTGTCGAGCGTGCCAAGATCCTCTTCCCGTTGAGCCAAATCGGTGCCATCACCGAAGGACAGCGCACCGCCTTGATCCGTAACTCGCGCCTCTATGGCATCTACGACAAGAGCTTCGACCGCGAGAGTGCCTACGAACTCATTCTCGAGCAGCAGAAACAGGAAGAGAAACGCCTGCAACGCGAAGCCGAGGAAGAGGAGAAACGTCTGGCCAAGGAAGCCAAGGAGAGGGAACGCTCCAGAAGCACCAGCTCCAGAAGCACGACCACCAAAAAGAAAAAGTCGACGGCAGGCAAGGCCATCGAGAAGACCATCAACACGACGGCCACGACCTTCGGGCGTCAACTCGGAAAGTCGATTTTCAGAGGGCTTTTGGGCGGGATGTTCAAGAAATGATTGAAAAAGGGAGGCGATCGCCTCCCTTTTTTTGTTTAGTCATTCCCAATCTCTTTAAGCATCGGCACAAACTTGAAGTCGCCGAAAGCCTCTTTTTTCAAAGTGTCATCTCCTAATTTGGTGATTTTCAGCATAGTTTGTCCCTCGCTTTCAGCATTGTCCATGGGAATGACCATGATGCCGCCAGTTTTCAGTTGTTGGATGAGCGTTTCAGGGAGGCGTGGCGCGCCCGCCGTGATGATGATGCGGTCGAAAGGGGCGTACATGGGCAGGCCTTCAAAGCCGTCGCCCAAGAAAACCTTCATGCGGAAGGGTAGTTGCTCCAGTATCTCCTTGGTCTTAAAGAAGAGGTTGCGTTGCCGCTCTATGCTGAACACTTTGGCACCCATTGCCGCCAACACACAGGCCTGATAGCCTGACCCTGTGCCGATTTCGAGCACTTTCATGCCTTTCTCCACTTGAAGCAACTGCGTCTGGAAAGCCACGGTGTGGGGTTGCGAGATGGTCTGCCCCGAGCCGATGGGAAACGCTTGGTCTTGGTAGGCGAGCTCGACGAAAGAGGAATCCAGGAAAATGTGGCGCGGCACTTCGTTGAGGGCTGCAAGCACAGCCTCGTCGGTGATGCCTTTCGTGCGAAGCTGGTCGACGAGTTGTTGGCGAAGGCCTTTGTGGCGGTAGTTGTCTTCTAAAGAGGTATTCACGCTGCGAAATTACGCTAAAATCTGACGCTATGAAATGATAAAAAACACTATTTTTGCCGAAATTTTGAAATATGCTGAGAATAGGTGTTTTAGGTGCAGGCCATTTGGGCAAAATCCACTTGAACTGCATCAAGCAGATAGAGAAGTACGATTTGGTCGGTTTTTTTGATCCCGCCATGGAGACAGCGCGACAAGTAGAAGCCGAGATGAACGTGAAGTGCTTCGACTCCATTGACGCATTGATCGATGCCGTGGATGTGGTCGACATCGTCACGCCTACCATCCGCCACTTCGAATGTGCCTCCAAGGCCTTGCAGAAGCGCAAGCATGTTTTCATCGAGAAACCCATCGTGGCCACACCCGAGGAAGCCAATGCCTTGAAAAAGCTAGCCGATGAGGCTGGCGTGAAAGTTCAGGTGGGGCATGTGGAGCGATTCAACCCGGCCTTCGTTGCCGCCGAGCCTTTCATCCAAGAGCCCCTTTTCATCGAGGCGCATCGCTTGGCACTCTTTAACCCCCGTGGCACCGACGTGCCTGTCGTGCTTGACCTGATGGTACACGACCTCGACATCCTGCTCACCATCGTCAAGTCGCCAGTGGCGCATATCAGCGCGAGCGGTGTGAGCATCGTCAGCCCGACGCCCGACATCACCAACGTGCGCATCGAGTTTGAGAACGGCACGGTGGCCAACCTCACCGCATCGCGTCTGTCGATGAAGAACATGCGCAAGACCCGCATCTTCCAAAAGGGAGCCTATATCACTGTCGATTTCTTGGACAAGGTGACGGAGATTTTCCGCATCAACGACGAAGTGGATGAGACCAACCCGCTGTCAGCAACCATCACCTTGGGCGACGGCACCGAGAAGCAAATCACCTTCGAGCGACCTGAAATCCACCCCATCAACGCCATCAAGACGGAGCTGGAAAGCTTCTATGACGCTATCATTCACAACACTACGCCCACCGTCACCATCGACGACGGCATCAATGTTCTGAAGCTGGCTTACCGCATCCTGACGGCCGTGGATGAGGCCATCGCCAAGGTGCAGAAATAAAACCCGTTTGAGACAATATTCATGATGCCGCGTCGTTACCTTATTAAATATAGTTCTATGACAAGGAATTCTATCTTTTCTGTCATGCTGGGTCTCCTTTTCCTCGCCATGACAGCCACTTCATGCAACAAGTTCGAAGGCTCGCAGACGGTGCCTTCCTACATTCATATCGAGTCCATTGAGGTGGATTCGCTGACGGATTATTTCGTGTATGGCGCCCCCTCAAGCAAAATCACCGACGCTTGGGTGTATGTCGACGACAACCCCATCGGTGCCTTCGAGCTTCCGAGCACCTTCCCGATCTTGAAAAAAGGCCCGCACAAGGTGGCCATCTATGGCGGCATCAAGGTGAATGGCATTGGGGCCTCGCGCGACGATTATCCTTTCTACATGCCTCGCATCTACCAAAACCTGAATCTCGTTGAGGATAGCATCGTCAACTTGAGTCCCGTGCTCAGCTATTATCCCATCGGCGAAGGCGTCAACGTGGCTTGGATGGAGGACTTCGAGAACACCAGCTCCATGTTGCCCACCGCCACTAGCGACACGAGCATGGTGCGCTTCACCGGCAACGGGGCTTGGCATTCGGCCAATTCGTTCTTCTCGGGCAAGGTGGAGCTACCACCCGACACGATGGACTTCACCGTCGCCACTGCCGACGAATTCGACTTCTACAAAGGCACTAACGGCGTGTATTGCTTGCTGGAGATGGACTACTGCTGCAACGACACGTTCTTCGTCGGTGTTCAGTGTTATAAGAACTATCAACTGGAGTCGATGCCCTTGGTGAAAGTGACGCCTACCGACAAGCAACATGACAGGCCGCAGCGTTGGAACAAGATCTACATCAACATCGGCCCGACGATGAACAATAACGTGACGGCCAACTATTTCAAAGTCTACCTCACTTCCGACCTGACCACCGACCAGGATATCCTCTACGGGAACATCTACCATCCCATCAACGAGCCGCGTTACTATTATTTCGATAACCTGAAACTGCTCTATCGTAACCTATGAACAAGAAAAGGCTGGCATCGCTTTATTTCATCGTCGATTGGTTGGCTTCCATTCTGGCGTGGACCTTGTTTTATTTCTTCCGCAAGGCGCACGAAGACCTTTACATCAACTATTGGGACCGCATCACGAATTCCTTCAACACGCCGAGCTTCTGGCTGGGTGTGGCCATCATCCCCATTTGCTGGCTTATCCTTCATGCCGTGACGGGTGCCTACGAGAAAGTATACCAGAAGTCAAGATTGAAAGAGCTGGGACAGACGTTTTTCATCACTTTGCTAGGTGTCATCGTCCTTTTCTTTGTGGTCATCCTTGATGACGAAGTTGTTTCGTACAAGTCTTATTATCAGTCGTTTATCGCGTTATTTACGCTTCAATTTGTCATCACCTACATCCCGCGTCTGATCATCACCACGACGGTGATTTATCGCATACGAAGCAAAAAGATTGGCTTCAACACGCTCATCGTGGGCAGCAACGACAACGCCTGCGCCATCTTCAAGGAGATTGAGGAGGAGGTGAAGCCTTCGGGTCGCCGACTGATCGGTTTCCTCAATGTGTACGACAAGACGGAATACAAACTGGCGGAGTATCTACCGCGCCTCGGCTCGTATCGCGAGATTGAGCAGATTGTGAAGGAACACAATGTGGAAGAAGTCATCATCGCCATCGAGCGTTCCGAGGTGGAGACGATGAAGGTGCTGCTCTCGGTGGTCGACACGACCAACGCCAACGTGAAGATCATTCCCGCCATGCAGGACTTGGTCTTCGGCACCGTCAAGCAGTCGGCCATCTGGCAGGCGCCTTTGGTGCAGGTCACGCCCGAGCTGATGCCCGTGTGGCAAAGGGTGGTGAAGCGCGCTTTCGACATCGTGGCCTCGGTATTGGCTCTCGTGATCCTGTCGCCGGTGTTCTTGCTTTGCGCCATCATCGTGAAAGCCACTTCCAAAGGTCCCGTCTTCTATGCGCAGGAACGCATCGGCAAGGGTGGCAAGCCTTTCAAGATGGCCAAGTTCCGCAGCATGAAGGTGGACGCCGAGTCGAGTGGCACGCCGCAGCTGTCGAGCGATGACGACCCGCGTATAACCAAGTTCGGCAAGTTCATGCGTAAGGTGCGCCTCGATGAAATCCCCCAGTTCTGGACCGTGCTGAAAGGCGACATGTCGCTGGTGGGTTATCGTCCCGAGCGGCAGTATTTTATCGACAAGATCATGGAAAGGGCGCCCTATTACCGCCTGCTGCTTAAGGTGAAGCCTGGCATCACCAGTTGGGGCGAGGTGAAATATGGTTATGCCGAAAACGTCGATGAGATGATCGAGCGCCTGAAATACGATGTGCTCTACATCGAGAACGTAAACCTCGCTTTGGATATCAAGATTCTGATTTACACGGTGTTGATTGTTATTCAAGGGCGAGGGAAATGACTTGTAAATGAGTTGAAAGTTTGGCTTGAAAAACAAGAGTTTTCGAAAAATATCTTTATCTTTGTAGTCCTATTGAATAAAGGAGGTGATATGAAAGCAGAAGAAAACTTGGAACCTTATACCGTCAAGGAACTTTTGGAAAGAGCTGAAGAAGGTCGGAGACAAATTGCCTTGGGCAATTATACGGATATTGAGGATGTGCTGCGTGAATTAGATGAGGAATTTGAAATGGAAGGGGAGGGAGTATCCACATTTACAGCTGCTGAAGAATTGCATTACGGATGTGATTGAAGTCGTGGATTTTTGGGATTGCCGCCGCGAACCGAAAAAACAAGCCAAGGAAACTATGGATTCTGCTCGCGTTCTTCCCGAGCCTTAAGATAACAAGCCCTGCACAGCGGCTCATAGCTCTCCGTTTCTCCCAATACCACCAATTTGTCACCCGCAATGGTGCGGTGCGAGAATTGCGCCGGACTGCCGCAACGCACGCAGATGGCGTGTACCTTGGTGACGTCTTCTGCAATGGCCATCAGCTTCGGCATGGGGCCGAAAGGCTTGCCCATGAAGTCCATGTCCAAACCCGCGATGATGACGCGCACGCCCTGGTTGGCCAGCTGCTCACAGACGTTAGGCAGCTCATCGTCAAGGAATTGGGCCTCGTCGATGCCGATGACGTCCACGTCGTTGGCATAGAAAAGAATCTCACTGGCACTCTCCACAGGAATGGAATGCAAGGCCGTGGCATTGTGCGACACCACGTCCTCCTCGCTATAGCGCGTGTCGACGCCCGGCTTGAAAATCTCCACCTTCAACTTGGCGATCTTGGCGCGTTTCAAACGGCGGATCAACTCCTCCGTCTTACCCGAAAACATGGAGCCGCAAATCACTTCAATCCAGCCTTGCGACTTGTTGTGAGAATCTTTTTCCAGAAACATAACGATGATTGTAGGAATATTTGTAATTTAGCACCCTCATTTCATTGTAGAGACGCAAAATCTTGCGTCTCATGTCACAATCGCAAAAATAAAGATAAATCCTATATGAACGACAAATTTGAGAGCCAAAAAGAAACATTGATTTCTATCAAGCAGGAAATCAGTTTGTTATATCAACAAGTCAACTACCTTTTAAGAAACGAAAAACCCCTCGAGCTGCTCGATTTGGACGTGCTGATGAACCGCACGCACACCCTTTACGACCAACTTTGCTCCATCAATGTGGGTGACGAGAGCCTCGACGAGGACCTTCCTTTCGATGCCGACGACCTTGCAGGCCTCTTTGGCGGCATGACGCAGGATGCGCCCGCCGAAAACACTGACGAAGCGCCCGTCGTGGAGGAACAGCCTGTTGTCGAAGAGCCCCAGCCTGAGCCACAACCTGCGCCTGTCGCAGAAGCGCCTGTCGTGATGGAGTTCGCCACGCCCACCGAAAAAGCGGAAAAAGTCGCCCCTGAGCCGGAACCCGAAAGCCAGCCTATGGCGGACGACTTCGGCATTTTCCTGCACTTTGAGAACATCCCCGAGGAGGAAAAAACGCCTGAGACCAAGAGGGACGAGCAAGGCCGTTTGGTCCACGTGATGGAGGCTGTGCCTGAAGAACTCATCCCTGAGCGCGACCGTGTGCATGGCGAGGACCTGGTGAAAGACAACCCGCTGGTGATGCCTCGACTGGACGATGAACGAAAGGCCGAGAAGGCGGAGATAGAGCAGCAGGCTTCGGGAGGCATGTCGGGATTCTTCGAACAAGACGATACCGGTTTTGAACTCTCGACGGGCGAGACCTTGGGCGAGAAGATGATGGGCGAGGACAATTCCCTGGCCGCCAAGCTGCAACAAAACCCTGTCCGCGACCTGAAATCCGTCATCGGTATCAATGACAAGTTCTTGTTTGTCAATGAGTTGTTTGGAGGAAGCATGGAGAAATACAACAAGTCCATCGAAAACCTCAACGACTTGAAGACCTTGAACGGCGCGATGATCTACCTCAACGAGCTGAAGATCGAATTGCAGTGGAACAGCAGCAACGAGGCGTACCTAAAACTCAAAGACCTGATTACCAGAAAGTTTGAATAATCGCGGCCATGTCGAAGCTCTATCTTGTGCCCACGCCCATCGGCAACCTTGAGGACATCACCTTGAGGGCCATCCGTGTGCTGAAGGAGGTGGACGGCATCCTCGCTGAGGACACGCGCACCTCGGGTAACCTGCTGCGCCATCTCGACATCAGCAAGCCGATGACGGCTTTCCATATCCGCAACGAGCATCAGGTGGTGGAACGCATCGCCGAACGCATCGAGGCAGGGGAGACCCTCGCCTTGGTGACCGATGCGGGCACGCCCGCCATCTCCGACCCAGGCTTCCTCTTGGTGCGCGAGTGCGTCAAGCGGGGCATTGAGGTGGAGTGCCTGCCGGGCCCGACGGCCTTCGTGCCGGCCTTGGTCAACTCGGGACTGCCGGCGGAGAAGTTCATCTTCGAAGGTTTCCTGCCGCACAAGAAAGGCCGCCAGACCAAGCTCCAGACCGTGGCCGAGTATCCCTACACGACCATCCTCTACGAGTCGCCTTTCCGCCTGCTGAAGACCTTGCAGCAGCTGGCCGAGGTCTGTGGCACTGAAAGGAAGGTCTGCGTCTCGCGCGAGCTGACCAAAATCCACGAGGAGAACGCCCGTGGCACCCTGTCCGAGGTGATCGAACATTTTTCCAAAAAGGAAATCAAAGGCGAAATCGTCATTGTTCTGGAAGGTAGAGACGGTGCATGCACCGTCTCCCCAGACGACGATTCCGAAGAATAAAAAAATTGTAGAGACGCGCCATGGCACGTCTCTACCCATTATATCCCATATTGTTTTTAGATTAGAACGCGACCCCCACCCTGACGTAATAATCCGTGATGACATCCATGCGGGGCCCGATGGTGCCGTAGTCGGCGTCCACCACGTCGATGGTCGACAGGCCGCAGCTGAGGTAGACGCGGTAGATCTTGATACCCACGGCGCCGCCCGTGTACAAGCCCATGGATTTGTAGTGGTGCACGCCTTCAGGGTCGTTGCAGGTCACTGCGCCCAAGGGCACGGAATAGCCGATGCGGCCTTCGACGAAGGGGCTGATGTCGGCATAAGGCAGCGTGAGTTTCAGGTTGGCGTAGATGGGCAGCGTGTGGAGGTAGGTCTCCTGCATGTTGTGGAACAGGTCGCAGTGCTCGCCGTAGGTCGAATAGAACTCCGCGCCGACGCCGATGCTGGTGAGGCGACCGATCTGGTACTCCGCCATACCGCCTACGCTGAAGTGATAGGGGATATCGTGCGCGATGATGGCGCCGAAGTCGTTGTTGCCGAGCTCGCCGTACACGTGGAAACGGAAGTCGTCGAGGCCGTAGAGGCGCGGTGCGCGACGCTCACGGGACTGCTCCAACGTTCTGGGATGGGGCTGTGGACGGTGTGGACGGATTTGTGCCTCGGCCGAAACCGACACCACAATGAGGAGGCACAGGGCTAACAAGGTCTTTTTCATGGCTAATATCATTTTAATGTTGACCTATAAATTACAAATACCATACCAAAACCTGTAGAGACGTGCCATGGCGCGTCTCTACATGGTATTATTTCACCTGTTTCCGGTAGGCTTTCAGTCTCGCGACAAGGCTGTTTTTCACGCCGTTGGAGGTGTAGGTGGCCCCGCTGACGGCATCCACTTCCTTGCGGAGGGCTTCCTCGGCGGTGAGGCCGTTCCAAGCTGAATAGAGGCCGCCGTCTGCAACGCGTTGGGCGTAGAAGGGCGTCTCCTGGTTGTCCAAGAGGACCACGTTCTGGATGCGATCCTCGGCGTCCATTATTATTAATATAGGTGTAGGCCCGTTGAAGCCCTTCACGTTGTCGGAGTAGGGCGAGGAATACAGGACCGAGCCCAGCTTGGTGCCTTTGGCGTCCTTGACTTCGTAGAAGGCCGTATCGATGGCCTTGGTCTTGGCGGCCTCGGCGAAATAGGGTTTGACGTTCTCCACGGGGAGTTCGGGCAGTTGTGGACCACAGCTGCACAGGGCCAAAACGCCAGCGGCCAGCAGCGCGCCCAAGGTTTTTTTCATGCTATTCATCATGTGAGTTTTACATCGGTTGTTTGTGCAAAAGTACGGAAAAAACGGATGCGCGAAATTTTGATGGAGCCATTAAGTTGTATATGCCTGCTGCTAATGAAATAGCCTCGACAGAAACACCAGATGCAGTGAGATACGCCATTGTTGCTCCCAAGACTGGAGAGAATGCTTATAATAAGACACAGGAAAACCTTGACGTGGCATTTAATGCTTCTTCCGATCCTTATGGCTTCTTCGGTACCTATAAATTGGCTGGAGAGGTTGTGAACAACGCCTTCTACCAAGATGCCAAGATTGACTTGGTGTGGCACAGCGGAGCATTCTCAGTTTCTGGAACGAACCAGGTGGTGTTCTCAAGAGGTAACCTGCAATATGCACATCTTACTGTAGGTTCTGGTGATAATGTTCGTCCTGCTCAAACATGGCGTTTCGCTAAACACCAATATGATTTTGTCGGAGGTTTTGATAATTCCAGTAACCAACATGGAAATGTGGTGAGAGATGAAACTGGTAGCTCGGCAACTAGGTCTAACAACGAGAATATTGGCGCCGGTGATTATGATGGCTGGATTGATCTTTTTGGTTGGGGTACAGGTAATTATCCGACACAAACTACAACTACTAATACTTGGTACACTTCTAACAATGGTTACCATGAATGGGGAGTAAACAATATCGTCAATTCAGGAAAACCTGGCAATACCGGATGGTGGACGTCTTTGACCCATACCGAATGGTCATATTTGATTAGCCGTGATAATGAGGGAAAGGTAGGACTTGCTACTATAACGGGTGTTGCTGAGGGTACTATGGAAGATGACATGCCTGGCTTGGTGCTTCTCCCTGATAATTTCACCAATCCGTATAGCTGGAAATCAGCAGGATCAGGAACCGCGTCACATCATGCAAATTACGGCGATAATACATATACGTTGGATCAGTGGAAAGTGATGGAAGAGAGGGGCGCAGTGTTTTTGCCCGCTACTGGTTGGCGCAATGGCAGTGATGGAAATTGGCGTGCGAGTATTACTTTAACTTCTAGGATTTTGGAGCATGGGTCTTATAATGCGTCAACGATGAGCACGAGTGCCGCAACATATAGTTTGCGATTTGGTACAGATTATGAAACTCATGATTCTATGAATGCAAGCTTTTATATGGCTCCTGATAACGGTCATGCTGTCCGTTTGGTACATAGACTGTAAATAGCAAATTCTTCGGCAAGAAGAACTAAGAAAGGTTGTTAAAACCCAAAGTCCAGGAATCTGTTTATTGCAGGCGGGCTTTGGCCTAATATGAGACGGCGCTTTTTGGCGCCGTCTTTTTTTTTTGTGTTTTGTTGTAGAGACGTGCCATGGCGCGTCTCAAGGAAAATGCAGACGGTTGTTCTACGAGACGTGCCATGGCGCGTCTCTACAAGGTGGGTGGTACGTTATCGTCGCGGGGTGTAGAATTCGTCGTCGTGCCAATTGGCCACATTGTTTTCGATGTAGGTGGCGATGCGGTTCATTTCGGGTTGGTCGCGGACGATGCGGTCGTAGAAACGCGTCTGCCAGGCGAAATCCTGGTTGGTCTGGTTGGCGTGGTGGGTAACGGCAGATTTCATGTTGCCTATGGCAACGGCCAATCTGTTTTTATGTCTGGAAATCAATTGCATCTGTTCGTCAACAACATCGTTTTTCCATCTGTCGGGTTGTAGAGACGGTGCATGCACCGTCTCAGAAATATCATTGGACATTTGGCGGTTATGAGACGGTGCACGCACCGTCTCTACAAGGGTCATTGCCACAATGGTTCCTGCTGCCAGGCTTGAGGGAAGCCCATGGCATTGAGGTCAATGGATGGGTAGTCAGCAAGCAACCGAAGCAGTTTATCGCGCATGTCGTTCTGAGGCGAAATAACATCAAGGAAATACTTGATGATGCACAGATTGAAATAAATGCGCAATGGGTCGGTGGTCAAAGTCAACCAAGCACCGCTCATTCGGTTAGGCATCATTGGGCGGATGGTGTTCTGTTTGTTCCATACTCGGGCATGATGGCAACATGAGTTGCGTGTCAGTGTGACGATGGTGAGCCACGACTCGAAAGGTGCCACCTGTAAG
Organism: Bacteroidales bacterium; assembly: GCA_017632935.1. Lineage (GTDB taxonomy): Bacteria > Bacteroidota > Bacteroidia > Bacteroidales > F082 > Limimorpha. Next base: position 42,342 of record JAGBQJ010000002.1, on the reverse strand, counting down.
CCGAATTTGTGTGCAATGCTTTTCTTTATACGAGGCGCTTTGATATTGCTATAAATGTTGGTCATCACACCAAATGGCAACACCTCGGCCAAGATCCACGCAGGCGGATAGGCATCAGAATAGGTCTGCTTGAAGTGGACGATGAAATCTTCCCGAGAACGGTTGATTTCAGCGTCTATCAGCGACATCGTATGTAAAAACTTGCTGTGATTGGTGAAGTTGGCTCCATCAGTCATCCAGAATGGATTGCCCGTCAGTTCGCTGCCAGTGTTGACGATGGCGCTGCGCACTGCCACCTCGATTTTCTCAATCTCGTTGAATATAAACAATCGCAATTTCTTGTCGAAACGGTAGAGTGTCATCACCTGGCTGAATGTGGCTCCCTGCTTGTATTGGTGCTGTTCCTTTGGCATCTGAAGCAAAGGGTACATGTAGGCCGATAAGCGATAGTAGCCAATATATTCAATATATTGCTCAGCTTTTGTCGGATCTGCAACAGCAAGACCTCTAGACTGCAACAAGTTTACGAGGTCATGTGCGTTGGTATATGTTTTGTGAAAAGGGATTCGATTAGCCATAGGCATAAAAATAAAACGACCCGCACATTTGAGCATCGTTGAGAGGCTTGGCGGGTTCTAGTGCTGCAAAGATACGAACATTTTTTCATCCTGCAAGGGTTTCTGTAAAAATTTCTGTTGCTATTCAAAAGAATAACATTATATTTGCATCGTCAAAGAAAAGAAACAGGCTATGAAGTATAGCGAACTGGAGCAGCTTTTGAAAAAAGCGGGATGTTATCCGCTGAAAGGCAAACAAATCAACGGACATCCGGCATGGTACAGCCCAAAAACAGGGAAAAAATTCGGGACAAGCAACCACGCATCGCTGGACGTGAAGCCTGGAACACTGCAACAAATCCTGAAGGACGCGGGGTTGGATTAAGCACTAATCCTTCAGACAACATAAAGAGAGAAACTATGGAAAAGAAACACATCACAGCACACATCGAATGCGGCAGCGACGGTTGGTATTCGGTGTACCACAACGAGGATCTCCCTTTCGGGTTTTTCGGCGAGGGGAAAACAGTGAAGGAGGCTAAGGAAGATTTTCTCGCCACCTTTGAAGGCTTTAGGAAAGACCATTTGGAAGAAACAGGAGAAAATGTTGAGGCGGAATTTGAGTTTGTTTACGATGCTTCGGCTTTTCTGCAATACTACAAAGGCTTGCTGACCTTGGCGGGTCTGGCTCGCATGACGGGCATCAACAAGGCGCAGCTGTCACAATATGTGTGTGGGCGCCGCCACCCTTCACCGAAGACACAGGAACGCATCAAGCAGTCGGTGCAGCAGTTTGCGCAAGAACTGAGTCGGGCCATGGCTTGACATTTTTCATTCTAAAACCCTTTTTCGACACGCTCAAAAACCATAATATCATGTTAGTCATAGGAATCGCAGGCGGCTCGGGCTCAGGGAAGACCACCGTCGTCAAGGAGCTGGTCAGCCAGCTGCCAGAGAACTCAGTATCAGTCATTTCACAGGACGCTTATTACTACGACAACGGCGACAAGACGCCCGAGGAGAAGAAGCAGATCAACTTCGACCACCCCGATGCCATCGAGTGGGACCTGCTCATCGACCATCTCGACCGCCTCAAACAAGGCGAGACCATCCCCATGCCTATCTACACCTACGTCACCTGCGCCCGATCACAGGAGGTCATCTACGTGCACCCCACCGAGGTCATTATCGTGGAAGGCATCATGGTGCTGGTCAACGAGGAACTGCGCAAACGCATGGATATCAAGGTGTTTGTGGACACCGACAGCGACGAACGCCTGATGCGCATCATCCGACGCGACATCGCCGAGCGCGGCCGCACCTGGGAGGACGTGCTGCGCCATTACCAGACCTTCGTCAAGCCCATGCACCAGCAGTTTATCGAGCCCACCAAGCGTTGCGCCGACATCATCTTGCCGCGCGGCGCCAGCCCCGTGGTGGTCGACATCCTCGCTTCAAGGATCCGCATGCATTTGGACAAGTAAAGCCACCGAATCAGAATATTCACAAAATCTCATACCATTATGAAAAGACAGTTGTATTTTCTGCTCACGATGCTGGCGATGAGCCTCGTCAGCTGTGACATCATCATCAAACCCGACCCGAACAGTGTCACGACGAATGTCGACAGCGTCGTTGTCAACGTGAAAGTTGTCGGCGACTCCTTGGTCATAAAGGCCGAAGTGGAGCCCGTCGACATCTCGCAATGCGACATGGTGATGCTCGACAAGGGCAAGCTGTTCTTCTACAACAGCGGCAAGCCAGCCATGGTGCCTTTCGCGGCCGAGACCGACAGCGTGGTGAACTGCGTCTTCACCCCCGACAACCACCTCTATTATTGCGTACCCGTCGAGGGTCGCATGATGCTGCGCAGCATCGACTTGAACGAAGCCGAGCCGCAGCCCAAGCAGGTGGGCGACTGGGGCGTGGACTACGAAAAATGCGTCACCGAGACCTACGGAACGGTTTCGCCTTTGACCTACTACCCCCTGCGTAACATGCTGGGCCTCTGGCATGAGTTCAGCTGGGATTCCTACTCGTTGACCCAACAGAAACTCTACAACCTAAGCAACGGTAACATCACGGACTGGAAATGGGAGGATATGGGCACCGACGTCGAAGAAGATGAGTTTACCTATCTCTTTGAGGTGGAGAACGGACAGTACTGGTTTCAGGACGGCATCGCACGTGTCTGCCTGTCCGACAAGATTGACTTCAACCCCTACGTCTCCGACCCCGACTACGCCTCGGAGCGCGACTATAGCCTGATTTCGTGGTCGCCCGACAAGTCGAAGGTGCTTTATGCCGCCATCCTGGAATGGGGCGACCTGCCTCATGGCATTCTGGCGGTGGCCAGCCTCGATGGCGAGACACAGTTGCCTTTGGAGGACACCGATTGCACCGGCTTTGTCGCTGACTGGCTCAAGGACGGCTCGTTGGTCTATGTCGGCGAGGAGCCGCTCTCACCCAGCGACCCCGACTATGACGCCAACTGGCACTATCGCGCCCACTGCATCAAGCGCGTTTTCCCCGACGGCAACACGGAGATCATTGCCCATTGTGGCGACTTCCAAGTGAAATAATCAACATAATCAACATTTAATACCTATTAAACATGAAAAAAGCATTCATTTTACTCATGGCTGTCGCGGCACTCGGCATGATGAGCTGCGACCCTAAACCTGTCCAGGTTAACCCGTCTGATGACAATACCGTTGCTTCCCTTAAAGGCAGTGACATGGCCGTCTTCGAAGACGGAAAAATGACTTTCTACAATTCCTCCACAAACGCCTTCGTTCCTTTCGCCGCCGAAAAGGATTATGTGGTCAGTGGCGTTTTCTACGATGAAAACGAGTTCTATTACACCGTTTCGGTCAATGATGAACTCTATCTGAAAAAGGTCGATCTTTCAGCAGAGAAGCCTGCTCCGGTCCAGCTCATCGACTGGGAGCTGAAGCTGAGCGACTGCTACGACGAAAGCTGCGAGAAGTGCGCATCGATGGTCTACTATTCCGATGTTGAAATGGTCGGCTTAGAGTATAATATGGGCGAGATGTGCAAGGGCTTTGAGGATATGAAATACTATCTGATTGACGAAAAAACCATGTCCGACGGTTGGCCTGAAGGCGTGGACGATGGCTTCCTTATGTATCAGGATTTCATTAACAACGTGCATTACCTTACTATGCCCATCGAAGAGGGCAGTGAGGAGATGCGTTACTATTACTGCCCTGAAGATTATGGCATGTATAGTGAGGAAGAGTTGCCTGAGCATCTGGTCTGCATCAGCGACAAAATCAATTTCCATGAAGGCAAATACGAGGGATGGGAAGGCCAACCCGAGTTCACTTTCATTACCGTTAATCCTGATGATGGTTGTGTTGCTTATGCCGCTATTATGGAATGGGGTCGCGGAGGTCGCGGACCGCTGTGCTTCGCCACGCTTGACGGCAAGATCCAAAAGATTCTGGCCTATGATGCCAACTGCGGCTGGCTTGAGGATGGCAGACTGGCTTTCAACGACGACGAGGGCATCATGACGGTTTCGCCCGACGGTACGGTCAAAAAGCTCACTTCCGGCAAATTCTTTGTGACCAGTTATCAATAATCAAACCCAACAAAACAAAAGAGAGCGGCTCGTAAGGGTCGCTCTCTTTTTTGTTGCCCAACCAGGGTTCGAACCTGGACTTTACTGATCCAGAGTCAGTCGTGTTGCCAATTACACCATTGGGCAATCATTAACGGCTGCAAAAATACGCTTTTTTTGAATGTCGCGACGAAAATCGGGGATTTTTTTTCAGATTTTTTTACTCAGCCCCAGCTGTGGCGAATAAAATCCTCAATATCAGTATTTATTGAATCTTGATCCCCAGTTGTACGACAGCATGAAGGTGACGAAGAGCCAGCGGTCGCGCTCCGAGTCCATGAGCGAGACACCCATAGGGAAGCACTCGACCTTGGCGTCGACGTTGAGGGCCTGCACCGAGGTGCGCGACTTGGCGAAGTCGAAGCTGAGGCCCAACGAAGCATGAAGGCCGGGTGAGAGCTTGGTCTCGGCGATGCCTTTGGTGAAAGCCGAACGGCCCAGGATGTCGATGCCTTGCTCGAAGGTCTGCTCTTGCACCGTCTCGATATAGCCTCCCGAGCCGTTGGGGATATAGGTGATCACGTAATAATAATACGGCTTGAGCAGGGCCAACGACGCGCCGAATTCGTAGGTCCAACGCGTCTCGATGCCGCCCCAATAGGGCTTGCCGAAGATACGCCGCTCCTCACCGTAGCCGAAACGGGCCACGTAGGCGTAGTTCAGCTTGCCGTAGATGAAAGGCCGCATGTTGACGGTGGAGAGATTCAAGGTCTTGATCTCCTTGAACGAATGTAGCGACACCACTTCGGCCTCCCAATTGCGCGTCAGGTTGATGTTCTTGATCCTGCCGATCTTGAATCCTGCCCCAAAACCTTGTGAGTGGATGGCCACATTGAAGGTGTTTTGGTGGTTGTAGACCAGCTTTTCCTCCAAAGGCTTGTCGTCATCGCTCTGGATGTCAATGTTTTGCGCAGGCAACAAAAATGCGCACGCTCCAAAAAGCGCGAGCATGAGGATGCGCAATAGGCGTTGTCTGAGGGCAGTCATGGTCGTATTTGATAGAATCATGCAGGTCCCTGAGCCTGTCGAAGGGCCGTGCCTCCCGACACCTATTTAATTAATAACGTGTCTCCTTGATGTAGTTTTGCGATTCGCCGTAGGCAGGGCAGCTCTTATTGGACTTACAGGAAGCCATGACGATGCCTGAAACAAAGGCGATTAACAGGGCGATGACAAGTTTTCTCTTCATAGAAATCAAATTTGATTTGCAAAGAAACGGATTTTTTCCCGAAAAATTGCCATCTTTGCACAACTTTTTCTGCAATAACTGAATAACTGATAACCGATAACTGCAAACTGATAACTGCAAACTGCAAACTGCAAACTGAATAAAGATGGAAGTGAAGAAACCCGATATTGATGAAAGTTGGTACCAAGTGCTGCGGCCGCAGTTCGAGGCACCGTATTTCGCTGACTTGAAGTCGTTCCTTGTGAGCGAGAAGCGACAATATGCCGTTTATCCGCCCGGCCCGTTGATTTTCAACGCCTTCAACCTCACACCCTTCGACAAGGTGAAAGTGGTCATCCTCGGTCAGGATCCCTACCATGGTCCAGGACAGGCTCATGGTCTCTCGTTCTCGGTGCCCGATGGCGTGCCTTTCCCGCCTAGCCTGCAGAACATTTTCAAGGAGTTGCACGACGACCTCGGCGTGCCCATGGCGCGTTCGGGCAACCTCGAGAAATGGGCGAGGGAAGGGGTACTGTTGCTCAACGCTTCGCTGACGGTGCGCGCTGGACAGGCCGCCTCGCACTCGCGCCATGGCTGGGAGCAGTTCACCGACGCGGCCATCCGTGCCCTCTCTGAGCAGCGCGAGCATATCGTCTTCATCCTCTGGGGCAACTACGCCATCGCCAAACAGGCTTTGATTGATCCCTTCAAACACCTGATTCTGAAGTCGGTGCATCCGTCGCCGCTTTCAGCCAGCCGCGGTTTCTTCGGCTGCCATCATTTCTCACAAACGAATAATTATCTGATACAAAACGGAATCGAACCTATTGACTGGAGTTTACCGTAATATAAGGGGAATCTCAATTTTGAATCTTTAAATCTTTGAATTTTAAATTTTAAATTTTGAATTTTGAATCTTGAATGAAACAGATCGTCTTTGCCACCAACAATAAAAACAAACTGCGCGAGATGCGCGAAATCATGGAAGGTCTCTATGAGGTCCTGAGCCTCGACGACATCGGCTGCCATGAGGACATCATCGAGGATGCCGACACCATCGAAGGCAACGCCAAGATCAAGGCGGACTTCGTCACGAACAAGTTCCACGTGGATTGCTTCGCCGACGACACGGGCCTCGAGGTGGAGGCCTTGGGCGGTGCGCCGGGTGTGTATTCGGCGCGTTATGCCGGCGAGCATTGCAGCTATCAGGACAATGTGAACAAAATGTTGGCCGCCATGAAAGGCCAGACCAACCGCAAAGCGGCTTTCCGCACCTGCATCGCACTGAACCTTGATGGCAAATCCTACTATTTTGAAGGCCGCTGCGATGGACAGATCACCGAGCAGCAGCGCGGCGCCGAAGGCTTCGGCTATGACCCCATCTTCCAACCCGACGGCTATGACCAGACCTTCGCCGAGCTAGGCCATGAAGTGAAAAACGCCATCAGCCACAGGGGTCGGGCCACGCAGAAATTGATAGCGTTTTTGAGAGGAATCAGTTGAGTTAATTTAGTCCCGAAGGGGCGATTCTACCACACCCCGATATGCAATGTCGGGTTTTCATATTACGATGGATGGATTCCAGTATGCCGCAGCCATAGATCCCAAGCCATCGCACATGCCAGCGTTGGGATGACATGGCTGCTGGAGCATCTATAAAAAGAGAAAGCCGCCGCGAGGATCCTCACGGCGGCTATTGTCATAATTTATTATTCGCTCTGTCGGCAAATCCTTATTCCACCGTCTGCTCGATGTAATGGTAGGACGTGGAGTCGTTCTCCGCAGCGGTGGAGATCAACAAGCCGTTGTCGGTGTTGTAGTAGTAGTTGTAACCTCCTTTGATGAGGTTGTGCTTCGATTGGCGTGTGGCTACGCGGATACCATCGCCGTCAAAGATGGAATAGGCCATGGGGAAGCCGGTATAAACACAAGGCTTGTCGTCGTACTCATAGATGAAAATCTGGGTGCTGGCCATATCTTCAGGCTCCAGTATTTCTTGCACCACCTCAGTGGCATCGCCGTCCTCCCAAGTCAGGCTCCACTTGGTCGTCTTTGAACCGGCGTGACTCAGGATCCCCTCCACAAGGCCATCGGCGTTGTAGGAAACCGTACCCCAGACAGCCGAGTCGCCTTGGTGAATGTTGAGGAAGCTCACGATCAGTCCGTTTTCGTAGGTGAAGTGATGCGACCATTTGCCGCTTTCCTCTTCGACTTTCACGATGTTGCCATCTTCGTAAACCATCCTTTCTTGGGTTGTGACGGTCGCAATGGGCATGGATACCGTGTCGCAAACACGCATCAGGTTACCATTTTCCCAGGTGTAGTCCACCGAAGAGTTCATTGTGAGCGTCCCGCTCGTTGTTGTGATTTTCTCCCTGGCTAATCGCGTCACGGTCTGCGGTTCGGGGTCAGGAGTAGGAGTGGGGTCTTTGTGGCACGAGGTGAGTGCCATCGCAGCGACGAAGGCTGCCAAAATGAGTTTCTTTGTCATAGTTTTTATTTTATAGTAATGTGTTTTTAAATCTTTTCTCTCAGCATCTGCATCGCCTTCGGCAGTCCATCAGCATTACGCCCACCAGCCACACAAAGCGTCTTCTGTCCACCGCCACCACCTTGGATCTCCTTGGCCACTTCACGGATGAGCTTGGTGGCATCCAATCCCTTGGCGTCGGCATAGGCTTCGGGCAGCAACAGACAGAGCGAAGGCTTGCCATCCGATACGGAGCCGAGGATGGCAATGGTGCTCTCGTTCATCTGCTTGAGCATCAGGGCGATGTTGCGCAGCTGGTCGCCACCGCAGGGTAGGGTCTCCATGATGAGTTTGTAGCCCTCGTGCTCGGTGGCTTTCTCGTGCAAACGCTCGGCCATGGCTTGTGCCTTCTCTTGCATCAAGTGTTCCACCTCTTTCTTCAAGGCGGAGTTCTGCTCGTTGAGCGAAGTCACGGCCTTCACCAAGTCGGGCGACTTGACGCACTCGCGCAGGCGACCAATCAAGTCGAGCTGCTCGTCAAGATATTGTTCCACAGCCTCGCCCGTGATGGCTTCGATGCGGCGGATGCCCGCTGCAATGGCGCCTTCCGTGACGATCTTGAAGCAACCGATATTACCCGTGGCGCTGGTGTGGCAGCCGCCACAAAGCTCCATGGAGTAGTCCTTGTCGAAGACCACCACGCGCACCTTGTCACCGTATTTCTCTCCGAACAAAGCCGTGGCGCCCATGGCCTTGGCTTCGTCAATAGGAATCTCAGCGTAGGTCACGTTCGGAATGTTCTCACGAATCTTCTGGTTGACAATCTTCTCCACTTGACGAATCTCCTCAGGGGTCATCTTGGCGAAGTGGCTGAAGTCGAAGCGCAGACGCTGGTCGTCGACCAACGAGCCCTTTTGCTCCACATGGCTACCCAGCACCTGCCTCAAAGCGGCGTGCATGAGGTGAGTGGCGCTGTGGTTGTTGGCGATGCGCTGACGACGTTCCACGTCGATGGCGGCAGTGAAAGCCACCTCGGGGTTTTGCGGCAGCTGCTCGGTGATATGGATGACCAGGTTGTTTTCCTTGACGGTATTCACGATTTTGATGGTCTCGTTTTCGGAGGTCAGGGTGCCGGTGTCGCCCACCTCACCGCCCATCTCGGCATAGAACGGGGTCTTGTCGAGGACAATCTCGAAGTGGGTCTTTTTCTTGGCCACCACCTCGCGGAAACGCAAGATGTGGCTTTCGCAGCTCATGTCGGTATAGCCGACAAACTCGGTGGGCTGCTCGCTCTCGTTCACCACCACCCAGTCGCCATTGGCTTTTTCGGCGGCTTTGCGTGAGCGGTTCTTCTGCTCCTCGAGGTTGGCCTTGAAGCCTTCCATGTCGACGTTGATGCCCTTCTCGGCGGCCATCAGCTGGGTGAGGTCGATGGGGAAGCCGAAGGTGTCGAACAGCTCGAAGGCGAAGTTGCCGTCGATGTCCTGGCCGGGATGCTGCTCTACATAACCTTCAAAGCGCTTGATGCCTTGGGCCAGAGTGCGAAGGAAAGCGGCTTCCTCCTCACGAATGACCTTGCCGACCAACTCCTGTTGTGTCTTGATTTCTGGGAAGTTGTGCTCCATCTGCTGCACGAGGATGGGCAACAGGTTGCAGACAAAAGGCTCATCGAAGCCCAAGAAAGTGAAGCCATAACGCACGGCACGACGCAACACGCGGCGAATGACGTAGCCGGCGCCATTATTCGACGGCAATTGTCCGTCGGCGATGGCGAAGCTCACGGCACGCAGGTGGTCGGCGATGACGCGCATGGCGACATCGGTCTTCTCGGCCTTGCCGTATTCAATGCCCGACATCTTGGCGATGGCTTGGATGATGGGCTGGAACACATCGGTGTCGTAGTTTGAAGTCTTGCCTTGCAGTACGCGGACGAGGCGCTCGAAGCCCATGCCTGTGTCGACGTGCTTGGCGGGGAGTTCCACCAGATGGCCGTCGGCCATGCGGTTATATTGCATGAACACAAGGTTCCAGATTTCAATCACCTGCGGGTCGTCCATGTTGACAAGGTCGCGGCCAGCAATCTGCTTGCGGGCAGCGTCGTCGCGCAGGTCGATGTGGATCTCGGAGCAGGGACCGCAGGGGCCCGTTTCGCCCATCTCCCAGAAGTTGTCCTTCTTGTTGCCGTAGATGATACGGTCTTCGCTGACGTGCTCTTTCCAATAGCCATAGGCTTCCATGTCGGCAGGCTGGCCATCTTTTTCATCGCCGCCAAAAACGGTGACGTAAAGTCTGTCCTTGTCGATGTGCACCACTTCGGTGAGGTATTCCCAAGCATAGGCGATGGCTTCCTTCTTGAAGTAATCGCCAAACGACCAGTTGCCGAGCATTTCGAACATGGTGTGGTGGTAGGTGTCGTGGCCCACTTCCTCCAGGTCGTTGTGTTTACCTGATACACGCAGACATTTCTGCGTGTCGGCGGCACGTTTCCATTTCGAAGGCTGGTTACCCAAAAAGATGTCCTTGAACTGGTTCATGCCCGCGTTGGTGAACATCAGGGTGGGGTCGTTCTTGACGACGATGGGTGCCGACGGCACGATGGTGTGCTCCTTCGAACGGAAGAAGTCCAAGAAGCTATTTCTGATTTCGTAAGCGTTCATTTATAGTGAGTTATGAGATTTTACTTCAAAAAATGATTCAAAAAAACATGCAAAATTACGCTAAAATTTCTATTTTTGCACCATGGTTTCTAATTTTAGTAACAAAATCTGGCGTGTTGTGTTGATTGCACTCACTGTTTTGGGTGGGGCTTTCCTCTTTGCCGTGTTGCTCTTCACTTTCTTGAAGTCGCCCAAGGAGAAGGCACAGGCACGCGAGTTGGAGTACATGAAGCTGAAATATGAAATCTTAAATGACCGCTTGGATGATCTTGAGGCCTTGATGAGCGATATGGAACAGCGCGACAACGACCTCTACCGTGTGATGTTCGAGGCTGACCCCATTCCAAGTCAGGTGCGCCGTTCCGGTTTCTCGGATGCCGACCGTTATGCCGACTTGTATGGCTACATGAACTCAGGCATGGTGGTGAACACGGCAAGGAAGTTGGATGTCCTCGCGAGTCAGCTGTATAACCAATCGGTCTCCTACGACTCACTCTACGCGATGGCGCGTAATAAGTCCGACATGCTGGCGCATATCCCAGCGATTTTCCCTTTGAAGGAAACTGACCTCAAATACATCTCGTCTTATTTCGGTTACCGCCCCGATCCGATTTACAAGGTGGAGAAGTTCCACAGCGGCATCGACCTTACGGCTCCTTTGGATGCCGAGGCATACGCCACCGGCGATGGTGAGGTGTGTGATGTGCAAAGCAATGAATGGGGCTATGGTAACATGGTGGTGGTCGACCATGGTTTTGGTTACAAGACCCGTTATGCCCATCTCAACAAACCTGCTGTGCACAAAGGGCAAAAGGTGAAACGTGGTGATGTGGTGGGCTATATCGGTGCCACGGGCAAGGCCACAGGTGTCCACCTGCATTACGAGGTGCTGAAGAACGACAAACAAGTTGACCCGATCAATTTCCTCTACGGAGACCTCAACCCCGACCAATATAGCCAAGCGCTGCGACTGTCAACTTTACCAACACAAACAATGGACTGATTATGGAAGAAACAAATACCACCGGCAAATACTACTACAGCATCGGCGAAGTGGCCGCCATGTTCAACGTCAACACCTCGATGATCCGTTATTGGGAGAAGGAATTTGATGTTTTGCGTCCGCGCAAGAACAAGAAGGGCAACCGTCTCTTCACCGAGCGAGACGTGCGCTATGTGCATGTCATTTATCAGTTGCTTAAAGTGAAAGGCTATACGCTGGCTGGCGCCAAGCAAGCCCTCAAGGAACGCTTCAGCGACTATGAGGAACGCATCATCATGCTGGAAACCTTGGACAAGACCCGTAGCTTCCTGCTGGATCTGGATAAGGCTTTGGCTGAGAAACAGGAAAAGGCTTGATTACTCTTCCATCAGATTCCTTGCCTTCAGATAAACCCTCCATTTCTCGAGTACCTGCTTCATGTCATCGGGCAACTCCGATGTAAACATCATCTGCTTACCTGTGGTAGGATGCACGAAGCCCAATTCCTTAGCATGTAAGGCATGACGTGGCATAATCTTGAAGCAGTTGTCGATGAACTGCTTGTATTTTGAGAAAGTGGTGCCTTTCAAAATGACATCACCGCCATACATCGCATCGTTGAACAAAGGATGGCCTATGTATTGTGAGTGGACACGGATTTGGTGCGTACGGCCTGTCTCCAGACGGTATTCATTCAAAGTCACATAGCCGAAGCGTTCCAGTACCTTCCAATGGGTGATGGCATCCTTGCCGTGGTCACCGTCGGGATAGACGGTCATCTTGCGACGGTCGTTATAGCTACGCCCGATGTTGCCTTCAATGACGCCTTCGTCCTCGGTGAAATCGCCCCAAACCAAGGCATAGTAACGACGGTGTATGCTGTGCACGAAGAACTGGTGCGCCAGCACAGCCTGTGCCGCCTCGTTCTTGGCCACAATCATCAAGCCTGTAGTGTCCTTGTCGATTCGGTGGACGAGATAGCCGAAACGGTTCTCAATATTCTGATGGGTCTGCTCGAAGTAATAAGCCAGACCATGTAACAAAGTGCCGTCGAAGTTGCCGTGACCTGGATGTACTACCAAACCCGCCTGCTTGTTGATGACGATGACGTCGTCGTCTTCGTAGACGATGTTCAGCGGGATGGGCTCGGGTTTGATGTCGGTCTCGCGCGGCGGATAGGTGAACACGATGGAGATGACATCGTTGGGCTTCACCTTATAGTTCTGCTTGACGGCCTTGTCGTTCACCAAGATATTACCAGCCTTTGCCGCGTTTTGAACGCGGTTGCGCGAGATGTTGGAAAGGTGGTTGGTGAGGTAGGTGTCGATGCGCTCGGGTTGTTGCCCCGGGTCCACCGTCATGCGTATGTGCTCGTATAGTTCACTGCCTTCATCCACTTCGGAAAGCATGTCATCCCCGCAGGGGGAGTGGGATGGCATGGGATCTATGCTTTCCGGATTTGGTTCGTTGTTCAAAGTTTCGATGAGGTCGTCGTTCATTTGCGGATGATGAATTTCTGGTTGATGACTTGGCCTTTTTCGGTGGTGACACTGAGAAGATAGATCCCGTCAGTAAGGTGGTCGACAGGGATAACGGTTTGGTACTCGCCGGCATACACTTTCCTTCCCATGAGGTCGAAGATGCTGACTTGGCCACTTTGGATGTCGCCTTCGATATGAAGCTCATTGCTGACGGGGTTCGGATAGATCATAAAGGTCCCTGAGCCTGTCGAAGGGCCGTTCTCTTCAATACCTATATAATACGATGCGCCGACCACAGGACGGATCATCAGGGAGCCAGGCATGTTGCTGGGTTGCCAAGAGCCGTTGTAATTGTAATAGTTGTATTGACTGTTGTCGATGGAAGTGTCGAATCCGATGTTGATCAAGGCGTCGTTGCTTTGCTCAATGCCGATGTAGAAGGTGCCGGCGAGGGCTATGGTCTTGTTGAATCTGTAGTAGCTGAAACGGTAAATCTGGTCTTGCCATTGCGGGCGTTGACCTTCTAGGCGGTACAGCTCGTCGCCAGGCTTGCCGTTCTCGTCTTTCCAGACCACGATGTCGAAATACTTGTTGTTGGCATCGTTGAGGGTGTGGTTGAAGAGTAGCTGCACGCCTTGGATGGTGTCGTAGTCGTTGATGTCAAACTTGACGGCAAACTTGCCTCCCGCGTTGCTCAAGCCATAGCCCAGCTCGGGAATGCCGTCGTCGTAGGCGTAGTAGTTGTACATGCCAATGCGATACACCATCGAATCGAGCAACGGCGGGTTGGCGGTGGAGTCGTACAGGTAATGGCTGATTTGGTAGGAAACCGAGTCGTACCACATGCTCATGGCGAAGAGCTCGCCGACATAGGGACAGGCTGGCGACTCGCCAAATTCGGGGCAGTTTAGATAGCCGTGGGTCTTGTAGGGACGAATGGTCACAGGATCCAAAGTGCGCGTATAGTGCTGTCCGCCACCGACTTGCTGCACGGTGTAATAATAATTGGCCTCATGGTCTATGCCGTCAAGGTTAGTGATGCCAACCTCAAGGCTCTCACGCATGGCGGCATTGGGGTTGACGCGGTATTGGCGGTAAGGGATGGACTGGTAACGTTTGAAGAACGAGGGTTTTTGCCCCGCAAAACTCAGCATGGGATAGTCGGTATCGTTTGCCGTGCGGTTGATGTTGAGGTAGACGACGTCGATGCTCCAGTTGTCCTCGTTGCTGCGGTTGCTGGGCAGCGAACTGTTGACGATGCTGGCGTAGTTGTAGAAGCGGAAATAGAAATCATCGCGGAAAAACTTCAGGTCAGTAATGGGGATCATCACCTGCTTGAAGAAACGACCGTCGTTCTGCATCATAAAGGAATCCAAGGGCTGTCCGGGGACGCTCCAGATATGGTACCAAGTGGTGTCGGCCACGGTGGTGAACACCGAGTCACAGGGCACAGCGATGTCGCCTTCCATATCAGGTGTCAGCGTATCGGTGACGAGGGTATAGAGGCCGGGCTGACAGCCTACCGAAGCCCAGACGGTATCGCCTGGGAAGAGTGTGTCGACCTGCATCTCGGCAAAGATGTCGGCTATGCTATAGTTTTGATAGTCAAGGAAAAGAAACTCTTGTCGCTCGGTGGTGGTGCCGAATTGCAGCACGAGTGAGTCTTGTGCCTCGGGTGTGTTGCCGTTGCCTTGAGGCTGATAATAGAAACTCAGGTAGACCGAATCGGCAGGGGTGAGGGCACGCGGCTCGGGCTCCATGATGGAGTCTAAGCGGATGCGCACCGAGGTGAGGTGTTCGGCCACAAAAGCATTGCTGATGGCATAACTGTACACTTTGCCGTTGGCATCGAGCACGTCGAAGGTGGCGCCATTGCGGTTGGGCGGACAAAGCGGGAAGCCATCGTTCACCAACACGTTGTTATCGGTCCACTTGGTCGAGTCAGGATAGATGTTGGAATGGCTGAAGTCATCGAAAAAAGGCAGAAAACGTGCTTCGGCTACCCCTTTCCTGACTGGTGACTCTTGCGTGGTGCCAAATGGGGTCAATATCTCTTGGGAGAAGGCGGGGCCTGCGATGAGGCCAAAGGCCATCATCAGGATAAGCGTTTTAAAACTCGTCTTCAAATTCGTCTTCCTCTTCATAGTCGGTGGTCTCTATGGTTTCTTTAATTGTGTCTATCTTGATCTCAGGTTGCGGCACATTGGCCAGTGAGTCTTCATGCAGCAGGTCTTTCATTTCTTTCTTGAAGTCCAAAGTGCGGCTCGAATGGTACCAAACGTCGACATAAGAGCCTGGCCTGACAGCATAGGAACTGGGTCCGGGACTCATCTTCTTGACGCATTGGTATTGAATGCTGTCTTGGTCTTCTCTATGCTCGACGCCGAGGTTGAGTCCCGCCAAGTTGAGCAGGTGCTTCGTTTCTTCAGCCGATTTTCCGATGAGGTTGGGCACTTTCACGTTGCTCCTGTCGTCGCCAAGGCCTACGCGGAGTGTGATTTTACTTCCTTTCACCAATTCGGTGCCTGTGGCGATGGGTGCACCTTCGTAATACTGCTCGATGACATTGTTTTTATAGGTATAGTTCACATAGTCCAGATGGTCGACATCCAAGCCACTCGATTCGAGACGGCCGATGGCTTCGCGTAAGGAGATGCCTTTCAGGTTGGGCATGGTGGTTTTCTCGGGGGTCACGGCAACGATGATGGCGTAAACATTCCTTCCCTTCTTTATCTTTGAGCCGGGTAATGGGTCTTGCTGGTAGATGCTGCCAGGCTCCTGTCCTTTGGGGTAAACGCTGTCGATGAGGATGAAATTGAATTCTTTTGCGTGCTCACGCTTCACCTGCTGATAGTCTTGCCCGATAAAATCAGGCATGGTAAAGACCTCATCGTGACGAGTGTAACTATTTAATAGCTTGATGGTTAGCCATAGCAATCCAACGAATAGCAACACTATGATGAGCAGGTTGAGATAAAATTTCTTTTCCTTGAGGAAGTGGAAGCGTCCCATATTTTTTCTATTTTAGCGGTGTTTTTACAACTCAGTTTTGAGCAGAATTATTGCTCAGACCTTTTAAACCGACAAAAATACAAAAAATATGAAAAACGTGGCAATTATTTGTGGCGGAGATTCGGGCGAGTTCGAAATTTCTGTCAAAAGCGCTCAGGTGGTGAAGCAAAACCTGAATCCGGAACTGTATAATTCGAAGATCATTGTGGTATCGAAAAAAGGATGGTATGGACTCTTGAAAGATGGTACGCGGGTGGACGTTGACAAGAATGATTTTTCCATTTCGGTAGGCGGTCACAGGACGAAATTCGATGTGGCCTTCAACGCGGTGCATGGCGAGCCAGGTGAAAACGGCCCGCTGTCGGGTTATCTTGAGCTGTTGGGCATTCCTTGCACTTCTTCGCCTTTGACCACTTGCGCCCTTACCTTCCACAAGGATTTTTGCAAGCGTTTAGTGGCATCGTACGGCGTTAAGGTAGCGCCTTCAATCCTTATCAATGAGGGCGAAAAATATGATGCCGACGCTATCATCAAGCAACTTGGATTGCCTTTGTTTGTCAAGCCGACCTGCAACGGTTCCAGCGTGGGCGTGACCAAGGTGAAGACAGCAGAAGAGCTTGTCCCTGCTATATTTACGGCGAGGGCGGCTGGACGACAGATCATGTGCGAGAAGTTTGTCGACGGGCGCGAGTTCGGCTGCGGTGCCATGGAATACAAAGGCAAGATGATGGTTTTCCCGCTGACCGAAATCATCAGCAAGAACGAGTTCTTCGACTATGAGGCCAAATACACCGCCGGCAAGTGCGACGAGGTGACGCCCGCCCAAGTGGATGAGGATACCGAAATAGAGATCAAAGCCACCACGGCCATGCTGTATGATAAACTGGAATGCAAAGGTTTTGTCCGCATGGACTATATCGTCAGCGACGAAGGTGTGTTCTTTATCGAGGCGAACATCGTTCCGGGCATGTCGGAGGCCAGCATCATTCCGGCACAGGCGAAATGCTTCGGCCTGTCGTTGGGAAGGCTTTTTGAGATGGCAATAGAAAATGTATTATAAAACAATGTAGAGACGTGCCATGGCGCGTCTCTACTGTTTTGTTTCCATTAAAACTGGCGATTTACACTGTCAAGATGTCCTTAGACTTCAGTTCAGTGAGGTCGTCGATTTTCTTGATGTATTTGTCGGTGAGTTTCTGAATTTCCTCTTGCAGGAGTTTCGACTCGTCTTCAGAGATTACATCCTTCTCCAGTTTCTTAGCGTCGTCGTTGGCGTTGCGACGTATGCCACGGATGCCGACCTTGGCTTCCTCGGCAGCGTTCTTGGTGCGCTTCACCAGCTCGCGGCGGCGTTCCTCAGTCAGTGCGGGCACTGAGATACGGAGAATCTCACCATTGTTGATGGGGTTGAAGCCCAGGTTGGCGTTCAAGATGGCCTTGGCGATGTTGTTGAGGGCGCTCTTGTCGAAGGGTTGCACCACAATCATGCGGGCGTCGGTGCAGCCGATGTTGGCGGTCTGCTCGATGGGCACCGTCGTGCCGTAGTATTCAACCATAACGCCGTTCAGCATGGCCGGACTGGCTTTTCCTGCCCTGATGCCCTGAAACTCATGCTCCAAGTGCTTGATGGTGTTGTCCATGCTTTCAGTGGCCTCGTCTAATACAAATTGAGAATCTTCAGTCATAATTGTTCAAATTTTGGTGCAAAGGTAATTATTTTTTCTTTTTCCGTTCAAAAATCCTGCCATTTTTCCTCAGTTGAGTGGCTCGCGCAAACCCGTCAAAACAGGGCTCTTTTTCGTGTAATAATAGCTCAATTTGGTCACGACGAGTGGCTTCATGTCTTGATTCCAGAGGTACGTCTTGATGGTCTTGCCTTCGGGCTTTAGTGCCTCACTGAAAACAACTGCATCGGCAATGATATGTTCGCCAGACTGGAAATGTCCGTCCTCGGGCAGTGATCCGTGCCAGAGCACGAGGGAGTCGGTCGCGGCATCGTGAACTTCAATCACAGCAACGCATTTGTTGGCTTCAACTTCGTTGTGGAAGTGAACGACAACACCCCAAGCTTCAACATCCATTGGCAACGAGTCGCAAGGGAAAGTGTAGGCTTGACCCCATTCTTGTCCTTCGACGTAACGGCAGGTGTCGGTACTCAGCTCTTGGAGCAGATACTGGGCGCCTTTAACTGGTGTTTTGCTCAAGGTCAAATAACGCGAGGTGAACCAGTCTTTTTTCTCAACGAGATAAGGATAGTTGCCCACCGCCGTGACTTCCCAGGTGGGATTGACATAGTCGGTCCAGCCGAAACCCAGCATGGACGCGTCTTGGTGCTCGTCAAGCCAGTCATTGAAATCGCCCAACGTGTTGTAGCGGTTGAAGACAATGCGGTTTTCGACATCGGTCTTCGCTTGATAAAACTCGGCGGCTTCACCAATCTCCGTCCTCGTGGCGAACTGGATTATGTCGCCATATTGTTCCTTGTCCAGCTTCATCTCAGCTGCAATCTGGTCGAAGCCTTGATGATACATCAGGTCGTAATGCCTGCGCGTCATGACCAAGGATGTAATGCCGACAAAGAGGATTGCCGCTACCACCAAAGCGGTCTGCCAAGGTGACAAAGTGCGGCTCTTGAACAGCGAGAAGGCCACGATGATGACGAAAGGATAGCTGAAAATCAGCGTGCTGTGCTGGATGATGGGCTCGCGGTAAAGCGAGTAAATAAAGGCGATGGCGAAGATGATGACGAACCAGATGAGTCCCGCCCAACGCAGGGGATTTTTGCTCTTGTCACGTTTGCCAAGGATGAGGGGCAAAAGGATGATGATGCCCGTGGCAAACATGAACAGCTGCGAGTAGTTCATCGTGTATTGGATGAAGTCGAGCAGGAAGGTGGACTTGGGCGCACTCAGCCAGCCGCCAATGCTGCCGCTCACGAAGAGTTGTTGCCAGAAGATGGGTAGGGTGGGGGAAAACAACACCACGGCGGCTATGCCACTGAGCCAATAGGCTTTGCGCCTTTCTTTGGGTAAGAAGAACAAGCCCGTCAGGAAAATGAGTCCTGCCTGCGCGATGGAGAAATACTGCATCAACGAACAGGCCCATGCCGAGAGGGCAAAGCCGATATAGATACCGAGTTTTGGTTTTGTCGCTTCGAAAACGATTTTGTACCAAAACCAAGCCATCAGCAGGACAAAAAACAACCCTGCCGAATAAGGTCGCGCCAACTGGCTATAGAACACCGTGAATTGGCTGACAGCGAAGAAGGCGGCGGAAAACAGACCCACCTTGCGGTTGAACCACTGCCGTCCTATTAAATAAATAAGGTATATGGAGCCGATGCCCATCAACACGAAGGGCAGCTTGACCCAGAACGCACTCCAACCGAAGAGCTTCACCCAACCCCAAAGGAACAGCTGCACCCCGATGGGATGGCTGTCGGGCATCACGCCTAGCTGGATGAAGTCGTGGAAATTGTCGAAACGGGTGCGCAGCAAGGCGCTGAACTCATCGTGCATGAAAGGCACATCGCCTAATTTCCATAGACGAAGCACAGCTGCCGTCAGCATAATGATACCCAAAAGGATATAATCTATCTTCTTGCTCGGCGCGTTGTGGGTTTTCCGTAGGTGGTTATTTCTGCTTTTCATCTTGTCGTCGCTTTGCGTCATTGCGAGGAGGAACGACGAAGCAATCCAGAAAAAGGCTTTTGCTCTGGACTGCTTCGTGCCTCGCAGTGACGCGAAGCGTGTTCAATGTTTATTTTGTGACTAAAGTACCGATGTTCTCGCCGCGCAAAACTTTCATCAAATTGCCGCGTGTGTTCATGTCGAAGACATACATCGGCATATCGTTCTCCTTACACATGGTGAAGGCGGTCATGTCCATCACCTTCAAGTTGCGCTGATAAGCCTCGTCGTAGGTGATGTGCTCAAACTTAGTCGCTGTCGGGTCTTTCTCGGGGTCAGCGGTGTAGATGCCGTCCACGCGGGTGCCTTTTAGGATAATGTCGGCCTTGATTTCCACGGCGCGAAGGGCGGAACCAGTGTCGGTGGTAAAGAAGGGGTTGCCCGTGCCGGCGCCCATCACCACGATGTGACCTTCCTCAAGCAGACGGATGGCCTTGGCACTGCTCATGGTGTCGGCGATGCGGTCGATGTAGAGACCGGAGAGCAGGGTGGCTTTTTGTCCCTTGCCCTGCAGGGTCGACTGCATGGCCATCGAGTTGATGACGGTGGCCAACATGCCCATATAATCGCCTTGGATGCGGTCCATGCCCTTCGAGGCACCTTGCAGGCCACGATAGATGTTGCCGCCGCCGATGACAATGCCGATTTGCACGCCCGCCTTTGCGGCTTCGATGATTTCGTCGGCATAGTCGTTCAGACGTTGTGGGTCGATGCCGTATTGCTGGCTGCCCATCAGGGCCTCGCCGCTGAGTTTCAGGAGAATTCGATTGTATTTCATTGGATAGGTGTTATGATGTCAAGAGTTTGTTTCTGGCTTAATTAGGTTATCAATCATTGAAACCATCTCTTTGGCTTGAGGAATCATGGGTAATACTTCATCCTCAGTGGTCTCAAAAAGGCAGGTATAATCACTCTTTTCACGCATGTTTTCTAGGCGAGCCAATAATCGACCGTATTTTTCGTCAATAAGGTTCTCTTTCACGAAATGCTTGTTGAAAAGCACTGATACACCTTGATGAGAACCCGCATGGAGACCGTTTTTAATCAGCAAGGCTGTGACGGCATGAAACACTGCATAATAAACGCGGTTGGCTAATGTGTCCCATAACTCAGCATTTTCAAGTATTGAAAACTGGTCTATCAGTTTGTGGGCTTTTTCGATTTCAAATTCCACTAAAAGTGTTCTTTCTTCGTCATTGAGGCTCATACCAGAACTATTTTATCCTGTTCGACATTGTGGTGAAAAACTGAGAATGACATTTCTGCCCATTTGTCTAATGTGTAAAGATGAGCGGAGATGGTTGTATTTAGGTCGTAACCTAATTCGATAAAGGGGTAGGAAAAGTTGTCGAAATCAGAAAACTCTTCTTTGTCTTTATCCAACAGAATGAGCAAGTCCCAATCGGAATCGGGACGGAAGTCGCCACGGGCTCTTGATCCGTAAAGATATAAGTGCCCCCCAGCGGGGATTATTTCCTCGCCTAACGATTGAATGCGGCTCAAAATGTTGCTATCAGGCATTGATGATAATAGTTTTCAATGCTGCAAAAATACTTTTTTTTCTTCAAATGACTCGTATGTTTCTGCTTTTTCCTATTTTTGCCAAAGGATTTGGCGTGCCAAGTCTGTCATATAGAAGCGTTATGCTTGTCTTGTAAGTCGAGGACCTGAGAAATTCGCTGACTTAGCATAAAACAAGAGGCATAGTGGCTATCGCATTAGCGTGGGCTGCTATCTCATGTTCGTTTTATGCAGGTATTCTCAGGACCTTCGACTTAGGAATGTGGCATACAGTTCCACGCTTCTTTTTGTCGTTTAACTCCTTTTGGGAACTGAAAGGATATATATGTTTGGCTTACAATTAACATTAATCCAAATCTTATCAACATGAACAAATTTGTAGTTTTTGCAGTCTTGATGGCTGTCGCCCTTGGGGTTAAGGCGCAATCCCCAACAGTTACCAAAACAGAAATACCTAATGATAGCGTTTCGATTATGTTTCACAGTTTGCAAAACACTAATGCAGAAATGGCTAGACTGAATCAGGCTTATAACACTAATGCGACAATGATAAGTGTTGGTGGTGCTTTACAACTCATTGGGACAGGCATGACACTTCTAAGTTCGAATGAATCCATGCAAAAAGTCGGAATGGTTTCTTCTTTGGTTGGAATGGGATTTGTTGTCCTCTCTATTTTGCCCATGCCGAAAGGTGTTAGCGTTGATGAACGAGGACTTGTCGTTGATTTGCCGTCTAAGAAAAAGAAGTAGAAAACAATATTTTCTACTAATGAAAAAGTGTCCATGAAAAACAAAAATCGAGCGGAATCTGGTTGGGTTCCGCTCGATTCTTATTTAAGTGAAGGCTTATTCCACCGCATCTATGCGACCGTGGCAGTTCTTGTACTTCTTACCACTTCCGCAGGGGCAGGGGTCGTTGCGTCCCACTTTCTTCTCCACGCGGATAGGCTGGGTGACCTGTTTCTGCTGCGTGTCGCTGTGCGACTGTGCCAGCAGGTCTTGACGCTGCTCGCGGATCTTCGACTTGTCGATGCCCTGCGGCCTTGACTCACGCACGGCGTTCGGGTCTTGCGTCGGGATGTCGGCACGCATCAGGAAGGAGATAACGTCCTCGTTGATGTTCTCCAACATAGCCTTGAACAGGTTGAACGACTCGAGCTTGTAGATGACCAACGGGTCTTTCTGTTCGTAGGAAGCATTCTGCACAGATTCCTTCAAGTCGTCAAGTTCGCGGAGGTGTTCCTTCCAGGCGTTGTCGATGAGACCGAGGGTGATGCTCTTCTCGATGCAGAGGTTCACCTCGCGGGCACCGTTCTCCACGGCCTTCTTCAGGTTGACGATGACGTTCATGCCACGCTTACCGTCGGTAATCGGGATGGCGATATTCTCGAAGTGGTTCTGGTTTTCGTAGACGTTCTTGATGACGGGCAGGGTCTTCTCGCCGATGATGCGGGCCTTCTCGCGATAATGCTCGAGGGCGGCGTCAAACAGCTTGTCGGCCAGATCCTTGGTCTTCATCCTGTCGAACTCGTCTTCGCTGAAAGGCGGCTCAATGCCCATGGTGGAGAGTAACTCCATCTGAAGGCCTTCAAAATCCTTAGCATCTTGGAAGTCTTCGATGAGGCGCTCGCCGAAGTCGAACATCATGCTGTTGAGGTCGATGGAGAGGCGTTCGCCAAACAGAGCGTGACGGCGTTTCTTGTAGATGACCTCGCGCTGGGCGTTCATCACGTCGTCGTATTCGAGCAAGTGCTTACGCACGCCGAAGTGGTTTTCTTCGACTTTCTTCTGTGCTTTCTCGATCTGCTTGGTGATCATCGGGTGCTGGATGACTTCGCCTTCCTGCAAGCCCATGCGGTCCATGATGCCTGCGATACGCTCGGAGCCGAACATACGCATCAGGTTGTCCTCCAAGGAGACGTAGAACTGTGAGCTACCCGGGTCACCTTGACGACCGGAACGACCGCGCAACTGGCGGTCGACACGACGGCTCTCGTGACGCTCGGTGCCGATGATGGCCAGACCGCCGGCTTCTTTCACGCCAGGGCCTAACTTGATATCGGTACCACGACCAGCCATGTTGGTGGCGATAGTCACAGTACCCGCCTGACCGGCTTCCTTGACGATCTGTGCTTCCTTGAAGTGCAGCTTGGCGTTCAACACGTTGTGCGGGATGTTCTTGCGCGTCAACATACGGCTGAGCAACTCTGAGACCTCCACCGAGGTGGTACCCACCAGCACGGGACGGCCTTCATTGACCAGACGTTGAATCTCGTCGATGACCGCGTTGTATTTCTCGCGCTTGGTCTTGTAGATCATGTCCTCCTGGTCGATACGGGCGATAGGACGGTTGGTCGGGATGACGACCACATCCAGTTTGTAGATGTCCCAGAACTCACCCGCCTCGGTCTCAGCGGTACCGGTCATACCGGCCAACTTGTGGTACATACGGAAGTAGTTCTGCAGGGTGATGGTGGCGTAGGTCTGCGTGGCGGCTTCCACCTTCACGTTTTCCTTGGCTTCCACAGCCTGGTGCAGACCATCGCTCCAGCGGCGGCCTTCCATGATACGGCCTGTCTGCTCGTCCACGATCTTCACCTTGTTGTCGATGATGACGTAGTCGACGTCCTTTTCAAACAAAGTGTAGGCTTTAAGCAGCTGGCGCACAGTGTGCAGGCGCTCCGACTTCTCAGCGAAGTTGCGCATCAGCTCAGCCTTGCGCAGCACCTTCTCGTCGTTGCTTAGGTTGGAGTGTTCCAGTTCGGCAATCTCGCTGCCCACGTCGGGGAGGATGAAGAAGTCGGGGGTGTTGTAGGCTGCCGTCAGGGTGTCGATGCCCTTGTCGGTCAGGTCTACGGTATTCAGTTTCTCGTCGATGACGAAATACAGCTCGTCGTCGATGATGTGCATGTTCTCGTTGCGGTTCTGCATGTAGAAGCCCTCGGTCTTCTGCATCAGGCTCTTCATGCCTTCCTCGCTGAGGAACTTGATGAGAGCGGTGTTCTTGGGCAGACCACGATAAGCGCGGAAGAGTTGGTCAGCACCATGTTTCTTCTGTTCTTCGGTGGCGGCGGGGTCGGTGAGGATCTTCTTAGCCTCGGCCAAAATGCCTGTCACATAACGCTTCTGGGCTTCATATAGTTTCACGACGTCGGGCTTCAGCTGGTCGAACTCCTGCTGGTCGCCGCGCGGTGTGGGACCGCTGATGATCAAAGGCGTACGGGCATCGTCAATCAACACGGAGTCGACCTCGTCGACGATGGCGTAATGGTGTTTGCGCTGCACCAGTTCCTCGGGGTTGCCTGTCATGTTGTCACGCAGGTAGTCGAAGCCGAACTCGTTGTTGGTGCCGTAGGTGATGTCGCAGTTATAGGCGCGGCGACGTGCGGCCGAGTTGGGCTCGTGCTTGTCGATGCAGTCGACGGTGAGGCCGAGGAATTCATACATCGCGCCCATCCACTCGGAGTCACGTTTGGCCAGGTAGTCGTTCACGGTAACCACATGCACACCTTTGCCTGCCAAGGCATTCAGGTAGACGGGAAGGGTAGCCACAAGGGTCTTACCTTCACCAGTGGCCATCTCAGCGATCTTGCCTTGGTGCAGCACGATACCGCCGATGATTTGGCAGTCGTAGTGGACCATGTCCCAAGTCACCATGTTGCCGCCTGCCATCCAGCTGTTCTTGTAGTAGGCCTTGTCGCCTTCTATGCTGACATGCTCGTATTTGGCGGCCAGTTCGCGGTCGAGGTCGGTGGCGGTCACCACGACGGTCTCGTGTTCGCAGAAGTATTTGGCGGCGGCCTTCACCACGGAGAACGCCTCGGGAAGGATCTCGTTCAACGCCTCTTCGATGTGGTCAAGCTCTTGTTTTTCAAGCTTGTCGATTTGGGTGTAGAGTTTCTCCTTCTCGTTGGGCTCCATGTCGGGATTGGCTTCGGCCTTGGCTTTCAGCTCGGCGATTTCGGCCACCTCGGCAGCGGTCTTGTTCTTGATGTATTCCTTGAATTCTACGGTCTTATGTCTCAGGCTGTCGATGTCGAGCTTCACGATTTGCTCGTAAGCCTTGAGGGTCTTTTGGAGTATGGGCTCTAAGGCCTTGTTGTCGCGTGAGGCCTTGTCGCCAAAGAGTTTCTTTAAGAATCCCATTTAATTATAGTTGATAATTGATAATTGATAGTTGAAAATTAAATGCTTGCCCTTGGGCAAAATTCGTGCAAAGGTAGTGTTTTTTGGTGAATTGAGGAAAATAT
The DNA here is from genome assembly GCA_017632935.1 of Bacteroidales bacterium. GTDB lineage: Bacteria > Bacteroidota > Bacteroidia > Bacteroidales > F082 > Limimorpha. The sequence continues at coordinate 16,909 of JAGBQJ010000002.1, read as the reverse complement.
GCGACAAAAAGTCAGAAAAACAGCTGTTTTAGGATCTACAATGCAAACCGTTCGGATGGTTCTTCAAAATTTCTGATTTTATGCAATAAATACGTTGTACTGCATAAAAAAGTATATTTTTTGTGCAATAGGATGCATAAATTGTGACAAGCAACAATGAGCTCACCATAGAAAATGATGGTTATAGAATAGACGCTGTGCCTATGGCAAAATGGAACGTTCCTTTGGCGCAACAATAAAAAAGCCTCAAATTACAAAACCTATAAATCTTTGGACGAGTTCTGCAAGAAACATCTTTCGTATATAGGTGAACGCATTCTGCTTTATGACAAAGACTATCAGAAAGATGGCGTTGTTACTTGCTTGCCGGTGTATTATGCGGCGTTGATGTAGTTTTTGGCAAAGTATATAATGAATAAGGCGTGATAATTACTCAGCTCTCTCTTTGTTTTTCTTTGTTTTGCATTGCAAATCCAAAAGTACTATAACTAATGCTGTTGGTTTCTGGAAATTATAACATTCATTAATCCGACTATTTCATTAGTCAGTCCAGCATCTTCTTCGGTATGAATACGAATAATGGGATTTGAAATGCTGTTTACACTAATAATAATAGAATAATCGTGAATGAACTTGTCATCTTCTTGCACGAACTCCATATTTTGCCTTGCTGTTGCACCTCCTATCACTGCACCTGTTGAGCCGCCAATCGCCCCTCCAACAATTGATCGACCTATTACATTACGATTGTCAGACTTTTTTATAGCTGTAATTTTCCCTTTAATCGTTCTCGGATTATCATCTATAGTACATGATAGAATATCCTTAAACTGATATCGTTTGCCCATTATGAAAATGGTTTTATTGCTTTCATATACATGAATCTCAGAATCTATTTCGTTTTTTTTCAAAATTATTGATTTGTCAGGGATACCATTTTCTAACAAAAATGACTGTTTCTGGGATCTATACATCGCTAGAAGCTCTGCTTCTTCTTGCTGCTGCCTTTCCAACCTGTTTTCTTTTCTTTTATTTCTTTCTATTTTTGCCTTTTCTTCTTGTCTTGTTGTCAGGATTATAGCCACGATGATAAGGATGACAAAAACTGCAATAATCCACCATCGGGTAGTAATACTTTCGTTCGAGCCTGCTCCAATGATTGCAAATACTACTAATATAAATACCGACAAAACACTTTTAATTGTTATTCTCATTTACTTGTTAGTTTTAAGATTATAAAAAGTATTATTGCAAGGACATATCCAATTATATCAATAATATCGAATGTTCCAGGCATAATCTTATAAAATTGCATTATTTCCGAAGTAAGAGACACCAAAGGAAGAATTATAATGAAACATCTATAAATAGGACCATTATTATCATTCCAAATAGAATCGATAATGAACATATAAGAAAACAGCCATAATCCTGCTGGCAAATTATACCTAACCCATTCTGAAAGAATCAAATGACTAAATCTGTCTCTTAACTGCATCACAACACTATTCAATCCCAAACAACTAAACCAATTGAACATTAGTAAGTCATTACTTCTGTATATGACATAGATAAGACCTCCAATAAACAACGTAATGATCGCAATTAAGACCTTTATTATCCGCTTCCAATTGCAAAAACGAAGATTTAGAATGCTGATATGCTGATTTTTAAACATTTAAAATAATTCACTAGAATCCGATATGGTTTTACATTCTCCCTGCACCTCGAAGGATATTGCATACAAAAAGAAGCGTGGCACTGATATACCACATCTTTTGATGGAGGTCGTGAGAAAAACCTTTGCAGGAAGATGTAACTATAACAGCCCACGCATAACGCGCGAACCACTATACTCACTTGCCTGCGAAAATTTCTCACGTTTCCATCAACAAGGCGAGCATAACGCTTCGTGTTCAAATATGTCGGCGGCACAAAGTCCACCATAAGAACCGCTGCAAAAATACAAAAAACTGGAATAATGTAACGATAAAAATGAAAAATGCTGATAATTAGCATTTTTCCAGTAATGTTTCATCAAAATAGGGGACTTTTTCCGAAAATTTTCATAGAAAAATGGGATTTTTTCCGAAATTTTCAGTCTAAAAAGGGGAATTATTCCATGGTTTTAGGGGGTAAAAAGGGGACTTTTTCCGTTTTTTACTTCCCGTACAATCGTCTCACCCTTTCCTCCAAATACCGTTCTGGAGAGGGTGCCGGTGCTTCGCCGATTTTGTTGCCCCTGGTGATGAGGATGTACTCGGGGAAGGTGCGCACATTATAGGCCTCCAGGAGGAGGATGTTGTCGCCAAGGTCGAGGAGGGGCCAGTCCTGGCGTTTCTCATCGAACTGCTTCTTGAAGAAGTCCATTTTGTCGTGGGGGGCGATGGTGATGATCTGCACCGAGTCCTGCCATTGGTTGTGCAGGCTTCTCAGCTCCGCAAACTGCCGCTCGCTGACGGGCGACATGCCGTCGACGAATTGCAGTAGCACCAAATGGTCCTCGTAATCCAAAAGTCGCACTTCTTTGCCGTTGCGGTCTTTCAAGGTGAAGTCAGTAGCTATCGAACCAGGAGTGAGATGAATGAACTTCGAGAAAAAGTCGCTGATGATGGCCTTGTGCTCGTCGTATTTCGTTTGGTTTTGGATATGATACAGGTGGTTTTTGGCGAGACGGCTCGTGTTGCGGTCGCCATAGCAGAGTTTCTGCAGGTTATAGATGGTGATGAGCTCGGCGAGTTGTGGGTTGTTGGCCATGAGCGGGTCGGTGGCCAGGTATTTCTTGAGGGCTGCCGGACCTTCGTCAAAGGCGTCGTTGAGCAGATGGTTGTCGTAAGCTGCACTGTTGAAGTAGCCGTCAAACAGTTCCTTGAACAGGTCGATATAAGCACTTTGGGTGTAGAGCACAGGCTGTCCTTCGAAGTAGTCCTTGATGATTTTCCTGCCACCGTCGCTGCTGATGCCCAGCTTGATGGCAGCGATTTTATAACGGTTGTGGTTTTTCACGTAGTCCGACTTGATGTCGGGCACCTCGCGGCTAATGGCGTTCTGAATGGAGTCGATATAGCGCAGCTGGCGGCCACGGTAGATCTGGTTGAAGTACTCCGTCATGTAGGCGTTGATGATCTCCTCGGAATAGATGATCTGTCGGTAGACGCCCTTGTCGGTGGCACGTTTCACGCGGATGGTGGGCAGCTCTTTTTCAAAATAGGATACATCGTCCTTCTTCTCGGGCACGATGATTTCGATGTCGTAGTTAGCGTTGGGCGTGAGGATGAGGTCGACAGGCTCCAAGCCGACATAGATGCGGGCGGGAAGGTTTTGTTTCACGCTGCCTTCGAGGATGAAATGCCCCATGGCGTCGGTCTGGCTCTGGTTGAGCAAAATGCCGGTCTCGTTGACAAGGTCTTCATACACGAAGAGCCTGATCAGCGTGTTGGTCTTGTTGCTCCGCCCGGTAATCGTCACATTCTGTGCGCTTACCGAAAAGAAGAGCAGGGATAAAAACAGTGTAACAATCCTTCGTTTCATGTACTGAAAACGAGAAAGAGGCGGATTTATTGCTTTTTCGGCAGTTTCACCTCGGCGGGCAGGAACTTGGATGTGTCGCCGCCGTTCTTGTAGATGTCACGGACGACGCTCGACGACACACCCACCAGCTCGCTCTCGGTGAGAAGGAAGATGGTCTCCAACTCGGGATGCAGGCGCTTGTTGGCGTGCCCGATCATGTTCTCGTACTCGAAGTCGCTGCCGCAACGTAGACCGCGGATGATGGTGTTGGCACCCACTTTCTTGCAGAAGTCAGCAGTGAGGCCTTCGTAGCTCTTCACCTTCACCTGAGGATAGTCCTTGAAGACAGCCTTGCACCATTTGATGCGGTCTTTCAATTCAAAGGTGGAACGTTTCTCCATATTGATGCCGACGGCGACATAGATCTCGTCGAACATGGGAAGAGCTCTTAAAACGATGCTGCGGTGACCCAAAGTAATTGGGTCGAAGGAACCGGGGAAAACGGCTATTCTTTTCATAGTGTTATTCGGTTTTTCTTGTCGTCGCTTTGCGTCATTGCGAGGAGGAACGACGAAGCAATCCAGAAAAAGAGCTTTTGCCCTAGACTGCTTCGTGCCTCGCAGTGACGCGAAGCGTAACCAATACAGGCTGCAAAAGTATTACTTTGTCACGATTTGACGTAAATCTTTTTCAAGAATTTCACTTATTGACCTGAATGTGTTTTTCAAGAACGCCTCAATCTCTTCATTTCCAATCAGTTTTATCTCTGTGATGCCTTCCTCGGTCTGCGGCTTGGGCTGGACGGTCTCGGTAGTGCTCATGACATACCAATAGGTGCGTTTCAGCGTCCAGACCTCATGCTCCAGATAGCAATGCCAAGTGGAAGGCAATTCTTTGACAATCTGCAGATTGCCAATACCCGTCTCTTCCTCTACCTCGCGCAAGGCGGCCTGTTCGGGCGTCTCACCTTGTTCGATGTGTCCCTTGGGCAGGTCAGGGATGTCATGGCGCACGATGCTGACGAATTTACCGTCTTTCACGACGATGCCACCCGCCGCCGGGGCCATCCTGAAGGTCTCTTTTAGGGCTTGCACCAGGGAGTTTTCACCCACTTCGTGGATGAAGGTGTCGCCGGGATCGCGGTCGTCGAGCCATTCGGGCAGAAAATCGCATAAGAGGTCGGCATCGTATCTGTCAGATTCTTGGGGCGTTGCATCGAATTTCAAAGAATCGTCCTCAATTTTTGGAAAAACCAGTGCTTTATTTTCGTGAAAAATCTTGTACATTTGTAGCCAGATTTGATTGGTTTAGGACGACAAAGATACTAAAATATGAAATACGAAGATTCAGCATTGACATTGGCCCTGCATCTGCTGCAAATCAAGGCCGTGAAACTCAGCCCGAAAGCCCCGTTCACTTGGGCCTCTGGACTGAAAAGCCCCATCTATTGCGATAACCGCGTCACGCTTTCCTATCCCGCCGTGCGTACTTACATCCGCCAGCAGTTTGTAGAGAAGCTGATGCAAAACTTTGGCAAACCCGATGTCATCGCAGGCGTAGCCACGGGTGGCATCGCCCAAGGCGCCCTGGTGGCCCAGGAGTTGGGACTGCCTTTTGTGTATGTGCGCTCCGAGAAGAAGTCGCATGGCATGCAGAACCAGATTGAGGGCGTCATCAATGCGGGTCAGTCGGTGGTGGTCATCGAGGACTTGGTCTCTACTGGCAAGTCGAGCCTCTTGGCTGTCGATGCCTTGCGTGAAGCAGGTGCCGAGGTGAAGGGCATGCTGGCCATCTTCACCTACCAGATGGAACTCGCCAAGAAGAACTTCGAGGAGAAGGGTTGCGAGCTGATTACTTTGTCGAACTACGAGACGCTGATCCAGAAGGCCGTCGAAGAGAAATACGTCACCGAGGAGGATGTGCAGTCGCTGAAGGAATGGCGTAAGGACCAGCAGGCCTGGAGCGACAGGTGGAACTAAACCAAGAATTTGATTTGTTTGATTTCGTATTGGTGCAATTCCTGTTGTTTGTCAACGAGCTGCAACCGTCCGAATGCGTCTATCCCTGTCATAAACAATCTCAAGGTTTTCCCTTCGATTTCATAATCCGCCCAACTGCGGTAACGGAACAGCCTTTTCAGGTAGTCTTGTTCAATAGAGGTGGGGTTGCTTTTCAGCTGCTCCACCTTTATTATTATATGCTCCGCGATTTGCTCCAACAAGGGCTGCAAATTGTAGTCCTCGCCAGTGATCATCTTCATTGAAATCGGATGTGTGGGCCAGTCTTGGAATTGCATTTGGTTGACATTCAGTCCGATGCCGATGATGGAAACATCCATCATGTTGGCCTTGATGGTGCTGTTGATGAGGATGCCAGCGAGTTTACGGTTCTCGTAAAAGATGTCGTTCGGCCATTTGATGCTGAGTTTTTCGGTGGGCAAGATGCCATCCAAAACCTCGATGATGCCCAGCGGCACGGCTTCTGAGAGCAAAAACTGCCGTTCGGCGGGCAGAAAACCCATGTCGATGGCCAAAGAGAAAGTGAGGTTTTTGCCAATCTCACTTTCCCAGCCGTTGTTGCCCATGCCTTTGCCTGCGGTCTGTTCGTCGGCACTGACCACCCAATTGCGTATGTCGGTTTCCGACTGCTTCCTTTGCAGGTAGGCGTTGGTAGAATCAAGGGTTTTGAAATGCTGGTAGGTGAGTGACATCAAAAAAATGCGCTATTTCCACCACAAAAGTAGCGTTTTTTCAAAAAACGGCAATGTTTTTGTTGCGAGATTGAGAAAAGTTTTGCATTTTTGCAAATTGAAAAAGAAGTATAATATTCAAAAACATAAAGCAATGGTTAAGAAATCTATTTTCACTCTGATGTTTCTGGCTGTAATGGGTTGGGTTTCAGCACAATCCTTGCAGTTTGAATGGGAAGGACACGTCTTTGAAGAGGGCGAGACTATTGAATGCACCAACGACGAATACGGCTATGGCGAGTTGATTCAGCACATGCAGCTGAGGAATCTTGCCTCGAGCGACTTGAATGTCATCGTTGAGAAGGAAGTTGTTGAGGATCTTGAAGGTACCTCCAATTTCTTCTGCTGGGGTCAGTGTTATTTGTTTACGGTCTTTGTCAGTGACCCCGTTCCGGTGGCAGCCAATAGCCTCAACACCAGCGATCTCTCGTTCCATGTGATGTATGACGAGGAAGTTTTTGGAAAAGTTTGGATGAAGTTTTCTGCCTACGATGAAAGTAATCCTTCGGAGCGCGTCACCATCAATGTCGTCTTCAACAGGTCGGGCGAAGGCGTGAACGAAACCGCCGCCGTGCGTTTCGGTCAGGCTTATCCCAACCCGGCTTCGTCTGTGGTCAACTTCGACTATAACCTTAATGCCAGCGACAAGGCTTCGGTCGTGGTCTACAACCTGCTCGGTCAGGAAGTGACAAAACAACAAGTGAACGCACTGCAAGGCCGTCTTTCCATTTCGGTGGCCGACCTTAACGAGGGTATCTATTTCTGCAACCTGTTCGTGAATGGTTGCGCTGTCCAGACAGAGAAATTCGTTGTCAAGAAGTGATGGCTTTCTTGGCTTGACTAAGAAAGGCGATGTCGTTTGATGTCGCCTTTTTTTAGTTTAAAAACGTTGTTTTAATGCTTAAATCGGAATATTACGCATTTTTTTTCAATTTTTTCTTTTTGGTTTCAAGATTATTTCTTTACTTTGCGGGTCAATAAACATAGTTTTACCCCTATATTTATATTAGACTATGACTTGTAACCGTCTTAAGAGACTGATTCTCACTGCACTATTCTTCTTCGCGACTGGATTTGTCGCTTTCGCTCAAGACGACAACAGCATTAAGGGTTTTGTCTACGAGGAGTCGACAGGTGAGCCCATGATGTTCACCAATGTTTATCTGAAAGGTACCACCTTTGGTGGCGCGACCAACGAAAACGGCTATTTCAACATCAACCGCATCCCCGATGGACGCTACACCTTATTAATTACAAGTGTGGGCTATGACACGATTAGCGAGACCTTCAACCTGTCGAAGGATCAGAGTATCAGCAGGAAATATTACATGAAGGAGACCAGCCAAAAGCTGGAAACGGTGACCATCACCGCTGACAAGATTGAGGCCCGCACCGAGACCAAGACCTCGGTCATCACCGTCACACCCAAGACCATCACCAAGATTCCGAGTGTGGGTGGTCAGGCCGACTTTGCGCAATACCTGCAGGTGGTGCCGGGTGTCATCTTCACTGGTGACCAAGGAGGACAGCTCTACATCCGTGGCGGCTCGCCCATACAGAATAAGGTGCTACTCGACGGCATGGTGGTCTACAACCCCTTCCACTCCATAGGTCTGTTCTCGGTGTTCGACACCGACATCATCCGCAATGCCGACGTTTACACGGGCGGCTTCGGTGCCGAATACAGCGGCCGTATCTCTTCCATCATGGACATCTCCACCCGCGACGGCAACAAAAAACGCCTCTCGGGCAAGCTGGGCGCCAACTGCTTCGGTGCCAAGGTGATGATAGAAGGTCCGCTCAAAAAAGCCAAGACCCCTGAAAGCTCATCGATATCTTTCATCCTCTCGGCGAAGAACTCCTATCTGGAACAGTCAAGCAAATACCTTTATCCTTACGTTTCGGAGACGGGTCTTCCTTTCAATTATCAGGACTTTTACGGTAAAGTGTCCCTCAATGCCCCTAATGGCAGTAAGGTCAACTTGTTCGGTTTCTCGTTCAACGATCAGGTGAACAACTACATGTCGCTCTCCGACTTCGGCTGGGATTCATACGGTGCAGGTGCCAACTTCCTCGTCATTCCCGGCAAAGCTCCTGTGATGATTGAAGGTAACATCGCCTATTCAAGTTATACCTCCCGCATGAAAGAAGCCGATAGCCCCGACCGCTATAGCAACATCAATGGCTTCAACATGGGCTTCGATTTCAGTCAGTTCATGGGAAAGAATACCTTGAAATATGGTATTGAAATGTTAGGCTACACGACCGATTATCAGACCTATAGCGTATATGGACACAATAAGATTGGTGCCAAGCTGAATTCCACGGAAATTGGAGCTTACGCCAAATATAAGGCGGTGTTTGGTAAGTTCTTGCTGGAGCCGAGCTTCCGCCTGCAGTTCTACGCTTCATTGTCGGAACTTTCGCCCGAGCCTCGTATCGCATTGAAATACAATGCAACCGACCGTTTGCGTCTGAAAGCCGCAGCCGGTATGTATTCGCAGAACTTTGTGGCCGCCACCAGCGACCGCGACGTGGTCAACTTGTTCTATGGCTTCCTTTCGGGCATCGACAATTTGCCTGAAACATACAATGGTGAGGCCATCAAGAGCAATCTGCAAAAGGCTAATCACTTCGTCATCGGTGGCGAGTTTGACTTGTCGCGCAATGCCACGGTGAACATTGAAGGCTATTGGAAAGACTTCGTGCAGCTGACCAACATCAACCGCAACAAACTCTATCCCGATACCCCCGAAAATGCCCAAATCCCGGATTTGCTGAAGAAAGACTTCACCAAGGAAACGGGTGATGCCTACGGTTTCGACATCTCGCTGAAATATGAGGACAAGCATTGGTATCTATGGACGGTGTATGCTTTGGGCTTCGTGACACGTGAATATGAGAAAGCCGTTGAGGACGAGATTGAATTGATGCAGTATGCGCCCCACTTTGACCGCCGCCACAACATCAATGTCATCTTGACCTACACTGCGGGCTCGATGCGTCAGTGGGAGTTCAGCGGCCGCTGGAACTTCGGTACAGGCTTTCCGTTTACCCAGGTGCAAGGCTTTTATGAATACTACTCCTTCCAGGATGGCATCAACTTCGACTATACCACAACAAACGGTGAGTTGGGCGTGCTTTATGGTGACCTCAATGCTGGCCGTCTGCCTACCTATCACCGCTTCGACGTTGACGTAAAACGCAAGTTCTACTTCACAGAAAACATAATGCTTGAAGCAGACCTTAGCGTGACCAATGTCTACAACCGTAATAATGTGTTTTACGTCAACTTGGTAACCAGCGAGATAGCCCGCCAGCTGCCCATTTTGCCCACCTTCGGCTTGACGTTCTCGTTCTGATGCAAAATAAAAGAAATGGTATGAAAAGAATTGCCTTAATATTGACAGCTATTCTATTGGCATTTAGTGGTTTCGCTCAAAAACAACCCAAATTCACTGAGGAAGACGCCAAGCAGTTTTATCAGACCGTGCAAGGCGACTATGTGATGCAGGTGAACGACTCGACTACGGCGATGGTGCATTTCACCCCGATATGGGAAAATATGGGCAACCGCTTCCAGTGGATGTATGTAGAGGCAACAATAGGGAAGGATGTCGTGTTCCAGACAGTCCTTGAATTGAAGCCGAAAACGAGCAAGAAGTTCCGCATTTATCTCCATGATTTAAAGAATCCTGCTGAGTTTGTCGGGAAATGGGCCAACCGCAACTACTTTGACGGTTTCACACCAAGCATTCTCAAAGGTGGCAAGCGGATGACTTTCGTGAAGACCTCTGATTTCTCCTATCAGACCAACGATGGTCCCACGCGATATAAGGCTATGAACTGTTTTCCGAAAGGAGACCTGCTGCATGTCAAATTTGTGCAGGCGGACGAACGCTTCTACATCAAGCGGGTGCCGAAAGGGACAAGCCGAATCCTTGGCTATCAAGGAATTAAGGAATTAAGGAATTGACAGACTAAGAAAAGCGACTCCTTCGGCCTCTGAGCTTGTCGAAGGGTCGAAGGAGTTTTCCTTCATTTCATCTTGAACACCCAAGCTGCGGTGCTCTTCAAGTCGCTGTATTTCAGTCCGCTTGTGTCGATGATAAGTTGACCGTTCTCATATTTCCAAGGTAAGGTTTTAGTGCAGCCTAATAGCGTGACTTTTATGTCTTTTTCGGGTTTTTCGATGTTTAAAACTAATTGGTCTTCAGGATAATCCAAGGCAATGGCATAAAGAGCATCTTTGCCTTGCGTGTAGCAGATGTTGGGTTGCTCGCAGGTATAGGTGGCCCATAAACCAGGTATATACACCAAATCGCCTAAATCGAAGTTGTCCATCACCTGTTTTTTCATTGTTTTTGAAGACCAATATAAGGTAATTGAGGCTTCCAGTTCGTCTTCCTCGTAGAAAACCTCAACCCAATGCAATCGGTCTTTGGAAAGTTGCATCTTTCCTGTGTTGCTCTTTCGAGTATCTTCAATGACTATTTGGTCATCGATGACCAATTTGGCCTTGTCATCGGTCTGAATTTCAAAGGTATAAGTGTCGGTCGGGCAGGTGAAATAGCCATTCCAATACGCTTGGAAATGGTCGCAACTTATGGACGGGTCGGGAGAGTTACGTTTCCAATCGAAGTCGATTAGTCTGTTGACGCGGTGATAATAGACTGGCTTCATCTCGTAGAACTTCTTATAAGGCCGTGTGTCATAGATTGCTTCTCCGTTGATTTCCAACCATTTGCCTAGATCTAAAAGTCGCTCTTGTTGCAAAAGCGGGATCTTACCATCTGCGGCAGGACCCACATTGAGTGTCATACCTCCGCCTGCCGCCACGAGGACGCAGAAATGACGGATGAGTTCGTCGGAAGTCAGGTAGTTTTCCAAAGGCTCGTTGCGATTAAGGCCGAAGCTACGACCCAATCCGCGACATTCCGCCCAAGGACGGTCGGTGAGGGTAATACCTGCGCTGTACTCGGGCGTGCGGAAGCCGTGCTGTCCGCCACCGCCCCAGCGATCATTGACGATAGCTTCGTCTCCAACTGTATTGTAGTACCACGAAATTAGTTCGGTGGCGTGCCATTGATCCGCGCTGTTGCGCCATTCGCCGTCGCTGAAGAGGACGCTGGGCTTGTAGCGCGTGATGAGTTCCTTGAACTGAGGGATCATATGCGAGTCGACATAGGTGCCGATGTTCTCGTCAGGGTCTTCGTACCAGCGGTGGAGGGGACTGGTCCATTCGGGCAGGGAGTAATAGAAGCCCATTTTCAAGCCCTGCTTGCGCACGGCTTCGGTCAGTTCGCCGCAGATGTCGCGGTGCGGCCCGACATCAACAGAATTCCAGTTAGGTGCATATTGGCTCGGCCAAAGGCAGAAGCCGTCATGGTGTTTCGAGACCAACAGCACATATTTTGCTCCTGATTTTTTGAACAACTCCGCCCATTCGTCGGGATTCCATAGTTCGGCTTTCCACATTGGCGCAAAGTCCTCGTATTTAAAGTCTTTGCCGTAGATGCGCTCTTGAAAGGCCTTGCGGTCATCGTTGGTGCTCAGGCCGCGATAATACCATTCGGCATAGCCTTCAAGACTCGCGTAGGCTGGCACGGAATACAAACCCCAATGGATGAAGATGCCCAGTTTGGCATCGGAAAACCATTGGGGATAGCCTCGCTCGTTGATGGATTCCCAAGTAGGCTCAACTTGTGCGGATAGAAGGTTGCTGAAAAGCAACGCGGTGAAAAAAAGGAGAGTTTTGTGTGCTTTCATAATCCGCAAAGGTAGCACATTTTTCCTTGATTTGGAGAATTGCTTGAAAAAACCTAATTTTGCCGTATGAACATCTATCAACTTTTCCCTCGACTGTTTGGCAACCAACAAACCGACTTCCACTTCAACGGCAGCAAGGACGAAAATGGCTGTGGCACCTTCCACGATATTAACGATATTGCCCTTGAGGCCATCAAGGATTTGGGCATCACCCATATCTGGTTAACGGGCATTTTGGAGCATGCTTCCGAGAGCATGGGCACACATCCCGACATCACCAAAGGCCGCGCAGGCTCGCCCTACGCCGTCACGGATTGCCATGCCGTCGATCCTGATTTGGGCACGATGGCCGATTTTGAGGCTTTGGTTAACCGTATTCATGAAAAAGGAATGAAGGTGATTATCGACTTCATTCCCAATCATTTGGCACGGCAAAACAAAGGTTTTTCTCCTTGCAATTTTTATTATTGTGAGGGTCAGGCGTTTGTCTCGCCAAGAAGAATTGATGAGCAACCCTACGAGGAGTTTCCTGCCAAGGCCACGGGCAACAATGTGTTTGCGCCCAATCCGAGCATCAACGACTGGTACGACACAGTGAAGTTGAACTATGACGAACACGATACTTGGGAGAAGATGCTGAAAATCCTGCGTTTTTGGTGTGGCAAAAATGTCGATGGCTTCCGTGTCGACATGGCCGAAATGGTGCCAGTGGCGTTTTGGCAGTGGGTGATTGAGCATCTGAGAAAAGACTATCAACCTTTGATGATAGCGGAGATCTATCAGCCAGACCTTTACAAGCCTTTTTTGGATGCGGGTTTCGATTACCTTTATGACAAGGTGGGTTTGTACAACACATTGGAGCGCGTGCTTTGCGAGGGCCACGAGGCGAAGGAAATCAGCCAAGTTTGGAAGGATTTGCACGACTTGGACGAGCACATGCTGCGCTTCATGGAGAATCACGACGAGAAGCGTCTGGCTTCACCGCAGTTTGTGGGCGATGCCTTTGCCGCTCTGCCTGCCGTGTCGCTTTCCGCTTTGATGAACACGGGGCCGTTTATGGTGTACAACGGTCAGGAGAGTGGGGAAAACGCTGAGGGCGAAGTAGGTTACAGTGGCGACGACGGGCGTACCTCCATCTTCGATTATTGCCACATGCCGCAGCACCAAAAATGGATGAATGGCGGTAAATTTGATGACGGAGGATTTGACGAGACGCAGAAGAAACTGTTTGATTATTACCGTAAGTTGTTGCATTTCAGACAAGAACATTCCGCTATCACTGAAGGCAAGTTCTACGACCTGATGTGGTGCAACCCATGGTACATGAATTTCGACCCACAGTTTGTCTATGCTTTTTTGCGCTATTCCGAGACGGAACGCCTGTTGGTTGTCGTGAATTTTAACCGCAATGAAAGTCGAGACGTGGAAGTGAAGATTCCGCATGATGCCCTTGTGTTGATGGGCAAGCGAAAGGCCAATGAATTCGATATGAACGACTTTTCCTCGGAGATGATCCCCGTGCATTTGGAGGCTTCAGAAACTAAAGTTGTTGATTTGGATCTCTGCTGCAACTGACCGAATATAGAGAATTACTTCGTTCCTCCGCCGAAATCGTCGTAGAGGATGTTCTCAGGTGCAACACCCAGATTGTCCAGCATGTTGACCACGGCGGCACTCATCGGGCCGGGACCGCACATGTAGTATTCGATGTCCTCGGGGGCGGGATGGTCTTTCAGATAGGTGTCGAGCATCACTTGGTGCACAAAGCCTGCCGTGTAAGAAACGCCAGCCGCATCGGCGGCGGGGTCGGGACGGTCCAAGGCGAGGTGGAAATGGAAGTTGGGGAAGTCTTTTTCCAGTTGGCGGAAGTCGTCTAGATAGAAGACTTCGTTCAAGGCACGAGCGCCATAGAAGTAGTGCATCTCGCGGTCCCTGACATTCAAGGTGCGGGTCAGGTGCATGATCTGTGCGCGAAGCGGAGCCATACCAGCACCACCACCGACCCAAATCATCTCGGGAAGCCGGGTCTCGCGTCCCGCAGTCCCGCGTCCCGTGTCTTTATGCTCCTTGACATGGAACTCGCCAAAAGGACCAGACATATAGACCTTGTCGCCGGGTTTCAGCGAGAAGATATAAGATGAGGCAATACCCGGGTTAACGTTCATGAAGCCTGAGCGGTCGGCCTTGAAGGGCGGCGTAGCGATACGCACCGTCAGCATGAAGACATCGCCCTCGGCGGGATAGTTGGCCATGGAATAGGCGCGCACCGTCGGCTCGGTGTTGACGCAACGGAGGTCAAACATCTTGAACTTCTCCCATGACGGAAGATATTCAGCACCAATGAGTTCCTTGTCAAAATCAGCATAGTTGATCTTGAACTTTGGGATGCGGATTTGGGCATAACTGCCAGGGATAAAGTCCATGTGCACGCCTTCGGGCAGTTGCACCTTGAACTCCTTGATGAAGGTGGCCACATTGCGGTTGCTGACCACCGTACATTCGTATTCCTTGACATCGAGCACCGACTGCGGCACTACGATTTTCAAATCCTCTTTCACTCTCACCTGACAGCCCAAGCGCCAATGGTCTTGGATCTGTTTGCGTGTGAAGAATCCCACCTCGGTAGGCAATATCGTACCTCCGCCTTCCACCACGCGGCATTTGCACTGGCCACAGTTACCCTTGCCGCCGCAGGCCGAAGGTAGAAACACCTTCTCCTCGGCCAAAGTGGCCATCAGCGAGCTGCCGGGTTGAACCTCCAGCGTTTTGTCGTCGTTGATGGTAATCTTCACCTTGCCTTTGGGCATGAGTTTATTGCGCACCCAAAGCAATAGGGCAACGAGCAACAGAACGATGCCTAGGAAAACGACGATGCTTATGATTATGGTTGAAGTGAGGCCCATTATGACAGAAATGATTTGCAAAAATAGGCTTTTTTTTGTCAAAGGGCTTGTGTTTGCCCGTTTTTCCCTATTTTTGCCTTCGGTTTTGAGATGAAAAAGTCCCAATTCCAAGACATCAAGGAAAGAAGCGTTATGCTTCGTGTTGCAAGAGGGAACCTAGGAAATTTCAGTTGCGACATCGTTGATCTGAAAAGAAAGACAGAAATAACTTATGCGAGCATAGCAGCTCCAAACGCATTAAGCGTGGACTGCTAATAAGCATCTTGTTGTTTCAGGCTTTCCTAGGGCCTCCTCTTGAAGATGTGAGCATGCAGGGCCACGCTTCTTGTATGAGAAAAGTCTTTTTGGCCTCTGAAAGACAATAATAACCCCAAGACAGTGTTATATTTTCAAACCAAAACTCAAAACAATGAAAAAGTTTAAAGCCTTATTATTGTTGGCTATCGTCATGCTGTCAGTCGCTTGCAGCAGAATCGATGAAGTTGACATCAACAGTTTCAATCAGCCGGATGGCGAGGTCTTGAACGGCACCGTCGCCGTGTTTGGCAATGTGACCACCGAGATGCGCCAGCACCGCGTCACCATTTCGCCCGTGCATCAATGGGGCGACAATCAAACAACTTTGCCCGAAATCAACCGCGTTTTCGTGCTTTGCGGAAACGACACCATTCCATATATCGAAAAGGAAGCCGACCGCAACAAGATGGTTTTTGTTTCGGAGCAGCCTTTCAAGGGTGAGACGGGCAAGACCTACAAACTTGTCATTGAGACACCAACGGGCGACATCACCGCCGAAGACTATCTGACCCCTTTGGGCGACACGGATTACCTCCCAATCATCAAGGACCACACAAAAGTGAGGAGTTATCAGATGCACTCGGGCAAGATGGCGCATGAATTCCAGTTTGACAAACACATCTATACCGTTGGGGAACAACCTGTTATTTGCGGCCTGACCTTCCGACAGCCGGAGGATTTCCCCATCGACAGCATCGAAAGTGTTTCGTTCGTCCATAACGACAGGTCGCTCTCGGCACTGTTCACCGCCAGATTGTTCTGGTATTCCTATCATGTCACTGAAGATCATCTCGACCAAAGCGAGACTTTCATCACCTGTTCTGTCTCGCCCGAATTCTACACCTTCCTGTTGGATGTCTTCAACGAAGACGACTGGAGCCTGGGTCTGTTCGCCACCATCTCGGGCAACGTGCGAGGCAATGTCAAGAACGGCTACGGCTATTTCTTTGCCTCTGATGTGCAACGCAAACCTTTTACTTACCACGAAATCTACGACGCCATCACCCCCGAAAACGAATAAGCCATGAAACGTATCCTCATCACCATATTGTTCTTGGCCTCTTTTGTTTGTCTTCAAGCACAGACCTATACATTAAGCGGCCACATCACCGATGCCGCCACGGGCGAAACGCTTATTGGTGCTACATTATATGAGGCCTCCTCACAAACAGGCACCTCGGCCAATGGCTACGGCTTTTATTCGCTGCGTTTGCCAGCTGGAAAACACAAACTGCAATGCGCCTATTTGGGCTATGACACCAAAGAGATTGAAGTTCAACTCAATGCAGACCAAACCTTGGAAATCAAGTTAGAGGAAAACGCTGTGGGTTTGGGTGAAATCACTGTTGAGGCGGCCACTTTGGAGCGCCCGCAGAAACAGAACGAGTTCCACGCCGAGATGCTGACCATCCAATCGATACGGAAACTGCCGAGCGTGTTTGGCGAAGCCGACATCCTCAAGGCGGTGCAGATGCAGTCGGGCGTGAAGACCATCGGCGACGCCTCGTCGGGATTGCTCGTGCGCGGCGGCACCAACGACCAGAACCTCATCCTCATCGACGAGGCACCTATTTATAACCCTTCGCACCTCTTCGGCATGATGTCCATCTTCAACCCCGAGGCGGTGAACCAAGTGACGCTTTACAAGAGCAACATGCCCGCGCAATATGGTGGCCGTGTC
>JAGBQJ010000033.1 GCA_017632935.1 Bacteroidales bacterium | reverse complement strand
GTGCTGACCTGTTGGCCGTTTTCGGTCCAGTTGACAAAAGTGTAACCGTTGTTGGCCGAGGCCGTCACGGTGCAACTCTGTCCTTGGGTATAGGTACCGCCGCCGCCAACATTGCCTCCTGCGGTTGGGTTGGCCGACACGTTGATGGTATAACTTTGTGCCGCGCTGACGTTAATGTCTTGGATATAAGGCTGGCGTTGTGGTTTGGTGACCACAATTCGCACTTGACCCGAGGTGATGCCGCTCACGGGCACATCAACCGTACCAGCGGCTGGTACCAAAGCGACGCCTTTCAAAACATTGTTTTGAGAGATAGCCACATATGACCCTTCTTGGGCGCTCACAGGGAAGGAAGTAGCTCCAGACGGGAAGGTGCTGGCGTGGCTGACATTGTTGGGCAAAGGCACCACGCGATAAGGCATGATGGAGCCATCGCCGAGTATGTGGTAGGCTTGCCAGTAATAGAGAGGGTTGGCGCTGGTTTGATACCCACTGGTACTGGCATAGCTTACCGCGATGTTACCCAGGAAGACGATGGAGGAGACGGTGTTGTAAGTGTCGTCCATCCAAATGCCGTCGTACACGCCTGTGGCAGTATTGTTGATATTGGGCGTGCTGCCGAAGGTATTGGTCGCGCCTACACCAAAGTAATAGTCTTCGTACCAGTATGTTACCGGGCATGATCCGATATAGGAATAGGCACCTTTGTTCTCGGCGCGAATCATGGTCTCGCCAAAGCAGGCTGAACTATAGCCAAAGTTGCCCGTTAAGCAGCAGTTGCCCATGGCGAGGAAATATTTGTTGGTGTTGGTCAAATTGTTGACATTCGAGTTGGAAAATGAAGGTCCCGACCAACCTGTTTCGCTGCCATGAGCGGTGTAGTTGGCAAAGCCTACGCCTGTGCTAAGGTTGTTGTAGCAGCCACTGTAGGAATTGAGGTAAGCGTATACGTTGGAAAAGCCGTGAGCCGTATTATAATAATAGGTGGTGGCATAGTTGATGGTGGGTTGTCCCACACGTGGATTCCAATAAGAGTCTTCGCCGGCGATGAGCAGTGCTTTATTGAGATAACTCGGGTCAGGCATGGTGTATTGCTCGTATTGCAATATCTTATTGATGATGTTGGTAAGCTGTGAGGTATTCTCAGCGGACATGCGGCTGTAGAACATGTCGGGGAAGTAGTCGCCGTCAATGGAGCCGTAATAGAGGTCGGTCACCTTTTGTGTTTGGGAACCTGTAGTGTTGGGTACTTGGGCCACGTCACCCACAAGGATGAGGAAGGTAGGCGTATTGCCTTGGTTTACGCCCGTGTTGTATAGGTTTTGCACATAAGAGCGGATGGCGTTGTAGTTTGATCCAGCTTGGCTGGTGGTCACTAGGTTGATGTAAAAGCCCTTTTGGGTCTTCCAGTTGAGCCATGGTTGTAGGGTGGAGACATAGCTTTCAGGCGTAATAACAATCATGTTGACAGGATAAGCCATCAGGTCGGGGTGGTCTGAGTAAACGTCCATGATTTGGCGGTAGTTGAACATCTGCTTATAGACGATGTCGAAATAGGGGCTATAGGTGCTGAGCAACATACGCTCGGTCTCGGCACGGTCGGCACCGTCGAAGTTCACTTCCACTTCGATGTTGTTGAACACGCGCAAGGTGTTGGCTGCAGGGTTGTAGCTCACCGGGTTGACCACCAACGAGCCGACTTGAATACCGCGCATGGTACCTTGCACCTCGATGGTGGCTTCGGGAGCCGTAGCGAGGCTACGGGTTTGGTATGCAGTGGCATTGTAGACAAATTCGACGTT
Source organism: Bacteroidales bacterium (assembly GCA_017632935.1). Lineage (GTDB taxonomy): Bacteria > Bacteroidota > Bacteroidia > Bacteroidales > F082 > Limimorpha. The sequence goes on along the minus strand of JAGBQJ010000033.1, from coordinate 43,191 downwards.
TTCAGGTCTCTGGTCCTTGCGGACGGAAGGCTGGTGTGGCATGAGGGTATGGATGCCGTAGGCGGCGAGGTCGTAGTCCGTGTAAGAATAGTTTGTCACCGTAACATGAGGTGTGGCGCCGAAAGGCACTGCCAATAGTTGGTGTGAGGCAGGCAGTTGTGGCGTTCCGATTTCGCCTGAGGCATAGGTGCCTTCGATAGTGATATCGGAGAAAGTGCCACGGTTGGTGATCACTTCGACACTTTCAACAGAGCCATAACTAAATACGGCACTGAACTTTGAGAATTCGCTTGAAGTAATCTCGGCGCGTGACTCGCTGCGCAAGTCGATGCGGCCGTTTTGGGCCAAGGCAAACAGGGTGCTTAAGGCCAGAACAAGGAGTAAGGGTAGTTTTTTCATTTTAATTGTTTAATAATGTGGGCGCAAAGATATATAAAAATGTAATATTTTGTAGCCTTTTAGTTGAAAAACGAAGAAAACGCTTTTTTGTTGAAAAAAATATTATATTTGCAGGTCGCAAGAATAACAATTAATTTAAGTAATAATATATTTAAAACTCTAAAAAACAAAAAGTTATGGTAGCTGGTTACAAAAGATGTCCTAACGGCCATTTCTACAAGGATGACTTGGCTCAATGCCCTTATTGCTCAAACAGCGCTGGTATCTCTAATGCCACGGCTGAATATGTTGGAGGAGGTGCTCCTGCAGGTGGCGGCGCCACAATGGTCAGTGGCGGTGCTGCTATGGCCGGTGGCGGAGCCACAATGACTAGCGGAGGAACTGCTATGCCAGGTGGTGGAGCCACACTGACGAGTGGTGGTGGCATGAGCGACGCCAACAAGACCCAAGTCATGCCAGGAATGGGTGGCGCAATGGGCGGCGAAACGATACCGAGCTCTGGTGCGTTCCCCAGTCCAGAGCCGAACAACATGGGAAATACACCACCACCTCCGGCGGCTTCGAAGACGATGATTTTCGACGATTCAGAACCAGGGATGGGCGGTGGCGAAGTGCGTAGCTCGCGCAAACTGGTCGGATGGCTGGTTTCGTATACGCTCAGCGATATGGGTGTCGACTTCAAGCTGTTTGAAGGCCGCAATATCATCGGCCGCGACTTGGATTGCCAAATCAGTGTTAACGACAGTACTGTTTCTGGAAAACACGCCGTGCTGCTCTATCGTGAAGGTAGCTACTTCATCCAAGACAGCCTGTCGACAAGCGGTACTCGCGTGAATGGCAAGGACATTGGCGTGGTTGCCGTTACCCTGAGCGATGGCGACAGCATTCAAGTGGGCAAGACGGTCTTCAAGTTCCGTTCCTCGTTCTGAGTCTTTTTTTGGTTATCAGCATTAGCAAAACTGCCTATGAAAAAGCTCTTTACTTTTGCATTGTTGTGCATGTTGTGCCCCTTTATGATGGCTCAGACCGAGGGGTATATTAAAGAGACCTTCAATTCGGAAGGCTTCCCCAATGTGTCGTTCGTTTGGCACGATGACGGTGCCGAAATGCTTCAGGAGAAAGATGTCCGCTACCTGAAAGAAAACGGCTTGAACAAGCCGTTCACAATGCAGCCACTGTCGCGCGATAAGGGAAATGCCGGCAAACGCATTGTCATCCTATGGGAAGACTTCAAGGAAGTCAGTGGAGGCCAAGACATCCGTGTCGGTCAGCACAACTTTACCAAACAGACCATCGACGAATTCCTGTCGAGTAGCAAGATTGGCAACAACGATGCTTTTGTCATCGCCGATTTCAACCGAAGCCGTAATACGACGATGGTGATGCAGCCGTTCAATTCTGATTTTTCTTCCGACCTGACCATGATGAGGCGTAATGTGTTGGCCCATAATCATTCCGACCTTAGCTTCAAGGATGCCCCTAACTGCTCGGATCTCTATTCAGCGGTGCGTGAGGCCGTGGAGATGCTGAAGAACTTGCCCGAGGGCAATGAGTCGAAGGCCGTGTATGTCTTCACAGCCGGTCATCCACGCAATGTGGCGGGTGCCGATTCGGCCGACCAGGTGCTGCTGTTGGCCCAAAGGCACAACATCCCGATTTATATCATCGAATATTCCCCACGTAGCGGTGTGGCCTTGGAGCCCGCCAACTTTGCCAAGGCGACCAAAGGTAATTTCGAGTGTTTTATGCAAAATGAGGAAAAAAGGGCTTGCAACTACATGCTCAACTGTTACGACCAAATTGACGAGGCCTATTTCGGCCATGACTACCGTTTCACTTTTACATCAAGCCTGAAACGTGGCGACGACCCGCAAACGGTGGCCATTAATATCAAAGGTGTCGAATATCAAGAGCAGTACCTCCCGCCTGCGTTCTCGCTGAAAGAGTGGATTATGGAGCACCTTCTCCTTACGGCACTGATTATCCTGCTTATCATCATGTTGATTGTCTTGGCCATCGTCCTCAGCGTGACGGGTCACAAGAAAAAAGCCCGCAAGATCAAGGCATTGGAAGATCAGCAGCTTGTCGCAGAGGCCGAGGCCCAGCAAGCCATCGCTCAAGCCAACAATTCGCTGAATGAATACAAACGCCAGCAGGAGATTAATCGTATTGCTGATCATGAAAAGGCCGAACAGGAGCGCCTGTCTGCATTGATGAACACCAAGAACGTCTATCCGCGCATGATTTGCGACTTGGACGGCTTCAAATCCCAATACGACATGACCAAGCCTACGGTTACCATAGGCCGCGAGTCGGACAATGATCTTGTGTTTGACCACAATTCAGTATCGAGACACCATGCCAAGATTACTTATGATGGTTATGGCTTCTATATCACCGACCTGAACAGCACTAACCGTGTTTTCGTGAATGGCACTATGCAAACCCAATCGGTGCTCAGGAGTGCCGATACGATTCAATTGGGACAGGTAAGAATCATATTTTATCTTTGATCGAAATGAATTGCGAACACTATATTGTTAACAACACCAACATTGAGGCGTACGGGCTCTCGGACAAGGGTCAGGTGCGCGCGGCAAATGAAGACTCGTGCGGTTTTGCCACCGTTCCCAACGGTGAGCTTTTCGTCGTGTGCGATGGCATGGGTGGACACGTGGGTGGAGCCACGGCTTCGCGCATTGCTGTGGAACAAATCAAACAGCATTTCCAAGACCAACTCTATCCCAACGTCTACCAAGCCCTGCATGATGCCCTGTGCCGTGCCAATATCCAAATCCTTGGTGCCGCCGCCGCCGACCCCTCATTGAAGGGGATGGGCACTACAGCTTGTATCGTGCTGTTCACTGGCAATGATGCCTACATCGCCCATGTGGGTGATAGTCGCATCTATCTCTTCGAAGCTGAGAAGAAGCGCCTGTTCCGCATTACCAAGGACCATTCCTTCGTGCAGTCGCTCGTCGACATGGGTCAGCTTGATGACCGTGATGCGGAACATCATCCGCGCAAGAACGTGATTATGAAGGCTTTGGGTACCAAGGAAGATTTGAAGCCCGAGGTGTATATGTCTCCCGTGCAGCCTGCTAAAGGCGACATGTTCCTGATATGTAGCGACGGACTTTCAGGCATGGTTGACGACAACGGTATCGAGGCCATTTTGTCGTCGGACCAATCGACGGAACAGAAGGTGCTCGACTTGGTGAACAACGCCAACGTGCCGGGCAAGGGTTTGGATAACATCACCGCCCAGGTCATCAAGGTGCTGGAAAGCCCTTATCCTGTCAGCAATCACCCCGACCACAACCCCCGTTGGCGCAACCAGCCGAATGGAGGCACGACCCGTGATGTGGAGATGAGTGTGAGTCCGCAGATGCCTCTCCAAGCCGTCGAACCGCCCAAAAAGAAAAGGAGTGCAACATGGCTCGTGTTGATTATTGTGGGAGTAATGCTGTTGGTTGGCGGTGGCGCGGCTCTCCTCCTTTTTGGCTTGGATCAGCCGGATTTAGAGGCGAGAAATAAGATAATAGCCCAAAAAGAGACAGAGTTGACCCAAACAAGGGAAACACTTAAAGGGTTAAATAAAGAAAATAGTCCAACGGCGTACAAGATGACCGAGGAGAAAATTGAAAGGTTGGAGAAAGATTTGGCAGAGGAATATAATAAGCGAGACCAAAGCGAGTCCAATAAAGGGAGAGGACTGTTAAGGAGATTGCTGTTTGGTAATAAAGGGAATAAATCAGGTGATAATCCCAGTGATACTCCCAGCAATAACACAGGTGGTAAATCGGATGATAACACAAGTGGTAACTCGGGTGAAAACACAGGTGGTAACGTGACTGAAGATACGGGTGTTGATCCAAGTGAAAACCCTGATAAAACGACAGACTCTGACATCGATAATACTACCAATGTCCCTGCTGAGATGCCGCAATACACCTTTATAGCTACGGTTACCCCAGTTCAAGCTGGCACTATTAAATACAATAATAATAGTGTTGCTAAAATCGAAGACAAATTCCCAAGCGGGGCCAAAGTTACCCTTATCGCGATAGCTGCTGAAGGCTATACTTTCACCAACTGGACTGAGAATGGCAAAAAGGTCTCTACAAATGCCAAGGCTACATTTGACGTCAGGAGTAACCGTAACTTGGTAGCCAACTTTAAACAAAAGCCCAAAGCAGAGAAAAAATACACAATCAAGGTTACAGCTGAGCCGTCTGATGGTGGCACTGTCAAAGGTAGAGTTGGTGAATACGACCAAAATGAGACATGCACCCTTACAGCTGAAGCAAAGCCAGGTTATGAAATTTCTCATTGGAGTGATAATGGATCCGAAGAAGTTGACAATGGTAAACGCAACCATGCTTTTAAAGTTTCCGAGGATCACACGGTGGTTGCCCACTTTAAGAAAATAATAGCGAAAGCCCAAAAGCCAACATATAATATCATAGTTACAGCTGAGCCATCTGAAGGTGGCACTGTCACGGGTGGCAATAGATTCGAATATGGTGAAAAGACCACTTTGACAGCAACACCGAAGAACGGCTATGTTGTTAAGAGTTGGACAAAAGACGGACAACCGTATGACCAAACAGGAAAAGATGCCATTGAAATAACGGTAGAAAAGGATGCAACTTATAAAGCACACTTTGAGTTGAAGGATTCAGCTTCTAAGACAAAAACCATCAAACCTTCTAATGACGATACGGCTAGTGATGAATAAAAAAAACAATTAGTATCATGGCAGAAAGCAACATTCAAGAAATCATCCTGATAGGTAGAGACACGACTTGTAATTTCATTGTAGAAGATACAAGTGTTTCAAGAAACCATGCCCAAATCATCAACTATGGGAGTTACGTCAGCGTGATTGACCTCGGCTCGGCGAATGGCACTTATGTGAACGGCAAAAAGGTAACGTCGGAGACCACATTGCATTCGGGCGACGAACTGAGAGTGGGTCAAGCCCTTGTGCCATGGGAACAACTTGTCACCAAAAGCAAAAGTGGCGGCAAAAAAAGCTGGCTGTGGATTCTCATAGTCGGTGTCGCATTACTGCTGTTGGCTGGTGCAGGCGTGGCTGCTTATTTCTTATGGATACATAGTGACCTTGAGAAGACGAAACAATCGAATGAGAATCTGTATGAAGAGGTCATCGATGGTGTGATAAAAACCGACAGCTTGCAACAAGTCGCCGACTCGTTGGAAAAAGAGACCCAACGACAGATTGAAGAAGCGCAAAGTAGAATCGACAATGCCAATAGAAAGGCGGAAGAGGCGGAAAGGGAAGCGGCAACACGTCAACAGAAAGCGGAAAAGAAAGCATCAGAAGCCAAGGAAATGCTGGATGAGGCTGCGAAGATGGAAACTCAAGCCAAAGAAAAGTTAGAAACAGCTGAACAAAAAGAAAAAGAGGCTGCGAATAAGGAAACACAAGCCAAAGAAAAGTTAGAAACAGCTGAACAAAAAGAAAAAGAGGCTGCAAAAAAAGTAGAGGAAGCCAATGAGGCGTTGAAAAAGGCTGAAGAAATAAAGCAAGACGATGTAATGAAATTGATTGACGCCTTGAGTGATGAAGATGCCGGAAGCATATGCAAAAGCTTAGGTATCAAATATCAAATACCGCAGAAGCCTGCAAAAAAAGCCTTGAAAGAGGAATTCAACACTAGTGAAAGAGGCGGTGTGAGTCAGCAAAGAATTGCCAAGGCTTTGAAAGAAAAACAGAAGAACTCAAAGTAGTAGTCATGGACTTGCCGAATTTGAAACAGTATAGTTACGATGTGCTGAATGTCCTGAGCGATTCCGGCGGTTTCGCGAAGGTGTATTGGGCCATCGATAACAAGACGGGAAACCAAGTGGCCATCAAGGAGCCGCGGAGGCCGACACCTGCGCAGCTTAAGGCTTTGGAAAAGGAAGCCCAGATGTACCTGTTTCTTTCGCAAAAGAACGAGCATATCACCAAGCTCAAAGACTTCATCAAGATGCCCAATCAGGACTATCTAGTCATGGAGTTCATAGACGGTTGGACGTTAGAAGAATACCAGCGTAAGGTGGCTAAAGGTCCAATTTCTGACAGAATAGTCGTTCCGGTGTTTTTGCAGATTCTCGATGCAGTAGGCTATATCCATCGTAACGGTTTCGTCCATAAGGATATCAAGCCGGCAAACATCATGGTGCGCAAGGCCGACATGAAAGTGAAGATGCTCGACATGGGCATCTCGGCCAAGCTGAAGGACATCAACAACAATGCGCGCGCTATCGGCACACCCGCCTTTATGCCCCCCGAGCAGTTCCAGAAGGAACAATGTGGCCCTTATACCGATATCTTCGCCTTGGGCGTGACACTCTTCTCCCTGCTCACCTATAGTTTACCATTTAACGGAGCGACCACGACCGAAATCTGGAACAAAATCAAATTAGGCAGAATTCCTAATGCGCATCAGGTTTGCCCCTTCGTCAATCCCGAGTTTCAACCTATTATCGAAAAATCCCTCCGTCCGGAGCCTTGGCTGAGGTATCAAACCTGCGCCGAGATGGCTAAGGCAATTAAGAAAATAAAACTGTAAGAACAATGAAAGTAATTACCATAGGCCGATTGAAAGGCAACGATGTCATCATCGATAACGACGATAAGGTGTCGCGTCATCACTTGCAGATTGTGCAATTTGACGACGGCTCATACCATCTGATTGACTTCAACAGCACCAACGGGACCTTTGTTAATGGCAAACAGGTTCAAGGTGAAATGGTGCTTGACGAGGGTGACTTTGTTCGCATTGGTGATACCATGTTACCATGGACCACCTATTTCTCTCCAGGATTCGTCAGTCAGGCGCAAGAAGGGGTCGAAGAGCCCGCAGTTACCACTAGGGACCATGAAGATAAGGGTCTGGGACAAGACCCCGTGCAACAGTCCACGGGCTCCAATATTTTTGCTATCCTTGGTTTGATCTTCGCTTTCATACCTGGCATCTCAATTGTGGGTATTGTTTTCTCGATCATAGGCATTATTAATGCAAAGAAAACAGGCAAACTGAAAGGGATGGCTGTTGCTGGCCTGATTCTTTCCATCATCTTTACAATTGTCTGGGTGATTGTATATGCGGTTTTCTTGGGTGCGGGTGCCGCGATTAATGCATTTGACTCATATTACTATTAAAACATTGTTAATGAAATAATAACGAAAGCATTTAAATCTAAACATTATGAAAACTTATACTATTGGAAGAAATGCCGGAAAGACCATTTGTTTCTCGAATCCGGATGTCAGCGGTGACCACGCAGAGATTGTGGAAAACAATGGCAGCTATCTGCTGATAGACCATAGCAAAAACGGCACTATAGTCAACGGTAACAGGGTCCACAGAGCATCGTTCCCCATCAAGCGCGGCGATGTCATCTTGTTTGGCAACGGTGCTGTCCTTAACTGGAGCTTAATCAGATAATAATCAACAATTTAATCATTTAAATCTCAACACTATGAAAACTTATACTATTGGAAGAAACGCCGGAAAGACCATTTGCTACTCTAATCCTGAAGTTAGCGGCGACCATGCGGAAATCGTGGAAAACAACGGCAGTTATACTTTGATTGATCACAGCACCAACGGCACCGTAATCAACGGCAATATGGTACATCATGCATCGTTCCCCATCAAGCGTGGCGACATTATCCTTTTTGCCGGTAGGGAAGTGCTGAACTGGAACATGATTCCAGCTCCTCAACAGTCTGGTAGCAACGTTTTTGCCATTCTGGGCTTCATCTTCGCCTTTATTCCATTCTTGCAGGTTTTAGGTATTGTCTTCTCCGCCCTTGGCATTGGCAGAGCCAAAAAGACTGGCAAACTGAAAGGGTTGGCTATTGCAGGCTTGATACTTTCCATAGTCTTCCTCGTTATTTGGGTAATCGTATATGCCACGGTCTGGGGTGTGGCAGGTGCACTTGATGCGCTCGATTATTACTATTAAAACTTGTATTAAAGGTATATCATCAAATGGAGAACACTCCTCAAATCAAACAATTGGCCGTGGGCACCACTTTGTGCAACGGCAAATATGTCATTGAACGTGTTATCGGCGAGGGTGGCTTCGGCATTACTTATTTTGCCCGCCACACCTTGCTGAACCACGCCTTTGTTATCAAGGAATTTTTCGTGAGTGGACGTTGCGTGCGCGACACCCATCATCATACCATCTCGCTTCAGGACATTTCTCCGGAGATGTTCGCGAAATACCGCCAGAGGTTTGTTGACGAGGCCAAGACCTTGATCAATCTCGACCATCCCGGTGTAGTGAAGGTGGTTGATATTTTTGAGGAGAACAACACTTCCTACATCGTCATGCCTTTTGTCGAAGGCGAGACCTTGCAGCATGTTGTCGATACCCGTGGTAAGCTGCCTTACGACGTGGCCGTCAACTATATGGCTCAGTTGTCGGAGGCCATCGCCTATATCCACGGAAAACATATCCTGCATCGCGACATCAAACCGGACAATTTGATGATTACGCCTGAAAACAAGGTGGTGCTCATCGACTTTGGCTCGGCTCGTGAGTTCGTTAACGACGAAGTGCAACGTCATACTGCCATCCTGACGCAGGGCTATGCCCCGCCCGAGCAGTATGCCTCCACGAGCCGCAAGGGCAACTATACTGACATCTATGCCATTGGTGCCGTGTTCTACTTTGCCATCACGGGTCAGAAGCCCATAGACTCGGCCTCACGTTCCATCGAGCAGCTGGTTGAGCCTATCAAGATTGTGCCCAACCTGCCGATAGAGGCCAACCGTACCATCATGAAAGCCATGCAGTTGAAACCCGAAGACCGACACCAAACCATACAAGAGTTCATGATAGACCTTGTAGGTAAGGAAGCCGCTTCAGGCAAGGTCGCTGGCACTCCCACCAAAAAACCAACCGCAAAATCAAAGAGCAAGACTTTGCCTATCATCTTGGGTGCCGTTGGACTGGCTGTGGTGGCGGGCATTGTGGTGCTTGTGCTGGCTTTAGTTGGTAAGGACAAGAATGTAGCGGAAGTGAAACCTGAGCCCTTGGTTGAAGAAGTTGTACAGCCGCAGTTCATGCTGTCGTCAGGAGAGGAATACACTTATAACGGCGAAACTGATTCCTTTGGTAAGCCCAACGGTTTGGGCACGGCTGTGTTTGACGATCGCGAATACAATGGCTATTTCAAGAACGGCAACATGGATGGCTACGGCGAACTGACTTTCACCAGTGGCCCCAAGGAAGGCAGGGTCTATAAGGCCGCTTTTGTCAACAATCGTATCGTTGACACCTGCACTGTAGTGTCGGGCAAGAACGTGTTTGTAGGCCTACTGAACGGCAATATGGACTATGATAACGGCACTCTGGTGAATGAGGAAACCAACGAGACCTATATTATTACAAATGGTAATTTTGAGTTAAAGACAAGATAAATCGCGTTATTATGAAAGCAAGACATATTCTTCATGCTACGGCTGTTTTTGCATTAGCATGCCTTTCGTTCTGCGAGTTGCATGCGCAGACCATGGATGAGTTAAATCTGAAAATCAAGCAGTTGGAAGCTAAAAACAGTAGCTTGGAAGCCAAGGTCAAGTCACTACAAAAGGGTAACAAGAAAAACAGTGTAGAAGCCATGCAACAGATGCAGGAGCTTCAAGATGAAAATGCCGTGCTTTCGCATGAGATACAAAGAATCAGGCAAGAGGAGCAAGACAAAGCAGACGCTGAAGAGAAGTCGAAAACGGTTAAGATTGACGTCAAGGACCCCGTTTTAAAGGAGTATTTATTGCGCTATTGCGATATGGATGGCGATGGAGTACTTTCCCAGTGGGACGCCGAACATACCTATGTCATAGACTTTGGTCGTGACAAATCGCTTTTGAAGAAGTTGAATAACACAAAAGACGTCAACAGCCTTGATGGCATTGAGCATTTTGTGAATCTGAGGCGACTGGTCTGCACGGGCAACAGCATTCCCAACATCAATTTGAGCCAAAATGTCCAGCTGGAGACTTTGATTGCCAATAGTTGCGAGTTGAAGCTCTTAGACGTGTCGAAGAATGTGAATCTCAAGCAGTTGGAATGCTGCGACAATATGCTGTATACGATAGATTTAAAAGGCTGCCCGAATTTAAAGACCATTAATCTTTATAAGAATAAGATGACGGCGATTGATCTTTCGGCATGTTCTCAATTAAAGAATTTGATCTGCAGCGATAACACTTTGACCACTCTTGATGTATCGAAGAATGTCGAGTTGGAAGGCCTTGATTGCTCCAACAACCAGCTGGTGCAATTGTCTTTAGTGAACAACGGCAAGCTTGTGGATATCAATTGTTCCAGCAATAGCCTGACGAGTGTTGACTTGCAAAATGGCTGTGACATCAAGTACATAGATTGCTCGAGAAACAAAAACCTTGAATTTGTGATTCTGAGCAAGGGGAAGAGGGCTTTGTCTGACAAGAAGGACGGCAAGACGAAGTATAAATAATGCCCGACATCCAACTCCATTATATTGAGAAAGGCCAAGGCCAGCCTTTGATACTGCTCCACGGTAACGGAGAGAGTTGCGAGTATTTTGAGCATCAAATTCCATATTTTGCAGAAAAATATTGCGTGTATGCAATAGACACGCGAGGACATGGCAAATCTCCGCGAGGAGATAAGCCATTTGCAATAAAACAGTTTGCAGAAGATTTAAAAGATTTTATGGATGCAACAAATATTGCAAAAGCAATTATTCTGGGTTTTTCTGATGGTGGAAATATTGCATTGGAGTTTGCTTTGCGATATCCGGAAAGAGTTGAAAAACTGATACTTAACGGTGCCAATCTTTTTCCAGATGGCGTAAAAGCAATATATCAATGGCCTATTGAAATCGGATATCGCATTGCGAAGCTGTTCGCCAAAAAGTCTGAAAAAGCCAAACGAAACGCCGAAATACTTGGCCTGATGGTCAATGAGCCGCATATCGACCCATCGGAATTGGCTTGCTTAACAATGCCCGTCTTGGTCGTGGCCGGCACGAAGGATATGATCAAAGATAAGCATACAAGGCTTATTTACAAGAGCTTGCCGAATGCCCAGTTGGCCATTCTCGAAGGCGACCATTTTGTAGCTAACAAGAATTATGAGGCTTTTAATTCGGCAGTGGAAGCGTTTTTAGTTCGCAAATAAAAAAACTCCAAACTTCTAACTTCCAACTCCTAACTATTTATTACCTTTGCAGCGGTAATAGTTTAAAATCATGCTAAATAAAGAGAACGTTATAGAAGTCCTGAAGGACGTCATCTATTTCCCCAAAGGAGATAATATTATTGCGTTGAACATGGTTGAGAATCTGATGGTTAGAGATAACTCCATCCGTTTCGACCTCGTCATGGAACACGCCAACGACCCGAAGAACGACATCTTGGTGAACGGCGCCAAGCGCACGCTGACCGAGGTGTTTGGTGACATCGAAATCGAAATCAAGGTGGTGGAGGAGAAGACGGCCCTCTCAAAGGTGAAGCACATCATCGCGGTGGCTTCGGGCAAGGGTGGCGTCGGCAAGTCGACGGTGGCGGCCAACCTGGCCATTGCTTTGGCACGTGCCAACCAGCGTGTGGGCTTGATTGATGCTGATATTTACGGCCCTTCTGTCCCGATGATGTTCGGTCTCGGCAATGAGCAGCCCGCCGCCTTTGAGAAAGACGGCAAGAACGTGATGGTGCCCCTCGAACGTTTCGGCATCAAGCTGATGAGCATTGGCTGCTTTGTCGATGCGAGCCGTCCGCTTATCTGGCGTGGTCCTATGGCCACCGGCGCCTTGAACCAGCTGATGAACGACACCCTATGGCGCGAACTGGATTGGATGGTCGTCGACATGCCTCCAGGAACGGGCGACATTCAACTGACTTTGGCGCAACAATACAACGTATCGGGTGCCCTCATCGTGACCACGCCACAAAAAGTGGCCTTCGCCGATGTGCTTCGCGCCGCGATGATGTTCAAGGAAGAAGCCCTGCAAATCCCGATCTACGGTTTGGTGGAAAACATGGCCTACTTCACGCCTACCGACATGCCCGAGAAGAAATACTACATCTTTGGCAAGGAAACCGGTCAACAGTTTGCCGACCAACTAGGTGTGCCGCTCCTCGGCCAGATTCCGATTACGGAGAAGATAGCGGAATGTGGCGACAACGGCATGCCGCTCGCCCTTGATGCCGACTCTCCTGTCACCAAGGCTTTTGACCAAATCGCAAAAACCATCATAAATGCATAATACATGTAGAGACGGTGCATGCACCGTCTCTGCCAACACAACGAAACAATGGATAGAGAAACGATATTACGAAAGGTCAAAAACGTTCTGGAACAGGTACGTCCCTATTTACAGCAGGACGGCGGCGACGTCAACTTCGTGGAACTCACCGACGACAACGTCGTGATTGTGGAACTGACCGGTGCTTGCGGCAACTGCCCTCACAGCAGGTCGACCCTTAAAAATGGTATCGAGGCCGTGATGAAAAAGGTCATCCCCGAAATTAAGGCGGTGGAACAGGCTGAAACATTGGAATTATAACTAATTGTCTAACATAAAATTAAAAGAAAATGAAAAAAGTTCTATTCTCATTAGTGGCCATGCTGCTTCTTTCGGTGAGTGGCATTGCTCAGACAACATTCACTAAGATTACCTCTGCCTCAGGTCTAGAGGCGGGTGCCAATTACATTATCGTAGCGCATTACGAAGACTTAGGCGTTCTTGCGATGGGTAATCAGAAGACCAATAACCGCAATGCCGTGGTTGTGGCTGAGGAAGGTGATGCCATCACTGTTACGCTTGGTACGAACCCTGAGAGTGCAACGGATGTGTTTCAGCTCACTTTGGGTGGAAGCACGGGCGCTTGGACCTTGTATGATGAGGTAAAAGGCGGTTATCTCTATGCCGCAAGTAGCAACAGCAATAATTTGAAGACCCAAACCACCCTCGATGCCAATGGCGAATGGAACATCACATTTAATGCAGATGGTACCGCCGAAGTTGTTGCCCAAGGCGAAAATACCCGCAACAACATGCGCTTCAACCCTAACACCCAAAACAACGCCCCCTTGTTCAGCTGCTATGCAGAAGGCTCGAACATCTCCACTCGCGTCAGCTTCTACAAGGCCGGTGGTGCTGCTGACCCCGACCCGGAACCGAGCAACTATCCCACGCAATTCCAAGCCATGACCGATGGTGTGGACATCACCCTCCGTTGGAACGATGCCACAGGCGACCAACTGCCTTCCAAGTATTTGGTTTTGGCTTCCTTGGGCGACATCACTGTTCCCACCGATGGCTCTCCCGTTGCTGATACGGAATTGGCCAAGAATGTGGCTTATGGCGTTCAGACTGTGACCTTCAACGGCTTGCAAAACAACACGGTTTATCATTTTGCTATCTTCCCCTACACCAACAGCGGTGCCAACATCGACTACAAGACCGATGGCAGCTATCCGACCTTGACGCAATCCACCGAGGATGTGGAAGTCATTCTGTTTGAGGACTTTGAAGAGGAAGGGAGCCTCGGCACATTTACTGCACAGGATTTGTACGGCGACCAAGCTTGGCAACAAAGTATTTATCAAGGCACGACTTTCGCCAAAATGAGTGGCTATGCAGGTCAGGCTTTTGCCAATGAGGACTGGCTCATCAGCCCAAGACTGCAGTCTGGTTACATGGATCTTTGGATTGAGTTCCGTACTGCCATGAAGTATGACGGCAATCCGATCCGCGTGTTGGCTTCCACCGACTATGACGGCCAAAGCGAGCCTACTGATTTTGAATGGACCGACTTCACTGACGCTTTCGACTATTCATCGGGCGAATACGTGTGGGTTGAGTCGGGTGCGCTCAACGTGAAGGAAGAGATGTATGACCAGAATCCTGACGGCGGTATTTTTGTCGCTTTCGTTTACACCAGCACCACGGATGCCGCTTCGACTTGGGAAATCGATTACTTTAAGGCCTATACGAAGCATTATGATGCTGTGAATGAGAATGTTGTCCCATCCGTCAACCTTTATCCCAATCCCGCCAACGAGCAGGTGTCGTTTGTGCTTGACAACGATGCTCAAGTCAGCGTGTTCGACATGACAGGCCGCAAGGTGAGCGAGGTGAACGTTGCTGCCGGAAATGCCCAACTTAACGTGAGCGAGCTTGAGAGCGGCGTTTATTTCGTCAACTTCCGTTATGCCAACGGCACGACGGCTGTTTCTAAGTTTGTGAAGTTCTAATACAGACGCGATAGCGTCATTGCGAGGAACGAAGCAATCCAGATAATGAGTTTTTCACCCTGGATTGCTTCGTCGTTCCTCCTCGCAATGACGAAAAGCATTGACAGATGAAACGATTCCTTCTCATAGCATTCCTGTTTTTGTTTTGTTGGGCCGCAGCCCAGCAGGTGGAGCCTGTGCGCTATGAGGTGAATCGTTGGAACAAGGAACAAGGATGCCATTTCCAAACCTTTGGCGATGCCGAAGGCATCATGGTTTACGAAACCGACAGGACGGACAAGAAGAAACAGCGTCTGTGGAGCTTCGCCTGCCTCGACAGCAGCCTTTACGAGACCCGCAGCGACTTGATTCCCCTGCCCGACAAGCTCAAGTTTGTCGATGCTGACAGCGACGGTCACTACACCACTTTTCTTTTTGCCAACGACGGTAACAAAAAAGCCTCCGACACATTGGATTTTCTAGTGGTGAGCTTCAATAGGGAAGAGAAGAGTTACCAAACTTTTTGGAACAAGTGGCCGGAGAAGTCGGTGCCGCTGTCGGTGGCAGTGGTAGACGGAATGATGATGATGGCCCTCAACAACAAGAGTGGCAACGGAGCCTTGTATTTTTATAATTTGACTGATAATTCATATCGTACCGTGACGCCTTCGTCGAGTAGCTTTGTCCTTTTCCAAACCGAGGCCTTTCCTAAAGAACATTGCTTTGTGGTGGCGGCCAAGGAGTACGAGAACAAGCATTTCGTTTCCACCGCTTTTATGGTTTACTCGTCTTCGGGCAACCTGAAAAGCAGTTATCGCTACGATAACATTCCCAACGCTGCCCTGGGTCGTATGGTTTTTCGTTTCGATGAGAGCCGAAATCTCATTGTCATCGGCACCTTGGAGCGCGAGACGGGACGAAAGGTCAACCTTGAAGGCGTGACAGAGAACTTCGACAAGGAAAGTCTCGGCGTGGTGTGGATGCGTTTCGTTGGCGGTAGACCCAACAGTAAGGTTTACCTATTCAAAGATATGCCCGAGATTGAGCATGCCCTGACCGTTTCCGATCGTGTGAGGTTGCGCGAGGAAATACTGAAAAACCAGAAGAAAGACAATCCCCAAAAGAGTGAAATCGCTTTCCAATTCCTGACGCCTCGGGTGACCGATTTCGGCGATTTGACCGTCTTTGCTGCTGAAGCCTTTATGCCTTATTACCACACTGAGACCCGCATGAACTATGGCTATTACGGTTACTATGGCGGCTATCCTTATACCTACACCATCTTCGATGGCTACGACTTTTTCAGCGAGATCCTGCTGGCTTTCGACCATGAGGGCAACCTAAAGTGGCAGCAGTCGGTGAAGTTTGACAACGAGCTTACCTATAGCCTGTTTCCTCATGCTTCCGAAGGTGTTTGCTATGATGAGTTGGTGGTGGTTTCACCATACCATAACAACTTGAGATATACCGCATTTGACAAAAACGCCCAAGTCCTGATGAACCAACAGAGCGAGAAGTTGGCTCCGATGCATGGCGGCGATTACGTGGAAGACGAGTATTTCGCCCAAATGACCAAATGGTATGGCAATCGTTTTCTCATTTATGGCTCTCAGATGATTCAAAATAGCACCCAGCCTCAAGCTAAGCGATCGGTGTTTTACTTGCAAAAGGTCCAATACGATTGAGTTATGTTGGGAAGCTATCTGAAATATCTGTTGCAGCGCAAGAGTGAGTACAGCATACATTCGCCCTTTGTGTTCGACTTCATGCGTAAGGTGCTGAACGATAGCGGCTCCAACCGCGATTACGATACGGCCTATCGTGTGGCGCGGCTTTTGGACAAACGGAAACACATCAACTATCGCCTTCGGAAGCAGAGCAGGTTGCTCTACCGCATGGTGCGCTATTTTGAGCCCGATTCGGTGGTGTCGTTTGGCCACATGACAGCGTTGAATGCCACGGCAATGGCTTTGGGCAACATGCAGACTAAGGTCTATCTGGAGCAGTCGGAGAATTTTTTGGAGACACTCAACGCGATGGGGGTTGTCAATGTGAATCTCATCCAACCTGCGGAGTTCGACTCCACGCATTTCCGTCGCTTGAATTCGGGCTTCGTCTTCTTCGGCCGCGACTCGTTTGAAGATGACACTTGGGATTATCTCGTTGATTGCCTGAGTTATAAGACGGCCGATTCGATCTTCGTCTTCGAGGGTATCCACCGCAACAAGGCCATGGAAGATGCTTGGGAGGAAATCAAGGCCAACGAAGATGTTTCGGTTACTTTCGATTTGTATTGCATTGGAGTGGTCTTTTTCCGCGAAGGCATTGAGAAACAGGATTTTGTTCTAAAATATTAGAGAATAATGTTACAGAAGTCGGTTTTGTGACAAAATAGAATTACAATGAAAAATGTTACGTATACGCGAACTGGCGACGAAGGCAAGACCTCATTAATAGGTGGCTTGCGTGTCGCGAAATATGACGATAGAGTGGAGGCCTACGGCACTGTCGACGAGATGAGCGCTTTTATCGGCGTGCTTTATGACCAAGACGGTGTCACCGCTGAGATGAGGACCGTATTGGATGTGGTCCAAAACAAGTTGTTCACCATCGAGTCGCATTTTGCCATGGACGAGAACTCTGAGGTGAAAAAGATGATTCCTGTGTTGAAACTAGAAGATGTAGCCTATTTGGAGCATGAAATCGATGTGATGAACGAGCAGTTGCCCGAGTTGAAAAGCTTTGTTATCCCAGGCGGCAACTTGAAAGCCTCGTATGCTCATGTATGCCGCACGGTGTGCCGTCGTGCCGAGCGTCAGGGATGGCGTTTGGCGGCCCAGCACCCTATCGACCCGATCGATTTGAAATACCTGAACCGGCTTTCGGATTATTTCTTTGTCTTGGCTCGATATTTTGGCTTTTTAGACAAAGTTGATGAAAATAATTGGGAATCAAATAAATAAAAAATTGTTATTTTTATTAAAAAGCCCTTGTCAGTTAAAAAAATACTTGTACTTTTGCGCCCTCAAAAAAGAGTTAAACACAAAACGAAAATACGATGTATTGGACACTGGAATTAGCCTCAAAATTGGAAGACGCACCGTGGCCGGCCACTCGTGACGAGTTGTTGGATTGGGCCTTGCGTACGGGCGCACAGGAAGAAATCATTGAAAACCTTCAGGAGATCGAAGACGAGGGTGAGATATACGAACGAATCGAAGACCTCTGGCCGGATTATCCCACGAAGGATGACTTTTTCTTCCATGAGGACGAGTATTAATAAACTGATTTTCAGAAAAAAAAGACTCTTGGTTTGTACCGAGAGTCTTTTTTTTTGTTTTCTTCTTTCAAGTTTTGGCACGCTTTTTGGAATGAAATTGGGCAGAGCTAAAAAATCCACTTTTTATTGAGATATCGAAATTAAAGTGTATATTTGCAGCAGAAAAACAAGTATAGCGGAAGCCGAAAAGCTAATGAGTAGGCAAAAATTAAAAGTTGCGCCCGACACACATTTAGGGATAAAAAAATGAAGAAACTCGTTATGACTTTTGCAATCGTCGCCTTTTTGATCGGTGGTCTCACCATCAATGCCAGTGCCCAAGTCAAGGCTGCCAAGCAAGACAACAAGAGCACCAAACAGGCCAAGACTGAACAGAAAGTGGAAAGCAAAGCTGTTACTGGGAAAGAGGTTAATTATGACCAAGTGATTAAGGACTATGAGAAGAATGTCGATTCTTTCATTAAAGCCTATGAGAAATTCTTGAAGGATGGTTCTGATGAAAACAAGAAAGTTTTCGAATCCTATCGTGATGCGGCTCTGAAGCTTGAAGGTCAGCTGGATAAAGCCAAAGACAAACTGAATCGCACTCAGGTTGACAATTTCAAGAAAATTAAGGCTAGATTTGCCAAGGCTATGGCCCAGAAGGGTTAAGAAAATAACTTGAACTGAAAAAAGGGCAAGAGGAGAGTTTCCTTTTGCCCTTTTTTATTTTACCCGTTCATTTATTATTCTCCATTCGCCGGGCTGTAAATCACCCAAAGCGAGTTGGCCGATTTGTATGCGGATGAGACGTAGCGTAGGAAATCCCACGGCGGCGGTCATGTGGCGCACTTGGCGGTTTTTGCCTTCGATGAGGGTGAGTTTGACCCAACTGGTCGGGATGTTGGCGCGGTAGCGTATAGGCGGTACCCGCTCCCAGAGGTTTTCAGGCGGGTTGACGATTTCGGCTTGGCAGGGCTTGGTGTGGTAGCCTTTGATGTGAACGCCTTTTTTCAATTGGTTGACAGCCTCTTGCGTGATTTGTCCGTCCACTTGAGCGAGATAAGTACGCGGATGCTCGAATTTCGGGTCCAGCAGCTTCTTGATTAGTTTTCCCTCGTCGGTGAGAAGCAAGGCACCTTCGCTGTCGTGGTCGAGGCGACCGGCGGAATACACTCCAGCGGGGAAACCAAATTCGTTGAGCGCTCGATGTCCGGCTTCGGGAGTGAACTGGCTGAGCACGCCAAAGGGTTTGTTGAACAGGATCACCATAATGCTATATGCAGATGAAATCTTAGGCAAAGATACGCTTTATCGTTTGAAAAAATGATAGATTGGTTGTTTTTGTTGGAAAATTAGTGGCTGAAAGGATAAAATCCGTATCTTTGCAGGTTGAAACCATGCGAAAAGTTGTAACCCATAAGGATTTAAAGCAAGCACTCGGCATGAAAGGCTTCTTTGGCACCTGTGTCGCAGGGCTGGGTTATGGGTTCCTCCGTCTGGGTAAAATCAACCGTTTGTTTGACGGAGCCGCTGATTATCAAGGCCGTGAGTTTGCTAACCATCTGATTGAAAACATGGGCATCACTATTGATGTTAGCCCTGAGCAGTTGGAAAACATACCCAAGGAAGGTGGTTTCGTGGTGGTCAGCAACCATCCTTTTGGTGGCATCGAGGGTGTGATGTTGTTGAGCGCTATCGCCAAGGTGCGCCCTGACTTCAAGTTGATGGCTAATTTCATCTTGTCCCACATCCCTAACCTCAAGGAATGTTTCTTCTCGGTGAATCCTTTTGAGAAAAACCCAGAGTGGAAGAGCAGCGTGGGCGGTATCAAAGGTGCCATGATGCACATTGCTGCGGGCAAGGGTTTGGGCGTGTTTCCTGCTGGTGAAGTGTCACGCTACCATGGGCATGATTTCCCCGAGGACCTGCCGTGGAGCACTTCCATTGCTCGAATCATCAAAAATGCAGGTGTTCCAGTGATTCCTGTGTTTTGGGACGGCCGCAACTCGAAGTTGTTCTATCTGGAGGATAAGATTCACACCATGTTAGGCACGTCGCGCCTGACCAAGGAATTAATCAACAAACACGATTCTTGTTTCAACTTGCAGATTGGCAAACCTATTCTGCCTGCTGAGATTGCCGCTTACGAAAAGCCTGCCGAATTGGCGGCTTATCTGCGAAGCCGTGCATACGCACTCGAGGCTAATATCCCGACAAAGACAGCCGCGAAGAAAGAAGCAAAACAAGTTGATATTGACGCTCCGACGGAGTTGTCGCTCATGCTATCTGAGTTGGAGGCCATTCGTGAGAAGGCTTTCCTCTATTCCGCCTCGGATTACGACTGCTATCTGGCGGATTATGAAGATATCCCCAACTTGAT
The DNA here is from genome assembly GCA_017632935.1 of Bacteroidales bacterium. GTDB lineage: Bacteria > Bacteroidota > Bacteroidia > Bacteroidales > F082 > Limimorpha. The sequence continues at coordinate 22,894 of JAGBQJ010000033.1, read as the reverse complement.
GCACGAAATTGCACGTTTGCGCGAGGAGACTTTCCGCGCCATCGGCGAGGGCACAGGCAAAAACCTTGACCAGGACGAGTTCGACAACCATTTCAAGCACCTCATCCTTTGGGACAAGGTGAAACAGAAGATTGCGGGTTGCTATCGTCTGGGTATTGGCAGCGACATTGTCCCCAAGTATGGCATCAAAGGCTTCTATGTCAGTACTTTGGTCCATATCGACGAGGCTTTTATCCCCTATCTGGAGCATACCATAGAGTTGGGACGCTCTTTTGTCGCGCTCGACTATCAAAAAGAGGTGCTGCCTTTGGTGTTGTTGCTGAGAGGATTGTCGGATGTGGTGGTGCGTTATCCTAATATCAAGCATTTCATTGGTCCCGTGAGCATCAGTTCGTGGTACCCGAAGTTCTATATGAGCATGATCGTGAAATATGTCACGGAGAAACATCCTGTGAGCGAAGAGCTTGCCCACATGGCCATGCCGATGACGCCTTTCCACGAGGACTTCCTCAAGGTGGATGCCGATGTGCTGATGAAGGGCAATATGGACAGCATCGACAAGTTCGACAAGTTCATGTTCCGCCTGAGCAACGGCCAGTACCGTTTGCCCACTTTGTTCAAGAAATACCTGAAACTGAACGCCAAGTTTTTGTGTTTCAATGTCGACCCCGACTTCAACGACACCCTCGACTCGCTCTTGTTCCTCACCTTTACCGATTTCCCCGAGGACGAGGTGATGCCGCTCTTCCGCGACAGCAGCGATGAAGAGAAAGAGATTGTCAGGAAACGCTTCGGGTATATTTAATCTTCCGTTTCTTCTTCGATAGTCTGTGCAAAGAACGTGAAGTTCACTTTGCCGTAATGCCTTTGCTCCATGAAATGAGGGTGTTCCTCAAAGCTTTGGTATTTGTCGTGTTCCAAAACGAACATGCCGCCTTCGCGCAATAGGTTGCGCTCGAAAATGAGGTTGACCAATTGGTTGTAGTGTTCACAGTCGTAGGGCGGATCGGCGAAGATGAGGTCATATTGCATCTGGTGCTTGTCGAGAAAGCGGAACACGTCCGAACGCACGACTAGCAACTCCTTCATGTTGAGTTTGTTGGCCGTCTCCCTGATAAACCTCACGCAGCCGAAGTCCTGATCAACCGACACCACTTTCGGGCAGCCTCTTGACACCAGTTCGTAGGAGATGTTGCCCGTGCCGGCAAAGAGATCCATAGCCTCGGTTTCCTCAAAATCGAAGTGGTTTTCAATGATGTTGAATAGGCTTTCCTTGGCCATATCGGTGGTGGGGCGCACGGGTAGGTTGGTGGGTGCCATAATCTGCCGCCGTTGGTATCTTCCTCTGATGATTCTCATCTTAGTGCTTGATAATGAATGTAATAATACTGGAACGGCACTTCGCTCAAGGCCGCGCTGACTTGTAGCACATTCGGGTCTTCCACAAAACGGATATCCTTCACATAACGTCCGCAGAGGTCGATGATGTTGGAAGCAGGGCGAAGGAGACCTGAGAAAACGACGGGTGTGTCTTGCCCTGAAACGCCGTTTTGTTCCATAGCGAACAGCAGGAAATAAGCAAAGTCTTCTTTCGTGTTGAACTTGAAGTTGTTGAAGAAATGAAACTTACCCGCTTTTTTGATGAGCATGTCGAAGTCGCGGTTGCGCACGTTGACGAAGACGCCGTCATTTTCGGGAAATTGCATCATGCTGTTGATGAAAACGCTGCTCGTATGTGTGATGTGGGTGTTCGGCCATTTGCTCAACATCTTGTCTTTCAAGGTTGTCGGAAGGGCGTAGACATTATAGCATGGTGCCGATTCCAGTCGTTCGGAAACAACGGTGTAGGTGTCGGGGATTTGAAAGGCGAAATCAAGATACTTGGCTTGCTCGGCTTCGTTGAATAAAGGCTCGGGGACAAATGCACAATAACGATTGTCGATGAGGCAAGTCACCGAATTAAAATCGCTGTTGTTCAAACCTTTATCTTCCAATGCCCGTTCCAAGGTGCGGAACAAGTCGTTGCTGTCGGCCAACAAATCAGACTGGTAACATTCCAGAGCCAGCAGTGTGTTTGTCGTGCTGTCGAGAAGGGCAAAAGAAAGACCACCCAATGCGTATTGGATGGCCATTCTGTATTGCGATGACTTCTCGGCATCAAACTCCTCGCCGTATTGGCAGATATAAGGATTCAGCGATGCCGTCATTCATCCTAAGCGTTTAGAGTTTCTCCCAGTTGCCTTCGGTGGAAGCTTCGTCCATGGAGCCGACCTTCAGACCGGCATAGCGGTTGATGCTTTCTTTTTCGGCCTTGAGGTTCTTGACGCGCTGCATCCATTCCTTGTCACTAAAAGCGGGACCAGTCTTGCCTAAATAGACCTCGTAGGGTGTGCGGGCTTCGAAGACAGGGACTTTAACACCGCTGCTTTCCTTGGTGCCGGCTTCGATTTCGAAGACTTGCTTAGGTTCGCTGAAAGGCACATACTTCAATTCGTTGATGTCGAAGGTCAGTTTGTTCCAGCCTTCTGCATTGTCCCAACCTTCTTTCTTGGCCTTGTCTTTTCTGATGACGTTGCCTTTTCTGATGGAATCCATGACCATAATGTAGCCGGCGGTGTCGTAAACAGTGTAGTAGGTGGAGTCGGCCTCGTTGCGTTTTGAGAACATTTCAACCACCGGAATGGAGTCGTTCTGGCAGAACTTGATCAAAGTGTCAAGGTTGTCGGTGTACTTGTTGTATGCGTTTTTGTAAAGCACTTCGGCGTTACGGATGTCGATGAGGCGTTCAATCACCTTGTTTTCGCGAGTTTTCTGCTCGTTGTTGAACTTGATGGGAGCTTGGATGCTCTTGACGACTTGCCATGCTAACAACAGGACGATGGCAAACAGAATGATGTTGATGACGATGGATAATCCTTTTTTCATTGTAGTATGATTTTCTAATTATTTCCTCTTTTGGATTGGCTGCAAAGTTAGGATTTTTTCTTTTATGTAGGTCAAAAAAAATCGAATGAAATTAAAAATGGATTTTGTGGTAGTCTAAATATTTGTCATCCAGATATTTGCGAATCTTGTCGGCAATGATGACAAAAACCAGAAGCTCGTTTTTTTCGAGCCACTCTCTGGCGTCTTCGTCCCGATTGACTGCTTTTGCGAAGGCGAGATTGATTTCGAAATGGTTTTTGACAAGCCATTCTTCGGCTTTGGCTTCCTTGTCGATGGTGCTGTCGATGGCGGCCAAGTGGGGGAAACCGTGTTTCATCAACCAGTCTTTGGCTTCGGTGTCGCCTTGTATGGTGTGGCTCAAGGCACCGAGCTCAGGGTAGCCGTTGCGCATCAGCCACTCGAAGAATTCTTCGCCGCCAGGCTCAAAGGTACAGCCAAAGGCCATTAGTATTTTTACAGGATAGTGGGTCATTTACGCTGCAAAGATACGCACAATTCAAAATAGTTTTCTTATTTTTGCACAAATAATTGAAAACAAATGAAAACCAAGAAAGAAATCATAGAAAACTGGCTGCCTCGCTATACGGGATTGCCGCTGGAGAAGTTCGGAAAGTATATTTTGCTGACCAATTTCCAGAATTATGTGGACCGCTTCGCCGAATGGCAAGGTGTGGATGTCGTTGGGCGTGATCGTTCGATGCCTTGCGCTACCGACGGAGAGATCACCATTATTAATTTCAGTATGGGAAGTGCCAACGCGGCCACCATCATGGACCTTTTGGGGGCCATCCAACCCAAGGCGGTGTTGTTTCTTGGCAAATGCGGTGGCATCAAGAAAATCAACAAGGTCGGCGACTTGATTCTTCCTATCGCTGCCATCCGCGGCGAAGGTACCTCGAACGACTATTTTCCCCCTGAAGTGCCTGCTTTGCCGGCATTCAGCCTCGAAAAAGCCATATCCACCACTATCCGCGACTATGGCCGCGACTATTGGACGGGAACGGTTTATACCACCAACCGCCGCGTGTGGGAACATGATGAAGAGTTTAAGGACTACCTACGCAAAATCCGCTGCATGGCCGTGGATATGGAAACTGCGACTATCTTCTCTGTTGGCTTCCATAATGAAATTCCGACAGGCGCACTGCTCTTGGTTTCTGACAACCCCATGGTGCCCGAGGGCGTCAAGACCGAGGAAAGCGACAAGGTGGTTAGCAAGAACTTTGTCGGCGAGCACCTGCGCATCGGCATCGACTCGCTGCGACAACTCATCAATAATGGTATCACTGTCAAGCACTTGAAGTTCTGATGACCTACGACCAAATCCTTTCCGAGATTCACAAGAAGAACTTTGCGCCCGTTTATTTCCTGACGGGCGAGGAGCCGTATTTCATCGACATGATTTCGGATACCATTGAGAACGAAGCCTTGGATGAAGCCGACCGCGCCTTCAACCAAATCGTTCTCTATGGTCGTGATGTGGATGTGGAGACCATCGCCAACCACGCCCGTAGCTTCCCGATGATGGGCGAGCGTATGGTGGTCATTGTCAAGGAAGCGCAAGACGTGAAGGATTTGGAGGGTTTTGAAGCGTATCTTGACGCTATTCCCGAGACCACGCTCCTCGTGTTTGCTTACAAATACAAGAAGTTCGACAAGCGCAAGACCCTGGCCAAGAAGATTGACAAGAAAGGCGTTTGGTTTGAGTCGAAGAAGCTGTATGACAGCAACATCCCGGGCTGGATCCAGAACTATTTGAAAGGTGAAGGCTATTCCATCACGCCTAAGGCCATGCAGATGCTGGCTGATTTCCTCGGCACAGACCTTCACAAAATCGCCAACGAGCTGAAAAAACTGACCATCACCTTGCCCAAAAACAAGAGCATTGACGATGCTGACGTGGAGCGCAATATAGGCATTTCGAAGGATTACAATGTCTTCGAGTTGCAGAATGCCATTGGCAATCGCGACGTGCTGAAAGCCAACCGCATTGTGAACTATTTCGGTGACGGGAAAGATAACCCGTTGTTAGTCACTGCCATAGCTTTGTACGGCTATTTCACGAAGATTCTCAAGTTGCATTATGCTGCCGACAAGTCGCAAGGGGCTTTGGCAAGCATGCTGGGCGTGAATCCTTATTTCGTCAAGGATTACCAGTTGGCCGCGCGCAACTATTCACCGGCTTCTTGTGTCCGTTGCATCTCTATCCTTCGGGAGTTCGACCTGAAGTCGAAGGGCTACGAGAGCGGCGAGGTGAGCGAGAAGGATTTGTACAGAGAGATGATTTTCAAATTAATGCATTGTTGAATCGGCCCTTCGACGGGCTCAGGGACCTTAGCTTTATGAGAATAGTTGCACAACGCGTATCACGCGCTTCCGTCACCATCGACGGCAAGGTAAAGTCGGAAATCGGATTGGGAATGTTGGTTTTGCTCGGCATCGAGGAGGCCGACAACGAGGAAGATATTGAATGGCTCTGTGCCAAACTCTCCAAACTGCGCATTTTCAGCGATGAGAACGATGCCATGAACTTAGACATCTGTCAAGTGGAAGGCGCTTTCCTTGTGGTAAGTCAGTTTACTCTCCATGCCTTGACCAAGAAAGGCAACCGTCCGAGTTTCATCCGTGCTGCCCGCCCCGAGCAGGCCATTCCGCTATATGAACTGTTTTTGAAACGTCTCGCCGAAGTCTCAGGTCGCGAAGTACAAAGCGGCGAGTTTGGAGCCATGATGGCTGTGGAGCTGCTCAATGACGGTCCAGTGACCATTATTATGGATTCCAAACGGCGGGAATAGCGAAGAATTATCTATTTTTGCAAATTATCTGGATCGCTTCGTTCCTCGCGATGACGCGAAGCGGCAACCGAACAACTGAAATGCTCCGCATTCGACGGAGTCAATAACTGAACAACTGATAACTGAAGAATATGGAAGGAAAGCGATTAGAAAAAGTAAACAAACTGTTACTGAAAGAATTAGGCGATATATTCCAGAAGGAGCTGAAACCCCAGGTGCCTTCGTTGATGATTACCGTGACGCGTGTCAATGTCACATCTGACTTGTCGTATGCCCGTGTGTATCTGAGCGTGTTTGGCGTGGATGAGAAGAAAAAGGTTGTGGAAGAGGTAAACCAAAACGCCAAGGCCATCCGTGGCCTGCTGGGCAACCGCATCCGTCATCAGATGCGCGTGGTGCCGGAGTTGCGTTTCATCGAGGATGACTCTCTGGACTATATCGAAAACATTGACAACTTGCTGCATCCCGACAAGTGAGACTGCCGCTGTTCATAGCAAACCGTTACCTGTTGGCCAAGAAGAGCCACAACCTCATTAATATCATCACGTGGATTTCCATTCTTGGTATTAGCGTGGGCTCTTTTGCACTTATCGTGGTGTTGTCGGCGTTCAACGGCTTGGAGAAGGTCATCTCTTCTATGAACAACCGCCTCACGCCTGACCTGCAAATTGCGCCGGTGAAAGGCAAAACCATCGACTTGACGGCATTTCCTTTGGGACAACTCAAAGACATTCAAGGTGTTGGTTATGTGATTCCTACGATTACCGAAGATGCATTATTTCGTGCCAACGACAAGCAGCATATCGGGCAGGTGAAGGGCGTAGGCTTGGAGTACGAGCTTATTGACCGTTTTAGAGCGGTCACTGCAGACAGCAGCTTGTTGGTGCTTTCCGATGAGGACGAACATTATTTCGCTGTGCCAGGTGTGGGTGTGGCTTGGTATCTCGGCATCAATGCTTATAATCCGTATGCGATAGTGCGCATCTATGTGCCCAAGCGTGGCAATGCCTCAATAATGAACCTCGAAAACAGCTTTAACTCTGATGTCATCACCGTTCGAAGCGTGTTTTCCACCGAGCAGGAACAGGATGAAAAATTGGTGCTTGTGCCTTTTGACATGCTTTCGGAACTGCTTGAATATGAAAACAAAGCAACCAACGTAGAGGTCTTTGCTACCTCGAATGCCGATATTAATAAGATCAAGAAATCAGTTGCTGCTGTCATCGGGTCTGACTATTCTGTGAAGAACCAACAGGAGCAGCAGGAGACGCTTTACAAAATCATGCGTTCCGAGAAGTGGGCGGTCTATGTCATCCTCACTTTCATCTTGATTTTGGCCACCTTCAACGTGGTCGGCTCGCTTTCCATGCTGATGATTGACAAACGCAAAGACGCCGAAATCCTTAAGGCCATGGGTGCTGACAACCGCTTGATCCAAAGGATTTTCATGAACGAGGGTCTCCTTATCTCCGTTGCAGGCGGTATCATCGGCCTTTTGCTCGGCATTATTCTGGTGCTTTTACAGCAGCAGTTCGGCTTCGTGAAGTTTGGCACGGGTGAAGGCAACTATGTCGTGGATGCCTATCCTGTACTTTTGAAACTCAAGGATGTGTTGCTGATTTTCGCCACGATTTTGGCGGTGGGCTGCACTTCAGCTTTCCTCACGGTGCGCCATGCCATGCGGCAGTCACGTAATCAGAAATCCAGATTGAACGACAGGTAATAGCGAGGCTTTTTCGAGATTTGTCCGTCTTGTATCCCCCAAGCCATATCGCCTCTGATGAAGTAACCCAAGAGGGTGGTGCGCAGGCCAAAGCCAACGCCACCTACCAAAGGCTCTTTCATCTCGGTGACGGTGATGTCTAGGTTACCGTCGCTGATATGTGTGTTGTAGAGCGAGTTGCTCGGGTCGTAGGGATTCCATCCCGTCCAGGCGGTGCCAAGGTCACCGAAGGCTACGATTTGGAAGTCCTTGATGAACTTGAGGTTGATGGGACGGTTGGTGAAATAACTGAATACGGGGAAGCGCAGCTCGCTGTTCAAGACCACGAAGTTGTTGCCGTTGCGGATGTTCTGTTGGAAGCCACGCATGTTGGTGGCCAAGGTTTGGTAGGCGTAGTTTTGTGTGTAGTCCACGGGCGCACCTTGGTCGAAGGAGGCGAAGATCCAGTTGTCGACACCGCCCATGTAATAGATAAGCTTCTGCTGCCCGAACGAGCTGCTGCCAGCGACGCGGTTGGCCCAGATGAAGTTGCGGCTGATACGGGTGTAATGCCTGTAATCGAAGCCCACGACGACCATGTTGTTGGTGTTTCTGGCAATGCGTTGATAATACTCGGCAAAGATCTTTCCCCTTGCCCCGACAAGCAGGTTGGTGCCCAGCTTTTTGGAATTGTCGTAGACAAGTTCAGCACGCAATCCGCCCCAGTTTTCATAGACATCCTTGTCGCCAAGACTGAAGTCGTCGATGGCCAGGTTGACTCTGTGGTCTAGCCTATAGATGGCAGTGCCTCTGAGGCTGAGTATCTCGCTGAAAGGATAGCTTAGTGTGTAGAAAGCCTCGTTGGTGAAAGTGCGATAATAGAAATAGGAATAGTCATCGGTGACATAGCGGTGCAGAGTGATGCTCTTGTCGACGCGTTTGCTGTAGTCGCTGAAGCGCAGCAGGTATTCGTTGTTGGTGAGGCTGGTGTTGAGCTTCACGCCGAGTTCGATCTTGTAGTCTTCCATCAGGTCTTTCATCTTGGTGCCGAGGAAGACATTGAAGCCCGAGTTGAGGTAGATGGGTGTGCCGCCGCCGCTGAAGGGCTGGTAGCTGTAGTTCATGCTGGTGAAGTCGATTTGGCTCATCAGCTCATCCGCAAAGAGCTCCACGTAGTAGTTGTTCGGGCGTTGAATGGTGTCTCTCTGTCGGGGTTTGGGCACGGGTATGTTGCTTTGCACTACTTGGGTTGAGTCGCTGCCCAGGGGTCCGCTGATTTGTTTTTTGCGTCGTGAAAAGCGGTAGCTAGCCGAGAAACGGTGCTTGGAGATATGCTCTACGACGGTGTCTTTCTCTTTCAGTATCAACTCGTTCAATAGTCTCTTTTGCGCATAGGGACTCATCTGGCTGATGCTTTGATTGTGACCCCGCAGGATAGGCGACATGAAGAACTTCTCGCCATTTTGGTCGGCCATCAGCAAAGCGGCTTTGTGGTCGCGGGGCTGGTAGCTGTAGTCGATGATGTTGGCGGAATAGTCCGTGAGTTGCTCTTTCTTGCCAAAATAGCGGTAATGCACGATGGTGTCAATATGGCTGATGGCGCTGTCGAAGCGGATCTGGTAGAGGTTGTAGAAACCGCTGGTGTCGTTCAGGTAGAGCAAGCTGCCGTCCTTGAGTGGCTCGGGTAGGATGCTGTTGGAATGGCGTTGCTTCGTCAGGTTTTGGAGCACCTCACCTTTATTAATATAATTGAAGGCAAACAGGTCGAATTGCTTGCTTTGGAAACCGATTTTTTCGTCGACCTTCAGCGTGTCGTTGTCGCGGTTCGAGCTGAACACAATCTGTCGGTCATCGAAGGTGAAAACGGGATTCAGGTCAGTGTGATAATCGTTTGTGATTTGCTCTACGGTGTTGGAAAACAGGTTGTAAACATAGATATCGGGTTTGCCCATGCGGGTGGCAGCCAAAACAATCTTCCGGCTCTTATGGGCGTATGAAAATGAGCTGACCTTCTGGAAGTCGAAGAGGTAGGTGCTGGCTTTCTTGCCCGAATTAATGTCTAGGTTATATAGCTGGATCTTTCCTTCTTCCTCAAGGATGAATGACAGGATTTCGCCGTTGGGATGCCAGGCCAGGAGTGGGAAACTGGTATCGATGTTCTCATCGGAGCGGTAGCCCGCCTTGAAGAGCCGTTGTCGCTTGCCCGTTTGTAGGTCTTCAAGCCAAAGACGGATCTTGCCCTCATCATTGCTGACGTATGCGATATATCTCCCATTTGGGCTAATGGCAGGCTGGGTGAAGGTGCGGTACTTTCTGTATTTCAGCTTCATCTGGTCAGTGGGTTGGTTGGCCATCAGGGTTTCGTAGCGCGCCTTGTAAAAGTCATACCATTCCTCAACTAGTACCTTGTATTTCTTACCCGTGACGTAGAGCAGCGACTTTTTCACATTCTGTGTGCTCTCGGCCAAGGTCAAGATGTCGTTGAACGACTTGCTGCCATATTTCTCGTCGATGAAGTTCCAGAAGGAATAGCCCGCAATCAAGGCATCTTCATCGCGGAGGTGGTTGATTTTCTTGTAGTTGCCGGACATAATGCCGCGTTGCAGTTGGGCTTCCTTGTGGCAGTCCCAGTTGCCGGCGATAAAAGCCACCAGACCGTCTTGGAACCATTGCGGGATATCGTAGCGGTAGGAGCTGCGCAGTTGTGAGCCTATCGAGGTGCCGTTCATGACTTGACTGAACAACAGCCTCGCTATGCCTTCGCGGATTTGTGCCTCAAAATTGGTGTAGTCGCCGTCGAAGTAGAGGATGACCTTCGAACCGATGATTTTGGTGATGCCGCCCGTGTTGCCATATTCTTCTTCCTCAAGGTCGATGTTGCTTTGCTTGAAGTCGCCCTTGCTGTTGAAGACGATGAACTGGATCTTCTTTCCAAAGCGGCTGTTGAGGCGGCCTTCTAATTGTGGAATCTGGTCTTTAGCGTAGGACTGTGCATAGCGCGCGAGGTCGTCGCCACCTTGATAGAAATACACGTCGAAGTTGTCGTTCATGTAATACGACCAATGGAAGTCATTCCACTGCACGCGGTTCTTCCCAAAGGGCATGTTCATGCCGTTGTAGAACTGGGCAAGGGCCATCGGAGTTGCAGCCATAAGCAGCAACAACAGCATCGCGTATCGTTTTTTCGACAACATTAATACCAGATTTAGCGGACAAAGATAGGCAAATTCTTTAGAATACTGCGGAAAAATCCCTACCTTTGCCCCGAAAAACAAGGTTATGCTCAAACTCGAACAATTCGTCTTTAATCCTTTCGCGGAAAACACTTACGTCGTATACGACGACAATACCAAGGAATGCGTCATTATCGACCCAGGCTGCTCCGATGCCGGTGAGGAAAATGAACTTTTCGGCTTCATCGACAGCCATCGCCTCAAGCCGCAGATGGTCATCAGCACGCATGGGCATATTGACCACATCGTGGGCAACGCTGCCGTTAAGAAACGTTATGGCATTAATGTGGCGGCACATCCCAACGTGAAGAACGACTTCCTCCGTTCGAGGCAACAGGCGGCGATGTTCGGACTGCCTTTTAATGGAGACTGCGAGCTGCCCGACCGAGACTTGGAGGACGGCGAGATCATCGAGGTGGGGGAGAGTACCTTGGAGGTCATCTGCACACCAGGCCATGCCCAAGGCAGCATCAGCCTCTATGCCGAAATAGAAGGTTGGGTGTTCACTGGCGATGCGCTCTTCTGCCGCAGCATCGGGCGCACCGACTTTCCTGGGGGCAGTTTTGAGCAGCTTCGTACGAGCATCAAGGAGCGCTTGTTCTGTCTTCCCGACGACACCGAAGTATTCTCCGGCCATGGCGAAAGCACGACCATCTTTGATGAACAACGGTTTAACATGTTCCTGGGATGAAACGGTTGCTGCTCATAGTGGTTTTTGCCGTTTTCTCGACTTGGACTTTCGCTCAAGAGGAGACCCGTGTTGTGGACAGCCTGCGCAGTGTGTTGTCGACACAAGAAGGGCGTGAGAAGGTGGAGACAATGATCAAACTCTCAAAGGCGTTCTTCGACTTTTCGTTTGACGACTGCGTTGATTGGGGCGAGAAGGCTATTGAAGAAGCGCATGCACAGGACTTTGACGATTTGGAGGCGGATGCCACATACGCCTTAGGCTTGCATTACGGTTATCATCTCGATCTTGACTTGGCGCAGGATTGTTTTAAGAAAGCCTATAATCTTCACAAGGCCGCAGGTAATGATGCACGAGCTTTCGAAGACCTTTGGGATCAAGCCTACTTTGAGCAGGTGTTGGGCAATATCGATTCGGCGTTTGTGATATACGAAAAAGTGCTGTCGTTTGCTAAAGAGCGAAACGACACCTTGGCTGAGGCCAACATTTATGCCAATATGGCTGTCATCCAGTATCAAATACACGATTTTGAGGGCTCTGAGACGAATTTCAAGAAATGCCGAGCATTGTATGTTGCATTGAACGATAAGTTTGAGATTGCCAGGACGAATGCAAACTTGGCTAACCTCTACATGGAGTGGGGAAGGTTTGCCGAGTCAAGGAAACTATATCGGGAAGCCATCACGGCATTTGAAGACTTGGAGCGTAATGATTTTTTGCTGTTGGTTTATAAGAATTACGGCATCTTGTTTGAGAAAGATCTTGTCAAATATGATTCGGCCAAGTTCTATTTCGAGAAGGCCATGGCTTGTGCTGACCAAGTGGAATGGCCCACGGGCAGTTTGGAAGAAGTGGTCAACACGAAGGCGGATTTGTTGGTTGAGATGGGCAACTTGGCCGTTTCTCGTAGCGAAGAGTTGAAAGCGAAAAGCTATCTTGAAGAGGCCTATGCATTAGCTGAGGGTAACAGCTACTATTTCGGCATGATGCAGGCCGCCTTGGGCCTTGGCCATTTGTATGCTGCGCAGGGCAAGGTTTCCCTCTCTATGCATTATCTTGACCTTTATGCGGAGCAGGCAAAGAAATCAGGCATCACCATGATGGAGTCTGCCACGAAGAAACCGCTCATCCTCAACTATGCACGTATGGGTCGTTTCGATGAGATGGCAAAAGAATTAGATGCTCTCGATGAGCAAAAGCAAGCACTTCAGCGCGAAGCCAACGACTTGTACGATCAACTCAGCGCACTTCAAGAGGAAACACAAGGGCTCTTTGACAGATACGACTCCCAAAACGAGCAAATGCAAACCTTACAATCCCAACGCAACCAATATCGTCTGGCCTTCTTCGGCCTTCTGGCTATCGTGCTTTTTATAGTGGTTTTGTTCGTGGCATACAAAATTGTTCGTAAAAAACGAGCCAAAGTGTAAAACCTTGAAAATAAAACCCTACCTTTGCAGTCCAAATTTTGAATCTTAAATTTTAAATCTTTAAATTTTGAATACAATGATTGAAAAAATCACATCATCGCAACAAGCTATGGACCTGGAAGCCAAGTACGGTGCCCATAACTATCACCCGCTGCCGGTCGTCCTCGCCAAAGGTAAGGGCGCCAAGGTGTGGGACGTCGAAGGCAAAGAGTATTTCGACTTCCTGTCGGCTTATTCCGCTGTCAACCAAGGTCACTGCCACCCGAAAATCATCAAGGCCATGACCGACCAGGCCGAACGCCTCACCCTCAGCAGCCGCGCCTTCTATAACGACGCACTCGGCGTGTGGGAGAAATATGTGACCGAATACTTCGGCTATGACAAGGTGTTGCCCATGAACTCGGGCGCCGAAGCCGACGAGACAGGCTTGAAGCTTGCCCGCCGTTGGGGTGTCGTCAAGAAGGGTATTCCGAATGACAAGGTGAAGATCGTGTGCTGTGAAGGCAACTTCCATGGCCGCACCATCACCATCATCACGATGAGTAACGACCCCGAGAGCTACGCCAACTACGGCCCCATGACTCCTGGTTTCATTCGCATCCCTTACAACGACCCCGACGCACTGGAGCAAGTGCTGGCCAAGGAAGGTAAGGAGATTGCCGGTTTCCTGCTGGAGCCCATCCAAGGCGAGGCTGGCGTTTATGTGCCGGACGAAGGCTACTTGAAGAAGTGCTACGACATCTGCAAGAAGTACAACGTACTGTTCATGGCCGACGAGGTGCAGTGCGGCATCGCCCGTACAGGTAAGATGCTGGCCTGCGACCACGAAGGCGTGCGCCCCGACATCCTCATCCTGGGCAAAGCCCTCGGTGGCGGTGTGGTTCCGGTGAGCTGCGTCTTGGCCGATGACGACATCATGCTGAACATCAAGCCCGGTGAGCACGGCTCCACCTTCGGCGGCAACCCGATTGCTGCCCGCGTGAGCATCGCCGCCCTTGAGGTCATCAAGGAAGAGCACCTGATGGAGAACGCCGAGCGTCTCGGTAAAATCTTCCGCGAGGAAATCAACAAGATCAAGAGCCCGATGATTGAGAAAGTCCGTGGTAAGGGCTTGCTCAACGCCGTGATCATCAAACCCAAAGACGGTAAGGAAGCTTGGGACGTGTGCCTGAAGATGCGTGACCTCGGCTTGCTGGCCAAGCCCACCCATCAGCACATCATTCGCTTCGCCCCGCCCTTGGTCATCACCGAGGCCGAGCTGCGCGAAGCCATCGAAATCATCAAGAAGGCCATCGCCTCCTTCGAATGATTTGATCCATAATCTGTAGAATAGCCCGCCAGAAACCTGGCGGGCTTATTTGACCTTTATGCCGAAACGAATACTTATCATAGCTATAGCTTTTTTTGCCTTGGCCTGCACCAATTGTCATCATGAGGAGGAGCAAGAGGATTTTTCCTCCTTGCCTTCGTTGCATATCACCATGTCTTCCTTGCAATTAGACTCCATTTTGGCACAACGTGACAATAAGGTTTCGGCATACGCCGTACTCACCGATGTTAAAGGCGACACCTTGTTTCAAGGCAACCTCACCCATATCAAAACTAGGGGTAACGGTTCATTCGACGAGAAGAAGAAACCGTTTGCCATTAAATTTCCAAAAAAACAGGCTTTCTTCGGACTTGATAGAGGGAAAACCTTTGTCTTGTTGGCCAATGCATGTGATGAGAGCTACATCCGTAATGCCATTGCATTGGATCTGGCTCTTGCCTTCGGGATACCTGCCCCAAGGTATGCTTATCTAACCCTTTATATCAACGACACCTATTGGGGACTGTACCAAATTACCAACAAAGTGCATGTGGGCAAAGATGCCCTTGACATCGCTGACCTTGAAGAACGGAACGAATGGTATAATCAAAAACCATTGGAAGAATATGAATGGTACGGTCGAGGTAGGAAAGGACCATTAGTTCAGCGTATGGGTTTCTTGCTTGACAACGATCCTGACGACATCACTGGTGGTTATCTGATTGAGAATTCCGGACCTAGAAGTCCCTATCAAAGGAGTTTTAGCGGCTTTGTCTCGAATGCCGAAGACCACATCCGTATCCGTTCACCGAAATATGCCTCGCCTAACGAGGTGGACTACATTGCCAATCTTTACAACGAGATGGAGAGTGCTATCATGGCACCGGATGGAATATGTCCTGAAAGCGGCAGGCATTATTCCGAATATATCGATGTGGAATCTTTTGCCCGTTATTATTTGCTCAATGAGTTGTTGTTGAATTGGGATGGTGGTTGGGCAAGTTTTTTCATGTATAAAGATACCGATGTGAACGACCCGAAAATATATGCTGGTCCTGCTTGGGATTTTGACAGAACTCTTGACAATGATCATTTCCTGGATGGAATGCTTGTTTTTTCTAACGAAATGTTTGTCTGTGAACAAAAAGGGAATGTTGGTATTGCTAGTTCGGGAGGCTTACTCTATTATCTGTGCCAACACGAGGACTTTCAACAAGTGGTCTGCGACTGTTATATGAATGAAATCAGTTCAGTTTGCCATCGTTATCTTGAGGAACACCCATTCGACAGTCTTGCTTCCTCACTTTCCCATGAAGCTGACCGAGATAACGCCAAGTATAATTCCCGACATGGTGTCGACTATGCATCTGCCTCACAACGAGCGGTTGGTTTTTTGCGTGAAAGAATTGCTTTTTTTGACAAGTACTATTCATCAATGGATGAAGGACATGTGCTTGTCTATTACGAATGGAGATACCAGAAAAACCTAACGTTTTGTTATCTGCTTGGCGAACCTGTCAATGCGCCGCAATTAACAACAGTAGTGTATAATCATGACCCGGTTTATACGATGTATTATCCTGGGACGGATTCTATTGTTCCCGATGGTACCATATTCTATACCCCTCAGAAACTGGAACTTCGTAAACGGGAGCCTACCAATCAGGAGGTGCTGATGCGCCGCATACGAAAGAAACTTGCGAAGATAGGCCTTGATTTTTGAACACTTCCTCCACTGCATCCTCGTATTCTTTCAAAGCATTAATCTTCTTGATTTTCCGCCAAACCGCCTGCGGCTCTTCAAAGCTGTTCATCAGATAAGACCATAGTTCCTTCATTCGTCCCAATACTTTCGGGTTGCCACCGGCATGGCGCAGGCGGTCTTCGTAGAGGTCGAGGACATAATTGTGTAGGCGTTCGGTTTTCGTCATTGCGAGCGAAGCGCGGCAATCCAGAGAGGTACTTTTCTGGATTGCTTCGTCGTTCCTCCTCGCAATGACGGAGGCCTTGATGTCCTCCGCCAAAAACGGATTGGTCAAAATGCCACGTCCTAGCATAAATTGGTCTATGGTGACACAGGCCCCTGAGCCTGTCGAAGGGCCGTCGTTAAGGATTCCTTTGATGTGCTCAAAGCTTTCCAGCGAAAAAATATCCCCATTATACACCAGCGGCGCATTAATAAAAGGTATTAATGCCTTGAAACGTTCCACGTCGGCTTCGCCTTTGTACAATTGCTTGCCGATGCGCGGGTGGATGATTAATTCGCTCAAGGGAAACTTGTTGAAAATAGGGATGATGGCATCGATTTCCTTAGGATCGAAATACCCCAATCTACATTTTACACTGAGTTTTATATTGATAACTTCAAAAACCCGCTCCAGCATGGCTTCCACCTTGTCGGGATAGGGTAGGAGACCGCAGCCGCGTTTCTTGTTGGCCACCCTCGGGAAGGGGCAACCCATGTTCAGGTCGATTTCCTTGTAGCCCAGCTCTTTGCATTGCTTGGCAAAGCGCAGAATCTCCTCTGCATCGGTGCTGAGGATCTGTGGCGTAAGGGTCTCCACGTCATTGTGCTGTGGGTCGATTTCCTCGCCTTGTAGGTTCTTTGCGTGGTCTTCTTTATGGATGCCAGTGAAGAAAGGCGTATAGAACTTGTCGATACCGCCAAAATGCCGTTTGAACACATTGCGAAACGGTGCATCGGTGATGCCTTGGAAGGGACCTAAGGAAAGCAGCGGCTGGCTCATTTCTTCTTTCTCGTGCCAGAGGTTTTAGCTGCTTTTCTGCTCTTGCCTAAGTCAAGGAATGTCTTGGCAATCCAGGTGATGAGCAACACGAAGGTGATATACACCGCAATGCGGCTTAGATAGTCGCCGTTCTTGGCGTAGAAGGTGACTTCTTTGTTGGCTTTCAAAGTCGCCTTAATGGCAGCGGCCTCCCAATATTTAGTCTGTTGCAAAACGTCACCGCGTTGATTGAAGAATCCCGAACGGCCGGTGTTGGCCGAGCGGGCGATGCAACGACGGTTTTCGATGGCACGCAGTTTCGAGAACTCGAAATGCTGTTTATAGCCAGGCGTGTCGCCCCACCAGCCGTCGTTGGTGAGGACGAAGATCAGGTCGGCACCCTTGGCACAAAACGAACCGACATACTCGCCGAAAGCCGATTCATAGCAGATAGCTGCTCCAATCTTGTGACCACCATAGGTCATCACTCGGGCTTCAGGGTCGCCTTTCAAGGTGCCGCGCGCGATGCCCATAGTGAGGCTGAAGTTGCGTAAGAAGCCCATCCATTCAGGGATGGCCTCGACGGCAGGCGCGAGTTGGGACTTGTTACGGTGTTGTAAATCGTCGCCACCGATGAGCAAGGCCGAATTATGGCAATAATAGTATCTGTCGCTGCTGCCCAACTGGCGTGCAGGGAAGTCGTCTTCCATGCCTTTGGGCACCCATTCCATGGTGGTACCTCCAATGACGAAGGCCAACTCGGGGAATTGTGTCACATAGTCGCGTAAGGTGTTGAGTGCCTTGGAGTTATTGGTCTCATGCAGCCAGATGCCTTCCTGGATGGCCGACTCGCTGCTGACAATAAACCGTGTTTTACCTGACGTAACCAATGGTCGGGAAAGGTCGATGTTGTTCTGGATGACTTGGTCGTAGAATTGGTTGTTGAACTGCTCGTTCCAAGGGTCGCAGTTCTGTTGTACGACGATGACTTCCGTGTCTTCGCCCTTGTCCTCGTAATGCTTGTATACCCGTGTGCTGATGATGATGGGCACGAGAAGAATCATCGCTTCAAGAACTATGCTGGCGACGATGGATTTGGCCTCTCTTGCTTTAAAGAATTGTATAATATTGGTTATCAATATATTAACAAGCAATACCCAAAGCGTTCCGCCAGCCACGCCCGTGTATTCATACCATTGTATCCAGCTGACTTGGCTTGAAAACACATGACCCAAGTTGAGCCAAGGCCATTTGGCAGCCCACCAATAGGTAAGCAGTTCAAAAGCCATCCAGTAGGGGATGAGGAAGAAGTTACCCCAAGGATTGTTGCACACTCTTTTTTTCGTGAGATGGAACATCCAAAACACGATGGCCATGAAGAGTGCATTGAGAATCCATGCCAATGTTGCGGCTGGGGTGGCATTCCACACCCACCAGGTGGTGGCTACGTTCCATACCAAAAAGGCCAAAAAAGAAAGCCAAAACACTTTTCCTTTTTCGCCTTGCGCGATGCGGCCTTCGATTAATAACAAGGGTACAAAGGCAATGAAAACAGCAGGGGCTATGCCCCATGTGGGCCATGCCGCTGTGAGCAATCCACCAGTCAGAATAGCCATTAATGTATTACGAAGCCGTGGTCCATGAGCGGTCGTTGAGCTTGTGGAAACGCCGCGCCTTAAGGTCCCGTGTCCTTTCTTCTTTCTTTTCATTTTATTTTTCCAAAATAATCCGTGCAAAGATACGTTTTTTTAGCCTATCTTTGCAGCAAATTTTTATCCGATGAAGAGAACATATCAAGTAGCAGGTCATAAGTTCGCTGTCGTCATGCCAGACGAAAATAAAGCTTGGGATGAGATGATTCCCTACCAACCTTTTGTTTGTGAAGATGCTGACGACGCTCTTTTTACGGCCGAGTTGTTGGATGTCATGCCTGATATTTCTGATAAACAGAAAGTTATAGTGTGTTGTGATGGCGCTGACATGCCTCGCGTTGAATTGTATGAATGGCAAGGCCAGTGGCTGATGGAAATTGCACCGCTGATGGAGGCTCCTATAAGATTCTATATCATTTCTGACAAGGCCTTTTCTAAGGCTCAGTTCCGCGTGCTGGGTAGCTTGAGGTTTTCGGTGAATACAGTGCTGATGATGATGTATGCTTTTGCCACAGCTCGCAAGAATACGTTGCTCATGCATGCTTCTGTTACAGTAAGAGAGGGCAAGGGCTATCTCTTTTTGGGTAGGAGCGGCACGGGCAAGAGCACCCATAGCCAGTTGTGGATCAAGAATATAGAGGGTTGCTCCTTGCTGAATGACGACAATCCTATACTGCGCGTCATGGAGAATGGTGAGATTCGTGTCTTTGGATCGCCGTGGAGTGGTAAAACGCCTTGCTATAAAAATGACAATGTGCCTGTGGGGGCTTTCGTCAACCTCCGTCAGGCCAAGAAAAACGCCATTAGGAGACTGTCGCTGCCGGAAGCATACGCGGCTATGTGTATGTCTTTCTCGGGCTATCGTTTCATCAGGGAGATGGCTGACGGATTCCATGCCACTAACGAGAAGGTGGTCAGCACGGTGCCTTTCTATCTTTTGGAATGTCTTCCCGATGCCGAGGCGGCTTGGCTTTGCCATAATACCGTGACGCAGTGATGGTAACGTCGGATGCGGCCCATGCCGAATTGCTCGAACGGCTCAACGAAGGCAAGGTAGTGCAGCTCACCCCGCAGGGCATCAGCATGTTGCCTTTCATTCAGGGCGGGCGCGACAAGGTGCGCATCCATAAGGAGGAAAAGATAGCCGTGGGCGATATTGTGTTGGTGCCTTACAAAGGCAATTTGATATTGCATCGGGTCTATGCCATTGAGGGGACGAGGCTCACACTGATGGGCGACGGCAACCTCAAAGACAACGAGGTGGTCGATCAAACGGAGGTGTGGGGAACAGTGACGGAGATTATTAGAGCGGATGGACGCTGCCACAAGCCGAATAAAGCCTGGTTTTGGCGGCATACCCAGTGCATCAGAAGACCAATGTTGAAGATGCGCCGCAAATGGTGTAAACTCAGAGGGTTGAATCCTGAATAAGTAAATAATAGAAATACAATAAGTTATGAAAACTAGAAAAGGTTTTGTCTTGCGCTCTTTGGGAAGAGAGTACATTTTGGTGGCCGAAGGTCTTGAGGTTACCGATGCCAATAAGATGCTTTCGTTGAACGAATCGGCCGCTTTCCTCTGGAAAGCCGTGGAAGGCAAGGAGTTTGATACCGACACATTAATTAATCTCTTGATGGAGGAATACGGTATCTCTCGTGAGGTGGCCGAAAAAGACGTGACGCCGCTGCTCCAGATTTGGAAAAACGCCGCTGTGATCACGGATTAATCCTTTGTAGAGACGCGCCATGGCACGTCTCTACCGTCATGCTATTAATTAATAAGGTGTCCCATGTCTCAGCCCGAAACTCAGTATTTCGCCTTGTTGCGCGCCGCCCTTTGGGATGCGCCTCTCTGCATTGATGGCCCCATCGACTGGAAAGCCGTCATGCAGATAGCCGAGTTCCATGGCAATAGCGTGCTCTTGTCCGATTTGGCTGCGCGGATGGACGATAACGAGCCTTCGCCTCAGATGTTCAGCAGGATGCAGGCCGCCATGCGTGGCAATCTGATGCATCAGATGGATCTGAAAAAGATACTGGTGTCGGCGTTGAAGGTATTGCGTCAGCACAATATAGAGCCGGTAGTGCTTAAGGGCTTTGGCTTGGCGATGTTTTATCCTAATCCCAACTTGCGGCAGTTTGGCGACATCGACCTCTTTGTGGGATTGGAGAATTTCCATGAAGCCTGTAAACTATTGCGCACTATTCCAGGTGGTTACAATTGGGGTGAAGAGGTGGATTTGGGCAAGCACTACAATATCGAATTTGGCCATCATCCCATGGAAATCCATCGCGTCAGTGCGGATGTGGAGGATGCAAAAGAAGCTGAAATCTATGCCGCCATGGAACGCGATGGATTGTCTGAAAACGTCCAACGCGTTGATTACGAAGGCTTGGAACTCACCATTCCTTCCAAGGAGTTTATGGCCTTTTTCACTTTCTTCCATGCATGGCACCATTTCCTGACCACGGGCGTGGGCTGGCGGCAGATTTCCGATGTGGCCATGACCCTCCATGCCTATCACGGGCAGTTGGACTGCGACAAGTTGCGCCGATGGCTCGTTGACATGCGCCTGTTGAAGCCATGGCAGGCTTTTGGCTATCTTATGGTGGAGCAGCTCGGCCTTCCCGAGGCGGAGATGCCTTTCTATGATGCCTCATGTCGTCGCATAGCGCGGCGTCTCTACCGTAAGGTGATGAAAGTGGGCAACTTCAAGCGGGTCAACAATTTCAAATTCAAGAGCCCCAAGGGCCGTATCGGGCACAAGGTGCATGCTTTCCTATGTATTTTCGTTGATTTCTTCTATCGCGTGACGGTGTTCCCCTCCCATGCTTTTAGGGAGATGAAGGTCACTTTAAGGATGGCTTTGAAAAAAAACATGCAAAAAAATTAGTTTTTAGCGCACGGAATGAATTAATTATGTATTTTTGCAGCGTCAAAAGTGTGAAAAGTAGAATTGAAAAACAAGTAATTAACAATAAATCAAACAATTAAAAATTAAACAAAATGAAAAAGATGAACAAAACTTACGAGGCTCCTGAAGCCGAAGTGATTGAAATGGTGAACAACACTACCGTATTGATGGTGACTGGTAATACCGGCAATATGGGCGGTAGTATTTCTAACCCGTAAGATATGGATTAGAATCATATTAAAATCAATAGTGAGTACGAATTAAAAAGTAAAATAGTAGTTTTAAAATGAAAAAGACGTATAGAATGTTTAGCATGCTGTGCATGATGGGCGTGGTAGCCTTCCTTGCCAGTTCCTGCAACAAAAATGAAGAAAAACCTACCGTTTCAATCGGCCTTCCTGCTGCTTTTGAGGAAGTAGATGCTGATGGTGAAAAGCTCTATGTTGACTTCAACAACGGAAATACCTACAAATGGAATGCCAATGACGAGGTCATGATTTATAACCTTGATGCTACAGATGGTACCAACACCGTGAAGGCTGTCTATTCCACTGGTGCCAGTGCTGAAGGTCAAACCAAAGCCATGTTTAATGGTGCCGATCTTGGTGCCAAGAAGGATCACTATTTCGTTTTCTTCCCTGTCAACAAAATTGAAGGTGCTACCGCTGCTCTCGATCAAGACAACTATCAGACTTTCCGCGTGCCTGACAGTCAAGAATACACTGAGGTTAACGGTAACTCCACTGTGGACAAGAAGAGTTTGGCCGCTGCTTGCGAGATCAGCACCATCAACACGCCTTTCACTTTGCAACACATCTTTGGTGTCTGCCGTCTGAAAATTACTGATGATAGTGGTACCCCTAAGACGATCACCAAGATTGAGTTGACCGATGACCATCATGGTCTTGCTGGTACTGTGAGCATGAAGCTTCATGAAGTGAACATGGCCAAGTTCCAGAACTTGATGGATAAGTACACCCTTGTTGCTGATGGTGCTATGGGCATGAATCCTGCTTTCGTTAGTGCTTGGAATACCTACAGGCAAGAACTGAATTACACTTCTAATGCCGAAAGCCACAAGATTACCCTTACCTTCCCCAGCAGTGGTGTTCAGTTGGGCAACGCTACTCCTTTCTATATCGCAGTGCGTCCGGGTGCTTTCATCGATGGTTTCAAAATCACCCTTACCTATAGTGATAACACCACCAAGACCTTTGAGAAGTACAACTACCCCAAGACTTCCTTCAGAATCAGAGCGGGTTATATCACTGGCTTCAAAATTAATGTGAACTCTGACAATTAATCAACCGAAAGGTTATCAAATAAAAAAGCGCTTCCTTTGAGGATGCGCTTTTTTTGTGCCCTTTTGTAGAGACGCAAAATCTTGCGTCTCCAATGTGGTAATGGTGCATAAAAAAAGAGACGCAAGATGTTGCGTCTCTACAGGTGTGGTACCGACGGGAATCGAACCAGTGACACGAGGATTTTCAGTCCTCTGC
>JAGBQJ010000032.1 GCA_017632935.1 Bacteroidales bacterium | reverse complement strand
CCTTTATGCCATGGGTGGCTACAGCGGCCTCTTGCGTTCGCAAGATGAGGGCGAAACTTGGCAAGTTGTATTGGGCTATGAAACTGGTTTCAGTGGTTACTTCAACCAGCATTGCTTTGCGGTTAGCCCTGAAGGAAGAATCTGTGTCTTTAATGATAACCAGCAGACTGTAGCGTATTCCGACGATGGCGGCGACACATGGCAGCAAACCCCGTCAATTTCCTCGTGTGCAATGCCTGATAAAACAGGTCTTTGCGTCCCAACCAACGACGTTATTGTGGTTTGGGCTGAAAACGGGGAAATCTCCTATACCCTTGACGAAGGTGAGACATGGGATGGGTGGATCCTTGATTTTCTCGAAAACTCTGAATCCGTCAGCGACCTTTTGGTCAATGAAAACGGCGATGTGTATGTCAGCGTTGCCTACTACATAATGAATATCGTCGGCATTTATCATTCTACTTTGTCAGATATCCAAAACTGGGAACTTGTTGCCTTTGAAGGCATTAGCATTAAGGATATGGCTTTCGACCCTGAGGGCAATGTGGTGGCTTGTGGCTATAATGCCGATGGAAGTAGTGTTGGTTTCCAGCATATTCCGGGCTTCTTTCTGTTTGATGGAACGAGTTTAGCCATTAGCGATGAAGGAATTGTGTACACGCCTCACTTCATGGGACTTCAGGCTGTCCTTTCTTATTCCACCGACCATGGCGAGCATTTCACCGAGTTAGGAGAGCACCTTCCCCTTGTTGACATCGCTCCAGGCGGCGAAAATGCCCGTCTTTTCAAAGGAGCTGACAATCATCTGTATTTTGATGGTGGCGGAGAGTATTGGAAAAGCATACGTGATGCCGACCATATCCCAAGTTATGATTATTACCCTTTGATTGAGGAAGCTAACAACCGCCAAAAATGGAATGTGGTTTACATAGGTGTTACACCAAACTATCCGAATGATTACCATACTGAAATCCAAAGTATCAGGGATGATATCAACTTGGATGGTGTGGACTATAAACTTGTTTGGAAGGAAGATGTGTATGATTCCAAAAGAATTGCAGGTGCAGTTCGTGAAGAGGACAAGAGGGTGTATTTCCGAAGAAAAATAGAACAGAACTATCAAGAAGAAGTCCTGCTATATGACTTTAATCTTATGGTAGGTGATACTGTAACGGTGAACTGGATGGGCCAGCAACTGATGGTGCTTGAAGAATCCGAAGTGGAAGTGGATGGCACCATGAGGCGGCAATTGGGTCTTGGAAGATACTCTGTTGGTTATCCGCCAACTGAAGTTGATGAATACTGGATTGAAGGTGTGGGCAGCACATTCGGCTTCTTGAACAGCGGTAGTGAAGGCATGGGTGGCGCGTTTATTTACCTTTTGTGCTACCACGAGAATGGCAACCTGGTTTGGGACAACGAGGCGTTTGACGAGTGCGTGATGAACAGCGACGGAGCACCTGCGACGTTTGCACCCCAAGGGGCGGAATGGTATTTCGATGTGTTCAACCCATGGGGCACGCATCCTGAATACCTGAGGTTTTTCGTGGATGGCGACACGATTATCCAAGGCCATCAGTGCAGCATCATCAACCAGAATTTTGTTGATACTGGGCATGAAGGGGGAGAATTTGTGTACGAGGAAGACAACAAGGTGTATTGGTTCAACCCGACCACAAACGCCTTCTCGACCTTGTATGACTTTGATGCCGAAGCGGGCGAATCGTGGTACTACGAAGTAGGTGACTGTACTCATTTGGCGACTGTCGATAGCGTTGGCAGTGTGACTTGGAACGGACACAATTACCGTACGCAGTGGGTTAGGTTTAACGATGATCTTCCGACTTATTATAGTGGGAAAATCATCGAGGGAATTGGCTATGAGAGAGGCTTGTTCCCAAGCATAGAAGTTTGCAATGGATGGGAAGTGTATGATGCAAGTGAGATAGAATACCTTCGTTGTTATGTGAATGATGGCGAGATGCTTTATCACGAAGGGGGATATGATTGCGATGAGACTACTATCACACCGCCGAGCCATCCTGAATGGTACTATGAAATCCTGAATGAAAATGGTACTATCACTTACCAATATATGTATCAGGCAGGCGACACCATCATCCAGGACGAGCCGACGCATATCCTTGTGAGAATCAACACACTTTATGACAAGGGATTGCGTGACGAGGTGACACATGAGTATGTGTTTGAACTCAACGGCAAGTTGTATTGGTGGAACAAGCGCTTGGGATTGTTCACCGTGCTGTATGACTATGAAGCCGAAGTGGGCGACAGTTGGAACATTTTTGTCGGCACGGAAATCCTTACCATGCATGTGGACGCAGTTGAAGAAATCGAATACGAGGGCAGGGTTTGGCGGATGCTTCGCGTAAGCGACCCCGATGACCTCTTCAGTGGCAACATCGTGTGTGGCATTGGCCACCTGACGAGTTTCTTCCCCGAAAGATTGATGAACAACCGAGACGGCGTGCGCGTAGAAGGTATGCGTTGTTATTGGAATGAAGGCGAACTGGTGTTCAAATACGGCGACGAGGACTGCGACGCCATCATCAGCGAAATCCATAATGTTGAAGAGAATGGCCTTTCGACAGGCTCAGGGACCTTTGCGGTTTATCCTAATCCTACCAATGGCGTTTTGTTTGTAGAGACGCGGCGTGCCACGTCTCTACCAGACCAAACGTATCGTATCACCAATCTCATGGGCCAAACCGTAATGACAGGCCAAATCACTGCTGAAACCCAACAGATTGATGTTTCGCCGTTGCCTCAAGGCATGTATTTCATCACCGTTGGTGACATGACACGGAAATTTGTGGTACGATAGAAACAATATGAAAAAAGCCTCAGCAATCGCTGAGGCTTTTTTTCTTGTCGTCGCTTCGCGTCATTGCGAGGAGGAACGACAAAGCAATCCAGGGATGAAACCTCATGCCTGGACTGCTTCGTACCTCGCAGTGACGTGAGGCATTACAGATTATCCTTAAAATACTGCGTAATCTTCGTAATCAAGTGCGCTCTGTCCATGCCGCGGACGTTGTGCCCATGGCCAGGATAGACGAAGTAATCCAGTTGCTTGCCGTTGTGGATGCAGTTCTCAACGAAAACGAGGCTGTGTTGCCACATCACTACATCGTCGGTGGTGCAATGGATCATCAGGAGCTTGCCTTCGAGCTTGTCGGTCTTGTTCTCGAGGCTGGTCAGCTCGTAGCCTTCGGGGTTCTCTTGAGGCGTATCCATGTAACGCTCACCGTACATAATCTCGTAATACTTCCAATCCAGCACAGGACCGCCAGCCACGCTGACCTTGAACACCTCGGGGTGGTTGATCTTCAGCGAGGTCGACATGAAGCCGCCATAGCTCCAGCCGTCGCTGCCAATGCGGTCGGCGTCGACATAGGGCAGGGTCTTCAGCCATTCGATGCCCACCATCTGGTCGCGCATCTCAAGTTGGCCGCACTGGCGGTGGATGCATTGCTCAAAAGCTTCGCCACGGTCGGCGGAGCCACGGTTGTCGAGGGTGAAGACGAGGAAGCCTTCCTGGGCGAGGTAGTTGAGGTAGATGCCAGCGCCCGCCGTCCATTCATCGGTGATGAGCTGGGCGTGGGGACCGCCGTACACATAGACGATGACAGGATATTTCTTAGTGGCATCGAAATTATAGGGTTTGATGAGGCGGGTGTATAGCGTCTGACCATCTTCGGCTTTCAGAGTACCTAGGGTGGTCTCGCCGATGTTATAGTCCTTCAACGGGTTTTCGGCCTCGTGCAGACGTTTCACAAACTTGCCGCTGTTGTCTTGCAAGTCAACATTGTAAGGCACATCAGTGCTGGTGTAGATGTCAAGGAAGTACTTACCGTTGCCCGAAGGCACGATGTCGTGGGTGCCGTGTTCCTTGGTAAGTTTGGTGACTTTACCGCTGCGGATGTCCATCATGTAGCAATGGCGCTCCAACGGGCTGATTTCGGTGGAGCGGTAGTAGATCTTGCTGCCGTCCTTCGAGAAGCCGTTGAAGTCGGTGATGACGAAGTCGCCATGGGTAAGTTGCTTCACGGTCTTCTTGCTGATAGTGTAGAGGTAGAGGTGGTAGTAGCCGTCGCGCTGGGCTTTCCAGATGAATTGGTCGGGGTTGTCGGGGAGGAAGTAAGCGGGACCTTGTGGCTCCACGTATTGCTCGTCGCGGTCTTCGAAGATGGTCTGGATGAAGTCACCCGTGATGGCGTTGTATTCATTGAACTTCAGGTGGTTCTGCTCACGGTTCAACACGCCGATGTAGATGCGTTTGTTGTCGGGGTTCCAGGTGATGGCGGTAAGATACTGCTCGGCGGGCTCGCCTGTCTTGACCACGACTTCCTTGCCGGTGGCGAGGTTGTAGATGTGCAGTGTGACCTGGTGGCTGGTCATGCCGGCCATGGGGTATTTGATGGGTTTGGCGGTGGCGATGCGCTCCGTGATGTCGACCAAAGGATAGTCGGTCACCATGCGCTCATCCATGGAATAATAGGCCAGGTAATCACCATTGGGCGACCAGAAGATGCCTCCGTTGATGGCGAACTCGTTGCGGTGCACGCTTTGACCGGCCACCACACCTTTCGGGTTGTCAGTAATCTGGATTTGTTTATCGCCATTGGCCACATAGAGGTTGTTGTCAACGGTATAAGCAATACACATGGTGGCTTCGCAAATCGTTTGGTTTTCAGCGTTTTGTGGAACAGAAGTGATGGTTTCAATGGATTTCTTCTTGACATCCATTTTGTTGAGCGTAATGCCGTTTTCGCCCAAGGCATAATAATAAGCCTGATAGTCGTTGAGCCAAGTCAGCTGGGGAATGCGTTTCAGGTCATTGATGCCTTCAGCTTTAGTGTAGCCGTTCAGTTCGTCAAGGGTGAGGAAAGAGGCTTCTTTCTTGCTGTTGGGCGTCATGGTGACGATTTCGTTGTCGCGCACCTGCATGAGGATTTCGGAGTTGCCAATCCATTTCAGTTGGTTAGGACGTTGGGCATAGACAGCGCGGTTGTTGTAGGACGCGTCTTCAGGGGTAAACATCTTCTTTTCTTGTGCTTGGGCTGGCAGGACAAAAGTAATCACGAATGCCAGCGATAGGAGCGTTAGTATCTTTTTCATTTGCTATAGATTTGATGATTAACTTCGTTGAAATTTCAATTTGCGGCAAAAATAAGGAATAAATCAATATCTTTGTGCCTTCAATTCTTTGTCTATGAAAAAACGCAAAGTCCCGCATACCTTCGTCATTGTTTTCTTTATCATTGTCATAGCGGCGGTGCTCACATGGATTATCCCTCGTGGAAAATATGTGAAACAACTTGTTGTAGACCCGCAGACAGGTCAATGCACCGACACGGTGATGAGGTTCTATTATATGGAAGAACTGGGCAGTATGGACTCCACCGCTCTTCAACTTCTTAGACAACCCAAAGATCCATCCAAGAGTTTGGATGCCAGTGATTTGAATACTGAGCCGCAGACTTGGCAGGTTTTTTCGGCCTTTTATAAAGGTTTTGAAAGGCAGAGCAACATCATCGTGTTCATATTAATAATAGGTGGTGCCTTTTGGATTATGAACAAGAGCCGCGCCATCGATATGGGTATTCTCTCCTTTCTGAAATTCACTAAACGTCTGGAACGCTGGAAGTTAATGCGGAAAATAGGGGTGAACAATGTCGTCATTATCTTGGTGATGCTGCTGTTCAGCCTCTTTGGAAGTGTCTTTGGAATGAGCGAGGAAACCATTGCTTTCACCTTGATAATCATTCCTTTGGCCATCTCAATGGGTTACGACAGCATCGTGGGTCTCTGTATGGTGTATGTGGCGGCGCATATCGGCTTTTCGGGTGCCATGCTCAACCCGTTCACCATCGGCATTGCGCAAGGCATCGCTGATATTCCGTTGTTTACGGGCATCGGCTACCGCGCCGTTTGCTGGGTCATTTTGACTGTGGTCGGCATCGTGTTTGTGCTGTTCTATGCCCGAAAAGTCAAAAGAGACCCGCAATCATCCATTATGTACGAGGACGATGCCTATTGGCGCAGGATGGCCGAGGTGCCGGAGGAGGAGCTGGAACGCCACACGCCGCGCATGGCCTGGTGGGTCTTCGCCTTCCTGACAGCAGTATTGATCGTGTTCTCGGTGCTTTATCCAATGACCACATTAAAAATCGGCAACAGCACCGCCACCCTGCCTTTGTTGCCCATTGGCACGGCAGTATTTGTCCTGCTGAGTGTCCTCACTTTGCGGAAAACGGTGCATTATTTCGTGCTCACGTTGCTCTTCGCCACAGTGTATTTCCTCGTGGTCGGCGTGCTGGGCTACGAGTGGTACATCATGGAAATTGCTTCGCTGTTCTTGGTCCTGGGCATTGCAAGTGGCTTGTCCGTCGACAAGAGTGCCAGCGACATTGCGAAGCTTTTCCTCGAAGGCATGGGCGACATCCTATCGGCGGCGATCATCGTTGGTTTGGCGGGCGGTATCGTTATCATCTTGCAGGATGGTGGCATCATCGACACGATTCTTTACGGTCTCTCCAAGTCGATGGGCAACATGGGAAAGGTTGCTTCGGCAGAGATCATGTATGGCATCCAGACCTTAATTAATATCGTCATCCCGAGTGGCTCGGCCAAGGCTGCCATCACCATGCCTATCATGGCACCTTTTAGCGACCTGATCGGCATCTCACGTCAGGCCACGGTGGTGGCCTTCCAGTTTGGCGACGGCTTCACCAACATGATTACGCCCACCAGCG
The DNA here is from genome assembly GCA_017632935.1 of Bacteroidales bacterium. Taxonomy (GTDB): domain Bacteria; phylum Bacteroidota; class Bacteroidia; order Bacteroidales; family F082; genus Limimorpha. The sequence goes on along the minus strand of JAGBQJ010000032.1, from coordinate 32,867 downwards.
GTGTGTTGATGGCTGCCCTTGGTGTGGCTCGCATCCCTTGGGACAAGTGGGTGCGTTTCATCTGGAAGTTCATTCTCGTGCTGATTGTCTTGGGTGCATTGCTGCTCATTCCTACCGTAACGATGGAGTTGGCTGGATTCTAACAAGCCTATGAAACTGCGGTTTTCTATCATATTACTATTGGCTGGATTGTTGGGTTGTCAGACGAAGGAGCAATCCCAATCATGGAACCTCATTTCCACTTCCCCCGCCCAAATCTGGGAGGAGTGTTTCCCCTTGGGCAACGGTCATCTCGGCATGATGCCTGATGGCGGCATTGACAAGGAGACCATCGTGCTGAACGACATCACTTTATGGTCGGGGGCACCGAGCGACGACAGCAACCCCTTGGCCTTGAAGTCGCTGCCCGAAATACAACGCCTGTTGAAGGAGGGCAAGAACGACGAAGCCCAAAATCTAATGTATGAGACTTTTGTCTGTGGTGGCAAAGGCTCGGGCCATGGACAAGGCGCCAAGGTGCCTTTCGGCTGCTACCAGACCTTGGGTGATATGAACATTGAGTACCATTATCCCAACGAAGATTCCGTAACCAATTATAAACGAAAGCTTTGTCTTAATGATGCCATTCATAAGGTTTCTTTTGACAAAGGGGGTCAACACTACGAACGAGAGGCTTTCATTTCGCGAGTTGATGATGTCGCAGTGATAAAAGTCAAGGTCCCTGAGCCGATTCCTGAGCTTGTCGAAGGACGCGAAGGGCCGACCCTGAAAGTAAATCTCTCCCGCTCCGAAAAAGCCGAAGTCATCACCGAGACCGATGCCGTAATCATGTACGGTCAGTTAGACAGCAATGTCGATGGTGTAGAAGGGATGCGGTACTACGCCAAGGCACAAACGGTCACCACAGACCACGAAACGGTCATCTACTTCTGTGCTGTCACCGATTTCTTGTGCGACGACCCCGAGGCATACGTCAACGAACACCTTCAAAATGCCATCGCAAAAGGCTTTGATGCCGTGAAAAACGACCATCTGAAAGCCCATCATGAACTGTTTGACCGCGTGGAGTTGGAGATCGGAGACATTAAAGAGGAACAAAACCTTACCGTAGAAGACCATTGGAAAGACTTTCTTGTTAATGACGATCCGTGGCTACCGACGTGTTATTTCCATTACGGTCGTTATCTGCTCATCAGTAGCACTCGTGAGGACCTACTGCCACCCAACCTGCAAGGACTGTGGGCCAACACCATCCAGACGCCTTGGAACGGCGACTATCATCTTAACATCAACGTGGAGATGAACCACTGGCCATGCGAGGTCTGCAACCTCTCTGAACTGCATATGCCATTAATACATTTTGCCGAAGGGCTGATGCCCTCGGGACAAAAGACGGCCCGTGACTTCTATGGTGCCCGAGGCTGGACGGCGCATGTGGTCTGTAACCCTTGGGGCTTCACGGCACCCGGCGAGCATCCTTCATGGGGTGCGACCAACACGGGCGGGGCATGGCTGGCCCTTCACGCATGGCAGCATTATCAATTCACACATGACACGGCGTTTCTCAAAGAAACCTATCCATTAATGAAAGAAGCGGCGCAGTTTTTCCTCGATGCCATGATAGAGGAACCCGAACACGGCTGGCTCGTCACCGCCCCGACCACCTCTCCCGAGAATGCCTTTTACGTTAACGACAGCACGACTGTCAGCGTGTGCATGGGCAGCACGATGGATGTACAGATTGTCAGCGAGCTGTACGATGCGGTGTGTCAGTCGGCAGACATTTTGGGTGTCGATGAGGCTTTTTCCGACAGCCTTCGCGATGCCAAATCCCATTTTCCGCCTATGCAGGTCAGCGAGCAAGGCTATTTGCAGGAATGGCTGAAAGACTACAAGGAAGTGGAGCCGCAGCACCGTCATGTGTCGCATCTCTTTGGACTGTATCCCGGCACGATGCTGACCCAATCCAAGACACCCGAACTGATGGATGCTTGCCGCGAGACCTTGCGCCGCCGTGGCGACGAAGGCACGGGCTGGTCGAGGGCTTGGAAGATCTGCTTCTGGGCGCGTCTTCATGACGGCGACCATGCCTATCATCTTTTGAGGAACCTGCTCGAACCAGCAGTCCATCTTGACGGAAGCCATTCAGCAGGCACCTATCCCAACCTCTTCTGTGCCCATCCACCTTTCCAAATCGACGGCAACTTCGGCGGCGCGGCAGGCATTGCCGAGATGTTGCTGCAGAGCCATGACGGTAAAATCGAGTTGCTTCCAGCCCTGCCTTCAGTGTGGAAGGACGGCCATTTCAAAGGGCTCTGTGCCCGAAACGGCAAGGTTGTGGAATGTACTTGGAAAGATGGTAAGGTCACGCATTCTGTCATCACTGAGCGGTAATGCTTTCCGAAATGCCACTTTGTCACCTCGACTGACAAAACCCTGCCATTTTCCACTTTGGCACGAAATGTGACAAAAACGCGCCGTTGTCGGGCGGATTGTGGTCTCGCGTCCCGCGTCCCGCAGTCCTGCGTCAACAATTCAACGATTAAACAATCAACAATTAAACATAAACACATTATGGCAAAATTAGCAATCAAACCTCTGGCCGACCGCGTGGTCATCGAGCCCGCCGCCGCCGAACAGAAAACCGCTAGCGGTATCATCATCCCCGACACCGCTAAAGAGAAACCCCAACAAGGTAAAGTAGTCGCCGTAGGTCCCGGCACCAAGGACAACGCCATGACCCTGAAGGTTGGCGACAATGTCATTTATGGCAAATATGCCGGCACCGAGTTCCACCTCGACGGCAAGGATTATATGATCATGCGTGAATCAGACGTCATCGCCATCATCTAATCCAACAATTAAACAATTCAACAGTCAACAATAAACAACAAATATCATGGCAAAAGACATTCTTTTCAATATCGAATCACGCGACGGCCTGAAGAAAGGCGTCGATGCATTGAGTAATGCAGTGAAGGTGACCCTCGGCCCCAAAGGCCGTAACGTGGTCATCGAGAAATCGTATGGCGCTCCCCAAATCACCAAGGACGGTGTGACGGTTGCCAAGGAAATCGAACTCATCGACCCTGTTGAAAACATGGGCGCTCAGTTGGTGAAGGAAGTCGCTTCCAAGACCAACGACCTAGCCGGTGATGGTACCACCACCGCCACCGTGTTGGCCCAAGCCATCGTGGCCACAGGTCTGAAAAACGTCACCGCCGGTGCCAATCCTTTGGACCTAAAGCGCGGTATCGACAAGGCTGTAGCCGCTGTGGTCGCTTCGCTGAAGAAGATGTCGGTGAAGGTCGACGGCGACAACGAGAAGATCAAGCAAGTGGCTACCATCTCCGCCAATAACGACGGTGAAATCGGAGGTCTCATCGCTGAGGCTATGAGCAAGGTGAAACAAGAAGGCGTCATCACTGTTGAAGATGCCAAGGGTATCAACACCTACGTCGACGTCGTCGAAGGTATGCAGTTCGACCGTGGCTACATTTCACCTTATTTCGTCACCAACACCGAGAAGATGGAAGCCGTTTACGAGAATCCTTACATCCTGATCTACGACAAGAAGATCTCCGTGATGAAGGACCTGCTGCCTGTGCTCGAAAAGACCTTGCAAACCGGTCGCGCCCTCGTTATCATCGCTGAGGACATCGACGGTGAAGCTTTGGCTACCTTGGTCGTCAACCGTTTGCGTGGCTCGCTGAAAGTCGCTGCCGTCAAGGCTCCTGGCTTCGGTGATCGTAGAAAAGAGATGCTGGAAGACATCGCCATCCTGACCGGTGGTACCGTCATCAGCGAAGAGAAGGGTTACAAACTTGAAGATGCCACCCTGCAAATGCTAGGTCAGGCCGACAAGGTCAGCATCAACAAGGACAACACTACCATCGTGAATGGTCACGGTGCCAAGAAGGACATCGAAGGCCGCACTGCCCAGATTAAGGCTCAAATCAAGACCACCACGAGCGACTATGACCGCGAGAAACTGCAAGAGCGTCTGGCCAAGTTGGCCGGTGGCGTGGCAGTCATCTACGTCGGTGCCGCTTCCGAGGTCGAGATGAAGGAAAAGAAAGACCGCGTGGAGGACGCTCTGAACGCCACCCGCGCTGCCATCGAAGAGGGTATCATCCCTGGCGGCGGTGTCGGCTTCATCCGTGCCATCAAGGCCATCGAGAAGATGAAGGGCGAGAACGAGGACGAGACCACGGGTATCGCCATCATCAAGCGCGCTCTGGAAGAGCCGCTGCGTCAGATTGTTGAGAACGCCGGCCTCGAAGGCTCGGTCGTCGTCAACAAGGTCATGGAAGGCAAGGGTGACTTCGGCTTCAATGCCCGCACCGAGGTCTATGAGAATCTGCTCAAGACCGGTGTCATCGATCCCGTCAAGGTGTCAAGAGTCGCCTTGGAGAACGCCGCATCCATCGCTGGCATGCTGCTGACCACCGAGTGCGTCATCAGCAACCACAAGGAGCCCACGCCTCCGACCCCTCCGATGCCCATGGGCGGCGGAATGGACGGCATGATGTAATCCTATGACGCGCTTCGCGTCATTGCGAGGAACGAAGCAAATCGAAGATTCAACGGAGTTAATCCAGAAAAAATGGAAACGAGCAAAAGGCTGACCGCGAGAGCGGTTGGCCTTTTTTCGTCCATGTCGCAATTTTTTCCTATTTTTGCGGGTTATTAATGACCTATTACATAGCATAATGGCAGAAACCCCACAAAATAAAAAGCCGAAAAAAGTCAGGCTCCGTAACATTTCCCTGAAAAAGCTGAACCGGAGATACGACTTCCTGATGTCGCACGATGAAAACGGCCGCCCTATCCTCAATTTCAAACTGAACTTGCTCAACTTGGTTTTAGTGATTATCGGCATCTCTTTGTTGCTTATTATCATCACGACGTTTATCATCGCTTTCACACCTTTACGCGAATACATCCCAGGCTATACCGATACCAACCTCAACCGAGAGGTTTATCTGCTCAATCTCCGTGCCGACTCGCTCAGCCGTGAGATGCAGAAGAAGGATATATACTTCGAAAACCTGAAGAAAATCGTGGAAGGCTATGACTTTACCGCCGACAGTGCTTTGGCTTCGATGAGCATCTACGAGCCTTTGCCGAAGGAAGTCCTCGACACCATCACCTTGAAGAAATCGGAGCAGGACAGTATCTTGCGTTTGGAATACGAGGCCCAAAACCAATACAACCTCTTCGGTCCCGACTACCTGCCGCCCACCAAACCGAGTTCTTTGGTGAAGAACTTCTTCGTTCCACTCAACGGGACGGTCATTAAGGCCTTCAATGTCGATGAGGGACATTTTGGCATCGACATCATCTCCGACGGTGACCAGATTATCAACGCCACCTTGGATGGCACCGTGGTTTTCTCCACCTGGAGCATCAACAATGGTTATTGCATCGGTATCCAACATGCCGACAGCTATTTCTCTGTGTATAAGCACAATGCCACTTTGCTGAAAAAGGAAGGCGACTATGTAAGGGCAGGGGAGGCCATCGCGATTTTGGGTCGTTCGGGCGACAAGCAAGAGACTGAGCATCTGCATTTCGAGCTTTGGCGCAACGGCGTTGCCATCAATCCTGCCGATTATATGACCATTAATCAACCCGACGAAAAGTAAAAATCACTATCTTTGCGCCGTTTTTTCAACGATAAACAAAACCACTATGACTATATTAATTAAGGTATTACAGTTTTTCCTTTCTCTCTCCATCTTGATTTTCGTCCATGAGCTAGGCCATTTCCTCGCCGCCAAGGCTTTCAAGACCCGTGTCGACAAGTTTTATCTTTTCTTCGACTGGGGCTTCTCGCTTTTCCGCTGCAAGAAGGTGAACGGTAAGTGGCGCTTCAAGTTCTTCTCGAAGAACGTGCCCGACAAATATACCGTGACCGAATACCGTGATGCTGCCGGAAAGAAACAGAAAAACTACGACCCGATTGACTTGAACACTTTACCCGAGGACGACTGGCGTCGCAGCGATGGTACGGAATACGGCATCGGCTGGTTCCCGCTGGGTGGCTACAACAAGATTGCTGGCATGGTCGACGAGTCGATGGACAAGTCGCAGATGAAGCAACCGCCCCAACCTTGGGAGTTCCGTTCCAAACCTGCTTGGCAACGTTTCATCATCATGGTGGCCGGCGTGTTTATGAACGTGGTGCTGGCGTTTGCTATCTATATCGGCCTGTTGACCGCGAAAGGAGAGCAGTATTTGCCCACTACCGAAGTCAACAAATATGGTATTGCCGTTGACAGCTTGGGATACGAATTAGGCTTCCGCACCGGGGACAAGATTTTGGCTGTTGATGGCAAGTTTTATGAAGACTTTTCTAAGATTCCATTGCAAATCATCATCGATAAAGCTGAAACTGTTGAGGTGGAACGCGATGGAAAGAATGTTGTTATTGAATTGCCAGAAGAAGCGACTCGTTTGTTGCTTAGCACACAAGACCCTGACTTTATTTCAACCCGATACCCATTTGTCATCGATAGTGTTGCCGACAGCATCATGGTTGATGAGAGAATGGAGGTTAGTCCTGCTTATTTAGCGGGATTGAAGAAGGGTGATCAGGTCATTGGGATTAATGAGATCAGGACCCCTTATTTTCATGATTTCAGGAATACAATTGTAAATTATAAGAATCAAGATGTCAAATTATTGGCGTTAAGAGGAAACGATACAGTTGTCTTTGATATGCATATTGGCGAACAGCCGATAATTGGCGCTACAGTCAAATCACTTATCGCAGTCAAGGATTACACCTTCTTCCAAGCCATTCCTGCTGGTTTCTCAAAGACTATCAGCGAGTTGGGCGACTATTGGAAGCAGGTGAAGCTCATCTTCAACCCCAAGACTAAGGCTTATGAAAATGTCGGTGGTTTCATTTCCATCGGCAAGATTTTCCCTGACACCTGGATTTGGAGCATGTTCTGGCGCATGACGGCCTTCCTGTCCATTGCTCTCGCCGTGATGAACATCCTGCCTATTCCGGCCTTGGATGGCGGTCACATATTGTTCCTGCTGTTTGAGATTATCACACGCCGCAAACCATCCGACAAGTTCATGGAAGTGGCCGAAATGGTGGGTCTTGTCATTGTCTTGGGTCTGGTTGTCTTGGCCAATGGCAACGACATTATCAGGCTGTTCAAGTAAAAATTATCATATTGAAAAACAAAACATTAGTTCGAGCTGATGAAAATTAATTTGCTCAAATAAATACTATTTTCGTAAATTCGCGGTTTCAATCGCAGCAATATTGTTGGTTTTGAAGACGAAAATAACACATATCGCCCTACTCTTTGTCATGCTGTTTTCGATGGGCATGGGAGTCAAAGCACAGCAAGCCCCCATGTTTACTAACTATTCGAATTCGTATGCCTACGCCAATGCGGGTTTCGCGGGCATGAGCGAAGGGATTAATGTGTTGGGGCTATATCGTATGCAATGGGCGGGATTTACGGATATGGACGGCAACGAGATTGCGCCGACGACTTTCCTTTTGTCGGGAGATATGCCTTTCCGCAAGCTGCATGGCGGTATGGAGTTTTCCATCATGCAAGATAAGCTGGGTTTTGAGAACAATGTCAACGTGGGCTTGGGCTATTCCTATCATGCCGACCTTGGCGGATCTACGCTCGGCATTGGTGTGGCGGGCACTTTGCTCAACCGTACCGTCGACTTCTCACAACTGAATCCTAATCAAGAAGGCGACCCGTTGCTCCAAGGCTTGGGCGAGGAAAGCGCCATGATGTTCGACTTTAATGTCGGCCTGTTCTGGCAAATCCCGGACTCGTTCTTCTTGGGTTTCTCGGTCGTCAACGTGCTTGAGTCGATGAGTGCCTCGCTTAACGACCAGGCCGAAACGAGCGCCAGTTTCACCACCGACCGTACCTTCTATGCCATCGCTGGTTATCCGTTCCAGATCGAGGACATTCCGTACCTTACTTTCGTTCCGTCGGCCAGCGTGATGAGCAATATCTCTTCGACACAGTTCAACGCCAGCGCGCGCGTTATCTATAATAACATCTTTTCTTTGGGTGTCAATTACCGCTTTCAGGAGTCCGTCGGAATACTGGCAGGCGTCACTATCAAGGATTTGACCATTGCTTATTCATACGATATCAATACTTTAGGTTTGGGTTTGCCGGGCTCGCATGAAATAGGTCTGAGCTACTGTTTCAAGCTCGACCTCGACCGTACGCCGCGCGACTATCGCAGCGTCCGTTATCTGTGATTTTTAGGAAGGAGTTGAAGACGTTTTGGGTGTCATTAATGATGATTTAGAGAGGATTTGAAGAAAAAAGTTTGAAAAAATGAGGAGGGAAATATAATATTTTATAATTTTGGCGGTTTTTAATAGGAATCGCTGTCTCCAATTTCGGGGACATTTGGTTGGAAAAATAATAGAAAAATAAATAGTAATTATATCATTGTCAACAAGATGAAAAGACTACTGTTCGTAATTTCCGTAGCGTTGCTGCTCACAGCCTGCGGCAATTCAAATCAAGGTGAGTTGGTTGGAGTACGAAAGACCAATAAGACTTTCAACCAGCCAGATCCTTACGGAATGGTTTTTGTTCCGCAAGGCAGTTATACCATGGGTGTGGGAAGTGAAGACATCACTGGCTCTTACCTTAATGAGCCGAAAACGGTTTCTGTCTCCGCTTTCTTCATGGATGAAACCGAAATCACCAACAATGAGTATCGCCAATTCGTTTATTGGGTGAGAGACTCTATCGCAAGAAGAATTCTTGCCGACCAGTTTCCGGACCGTTATGCCATCACTGAGAGCAAGACCGGTGAGGTGTATGACCCGCCGAGGTTGAATTGGAAGGAAAAACTCGATTGGAACAGCAAGGAACAAGACGTGCGCGAAGCCCTCGAGCCAATGTATCTCCCTGAACATGAGAGATATTTCCGTCGGAAAGAAATTGACACGAGAAAATTGTATTATTCCTATTTCTGGTTTGATATGGTGGCCGCGGCCAAAAAGGACTTTGCCGATGGCAAGTTGGTCGATAACGACTATTCACTTGGCGAGGCGGATGCCGGCATTAATGTCGACCGCAAGGGCGCATGGTCAAACCGTAAGCAGGGTTATAGCGACCGTTCGGTCTATGCCCGCGCTGAGGTCATCAATGTGTATCCCGACACGCTTTGCTGGATTCACGACTACAGCTATTCGTTCAACGACCCGATGACAGAGAAATATTTCTGGCATCCGGCCTACGACAACTATCCGGTGGTGGGTGTCACGTGGCAACAAGCTCGCGCCTTCTGCGTGTGGCGCACCGAATTGCTCAACGCGTACCTGCGTTCGAAGAAGGATGTCGACTTGTCAGAGTTCCGTCTGCCTACTGAGGCCGAATGGGAATGGGCTGCCCGTGGCGGCAAGATGTTGAATCCGTATCCGTGGGGAGGTCCCAACGCCAGCAACGCCAAAGGTTGCTTCTTGGCTAACTTCAAGCCGAGAAGGGGTAACTACCTCGCCGACGGTGGCTTGCGTACCCTCGTGGTGGGTTGCTATCCTCCTAATGGTTGGGGCCTTTACGATATGGCTGGTAACGTGTCGGAATGGACCAACACGGCCTATGATCCCAACTCCTACAACTTCACTTGGGACATGAACCCCAACTACACCTACAACGCCAAAGCCGACGACCCGCCGGTCATGAAGCGTAAAGTCGTCCGCGGTGGCTCATGGAAGGACGTGTCCTACTATCTGCAAGTCACCACCCGCGACTATCAGTATCAGGATTCAGCCAACTGCTACACTGGCTTCCGTTGCATCCAGCCTTATCTGGGCCGCAACAAGGGCGACAACCCGAGAATGTCAAGGGTTTACAGATAATCTATCTTAAACAAAAGAAAATCAATAAATTAAAAAATAAAAGTTAAATCATTAAAAAAATCTATTGTCATGGCAAAAAAAGAACTTGGTAAATTCCAGAAATTCCTCAAATCGAAAAAGTATAAGACCTTCATGGCTTACCTCTATGGTTGGGGTGCTTCCGTGGTTATGATTGGTGCTTACTTCAAACTGACCCACATTCCTGGCGCTGACCTTATGTTGGCTATTGGTCTGGGTGTTGAAGCCATCATCTTCTTTATGTCGGCTTTCGAACCCGTCCATATGGATTATGAATGGGACAATGTTTTCGTTGAACTTGAGGAAGACTGGGATGGCGTGCAGAAGACCCAGTTTGCCACTAGTGGTTCTGTAAAAAACGCATCTGCTCCTACCGATGTGGAAGAAGCCATGCTGAGCAAGATGTTCGAAAAGATGAACGTCAGCGAAGATACCTTCAAGAAATTGGGTAGAGGTATTGACAGATTGGCTGAAAATGCCGGCCAGATGGCTGACATCTCCAACGCCATGGCTGCTACCACCAACTACGCTAACGCTATGGACCGCGCCACGAAGTCTATCGCCGACTTCTCGAATGCATACGTCCAGACCAACCAGAAGTTGTCCGATTCTTTGGGCAAGCTCGACTTCAGCGCTCTTGATGCCAACACCATTAAGAAGGTGGCCAACAGCATGACTTCGCTCAACTCAATTTACGAGCTGCAACTGCAAGGTGCCGAGCAGACTTCAGCCGCCAGCAAGGCCTTGACCGAAACTATGAACAAGTACATGGATAACCTCAACGCTTCATCACAGAACGCCGGCCAACTCAACCAACAGTTGACGCAGTTGTCGCAGCGCTTGACCGCTTTGAACAACGTCTATGGTGGAATGTTGTCAGCAATGAACATCAAGGCATAATTCTACTCAAACCTGATTGTTTAATATAAAAAAGGAGTAAGATTATGTCAGGCGCAAAAGAAACCCCAAGACAGAAAATGATCGGTATGATGTACCTGGTCTACACTGCCTTGTTAGCCATGAATGTCTCGAAGGACATCTTGGATGCCTTCGACACGGTGAACAGCGGCGTTCAGACGACCAACATCACACTTTCGAATCAGATTAATCAGAAATACGCCGCCTTTGAGGAGCAGTACGGACTTGACGAGGAAAAAGTCGGTCCTTACTGGGAAAAGGCTCAGGCTTTGAGAGGTGAAGCTGACGAGCTCATCAACTACATCGAAGCCCTGAAATGGGACTTGGTGAAGAATATTGAGGTTGCTGATGCCTCTTCAGACGAAGAAGCCGTTCAGAAGGCTCTTGAAAGTGGTTTGCTGAAGAATTCCAACACCACTGTCAATGGACGAAAGATGTATGACATCAATACCTCAATGGTGAAGTCGAGAGACAACTACAACAAACCTACTGCCTACATGATGGGTGAGCCCGAAGGCAATGGTGTCGCTTTTGAGCTTTCCGAGAAAATCCGTAAGTTCAGAGCGGAGATCTTCAAAGCTGTGGGAGAAGAACATATCCACGAGATGGGTTTGATGACCGATAGTACCTTCAACCGTAATCGGGAAGCATTGGGCACCGATGCAGTCAGGGAGTACAACGTGAAAGTTGACACTACCATGATTAAGTATTATGGCGCCAAGATTGACTATGCCCCCGGGACCACTGACGAGCTTCAGAAGAGTTGGGAATATCACAACTTCCACCACACGGTGTTGGTTGCTGATGTCACCCTGCTCAACAAGTTGATCTCTGATGCACAAACTGCAGAGTTGAATGCTGTCACCCAGTTGATGTCGGACATCCACGCCCAAGATTTCACCTTCGACGAAGTCGGCGCTAAGGTGTTTGCCGAGAGCGGCTATCTCCTCTCTGGCCAGACTTACAAGGCTCAGGCCATGGTGACTGCTTGGAAGAACTCGCAGCTGACCGCTCGTGTCAAACTCGATGGCGGTGCAGAAAAAGAGTATGTGAGTAATGCCCAAGGCGTGATTCCGTTGGAATGGAACGTCGGCGTTGGCTCGCACAAATACACAGGTGTCATCGACATGTTGGATCCTACCACCAACCAGATGGCAGAATATCCGTTCGAAGGCGCGTTTGTCGTGGCTCCTCCCGCGGTGAGCGTCTCGGCCACTAAGATGAATGTGGTGTATCGTGGTATCGACAACCCGATTGCCGTCGGTGGTGGCGTTGGTGGCGACATTAGTGCTTCGGCCAGCAGTGGCGCGTTCACCAGAACGGGCAACGGCACCTATACCTTACGTCCTGGCGAAGCCAACGAAGTGACCATTAGTGTTACTTCCGGTGGTTCCAGCCTCGGTAGCATGAAGTTCCGTGTGAAAGACCTGCCTAAGCCTGTGGCCCTCATCCGTAACGTGGTGAACGGTCAGGTGTCGAAGAGCGCTCTTCAAGCCGCTGGCCGTGTGGAAGCCGAGATGAAGGACTTCGACTTCGACGGTGTCAGTTACGCTGTGGTTGGTTATACCTTCCGTTACAAGACCAAGAGCGGTACGACTAAGGAAGCCAAGGCTGGTAGCGGTGCCTTCACTGATGAAATCAGAAATGCCATCAGCCAGGCCAATGTAGGCGATATGTTCGTCTTCACTGCCATTCAGGTGAAAGGTAACGACGGTAAGGTCAAGACCATCGAAACGCCTATCGGTGTTGAAATCAAGTAAACAATTAAAACTTTTATAAGATGAAAAAGACACTTGTTTCCATGTTGACCCTTGCGGTGCTCTTCGGTAGCCTGTGCTTGAACGCCCAGACGACCGACATCAAGCCGCCGAAGAACAGCATCCTCTCAGGCCAGCAGCAAATCATGAACGAAAAGAGACCTTCGCCGCTTCCGATTATCGACGAATCCAACATCATGTGGAAGAAGACGGTGATTAGGGAAATCGACTTCCGTCAGAAGATCAATCAAGTGTTCTACTATCCGATCAATCCGACCGAGGACTGGAGAAACCTCATCACGGTGATTTATGATGGCATCCAAAGTGGTGACATCACGCCTTATCGCGTTGAAAACAACATCGACGACATGGTGACTCCTTTGACTCGCGACGACTTTGAAAAGGAAAATGTCAAGATTGGTGACCCGCCGGTTATCTGGAAAGATGGCGAAGAGGTGCCCAACGAGATTATCTTCAAAGACCGTATGATCAACGTGACGCGTCTGAGAGTCAAGGAAGACTGGTATTTCGACAAGAAATTGTCGCAGTTCCTGGTCCGCATCATCGCTTTGGGTCCTATCGTCGTTGACGACGACGGCGGTCTGTCACAGGTGTGCTGGGTGCCTTATGAGGATTCAAGAGAGGTGCTGGCCAAGGCCTTTGCCTTCAACCGCAACAACTCGGCCCAGCGTCGCACTTACGACGAAGTCTTCCAAAAACGTATCTTCGATAGCTATATCATCAAGGAAGAGAACGTTTACGACCGTTACATCAACTCCTATGCTTTCAACATTGACGCTCTCTACGAATCGGAGCGCATCAAGAACGAAATGTTCGACTTCGAACAGAGCCTTTGGGAGTATTGATGTTTTGCTTATGACAATGGAAAAAAGGACGTCTTCGGACGTCCTTTTTTTGTTGTGTCGCTTTGCGTCATTGCGAGGAGGAACGACGAAGCAATCCAGAAAGAATTGTATCAAAACCTACTTTGTATCAATACAATCTTTATTGATTGGCAAATTTTGACTTGTTTTTTGTGTGGTTTTAATCTGATGAAGCTGATTGATATTGATTTGGGGAATTTCTTCGCGAAGCGAATCCAAATATAAACAAAAGAGCAACAGAATTCTGCTGCTCTTTTAACCGTCGGAGTGGCCCGACTCGAACGGGCGACCGCTTGCACCCCATGCAAGAATGCTAGCCAACTGCACCACACCCCGATTGCATGTATTCTTTCGAATTGCGGCTGCAAAGATACGAATGTTTTTTGAATTGTTGTTCACTTAGCGAAAAAAAAGTTACCTTTGCAAAACAATAACTCTAAACTTTAAACGCTAAACTCTAAACTAAAGAAAATGGAACATATTGAATGTCTGATAATTGGCTCTGGTCCTGCTGGTTGCACAGCAGCTATCTATACCTGCCGTGCTGATGTGAAAACCGTCGTTTATGAGGGTATGCAACCTGGTGGACAACTCACCCAAACTACCGAAATCGAGAACTTCCCTGGTTATCCCAAGGGTATTAATGGCCCAGATATGATGGAAGACATCCGTCAACAGGCGCTGCGCTTTGGCGCTGAGATTCGCGAAGGCGAGGTGACGGCCATCGATGTCAGCCAGCGTCCGTTCAAGGTGACTACGGAATATGACGGCGAGCTCTTGGCTGATAGCATCATCGTCTCCACGGGTGCCGCCGCACGTTATCTTGGCCTGCCCACTGAAGAGGAATTCAAGGGCGGCGGCGTGTCGGCATGCGCTACTTGCGATGGCTTCTTCTATAAAGGTAAGGACGTCGCGGTAGTGGGTGGTGGTGACACGGCTTGCGAGGATGCCACTTATCTGGCTAAGCTCTGCAACAAGGTCTATCTCATCGTCCGTCGTGACGTGCTGCGCGCCTCCAAGGCCATGCAGCATCGTGTGCTCAATACGCCCAACATCGAAGTATTGTGGAAGCATCAGACCAAGGAACTCTTCGGTGAGCAGCAAGGCTTCATGAAGAAGCTGAAGGGGGCAGTGCTGTATCACAGCGACACCAAGGAAGAACGCACCATCTATGTGGACGGCTTCTTTGAGGCCATTGGCCACACGCCCAACACCGAGCCGTTCAAGGGTATCCTCGACATGGATGAAGAGGGCTATATCATCACCAAGCCGAAGTCGACGGCCACCAATGTGGAGGGCATCTTCGCTTGCGGCGACTGCCAGGATCGCATCTACCGCCAGGCCATCGTGGCTGCCGGCACAGGTGCCATGGCAGGTATCGAGGTGGAGAGGTTCCTCATGGGCCATTAATCTACGACGCTTCGCGTCATTGCGAGGAACGAAGCAATCCAGACATGAAGCTTCTGACAGAAATAAGTATTAATCCTCTGGAGCAAACCATCCATTATGGCGATGGTTTGCTCTTCTTAGGCTCCTGCTTTGCCGATGAGGTGGGCGGGATTTGCCGTGGCTTGGGCTTCAATGCCTTGGTGAATCCTTTTGGTGTGCTATACAACCCTGCCAGCATCGCGCAATCGTTGGAGCGGTTGTATTGTGGAAAGCCCTTTAGCCATGAAGAAGTCATTGGAGTGGGCGAGGGACAATATTGCACGTTCAGTCATAATACGGCCTTCTGGAACGTTTCTGAGTCGGCGTTGTTGGAACAGGTCAACCAGAGCCTTGCTGAGGCTCATGCGCATTTTGAGAAGTCTAAATGGGTTGTCATTAGTTTGGGCACTTCATGGGCTTTTCGTGATAAGGAAACACAAACGGTGGTTTCCAATTGTCATAAGCTGCCTGCGGCTCGTTTTGAACGCGTTTTCCTGCCAGTGGAGCAATCTGTTCAATGCCTTTCCGAAATCGTTCAGCAGCACCCCGAAAAGCGGTTTATTTTCACCGTCTCGCCTTTGCGGCACCTAAAGGACGGCTTGCACGAAAACCAATTGAGCAAAGCGGCTTTGCTATTGGCTGTCGATGAGGTCTGCAAAACCTTCAACAACGCCCATTATTTCCCCGCATACGAAATCCTTTTGGACGAATTGCGCGACTACCGTTTCTACAAGGAAGACATGGTGCATCCCACCGAGCAGGCCGTGCGTTACATCTGGGAGCGCTTCGCGGATTTCGCCATCGATCCTAAGGAGATGCCAGCCATGAAAGCTGCCGCCGAGTTACGGCAGATGCTGCAGCATAGGTCTTTATTTCCCAAAAGCGAGGCTTACAAGAGGTTTGAGTCGCTGAAAGAAGAGAAAACAGGCGAGCTAAAAGAGAGCTATCCGAAAGTTAGCCTAGAAAATTTATTCAAATAAGGCAAAATGTTTTTTTTATTTCAAGAGTACTTTATATCAAAAAACTTTGTTATTTTTGCAACGTTGTTGCGGATTTTTCAAGAATATCCGCAATTATATTGAGAAAATTTTAGAGTTATGTACCATAGAATCTTTGATATAGAGAATCGATTAGATGAAGCAATGTTTCTTTTTGGCGGACGTCAGGTAGGCAAGTCCACTTTGCTGAAAGAGCGCTTTCCGAAGGCCGTTTACTTCGACCTTCTAAACTCCGAACTGAGAAATCGTTATCGTCTGCATCCCGAGGAGTTTCGGGAGGGTTTGTTGAGATACCCTCCAGAAACGCTGGTCATTGTGGATGAAGTCCAGAAAGTGCCCGACCTGTTGGACGAAGTCCACTGGCTGATGGTGAACAGGGGCCTTTTTTTCATCCTCAGCGGCTCCAGTGCCCGTAAGCTGAAAAAGAGCGGAGCCAATACTCTTGGCGGACGTGCTATTCCAGAAACGTTGTTCCCCTTGGTCAGTGTAGAGATTCCAGATTTCGATTTGGAACGGGCCGTGCAGAACGGCATGATTCCCAGGCATTATATGGTGGCAAATGCCCGCAACCGACTCAAATCTTATATAGAACTTTATCTGAAGGAAGAAATCCTTGAAGAGGCTGCCGTTCAAAACATTGACGATTTCGTCCGTTTTTTGGAGGTGGCCGCCATCTCGGACGGGGAAATACTCAATTATGATAATGTGGCAACAGATTGCGGTGTTTCAGCCAATACAGTCAAAGCCTATTACAAGATACTTTGCGACACACTGTTGGGGTTTGAGGTACCTGCCTATAGGAAAGTCATCAAGCGGAAGCTCACCAAGGCATCCAGGTTCTATTTCTTTGATGTGGGAATCGCTAACTATCTGACTGGTCGCCATCATCTTGCTCCCAAGACACCTGAATATGGACATGCCTTTGAGCATCTTGTGATGCAGGAGATAGTGGCCTATCTGGGCTATCATGACAGTGAAGAGAAGCTGACCTACTGGCATACCTACGATAACAACGAGGTGGATGCCGTGATTGGCGACGCACGGGTGGCTATCGAAATCAAATCTACAGATATGGTTCAAACCAGCCACAAAAAAGGGCTTGCCGGGTTTGCCAAGGAACACCCCAACGTGAAGCAGATTCTTGTGTCGCGTGACCGGATCAGCCGCCATAGTGGAGAGGTCGATTTGTATTACGTGACGGACTTCTTCAAGGCGCTTTGGAATGACGAAATCATTTGATTTCTTTCAGAGTTGATTTGATTTTGCCTCAGTTAGAACTAGCTAAGTGCTAACCTGACTGAAGTTTCTTTTGTCATCTATCCGTTTACACTTCCGACAACGAAAAAGGATAATCTTTCGCGCCTAATGAATGACGCTGGAAACGAGCGCGGTATAAGGCTTGTTTTTACCTTTGCGAGATAAATACTAACCTTAAAACCGATGTGCCCGATGGGATAGAACTGGGTAAGGAAAAGAAATGAAGAAATTGATTTTAACATGTTTAACCGTAATCGGATTTGCATTTGCGGCGAATGCCCAAGTTTGCAAAACTGAAGGACAAAAATGTGTCACAAAAGAAGGTGACCGTGGAATTTGCAGAGAAGTCACGGTTACTCAAACCACTACATCAACTATTGGCTCGTCCAATTCAGGTACTTCTGGATACAACCTCAACGGAGGAGCAAAAGTTGGAGGTACCACTGTTGGTGCTAACATTAGCGGGGGATATAACTCGTCAAATACAAGGTCAAATTCCAATCAAAAGTCTGTTACTGAGACTGAGAGCTGGAAGGAGATGAAATGTAAGAAACAAGATGATGGAGCCTCAAAAGCTACACCTGCTTGGTAAGTATTGATGAAAGAGCATCTGAAAAAGGATATGCCAATCAATTGGTGTATCCTTTTTCTATGGATTTTTATAAGAAAGATGAGACTGGGTTAGAAATAATTCCTACTTTTGCCCAAGTAAAATCGAAAGAAGAAAGAATTATAGAATAGAATACAAACATAACCACACCGAGCTTTACGCTCTTATTCTTTGTCTTGTGAAATCGGCAACATTTGGCAGTGAAGGATAAGCTTGCGAAAGGCTCACGTCGTTAGGGCGTGAGTTGTTTTGCTTATTCATTGCCAAGGCGTTTGCCGATGCCTACAAGACAGGTAAGCAAATACGGTTCCGCCCGTTTTGTTTGCCCACCGCGCAAGGCTCCCCGAAAGGCAAACGGCATGAACGAAGAACCGCATATCGTAAAACTTATCAAGGCAGAACTGGCACGACAGGGGCGCAGCATCACTTGGCTGGCCGCGCAACTGGGCTGCACGCGACAAAACGCCTACAAGATCTTCAACCGCCCATGGATTTATACGGACCTGCTGCTCAAAATCAGCGATTTGCTGGACTATGATTTCTTCCAGTGCTTTACGGATTGGAGAAAAGAAAGGAAAAAGGATTAAAAATAACCATATTTCCTAAATTATTCGTACTTTTGCCGCCCATTATCGGACTTCGGCATTCCAATTGTTTGAAACAACGGGACTTGAAAGTCGCGAGTCGCGCAGTCCCGCGTCACGTAGTCCAATATCACATCTACAATATTTATACACTAACAAAATGACTGACAACGAAAGATCTGGCAAGCGTCCGCGCACCAGAAAGCCTGCTGAGGAAGAATTCCAGCAGAGGAGGTCCTTCAAATTCTATCACCGTGACGGTGACGAGGAAGGACGTGAAGAGAGAAGCTTTGGCGACAAGCCGAGAGGTGAGCGCCGATTCGATGACAACCGTGGCGACCGCAGGTTCGGCGACCGTAAGTTCGGTGACCGTCCCCGCCGCCGCTTCGACGATGAACACGGTGAAGGCCGTCGCGACGACCGCCCGCGCCGCAGATTTGACGATGATGAGCGTCCACGCCGTCGTTTTGATGACGACAAACCGCGTGAACGCCGTTTCCATGATGACGACCGTCCGCGTCGCCGCTTTGACGACGAAGACAAACCGCGTCGCCGCTTTGATGATGACAAACCTCGTGGTGAACGCCGTTTCGACGACCGCCCGCGCCGTCGCTTCGATGACGACAAGCCGCGTGAACGCCGCTTCCATGATGACGAGCGTCCTCGTCGCAGATTTGATGATAACGACCGTCCAAGACGTCGTTTCGACGATGAAGACAAACCCCGTCGTCGCTTTGACGATGACAGACCGCGTGGTGGCAATCGCCGCTTCGATGACCGTCCCCGTGGCCGCCGTTTTGAGGATGAAGAAGAGCCACGTCGTGGCCGCAAGGGCTATGTCCGCGAGAAAGACCCGTTGTACGACCGCCCGAAAGCCACTGGCGAAATCCGCCTGAACAAATACCTGGCCGACTGTGGCATTTGCTCGCGCCGAGAAGCCGATGACCTCATCAAGGCCGGCTGTGTGGAGGTGAACGGTGAAGTGATCACCACGATGGGCTATAAGGTGAAGACCGAAGACAAGGTGGTGTATGGTGGTCAGACCCTCAACCGTGAGAAACTTCGTTATATCCTGCTCAACAAGCCCAAAGGCTATATCACCACTTCCGATGACCCGTATGAGCGTGACACCGTGATGGAACTCGTGCAGAATGCCTGCCCCGAGCGCATCTTCCCGGTGGGTCGTCTCGACAAGCAGACCACGGGTCTTTTGCTGTTCACCAACGACGGTGACTTGGCCAAGAAGCTCACCCATCCGAGCAGCGAGGTCCCGAAGCTCTACCATGTCATCCTCGACAAGCCTCTGACCAAGAACGACATGCTGCGCATCTCTGAAGGCATCGAACTTGATGACGGTCCTATCGCAGCCGACAACATCGCCTACGACCAGGACGACGACAGCAAGAAGAGCATCGGCATCGAACTCCATTCGGGCCGCAACCGCATCGTGCGCCGTATCTTCGAACATCTCGGCTACGAAGTGACCAAGCTCGACCGTGTCATGTTTGCCGGTCTCGACAAGTACAAACTCCCTCGTGGCGAGTGGCGTTTCCTCACCGACCTCGAGGTGATGAATTTGAAGAAGATTTGAACTTGAACGATACAACAAGACAATTCATCAGGGAAAACCTGAATGCCGACGTGCCGACGCTCGCCTTGAAGAAGGCGCCCGTCGGCACTGACGTTTCATTGGCCTTGCGACAGATTGCCGCCCGACAGCTTTTGCAGAAAAAGGTGCCGCAATGGGCTGACAACGAGGACCTGCTTTTCCCTGCCCATCTCTCCATCGAGCAATGCTCATCAGAGGCGGCTGCGCGATACAAGGCTGGTCTTTTGGAAGGCCAAACCTTCGCCGACCTCACGGGTGGCCTAGGCATAGACACCTATTATATCTCACAACACTTCCAGCAAGCCGACTATGTGGAACGGCAAAGCGAACTCTGCGACTTGGCCCGACACAATTTCGCTGTCTTGGATGCCGATGTCAAGGTATGGAATGAAACTGCTGAGGATTATCTGAAGCATTGCGAATCCAAGGATTGCATCTTCATCGACCCGGCACGAAGAGACGAACATGGCCGCAAGACCGTTTCCATCGCCGACTGCACTCCCGATGTGGCAGCATTACAGGATTCGCTGCTGCAAAAGGCAAAACGTGTGATGATCAAATTGTCGCCTATGCTTGACATCAGCAAGGCCTTGGAAGAACTGCGCCATGTGAAGGAAGTTCATGTGGTGGCCGTCGCCAGCGAGTGCAAGGAGTTGGATGTCATTATGGAACAGGGCTATCAAGGTGAGCCAAAATTCGTATGCGTCAACTTGATGACACAACAACCCGATTTGCGTTTCACGATGGAAGAGGAAAGAAGTTGCCCGAGTAGGATTGCCGAGGGTGTGTTAAACTATCTCTATGAGCCTAATCCCGCCGTGATGAAAGCAGGATGCTTTAGGCTGCTGACCGAGCGTTTTGGTGTCTTTAAATTGCATAAAAACAGCAACCTATATACATCTGAGCGACTTGTTTCTGGTTTTCCAGGCCGTATCTTCGAAGTGGAGGGTTGCGCTCCTTATAACAAAAAGGTGAAGCAAACGTTGTTGTCGGATGTGGAGAAAGCCAGCATCGCGGTGCGCAATTTCCCGCTTTCAGTGGTCGAGTTGCGAAAGTCTTTGAAAATCGGTGATGGCGACGAGACTTATCTCTTTGCCACGACCTTGAAAGGGGAGGAGAAAGCCATTATCCGCACGAAAAAAGCCGCCTCTGACGAAGCGGCTTCTTAAGGGTTTAACAACAAATGGGACTTATCTTCTGTCAGGAATCCCGAATTTGACCCACCAAGTTTGGTCATATTTGGTCTTGATGGCTTTTTTTACGGTCTGCGTCCTGTTTTTCAAGGTGTTCAATGCTTTGTGGGCTTCATCACTTTTCTTGCGGAGCTCTTCTTGAAGTTTGTCGATTTCGGCAGAAATGGCTTCCAAACGTTTGCAGTCTTCCTCCATCTTCTGCACCACGCTTTCTTCGACGCCCGCATCGCGACCGAGGCGCTGATTTCTCTTTACGCCGGAAATGATGAGTTTTGACTTGTCGAGTTGGTCTTTAAAAATTTGGTACATAATCCGTTGAAATTTACGCTATTGTTGGTTGTTCGTTTTCAAAATCGAAGGCAAAGATAATAAAAAAACCAATGCTTTTTCATAAATAGTTGAAAATAAGATTGTTACATTTTTAATCCGCTGATTTTCAAAGCGGTTTGCGGTTTTTCCAAATTTTACGAAAAAAGTGAAGACTTATTGGCACTCAATCATACTCGGCCATTATCTCTTCCCGCTCTATCTGCTTCTCGCCCCAGTCGTCCATGAGGGCTTGGAGTTGTTCTTTCTTTTGACCGTAGGCCCAGTACCAATCATTATCGATCTTGATGTCGGGATGCTGGTCGGGGTTGGCCATGATGGCGTCTTGCTCAGCCAGCTCGGCTTCTAACTTGCCGATGGCTTCTTCTAAGCGTTGGATTTCCTTGTCAACTTTGCGCATTTTGGCGTCAATCTGCTTCTTGCGCTCGTAGTTAATCTTGTTCTGCGAGACAGGTTCAACGGCTGCAACTTTTTGTTGTGACTTGGCAGCAATCTCTAGTTCCTTCAAATGGCTGAGGTTCTTCTGCTCCAGGAAGTCGTAGATGTCGCCGATATACTCCTTGATGTTCGGTTTGCGGAACTCGTAGACCTTGTTGGTCAAGCCTTGCAGGAAGTCGCGGTCGTGGGAGACGATGATGAGTGTGCCATCGTATTGGATCAAGGCATTTTTCAGGATGTCCTTCGAAAGCATGTCCAGATGGTTGGTCGGCTCGTCGAGGACCAACAAGTTGGTCGGGAAAAGGAGCATCTTGGCCAGGGACAGACGGGCTTTTTCGCCACCGGAGAGCACCTTCACCTTCTTGTCGATATCGTCGCCACGGAAGAGGAAGGAACCTAACAGGGCCTTCACTTTGAGGCGCATGTCGCCGACGGCCACATCGTCCAAGGTCTCGAAGACGGTCTTGTTCATGTCGAGCATATCCTGCTGGTTTTGAGCGTAGTACCCGATTTTGACCTCGTGGCCGAGCTTCACCTCGCCTTCATGGTCGAGCACACCGCAAATGATTTTCGACAGCGTGGACTTGCCCTCGCCGTTGCGGCCCACAAAGGCAATCTTCTCGCCTCTCGGTATCAGCAGGTTGATGTCTTTGAGGATAACTTGGTCGCCGTAGGACTTGCCCACATGATTGAGTTCCAAAGTCACCTTGCCGGAATGTGGCGCAGGCGGGAACTTGAAGTGGATGGCTGTGCTGTCGATGTCGTCCACCACGATCTCATCCATCTTCTCCAGCATCTTCACGCGGCTCTGCACCTGCTTGGCCTTGGTGGCCTTGTAGCGGAAACGCTCGATGAAAGCCTCGATGTTTTTGATTTCGCGCTGCTGGTTTTCGTAGGCCGAACGTTGCATGTCGACACGCTCTTCTCGCAGGCCGACATAATCGGAATACGGCACCTTGTAGTCATAGATCTTGCCATTGCTGATCTCCACCGTGCGGATGGTGATGTTGTCCAAGAAAGCGCGGTCGTGCGAGACCATTAGGATGGCACCGTAGTAAGCCTTCAAGAAGCCTTCGAGCCATTGGATGGACTCAATGTCGAGGTGGTTGGTCGGCTCGTCGAGAAGGAGCAGGTTGGGCTTTTTCAACAGGATCTTGGCCAATTCCACGCGCATCTGCCAGCCGTTGCTGAACTCGCGCATGGGGCGCAGCATGTCGTCGTGGCTGAAGCCCAAACCCACAAGAATCCTTTCCGCCTCACCTTCGATGGAGTTGCCACCAAGCAAAGCCAAACGGTCGTTCAAGTTGTTCAGCTTGACGATGAGCTTCTCGTATTGTGGGCTTTCGTAGTCGGTGCGGTCGGCCAGTTCCTGTTGCAAGCGTTCCGAATCGCGTTCCAGCTGATGGTATTCGTCGAAAGCGGAGAGGGCCTCGTCCAAAACGGTCTTCGGGCTGTTGACGTTCTTCTCTTGGGGCAGATAGCCAATGGTAACGCCTTGTGGGATAATGATATCGCCCTTGGAAGGCTGTTCCAACCCACAGATAAGTTTCAGCAGCGTGGTCTTGCCTGCGCCGTTTTTGCCCACCAAGCCGATGCGGTCCTTCTCGCGAATCAAGAAGGAAATATCGGTGAAGAGATCCTCACCGGTAAAGTGCATGCTCAGGTTTTGGATTGAAATCATGGCTTACCGTTTTGCGGCGGCAAAGATACGTTTTTTAAGGCTTCACTCAACGGGAAAGCACGAAACGCCGTGTTACCACTCCGTTTTGTGTCATCACACTCGCCCAATACAATCCATTCCCAAATCTCGACAAATTCAGTTGCAAGGCATCGCCGTCAGCCTCTTTGCTGAGCAAGACTTGACCCAAGGCATTGTAAACCATCACCTTTTGCAATCCTTCCAATTCGATAGTAATGCATCCGTTGGTGGGATTGGGATAGAGCTTGAGCGAGGATGCAAGGTTTTCTTCGGTCGAGGTGAGGTCGATGGCCACATAGTTTTGCTCAGGGTCGTTCAAGGTGGTGGCATAGTCCGACTCGCAGGTCTCGCCGTTGTCGGCCAGATAGTAGGCCGTGAGGCGGTAATAGACATCCTCATAATCATCATCGGCCAGGTTGTCTCGGTATTCATAATACAGCTGGCTTTCGATGGCAGGAATTGAGGCCACTTGTTCATAGTCTGCGTTGTCGAACGAGCGATACAGCTTGTATTGCTGCAAGATGTAACCTTCCTTGCCGAGTGCCATCTCGCGTCCGGCTTGGTTGGTGACAAAGGCACGCAACATCCATGTATAGTGCATGTTATAGATATGCATGTCGGTCCAGGTCTCACCGTCCAACGACACCCAACGTCCATTAGGATTTCCCATATCTTGGCAGGCGGCTGCCGGTCGTGACAGGCCTTGCTGTCCGACGACAATCCAAAGTGGCTCGTTCTCGGGGATATCGTATGCCGGGCTGATGATTTCCTCATGCCATGCTTGCGCGTTGGTCAAGACCATGTTTTGGGAGCGGACCAAGGTACGCGGCGCCGTGTCGCCACCCACATAGATCCAAAGCTGATAGGTGCCTGCGCCCACATCATAGAGCGACACTTTCCTCAAGTGTGTTCCAATATAATCGGCCAAGTCCTCCGCCTCGAAGCGGATAGCCCAGAAGATACGCGGGTCGTTGTCGCCGCCCAAAGAGCGCTTGAACGTGCCGTTGTCATAATACAGCCACTCATTGATGGGCTCAGGACGCTCACCCCACGACACCAGAGCGCCGTGGTCGTTTTCGTCTTCGAAATAGCGAATGCCGTCCAACTTGACCGGCGGGTCACAATAGGCTGGGAAGACAGCAACGGTGCATTGCTCGCACGACATGGAATAATAAGTGCCGTCCGTGGGTCCGTCATACACCAAACGCAGGCAGTACTCCACCTCGCCGTGCAGTTCTACGGTCTCGTCCAAGTAGTTGTCCTCTTCAGTGAAAGCAAGGAACTCGCCGTTGCGGTAGAGTATGGCGCCTACAAAGTCACCCTCTGGATAATCCCACGAAAGATGCAACGCTTCTCCATCTAGCACCCAGGTCAAGTTTGTTGGGCCTGCGAAATCCGTGCAAGGCCGATACACCCATTGGCAGGTCTTCCACGCACCGGTCTCTGACAGATATACAGGCCTCACTTGAGCCGTACAGGTGTCACCTGCTGCTAAGCCACCGACCTCAAATTGGAAAAAGGTGTTGATGGTTTGTCCCGCCGCTTCCCCATTTAACATGATTTCAAAATATTGTAAATCACGGTTGTGTGTTCCCTCTAAGGACCATATCGCCCAACCTGTGGAAGAGACATACAGGCTGTCGATGCCGTTCGTGGCTTCAATCAACTCGATTTCAACATGGGTCGGCTCAAAAACGGATACCGCCGAATCTGAGACATAGTCCACAAAACCGTCAAGATGCACCCTAACGTCATAGGCATCGCGATAGACGTCTGGCATCAACACATGACCGTCGCCATCCAAGGTCGCCTGATAGGAATGGTCTTGTGACGAAAGCAATACAGTAGCTCCTGCTGGTGAAAGACCCACGTTAGTGGTGGCATCGAGGGTGAAGGTGGTGGTCATATCCTTGTCCAGATAAGCCGACCAAATGGTGTCGGAATAGCTTCGGTTGCCTTCATAATAGCAGCTCACGCCCCAGCGGTATTGTCCCCAAGGCAGGCCACTCCAATTCATGTCCATAAACACCGTGTCGGTCAGGTGCGAGGCCATCAGCACAGGTGCCTCCTCGATGCGGCTACGGAACAGGTCATAGTATTGGAAAGAACGCGTTATCTTGGTGCTGTCCCCATGGGGTATGGAGTCATTCATCGACCAACGGATGCGCACCAATTCATCGGTGAATAGTCTGGCTTCTACATACCGAACGGGATGAAGCAGCTCGTAGAGAATAAAGCTAACGGCTTCTTGCGCTTGTCCCTCCTCAAGAAGCAAGGAGTCTTCGAGATAAGTCGTCGCATAGCCCTCGGCCGAGGCCCAAACGCGATAAGTGCCAGCCGTCAAACTGTCGGAATACTGACCTAGAGCATCTGTAACAAACTGATAAACAAGCGTGTCGCCCGATACGCTGATACCCGAGAAGGTGACCGAGGCCGCTTCAATGGGAGTAATGCTGTCTTGTTCGAACACGTTACCGCTAACAGCGATCTGCGCCCAAGCTTTGTGCCCTATAGTGAGGAAGGCGAAAACCATCAAACCCCATGTCCATCTTTTCATCACGTCCTCCTTTCTTATCGTTTAACGAATTTGGCCATCATTGTTCCTTCGGAGCTTTTCGCTTGGATGAAGTATATACCCGATGACAAAGCGTCAACCGAAATGGATAACTCACCCAACAAGTTGGAACTCAATTGGGTTTCGGGCATTACCATCATACCTAGACTGTTGAGTACAACGACGCTGTGTGTCGTGTTGCTGTCCAAACCGTTCACCGTCACCAGTGTTTTGGCAGGGTTGGGATAGACTTGCAATGTTGTTGACTGCAGGTCGTTGTTTTGGTGCCGCATGCTCACCCGACCTTTAGAATTGACGAAGAGATGCAATTCGCTTGTGGAAGGTTGTTCAGGTGTGAGGGTGATTTCTTCACACATCCCACGGCCATAGCGCGGTAGGTCAGCCATCACATGATAAGTGCCGAAAGGCAGGCCGTTGAAGTTGAAATGCCCATCAGGACCCGTCAAGGCGAAGCCTAAGATGCGTTGCTTGCCCGCGTTGAGCAGCAAGATGCCTACATTCGACAAACCTTCCGAGCAGTAGGAAACATCATTGCCTTCGCGAAGCCAAGGCTGACAATAGAAGTCACGGGCTTTGAAGGGATTGTCGGGGTAGTCGAACACGCCGCTGATGCTGCCTTCGCCCGTGTGGAAGCCGGACTCCATCTTGGGCAGGGCTATGTCCACGTCATAGACATTGCCATCCACCTCGATCATGTTCGATTCGTTCCATTGCAGGTCGCCGAGGTAATAGCAGCCACCGGCCTCCGCATCCAAGGTGTCGGGGAAGGCGTAGAGGATGTAGGTGTCAGGTAAAAGGGCATCGAACTTGAAGAAACCTTCATCGTCTGAAACCGTGCGATAGAAGCCTGAGACAAAGGGGTTGTCGTCGCTCAAAGCGGCAGCAAGCACTTGGGTGTGCGGCCTCAACACGCCTCCTGACCAAGTCTTGCCTTCAAGGGCATAGTCTTTGAACAGCTCGAAACGCACCCTGTCGGAGGCATGGCCGCAGAATGACCAGGCTTCGAGTTCCAGTTCCACGTAGCCTTGCTCTTTGTCGCGTTCACCTGGATAGTAAAGAGTCTGTAAAGCCAAAGAATCCTCGAAATGGCCATCACCCATGGAATGCCATAGCAGTGAGTCTTGGTTGAGCACTTCAGCTTGTTGAAGTAATAACGGCCGGTTGATACCACTATAACTATCTTCGCCGGCATACACGCTCAAAGCCTTATGCAATTCCAGATGCATGGCGTCGGTCTTGGTCATGCCATTGTTGGTTACGCTCAAGGTTAGGGTCACTTCTCCTGCGTCATAGTCTTCGTCAGAAGGATAGTAGCTGGTGCTCAATGCTAATGAGTCAGAGAACACACCTGTGCCCGAGGTCTGCCAAACGAAACTACTGTAAATGTATGGTATGTTGGCATCGTTGATGGAATAATCTGATTGTGAGGAACAAAGCGTGCCATCTAGACCCGCATAGGGGTAATAGTTGGCGAAGGCGTAGGCACTCTGTCCGACCGAGGCATACACATCGGGATTGTAAGGACGGTCGCATGCCATAATGGCAACGTTCTCAGCTTGTTGTGGCGTGAGGATATAGGAATTATCAGTGATGTTGTCAATGTGGTTAGCAAATTTGTAGTAGTTGAAATTGCCGTAAAACAGGACGTAATGGTCGACATCCTGCTCCAAGTTCTCGTCCCAGGAGATCAGCCAACGGTTGTTCACAAACTGCTTCTTCACCAGGAAAGGCGGTGCGATGGGCACAGTAGTGTCGCATTCGGGAAGGTTGTTCTCATAAATGATTTCACCCAAGGCTGGCGAATCGTGCTGGTCGAGAATAACAGATTCGATGTCGGCAGTGGTTTCGGCATCCCAGTAATTGCCGCGCATGTCGATGTCGTCGCTTGTGACATTGGCAAAGAGGGTCGTGTTTTTCTTGTAATGCAGGAAATTATTGCCGTTCATCCGCGACTTGTCGGAGGGAAAGTTCACAATCCTGTTTTTTGCCTCGCTGATGGTGTTGCCGATGAAGGTGATAGAGCCTTCTGCAAATAGGTTAGTTATAGTTAAATCATTGTCATAGAATGTGTTGTGGTCAACGACAAGGTGGCATACTCGCATCATACGGATGGCTTCGTCGTTGCCCCAGAACACATTGTTGCGGAGGACGATTGAGTCCATGGCGGCTTTCACTCCGTACGAAGAATAGCCCGATCCGCCTTCCGGTAGCTCCGATGAGATGAGGTTGTTTTCTATGTAGTTGGTCGCGTCTCTGTCGGAGATGCCGCCCACAGTTTCAAAGTTGATGGCCGTTGCCGCGCCTTGGAAGCAGTTGTCCACGACATGGTTGCGGTTGCACTTGAAGCCATAGCCTGTGTTGGAAATCCCAATATTAATTTGCCCCTGATCGAAAACATTGTGCGAAAAGACGTTGTCTTCGCTGTCGGCGGTACTTGCCTTTAGTTCAATGCCTGACACGCATTGGAAGAAGAAACAGCTGTCTACCAAGCAGTTATTGCAGTTGGAGAGCTCGATACCTTTTCCCGCATAATAGTTGTTGAATGAGCAATGGTTGACAAGCACATGGTTGCTGGCAGAAGCACTTAAAGCGGTTAGGGCCCCCACAACTTCGACATACGAAATCCTCACCGTGTCTTCCTCGGTAATGTTTTTCAACGAAACACCTCCCCAATCGTGTGAGAACTCATAACAGAGCAGATAAATCGAGTCGTTGCGTTGACCTTCAAGCAGCAGGTTGCCACCGTCGACACGCAGGGCCGCCGATTGCCCGAAGTATATCTTTGTGCCGCTTTCCACGCGAAGCGTACCACTGCTTTTTACAGTCAGTGACTCACTCACAAAGTACACCGAATCGCCACCCAGTTTCGGCAACACCAACAACGAATCAATCTCGCCGTTAATCGGGACGTAATGTTGCGCCTCGACCCACAGTCCCTGCGCCAAGAAGAGCAGGAGCAAGAGATGCCGTATGTGCTTGAGCGGTTTCATGGTTTAGAAGTAATAGGTCAGACCCAAACGGAAGTCCCACAGGCGCATTCTCATGTCGAAGGGGAAGTCGGCACGATACAAGGAGCCGTTGGTCACGCGGTAATGTACCTCAGGCACGAATTCGATACGGTTGGCCACCTTCCAGGCGACACCCAGACCACCGTAATAGGAAAGACGCACTGGCTCTACTTGTGTTTGGGTGATGGGCGCATGGAAGGGTGACTCGGTTGCATTGAGCGAGCCGGCATAATCGACAAGGATATCCACCGAGGCACCTGCTTTGATGAAAGCCCTGAAATGCTCCATCTTGACAAAATCAAAGGCGGCAAAGAGCCCGATGGTCAAGTAATCCAGACGGTTGACATCACGATAGGCATAGTGTGTCGTGGTCAGCGGGATGTAAGTTGAATCCAGAATGTATTGATAGGTGGTGTCGCCCGCAGGATGCACCACGTAATAAGTGTCCAAAGTATCGTTGACGTAATAGTCCCCAGAAAACACGGTCTGATCCAGCAGGAAGCGGTAGCGCACTGAGCGGTAGCCGAGGCTCATGCCGCTGCTGAGGCGGTTGTATTTGTAGCCTCCATCGAGGCCGAGGCTATATACCAGACTTGGGGTCACGTCGACGGAGCCGTTATCAAGCGCAGGCATGTCAGCTTCATGCTTGAATTGTGCCAAGCCTAAGGCTATTGAAGGGGTGATAAACCAGCCGTTGTTGCGGAATTTAGGCCAAGGAATTTCCAAACCTCTGTATTTCACCTGATACACCGTGTCGGTTTGCACTTCGTGTTTCACCTGAACTATGGTGTCATAGCGCATCACGGTGCGGATGATTTGCAGGGTGTCATAGATGCGGATAGTGTCACCTGTTTTGGTGATTATTGTGTCGCGTTTCGACTTGACGACCTCGGTTTTAGGGTCGTTAGGGGGTGTCACCGTGGCTATTGGGTCATTGGCGAGCTGCTGGTTTTTCTTGATTACATACTGCTTTCCGATTTTCTTGAAGCCATAGTCGGTACCTTTCAGCAGGTCGGTCAGCACCTCCTCAACGGATTTGTAGGAACAGGAATATCTCTCGATGCGTATTTTGCTCAACTCAGCCTTGCTGAAGGCCACATTCAGTTCGTAGTCGGCGAAGAGTTTCTCTAAGGCCTTGTCCAAGGTGCACGACTCGACCGAGAACGAAATCAGGGGATTAAACGACTGGGCTTGGGAGCGTTGTGGAAGAGCTATGACCAAGAAAAACAGCAACAACAGCGGCATCCAACGCAGTTTAGGTATATTGAGATGCGGATATTCCATTTCCAAAGGATTTCAAAATAGGCCGCTAAGATACGACAAAAAAATGAGAGTGCTCTCATTTCCTTGAAAAAATGACTTTGGAAAGGAATATTGGATTAGCGAATCTGATAGATTTCGCCTTCCTTGGTGACTGTCACTTCTGTCACAACGGCGATGGTCTCGAGCACTTCGTCGATGGATTCGTCGTCGGAGAAGCGGGCGGTGAGTTTCTTGGAGGCGCAGGATTCGCTGAGGTTGATTTCAACCTTGTAGATGTACTCTAATGCTTCAACAATCTTCGACAGCTTCTCGTTGTCGAACACAAGGACATGGTTGGTCAACAACTCGTCTTCTTTCACCTCGGAATAGCTCATCGTCTTTAACTCGCTTTCGGTGGCATTCCACACGCCGCGCTCGCCCGGGTTGATTTCCACCACCGACAAGATATTACCCTTTTCGTCAAAAGAGGTCATCTTTACCTTGCCCGTGTAGAGGTCGACGGTATAACGCTCGGCGTTCTTGCCGGCATTCAGCAGGAAGCTGGTACCCAGCACTTCCACATCCATGTTGTTGCAATGGAGCACGAAGGGATGGGCTTCGTCTTTAGCGACATCGAAATAGGCGACGCCTTCGAAGTTGACGGAACGCTCCGATTTGGCGAAATGCTTGGGATGGCTCAGGGTGCCTTCGCTGTTGAAGTTGACCGAAGTGCCGTCAGGCAGGGTGTATGACGACTCGTTCTGGCCGTTGTAGGCGTAGGTCACGGTCGAGTTGAAAGGATTGCGCACGAGGAAGCCCACAAACAAGGCGATGATGAGCGCAGCGGCCACGCCGGAAACGTATTTGTAGTTCCTGCGGAGCCAAGGCATCTGTACCACCTTGGTCTCGGTCTCTTCGATGGCGTCAATCTTGGCGTTGATGGCGTCAAGGGCGGCTTCCACATCGGCCTCGTCAAACTCAGGCATGGCGAAGTCGGTGAGGTTCCACACCTCGTATTGGTCTTTGAGCGAGTTGAAATACAAACGATTTTCTTCCGACTCGGCCACCCACAAAAGCAGTTTATGGGCTTCCTCAGCCGAGCATTGCCCGTCTAAGTAGCTCATAATCAAAGCTTCATATTTGTCGTTTGCCGAGTACATATCAATCGTTTTTATCTCATCGATTCACTTAAAAGACTAATAACTTTGGTTTTACCCTTAGTCGAAAACAAAAAAAATCGATTAATTTTTGCAGGTTTCATTAATGCGGCCCTTCGATGCTTCGGCTTCGTTCAGCAACCGCAGGCTCAGGGACCGCAGCGGGGTCAGAGATACTCTTTCAAACCTTCCCTAAGTTGCTTGATGGCCGCGCTCATGTGGGCCTCGACGGTTTTTTGCGACAGTCCCATTTTTGTTGCGATTTCGGCGTATTTCAGTCCATCGAATCGGCTGGCCAAAAACACTTCGCGGCGTTTTTCGGGCATGGTGGCCAAGACCTTTTGGTAAGAGGCTTCCAAGTTGTTGGACTGCAAAGTCTCCGAAGGGTCGGTGGCATCCGAATCGTCGGTGTAGATGCGCTCGTTGACGTCGGTGTGGGCGCGTTCCTTATTAATGTAGGTGATGGCCGAGTTGCGCACCGCACGCAGCATATATGACTCGAACGAGGTGTTGAAAGTCAGCTTTTCACGGTTGGTCCAAAGTTTCACGAAAAGGTCTTGCACAATCTCTGCGGCTTGGTCGCCATCGGCCACGAACCGGACACAAAAACGGGTCAAAGGCGTGTAGTAGCGACGGAAAATCTGGTTGAACGACTCCCTGTCGCCGCCTTTCATTTTTTCGATAAGTACCTTAAGCTCGTTTTCGTTCATTAATTAATAAGGTATGTGCTGCCTTGTGCAAAAATCGGCGGCAAAGGTACGTATTTTTATGAGACAAATCACATTTTTGTTTAATTTGTGCAATTAATGTAAAAGCGTAAGCGTCTATTTATCAGATGTATAAATGCTTGTTTGCGACATTTTGAAGAAAATTAATGCGAAAAATCGAAAAGAAAACCTTGACCGATTGAAAAAAGTTGTATTTTTGCAGTCCGAAAAAAAAGAGAGTTAGTATCTAACTAAAAGATATCGAGAAATGTACGCAATAGTAGAAATCGCAGGACAACAGTTCAAAGTTGAGAAGGGTCAGCAGATCTTCGTCAACAGACTGCATGAAGAAGAAGGAAGCAAGGTTTCTTTCGACAAAGTGTTATTGATTGGAAACGACGGTTCGACCAAAGTAGGAGCCCCGACGGTAGCCGGCGCCAGTGTCGAAGCCACGGTGATGCAGCACCTCAAAGGCAACAAGATTATCGTTTTCAAGAAGAAGAGAAGAAAAGGATATCAGACTTCTAACGGTCACCGTCAGTATCTGAGCAAGATCCAGATTGAAAGCATCACTGAGT
>JAGBQJ010000031.1 GCA_017632935.1 Bacteroidales bacterium | reverse complement strand
GCCAGTTCTGGTAGCCGATTTTCTCAATGAGGTCGAGTTGGGTCTCGCTCCAGTACATGTCTTCCTCTTCGTCCTTCAGATACTCTTTCATAATGTCGAAGGTGGTGACGTCTTCGCAAAGGTCGTTCATGCACTTGCGGAGGAAGTCGATGCCTTCCACGGAAACCTGATGGTCATGCTTGATGTAACCGCAAGGGTCAGCGAAGAGCGCACCTTCTTGGCGAGCCTCGTGTTTCAGCTCACCGCCGAGGTCGAGGAGGCGACCGATGAACTTGTCGACCCAGCCCATTTCCTCTTCGTGATGGCCCATGTACTTGGCACCGAGTTTCTCAAAGCCTTGGTCGGCGAAAACCTTGCCTTGCAGTTTGTGGCCGAAAGCCTGATTGGAAAGGTTGGTTACGAAAAACTGTAACGCGTTGATTGATTTCTGTTTGTCCATAACTTTATTGAATTGATAATTGATAGTTGATAATTGATAATTATTGAATTGAATTTTTTAATCCTTCGATGAGTTTGTCTAGCGTGGGAATCATTTGGGTGATTTCTTCTACCGAGCCTTCATTCTTGATGATATCGGCACTGAGACATTCAGGGATGTGTTTGGCCTGCTCACGCATTTCAATGCCTTTTTTTGTCAACGAGACAATACGCTGGCGGGTGTCTTCCTTGCCTTTGGTGCGTTTGACTAATCCCGCTTTCTCCATGCGTTGCAGGAGAGGAGTGACAGTGTTGGTCTCCAAAAACAGCTTGTGAGCAATGTCGTTCACCGGCTGTTTGTCCTGTTCCCACAACACTAATAATACAAGGTATTGGGGATAGGTGATGCCCAACGGATCGAGATAGGGGTGGTAAGCCCCCATTGTGAGTCGCGCCGCCGTGTAAAGACGGAAGCAAAGTTGATTGTCCAATTTGAGTTGTTCGTATTTCATCTCACTTATTTATGTCGTTCACGATGCAAAAGTACACATTTATTTTTATATCGCAAGCGATATTTTTGATTTTTTTTCAAGAAAATAAATAATTGTATCTTTGCGACTTGTAAATGAATGCATTATGACACTACAAGAAGCTATCGTTGCCCGCCACTCGGTGAGGCAATACTTGGAAAATCCTATCGAATCGGAAAAGGTCGCGCAGTTGCAGGCCTTGATTGACGAATGCAACAAGGAAGGTCAACTGCACCTCCAATTGGTTACTAATGAGCCAAAAGCCTTTGCCAGCGGTATGGCAAAATATGGCGGTTTTAAAGGAGTAAGCAACTACATCGCTGTTGTTGGACCCAAAGGTGAAGATGTGAAACTGGGTTACTATGGCGAGAAAGTGGTACTATTGGCCCAGACCCTCGGCATGAACACCTGTTGGGTGGGCTTGTCTTACAAGAAGCAGCCCGAACAATACCAAGTGCTTGACGGTGAGTCGTTAGTGGCTGTCATCGCGTTGGGTTATGGTGCCAACCAAGGCAATGCCCATCCGCAAAAGAAGGGCGTCGAGCATTTCTGTCACATCGAAGGTGCCATGCCCGAATGGTTCCGTCGGGGCATGGAAGCCGCTTTATTGGCGCCTACTGCCGTCAACCAGCAGAGGTTTGAGTTCATCCTTCACGATGGCAACCGCGTGGAGGCCAAGGCTAAGTTCTCGTTCATCGGCTATGCTGCCCTCGACCTCGGCATCGCCAAGTGCCATTTCGAGATTGGGGCAGGAGAGGAAAACTTTAGCTGGGCGTAAAGGTCACTTTCTATCCCTTTTTAATTAATCAGCCAGGACACACCGCCGCTGACAATATGATGCTTCCCTAGGTTTTGGAAGTCGAGGTCGGCAGCGAGGTCGAGTTGTACACGGCGCGACACCAGCCATGTGAGTCCGAACTCCGTCAGGTATTGGTTGCCTTCATCGGGATGGAGGTAGTTGTATGTCTCCACAAAGGTACCAATCTGTTCCGTGATGTCGAAATACAGTCCCAACCCCAGAAAGGTGGTGGGAGTGGCTGTCTCACCATCCCATTCTGCGCCAATGTTATAGCCAATGCAGAACCAGTCGTTAACGAAATGTTCAAACAAGAGATGTAATGACGGCGTGAGATGTTGTGGAAGTAGTTCCTTGGTCCCGACATGTGGTGACTTCAACTCGGCCAACAAAGCCACTGAAGGCAATAGTCCTGTGCCTTCATAGAAGCGAGCCTTCATGCCCACGCTAAGCGGGGCTATGCCAAACGTAGGCTCCATAGCTTGACCTTCGTTGAACATCAGTACATCAGTCCCAACACGAATCTCGGCATTCTCGAAAAGGCCGAACCTAAGCAAGGTGTTGTTGAGGGTAAGGGTATGTGGCCCGTCGGTCATCGATTCGTATTTTACGCCTGTCTCCCATTGGAGTTTGTAGCGGGGCATCACGTCTGTGCCAGTCAGGGCACCGGGTCTGTCGGCTGAGATGGTCGGTAGTTCGTCTTGTGCTTGGCAGAGGCCGAAAAGAAGGACAAAAGCGACCAATAATAGATGTTTGATTGTTCTCATGAGTTGGATTGGTTAATGTGTTCTGCAAAAGTATAAAAAATGTGCGAGACGTATTGAAACATCTCGTACCATAAAACTAACTCAAAATTCATTCTAAAAATGTATGACAAAAATCTGCTGCAAAGAAACGACGGTTCCAGAGACTGTGAAATCCCCATTGATGGGTATTTTGCCTCGAGAAAAATCCCAACATTCGGCGATTCGTTGGTAAAGTGGATTTTTACTACTTTTGCCGCATAAAATAGCAATCATCATGGCCAAAAAGAAAACCCCTTTCTCAAAAGACTCCAAGTTTGCCGAGCTGATGACGGACGACCGCCGGCTGTTGCAATTGCTGCCCCGTTTTGGTATCGGACTGGGCTTCGGCGACCGTAGTGTGGACCAAGTTTGTGGGATGAACCAGGTCAACACCGACCTGTTCCTTATGATTTCCGAGATATACTCGGACGGCAGCTTCAGGCCTGGGAAACACGAGCTTCAGCTCATTGATATGAGTGACCTGCTCTCTTATCTGAAGGCCTCGCACCAATATTATCTGGAAGAGCGTTTCCCGCACATTGAGGAACACTTGCAACGTATCATCAATGCTTGCGGACAGAAATACGGCCCGATGTTGAGCCACTTCTATAGCGAATACAAGCAGGAGGTGATGCGGCATATCAAATACTACGAGGAAGAGGTGGTGTTCCCTTATATTGAGGCCTTACTCAGCGGACAGCGCACCGATTCCTATAAGATTGACGAGTTCGAACATAACCACACCAATATCCAGGACGTGCTTGATGACATGATGAACATCTTGCTCAAATACTTGCCTGGCGACATCCTGCCTAAGGAGCGCATCGAAATCTCGTATGACATCATGGAGCTGAGCGACGACTTGAACCGTCATTCGCTCATCGAGGAGCGCATTCTCATCCCTTGTGTCGAATCCCTTGAAAACACACAGCTATGAGTAATCGTGTCATCATTTGCGAAGCCTCGGAGATCATCTCCATCGGATTGGCCGAAATCATCGATAGTATGGCACAGTTCGATGTGGTGATGCGCCTCGACAGCCCTGAGCATCTCTCTGAAAAGATTGTGGCCACCGATGCCAACCTGCTGATCATTAATCCTTTGTTGTTAGGCTATCAAAACCGCGATTTCCTCGCACAACTAGGGAAGGAGCATCCCAACATGACGCTTGTTGCATTGGCCGACGCCTACCTTGACCATTCCATGCTGACACCTTACAGTGGGGTGATCGAAATCAACGACACGAGGTCGAAGGTCATCAGCAAGATGAACGAGTTCGCACAAAGCGAGACCACGAAGAGCAATGACGACGTGGAACTCTCGAAACGTGAGACCGATGTGTTGGTGGCCGTCGCCAAGGGTATGATGAACAAGGAGATTGCCGACCAGATGAACATCTCCATCCACACGGTCATCTCGCATCGCAAGAACATCACCCGAAAGACGGGTATCAAGTCGGTGTCGGGCCTTACCGTTTATGCCTTGCTGAACAACCTGATTGACGAGAAGGACTTAATCTAAAATAAAACTCCACCAATACGCCGGTTGTGTAGCCGATGCATTGGCGGAGTGTTTATTAAATGGAGCTATCTTAATTATTCATCAGCCTGCTCTCGCCCCAAGTGTATTGCGGATAGGCGTTCTTAAGGTCGTTGGCCGAGCCTTTTACGTCGCTGCCGCCACTGGTGGCAAACACGTTGAGGGTCTTGCCGCTGAGGTCGTGGGCTTCGATGAAGGTGTTGACGATGGTCGGGGCGGTGTACCACCACACGGGGAAGCCGATCCACACGACATCATAATCGGCGATGTTCTCGCAACGGCCTTGGATGGCGGGACGAGAGGTCTTGTCCTGCATCTCGATGGTCGAGCGCGAGGTCTTGTCGCGCCAGTCGAGGTCGGCATCGGTGTAGGGTTGTTCGGGAGTGATTTCATAGAGGTCGGCGTTGAATTCTTTCGCCAGCTTTTGGGCAGCGGCCTTGGTGGTTCCTGTGGCCGAGAAGTAAACGATCAAAGTCTTCATTTCCTTGTTCTCCTGTGTTTCGGTGGTTTGTGTTGTTTCTTTGTTTTCTTTCTTGTTGTTGTTTTGTGCGCAGCCAGCTAGTATCATGCAGCAGGCGGCAATAATCAAGGTAATGCGTTTCATGATAATATGGTTTTGTGACATGTTAACGATGCAAAATTATAAAAATCTGTTGTCTAATGCAAATGCAATATTCATATACGTTTTCACGTGTGCCCTAGAACATACGGCCTGTTTTTTTGAGTAAACGCTTTACTTGGCGGTATCGTTTATTCAGCCAATTGTCAATCATCAGTTCCTCCATTTCTGGCGTGTTCAAGTCCACATTCTTGCGCCTCTTTGCAAGAGAGAACCGGAGGTAAGCACCGATATGGCGCCGTTTCTTTTCATGGTAGATCTTGTCGAACGGAATAAGCACTGCGGAGTCTTCTATGTTGTCCATCAACGTGTTGACTGCCGTCCCGAACATAATCATGTGGGAGGTGATGGAGATATACGCAGTGAAATTTGGAGGAATATGCACATTCCTCATTTTGGCTGCAGCCCTCAGCTCTTTGTAGTTATCCATCGGATCCTCTTTTTTTAAGACCAAATTCATCAACTCGGGATCGGAATCAGGCATGAGCGCTTGGTCGTCCCATGGTCGGACAAGTTCGTCTTTATCACCAAAATGCTTCCATAGAAAATGGTAGAGCAGGTCTCTGGTGATATGGTCGTATGATGGATAAACGGTTATCTTTCCAAAATAATAGAGCAGATTAGGGTTCTTCATGATAATGGCCACAAGGCCGTCCCACAAATTGTCCAAGGCAAAGATGGACTTTGCGCCATTCTTTGAGCTCTGGTATTCAGGAGCCACGAAATTGCGGCCCAGCTCAATGACATGCGGCAGATATTCGTCAATAAACCTCTGGGAAAAACGGAACTGGTGGGAACTCGCCAAGACCGGTTGCCCTTTCTCGTCGATGACGGCATCAGATCCGAAGATGAAACGATATCCGCCGATGATGGCTTCGTTGTCGGGATCCCACACGATCAGTTGCTTGTATGAATTCTCCATCTTGTCGTACTCATCAAGGTCCAGAGCGTTGCCTGTGGCGCCAC
The DNA here is from genome assembly GCA_017632935.1 of Bacteroidales bacterium. Taxonomy (GTDB): domain Bacteria; phylum Bacteroidota; class Bacteroidia; order Bacteroidales; family F082; genus Limimorpha. Next base: position 2,229 of record JAGBQJ010000031.1, on the reverse strand, counting down.
CTGCATCACGGAAGGTCAACTCTCGCAGCCTGCCGATCTCCGTAACCACATTGGGAGAGTCTTGCCAGGTGACGATATACAACTCGTTGTGTCCTTTGTTGGTGTCTTCCAGCTTTTTGGATTTGGTTAGCTCCGCTTTAAGCAGCTCTACAGGTACAGGATCAATGATTTTTGTAGTCATAATGATTAGTTTTCAGTCGATTGAAGAAGGCCAGGGGTTGGAAACTATACCGGCCATATCAAGCATGGTTTGGTGTGCAAGATCGCGCATCCGTGCCGTTTCTTCTTTTCGAGGTGTGTTAGTGTTAGGTATGATAGGGTCGCCCACATGGATGGTGATCAAGGGCTCGTCTTTGCTGAACAGCTTTCGCCATCCCGTGCGGGGCCTATATGAGATCACCATGGGAATCACTGGGAGCGAATGCCGATAAGCCATATTGAAAGCACCTATTTTGAAAGGACGCAGCGGAGCATAGAATTTCCAGCTGCAGCTTTCAGGAAAGATGTGAATCCACTGGTGTTTGGCGCACAACTCAGCCATGGCATCATCGAACGCTTTCAGTCCGCTGCGCTCTTCGGGGATGGCTATTCCTCCCACAGCTTTCATGATAAAACCATCTTTGCCTCTGAAAGGCTGGGCATACATGGGAATCCATGCCTTCCTGAAACGCATCGCCTGCATGACACTAATCATATCCCAACGGTAGACATGGTTACAAACCGTCATCACGCCATGGTCGAAAAGCTTGCGGTTTTTGCGTATTTTCTCACGGCCTTCGATTTTGAGGCCATATCGGATTCGGTTCAGGAGGAAGGCGAGCGTCCATGTTACAAAATAGATGGTCGTATTCACTATCTTGAACCTCAAGGATTTATCAAGATAAGTGTAGGTCCCGTCAAAACGAATGTCCTTGAGCTCTCCGCGTATTGGCGCCATCTTCGTGAAGGGATTGTCGGCCGAAAACTCCTCAACGGGTTCAGGGACATAAACATCCTCATTTACCTTGAAGTTTCGGTATGCCGGACCATATGATGAATAGTCTTTAGTCATGTCTTTATCTATTTTTCGCGCACTCGCTTGCCGCTCATGTGCTCAATTTGAAGTTCGAGCACAAAGGCATTGGGGGCATCCTGTGCCATATCAGCATCTATGTCATAGCTTTGTGGGAAATATTTGGCCCCCAGCAGGCGTAACAAGGCGTTCTTGCGAGTGGGGTCTTCCACTATGTGCATCCTGCCGAAACAAACCACACTCTCGAAATGATACCACCAGCTGTCGGGCTCTTTCACGCCTTCGCTGAGAATGCAGAACGAGACCTTGTCGCAGGCCCTTATGGCATCCAGTTTGTGTCCTTCTTTGGCACAGTGGAAAAAGATCTTGCCGTCGTCATACACAAAGTCGAGCGGCACGGTGTAAGGGTAGCCGCCATCGCCCAGCACGGCGAGCACGCCGCGTGGCGCTTTGTGAAGCAGGGCGATGCAAGCCTCGTCGGTCATCTGTTGTTTGAACCGCCGCATCGGGCGGAATGGGGTTTTGTTGTCCATTGGTTTATTCAACATTTTACTATTCAACAATTCTTTCCCATCTCAAACGCCTCCTGCAACTTGGCATTGCCTTCAATCTCTTTCGGAGCGCCTACGCCGCCACAGAAGATATGACCCTTGAGTGCGGACTTGCCGTAGCAGTCGATCCAGCCGGTGAGACCGCTTTCGGCGCGTTTCGGCACGAACTCCTCGTTTTCAGCGGCTGTGGTCAGCAGATAGACGTCGCGGAATTTGTAATCCTTCGGGTACATCGCGTTCATGCGGTCGATAAGGGTCTTCATCTGGCCGCTCATCTCGTAGTAATAGATGGGCGTGGCCCAGCAGACCACATCGGCGTTCAAGACGCTCTCCATGATGGCCGGCACATCGTCCTTGATGACGCAGGCACCCGTCTTTTGGCACGACAGGCAGCCGATGCAAAACTTGATTTCCTTGCCTCTAAGTGAGATGAGTTCCACTTGATGCCCAGCGGCTTCCGCGCCCTTGGCAAATTGCTCCGCTAATGCATGGCTGTTCGAGCCGGGGCGGAGACTGGTAGAAATAACGATTACTTTTTTCATTGTATTATTTCGTGAGAATTGAATTAAATGTCCAAAATAGACTGAATCACTTGTTCATAATCGGAGTTGATCATACAGACCTTTTCTCCAACCTTCTTAAAACCATCAATATAGTTCTTGTTGT
>JAGBQJ010000030.1 GCA_017632935.1 Bacteroidales bacterium | reverse complement strand
TTTTGAATTTTGAATTTTGAATTTTGAATATTAAATCTTTGAATCTGAACAATATGTACGAAATTGTAAAAACCACCCTAGCGCGTCAATTGCGTATCGACCCGGAGAAAGTCACGCTCGACGCACAAATCAAGAAAGACCTCGGAGCCGATTCCGTGGACATTTTGCAATTATTGATGCGTCTTGAAGACGATTACGGCATCACCATCCCCGACCAGGCTTTGGCCAAGTTTGAAACCGTCAACGATGTAGTCACCTATTTGGACAATCTTAAAAAATGAAACACATTACCTTGATTATCATTGCAATGCTGTTTTCGATTACAGCATTCGCGCAACAGACGTTCGACACCGATTTCACCCAAACCAAGACGATGAAAGTGTCGGGAAAGACTACCGACAAAGTCGGTCACATTGTTTTTGACGGAAAAGACCAACTCAAAATGACCTACACCAAGCCAGACGGCGATTATTTTATCATCGAAGGTAACATGGTGAAAATCAACATGGACGGCAAGAAAGCCGACCTTGACGCCAATAAGGTCAAGATGGTGGGATTGCAACGCTCCACGCTGCTGAACTGCCTCTCAGGCAATTGGGAACAGGCCGCCGCCGACAACAATGCCGAGACGACCATCACCGAAGAAAAAGGCGAGAAAGTCATTTCCCTCAACGCCAAAGGCAAAGTGCCGAAGGGCGGCTATAGATCAGTGGTGCTGACTTATCGTCCTTCCAATGGCGGTTTGGTAAAAATGGTGCTCGAGGAAGCCGCAGGCATCATCAACACTTACGAAATCAAGTAAGTTGTTGGATTGATACAAGAAAAGCGCATCTTTAGGGATGCGCTTTTCTTTATGTCATTTCTTGATCGGATACGCTTCGTAAAGGATGTCATGCAAATTGGAGCGGATGTTCAACTGCATGAGTTGCTTGGCTTCGGCATTTGGACATACCCTGTTTGACAAGAAAACGATTACAAGGTTGTTTTCGGGGTCGGCCCAAACGAAAGTCCCTGTAAATCCCGTGTGCCCGTAGCCTTTCATCGAGCCCGACTTAGAGGCCGTGCTGGGACCTTTCTTGTTGATCGGCAACTTGTCGAAGCCGATGCCGCGACGGTTGCTGTTGGATTCAGCAAAATGTGCCTTGGTGAAGTAGCGTATCGTCTCGGGTTTCAGGTAACGCACACCCTTATAAGTGCCTCCATCGAGAAACATCTGCATGATGGCCGCCAAATCATGGGCATTGCCAAACAGTCCGGCATGACCCGCCACGCCACCAAACATGGCTGCGGCCTGGTCGTGTACGTCGCCCCAAAGTTGTTGCATACGAAAGATGGTGTCGTTTTCCGTGGGAGCAATATGGTCGCGGGTGAAGTGATTCAAGGGTTGATAACAGATGTGTGACAGATTCATCGGGAAATAGAACTTCTCGTTCAGATAATCCTCGATGTTTTGGTTGGTAAGCAGTTTCACGATTTTGGGCATATAATAGAAACCCATGTCGCTGTATAGGTATTTCTTCTTTCCCAACTTGGTCTTGGAGACGGAATCTAAGATGCGGTCGGGATAATCGTTGACGATATACAGGTTTTCTGCGACTCTAAGTGTATGGCTTTCATCCATTTCATTGCTATAGAACTCCGCCATCGGGCCATTCTCGTCAATCGTCGTCACATAAAAAGGTATCCAAGCTTTCAGTCCGGCTTGGTGCGACATGATGTCGATGAGCTTCAACTTACCATGAGCCTTGTTCTTGAGGTAGGGGAAAAAATCGCCCAAAGTCTTGTTGAGGTCAATCAAGCCGTCATCATACAACTTCATGATAGCCAAGGTTGAAGCGAAGATTTTGGTGCAGGAAGCCAAGTCATAAAGGTCGTCTGGCTGTACCTTATGCCCACCGCCATAGGTGAAGGTGCCAAAACAGGTATCGTAAACAATCTGACCGTCTTTCAACGCCACGACTTGACAACCAGGATAAGCGTATCTGGTAATGCCCGACTTGGCCACCGAATCCAAACGACGAGCATATTTCTCGTCAATCTTCTTCACGGACATGGGGATATCTTGCTCATTTTCAACAGATTCATTCTGCATAAGTTGACCTTTCTCAGGCTCGGGTTTCGCCGGAGGTTCCTTGAACGGAAGGGTATAGGTCGGCGCCGATGGCCAACCGATGACAATGCCATCGCCACAGTTGAACTTCGACACCGATACGGGCAAGATGCCATGAGGCTCAAGCTCGCCCGAAAGCAATTTCACCACAGCGTTCACGGCAGGCACCTCATCCTGATAACCAATGACAATGCCTTTCACGCTGTTGTTGATGCGGAACATATCCAAAGCGTAGGGACAAGCGAACAGATTGAGAATCACGTCGTTTTGTGCCACAAGGCGGTTGAAGAACTTCACCGTAGCCTCGTTGATGCCATAGTTCTTATCAGCAAACATATTGGTCTTCTCAATGCTGACCACCACCAAGTCGTAGGTCTCCAACTTCTTAAGCCAATCCGCTGATTTCGAAGCGATTTCATCCTTTTTTGTCACAAAAGAGGTAGTGCTGAAGCCACGATCAATCAAGCCGTTGTTCACATCGTTTTTCGTGTTACCTATGGTTACTACAGCGATTTTCTTGTTGTTAACCAATGGGATCACCTGGCCTTCGTTGCGCAACATGGTGATGGCCTCATCATACAGCTGTTGGCGCAGGTCGGTGTAGGCTTTCTTCTTCAGGTCGGTCATCAAGTCTTCAGTCGACACCGCTTTATAATGGTTGAGTCCAGCGCGATATTTGTAACGCAGAATCTTCTTGCAGCTCTCCTCCAACCTAGCAGCCGCCTTGGGGTCGCGTTCTGCCGCCGCCTTGATGGTCCTGATTGCAAAAGGCACGTCTGTTGGGAGGATCAGCACGTCATTTCCCGCCATGAAGGCCACATAAGGCACGCTGTCCTGACGCACTTTCTCCGACACGCCTTTCATGTCGAGACCGTCAGTAAAGATTAATCCATCAAAACCCATCTCTTCTTTCAGCAGTTCGGTGACCACGCCTCGCGAAAGCGACGAAGAGGTGTTTTTCACCTTTTCGATAGCAGGGAAATACAAATGCCCCACCATAGCGCCGTTCACCTTGTTTTCAATCATTTTGCGGAAAGGCGCCAACTCAATGTCACGCACCTCGTCCATCGTGCGGGTCACGGTAGGCAGCGTCAGATGGGAGTCGGAGGCGGTGTTGCCATGACCAGGGAAATGTTTCATGCTGGTAATCAATCCCTTGCTCTGCATACCCAAGGCGTAGGCCACGCCCTTGTCACCCACGCGTTCGGGGTCTTCGCCAAAACTACGCATCCCAATCACGGGGTTGGCGGCATTGGAGTTGACATCCACGACAGGCGCAAAATTCACATGGATACCCATGCGTTGGCACTGCTCAGCCACCTGTTGTCCCATCTCATAAATCAGTTGGTCGTCTTTGATGGCTCCCAAGGTCATCTGGTAGGGATAAGCCAAGGTCTTGTTCACACGCATGGCCAAGCCCCATTCCGCGTCAATGGAGACCATCAGCGGAGTCTGGGCCAAAGCCTGCCATTCGTTCGTCTTCTTCACCTGCGCCTCGGCATCGGCACGGAAGAAACACACACCACCAATGTTGTACTTTTTGATGTATTTCCCCACTTTTTCTTCAAATGGCTTGTCTGGCAAATTGGCGCGCATGCAGATCAGCTGACCCACACGCTGCTCCAAAGTGAGACTATTGTACACCGAATCCACCCAGCGCGACTCTGCATCCTGGGCAAAGCCTTGCGTAGCCGAAAAGGCCAACACAAGGCAAACCAATAAACAATTTTTGATATTCATAACTATATTATTTTCAGTAAGAAATATGATTTGATTTCAACCAATACTTTAAGTCTTGCCAATCGTAGGGTTTGCAGACGATGGTCTTGTTTTGGTCTATGACAAACACCGTCGGCGTGGAAGTGATGTGATAATCCAGAAAGGCTTTACTATCCCAACGCATTTCATCGTAGAAATGGTATCCGGGCAGACGCATTTTTTTTATCGTTTTTCTTACCTCTGCCTCATCGTCGGCCAATGCAAATGTAACAAGTTCAAAATCAGACGTCAAATCAAGATGCTTGCGGATTTGCACCAGAAACTCATGGCAGTACTCACAGTCGGTTGACCAGAAAACAACGATGGTATACGGAGCCTTGGAATCATAGATGCCATAAGGCTTGTTTTCTATTGTAAAGCCCTTGAAATCAGGAGCCTTTGCACCCACTTTCACTTTTTGGTAAGGCTCAGTGATGGAGTCTAAACGCAGCCCTTCCTCCATAGTAATCTCACCCTCAGCAAGTTGCGGGTAATTCAACAGATAATTCGTGACCGCATCTCTTCCCATGTTGGCATAGCCGTTCAAGGTAAACTCCAGGATGTATTCGTACATCCGCATGTTGACTTTTGCCTTGTCAAGAAGTACGTTCAAGCCCGCAATGGAAAGGCTATCGAAGTGTTTTTCGTCACCATCGGTGAAGGAAAAGAAATAGCCGACCATTCGGTCCGACATGACTTTTGAGCCCACCAAAGTCGTGTCGCTGAAATCCACATCGTCCCAATAGCCCACCTTGTTTTGAGCCTTCGCGAAAAAGGCTGAAAACAGAAGGTTAAACAAAATAACGATATGGATTATCTTTTTCATATTCTTTTACTTATACTATCTCATTAAAACTCTAACTTTAACTGAATTGAGCTGTTGAAAGTCAGGCGATGCAAGGGTGATGTGCCATGGTCGGCGATGGCTTGCTTGTGCTCAGGCGTTGGATAGCCTTTGTTCTTTTTCCAGTTGTAAACAGGATATTTCGCGTCATATTCCACCATCATCATGTCCCTCGTGGTCTTGGCCAAAATGGAAGCCGCCGCGATGGATTGGTATTTGGCATCACCACCAACGATGCAGACATGCTTCACCTTCTTGTAGGGATTGAAGCGATTGCCGTCAATCAGTAGCAAATCTGGTTGAAGTTTTAGTTGATCTAAAGCCCTGTGCATCGCTAAGAATGAGGCATTTAGAATATTGATTTCGTCAATCTCCTGTGCCGTGACGATGCCAATGCCATAACTCAAAGCCTCTTGCATGACCAGCTCTCGTAACTTCATTCTCTTTTTCTCCGTAAGTTGCTTTGAATCATTGAGTTCTGGATAATCAATGCCTTTCTTCAGAATCACGGCAGCGGCCACCACGGGACCCGCGAGACAACCGCGTCCAGCCTCGTCACAGCCTGCCTCGATCAAATCTGAATAACACGTCAGTAAACCCATGATTTACAGCAGTTTAAAGTAATACTTGTTAGCAAAGACCAACAGAATAAAGATGATCAGGAACAAATTGGCCCAACCCGTGTTGTTCATATAAGAGAAGGTATATGACATGAGGATAGAAAGCACAATAAAGAGCACGCCGTTCATCAGCACATTAGGGCCTATGAACAAAGTCAGCACGGCAAATGCGGTGAGTATCAGTGTCATGGATATCTTGGTGCGCACAGCCACCGTCTTCTCGAGACCCGCGTTGTTGCCACCAAAAAGCATGAGCACTGTCGGCACAATCAAAAGGGCTAACAAAATGATACTCCATAAGTTAAACCCGCTTATCGAGAAATGAAACGCGGTGAAATAATCCTTATAACCGAGCAGCAAGGCCTGGAAGTCGCCAAAGAGGAAGATGCAGACAAAATACATGAAGTAGACGAACAGGAAGCCGAAAACAGGTATCAACTCCCATCGCAAAGAGCCTTTCTTGGCCACGGGCAAGACGATGATAACCCACACTATCAGCAAGATGGCTGGAAAATAACACAACGACGCCAAGGCCACAAATACGCCCGCCTTCAGCAGATTCATCTCCGGATTGGGCAATATGTAAGTATCAAACAAATTGCTGATAGTCTGCAGTATAAAGAAAACAGAGAAAGCAAAAGGATAGAAATTGGTCTGCGTCATCGTGAGACTCATCAACATGAGGAAGACGAAAGCTCCCATGGTACTGACCTTGCCAACAATCTGGTGTTTCACCATAATGGCATTGAAAACCAAGGTTTCAAGCACCAACAGCACAAAAGCAACGGCATGTTGGGCGATAGGCGAAAAACCGAGCAGCCTGTCCATAAGGTTGAAAAACGGCGTGACCGGCTCATCTAACCCCATGGTGGCCTTCCCTGAGACGAACGCAGGGATCCAAAGGGCAATCGCTATCAAGGCAAGCACCACATACTGAATGGCATAGCTCTGTCTGAAAAACTTTATCATTGCATTCTCATCAAGTCAAGTCCAATGTCATGGCGATAGTTGACGCCCTCAAAATGGATCTTCTCCACCTCGCGATAAGCGACACTCCTCGCCTCTTCAATCGAGTCGCCATGCGCCGTCACCGCGATGACGCGTCCACCCGCTGTAATTACATTATTATCAGCATCAAACGCCGTGCCAGCATGGAAGGCGACAACATCTTTTAAAGTGTCCAATCCGCTCATTATCATGCCTTTCCTGTAAGCTTCGGGATAGCCGCCCGAGACCATCATCACGGTCACAGCGGTCTTGTCGCTCTTGGCATAATGCACTTCGTTCAGTCGGCCGTCAGCACATGCAAACAGCAGATCAGCAAAGTCGCCTTCGATACGGGTCATCACAGCCTCGGTCTCCGGGTCACCCATACGAACGTTGTATTCAATGACGTAAGGATTACCTCCGTCATTCATCAAACCCAAGAAAATGAAGCCTTTATAGTCGATACCTTCGGCTTTCAAGCCTTTCAAGGTAGGTTTCACGATACGTTCCTCTACCCTGTTCAGGAACTCGGGCGTACAGAATGGCACAGGCGAGACAGCCCCCATGCCACCCGTGTTTAGGCCTTGGTCGCCATCGCCGATACGTTTGTAGTCCTTGGCCTCGGGCAACAAAACGTAATGTTCCCCGTCGGTCAGCACGAATACGGAGACCTCGATGCCCTTCAGAAATTCCTCGATGACCACCGTAGCCGATGCTGCACCGAATTTGCCGTCGAGCATCTTGAACAATTCGCCCTTGGCTTGTTGCAAATCGTTGAGAATCAACACGCCCTTTCCAGCAGCCAAGCCATCGGCCTTCAACACATAAGGTGCTTTCACGCTTTCGAGGAACTTGCAGCCTTCGTCGAGGTTGTCCTTGTTGACTTTGAAGCACTTGGCGGTTGGCACGCCGTACTTCGCCATAAAGTCCTTGGCATAAGCCTTGCTGCCTTCGAGTTGTGCACCGCTCTGGTCGGGACCGATAATCTTTACCGCTTTTAAAGCCTCATCTTGCTTGAAGAAATCAACAATACCATCGACCAAAGGCTGCTCGGGACCCACCACAACAAGGTTAATGTTTTGGTTTAAGCAAAAGTCTTTTATCGCCTTAAAATCAGATACTTTAATATCGATATTCAAACCTGCCTGAGCCGTTCCTGCATTGCCTGGAGCGATGAAGACATGCGCACCTTCGCTTTGAGCCAACTTCCACGCCAAAGCATGTTCACGGCCACCCGAGCCCATCACCAAAATGTTGCGTTTTACGGCGGTGATATGTTGCCCTTGGACTGCTTTCCAATCCACGGTGTCTTTTCTGGCTTCACCAGGGTACATGATGATTTTTGCCATAGCTTATTCGTTTATTGCTTTCATTAATGAATTCCAAATGTCATCCGCTGCCTTGTCCCATGAGAAGTCCTTGGCGCGTTCCCTGCCTTTTTCTATTAAGGCTTCACGCACGTTCTCGTCCAACATCTCCGTCATGCCTTCGGCGATGGATGCCTCGCTGAAAGGATCAACGAGCAATGCTGCGTCGTCGGCCACCTCAGGCATGGAGGTCACATTGGAGGTGATGACGGGCGTGTCGCAGCGGAAAGCCTCTAGTATCGGGATGCCAAAACCCTCGAAATACGACACATACACCGATGCCAAGGCCGCTGCCGTCACCAAATGCAGGTCCTCGGCACTCAGGCGACCGGCAAAGACCACCTCATCCTTGAAGCGCATCTGGCTGTATGCCTGCTCAATAGGCTCCGACCACCAGCGCTTCTCCCCTACAATCAACAACTTGACGTTGGAAGGTGTCTGGCTCTTGAACAAGTCGAACGCCGTGAACAAACGTGCCAAGTTCTTGCGCGGATGCAGTGAGCCGACGAACATAAAGTAAGGGTTGCCGTCAGTGTATTTCGCCCTGATAGCCTCTTGTCCCTCGTCAGAGATGGGCGCAAACTTCTCATTCACACCATTATAGGCCACATCAATCTTTCCTGGCTCAATGCCATAGCATTCCACAATGTCCTGCTTTGAGAATTCCGACACCGTCACGATGCGCTTGGCCTTGCGGGCAAACTTCGGGAAATATTTCTTGTAGTGCCACAGATGAATCTTCGGCATGTCCTTCGGGAAATGCTCAAAGTTAAGGTCGTGGAACTGCGCCACTTGCGGCACATCGGAGCGGAGGCTCAAATAGCCGTCAGGCGAGAAAAACAAGTCAGGCTGGATCTTTTTCAAGGCTTTCTTCACAGAGAACTCGAAGAACCAGATGAAAAGGAATGGATGTCTGGCCTGTGGAAACAGCACTACGGGTTTCACGTTGTCGCCGAAAAGGAACATCGGGTCAGGCTCGCGGTCGAAAAGGAAATAAAACTCCACCTCGGGATGGTCTTTCACCATGCGACGCAAAGTCTCATAGGCCACCCAGCCGATGCCTTCCAGCTTGTCTTTCAGCAACAAGCGCGTATTTACCGCAATTTTCATAGCGGTAGCTTAATAGCGGTAGATGTCGGACTTGTAAGGTCCTTCAACGGGCACGCCGATGTAGTCGGCCTGCTTCTGCGTGAGTTTAGTCAGCTTCACGCCAATCTTTTCAAGGTGCAAGCGAGCCACTTCCTCGTCCAAATACTTAGGCAAGCAGTAGACACCTACTTTATATTGTCCACGCTTCTCCCAGAGGTCCATCTGAGCCAGGGTCTGGTTGGTGAACGAATTGCTCATCACAAAGCTGGCGTGACCCGTAGCGCAACCGAGGTTGACCAAACGGCCTGAAGCCAACAGGAAGATGCAGTGACCGTCATCGAAGACGTACTTGTCGACTTGCGGCTTGATGTTGATCTTCTCTTTCAGATGCTCGGTCTTCTCGAGACGGTCCACCTGGATCTCGTTGTCGAAGTGGCCGATGTTGCACACGATGGCTTGGTCTTTCATCTTCAGGATATGCTCCAGCGTAATGACATCGCAGTTACCCGTCGTGGTGACAAAGATGTTGCCTTCCTTGACAGCCTCTTCCATCGTCGTGACCTCGAAGCCTTCCATGGCGGCTTGCAGGGCGCAGATGGGGTCAATTTCGGTGACAAGCACGCGGGCGCCATAGCTCTTCATGGAGTGCGAGCAGCCCTTGCCCACTTCGCCATAGCCACATACGACGACCACCTTACCAGCAATCATCACATCCGTAGCACGTTTAATGCCGTCGGCCAGCGACTCACGGCAGCCGTAGAGGTTATCGAACTTCGACTTGGTCACTGAGTCGTTCACGTTGATGGCGGGCACCAGCAACTCGCCGCGCTCGTGCATCTGATAGAGACGGTGTACGCCCGTGGTGGTCTCTTCCGAAACGCCCTTCCAACCGGCAACGACAGTATGCCAGAAGGTAGGATTCTCTTTATATGTGGCTTTGATGACGCTCATCAATGCCCTTTCCTCTTCGCTGCCCGTGGGTGCGTCAAGGAGCTTGGGGTCGTTCTCGCAAGCATAACCCTTGTGAATCAGCAAAGTGGCGTCGCCACCGTCGTCTACGATAAGGTCCGGACCCGTACCATCAGGGAAGGTGATAGCGCGCTTAGTGCACCACCAATAGTCTTCCAGCGTCTCGCCTTTCCAAGCGAAGACGGCGGTACCCGTCTCGGCGATGGCCGCAGCGGCATGGTCTTGCGTGGAATAGATGTTGCAAGAGCACCAACGCACCGTGGCACCCAACTTGACCAAAGTCTCGATGAGGCATGCCGTTTGGATGGTCATGTGGAGCGAACCCATGATCTTGGCGCCTTTCAACGGCTTCGTGTCGCCGTATTTCTTGCGCAGCGACATCAGGCCGGGCATTTCGTGTTCTGATACTTCAATTTCCTTGCGTCCCCAAGCAGCCAGGTTCATGTCGGCCACCAAATAGGGCAATTTGTTGTCTAATAGTCTGTTATCCATTGATTTAAAAATTTTGTTTTCGTTTTCTATGAAAAGGCAAAGATAAACAAAAATCCGACACAAACAGAAAAAGGCCAACATTTCAAATTATTGTGTACTTTTGCCCAACAAAACATGTCAAAACAATACTACAATGAATCAACCTTACACCAACATCAACATCAACCCCAACAGAAAGAAAATCGGACGCTATATCCTTTGGGGCATTGTGGCACTCTTCGCCATCCTCGTATTCTTCTCATCGTTCTATACTATCCGCTCGTCGGAGCGTGGCGTACTCGCCACCTTCGGCAAGATGAGCGACGAAGTGATTGGAGACGGCCTGCACATGAAGATCCCTTTCATCCAGACCATCAAGCGCGTGAACGTGCAACAAAAGAAGTTTGACGGCAAGGAAAACAGCTACACACGTGATGTGCAAACTTCAGAAGTGGAATATACCATCAACTACGACTTAGTGCGCGAAAATGTCAGCAAATTGATGAAGAACGTCGGCGACGACTACCACAACCGTATCGTGGTGCCGTTCATCCGTTCGGCCATGAAACAAAGCTTCGGTAATTTTGCAGCCACTGAAATCGTTGAGAACCGTGACGCCGTCCGTCGTGAGATAGAAGCATCATTGCGTGAGACGTTGGACAGCAACTATTTCATGAATGTTCAATTCCAAATCACTAACATCGACTTCGACGACGACTTTGAGACCGCCATCAAGGAGAAGCAGGTGGCGGAGCAGAATGCCCTGAAGGCGAAAAACGTCACTATCCAAGTGGAAGAACAGGCCAAGCAAACCAAGATCAAGGCCCAAGCCGAAGCTGAAGCCATGAGCATCAAGGCTGCAGCTTTGGAGAGCAACCCCAAGCTGGTGAACTACGAGGCCGTGCAAAAATGGGACGGCAAGATGCCGCAGTACATGCTGGGCAACTCAGTGCCTTTCATCGATTTGAAGTAAGGGTCAGAACTCCTCTTCGCGTACCACGCCCATGACACCGAAGAGGCAGAGCAAGAAATAAAGCGGAAGCATTCCTATAAAAAAGGAGATGATTCCACCCTTCCAGGTGGGTTTGTTCATGATAGGACGACCGGTAGCTTTTATCACCATAATGGCGATGATGACCAGGGCCACAAGTATCGATGCGATGATGATCCACATAATGCTCAATTGTTTTTGTTAGGTTTGTCTTTGTTCCTGCAACAATCGTACCACAATCCTGCCTTGAAAGACTTTTTTAGTACATAACTACTAACTGCTAATTATCAACTGCCAACTAATACCTAAATTCCCCCATCACCTCAAAACTCCGCCCAGGCATGGCGCGCCAGATGACATTCTGGTAGTCTGTGTCGAAGAGGTTGTTGCAGCGCAACTCAATGCGGAACTTCTTGAGTTGCTTGCCGAGGGCTACATGGTGCAACACATACGAGGGCAGGTCGTAGGCAAAGAATTCTTGTTCGTTATAAGAAGTGCTGCGACGCCCCGTATACTCCATTGTGTAGCTTATGTTCCAAGTCTTCCATCGTGTATTAAGGAATAAGTTGGCATGGTGGCGCGGGATATAGATGAGTTGCTTGCCATTGGTGCCTTGGGCGTAGGCCTTCTCGCTCTCGTCGGTGGTGACGGTGAAGACATAGTTGCCCGAGAGTGTGACTTTCCAATTCTCCATGACGAAGGCAGCGTCAATGTGGTTTTCTATACCACGAGCAAAGACCTTGGCCACGTTCTCCGGCACCCAAAAACGGTACGAAGTCGGCATCCATTGGATCCAGTTCTTCACGTTGGAGAAATAGCCACCAGTGCGCAAATCAAACTTGAAGGGGCCTTTTTGCAAGCCATATTTCAGGGCCAAATCTACGGCGCGACCATTTTCAGGCAAGAGGTCGGGGTTGCCACCAGGATACCAATAGAGGTCGTTCAAGGAGGGATTCCTGTAGTTGTGGCTGTAACCCAAAGTGAAACTCATTGCTTTGTAAAACGGCAACTGATACGAGAAAGTGGCCGTCGGGAACAGGCCCATGCCTTTTCCGTCGGTCCAGTCGTAACGGGCTGTGAGGTTGAGTTGGGCACAGTTGAAAGGCTCACCGCTGAGTGCCGTGTAGGCTGACACCAAATTACGACGTTTCTGGCCTTCGTAGTTGTTACTCCTCACCTGCTCGTTGTCCCATTGCAACTTGGCCTTCAAGGTCCAGCTTTTGTAGAGATGCTGCTCCAAATTGGCAATCTGATGCAGAACCAAGGCATGGTTTTCTGAATTAATAAAGGTGACGGTGTCATCCGTGACAGGGTTACGTGTTAAAAGGAAATAGCGTTGATTTTCGACAAAGGCTGCCGACTTCAACTGCAGGCTTCCTGTCTCCCAAAAGGTCTTGAAAGAGACGAAGTTACGGGAGAAGTTGTCGCGTGTCCACTCTTCAGAATTCACATTGAACACGTTGGGCATGATGGGCGGTAAGTTACGGTTGTTCCACTGATTCCACGATGAGACGGAAATGACGCTCTTGCCCAACAATACGCTCATCTCTGGCATCACACCATAGTCGACGAAATCGGCGTTGCGTTGTTTCATCTTCTGGTGCGGGATGGTGGCGAGGTTTTCGTATTCAAAATCGTTGTCGGACGAGTTGCGATAGGCTTTCACTCGGAAGGAAAACTTCTTGCCATAGTTGCCCACGGTAACGAAGCTTCCCAAAGTGTTGAAACTGCCGTACGTCTGTTTCAAATCAAGCAAAAAGCCGTCGCCGAAATGGTGCGTATTATCGATGTTGACCGCACCGCCCAAGCCACCGCTGTTGTTGGAGGTACCACTGCCCCAGTTGAGGCTGACGTCGTCAGCCAAAAACACAGGTATAGTGCTGAAATCCACCTGTCCCAGGCTCGGGGCATTGAGTTGGAAACCGTTCCAAAGCACCAGAGTATGGCTGGCCGTCGTGCCACGAAACGAAGCCGTGGAAACGCCACCAGGACCATAGGTTTTGATAAAGACAGGGCTATGCTGGATGAGCAAATCCGATAAGTTGGACGTGCTTTTGGATTGCAGTACCAGTGTATCCAGTTTCTTAGCTACCAGAGGTTTCAGTGCCTCGATGTCGCTCTTTTCTGCTGTAATCTCAACGGATTGCAGCATTATCGTATCTTGGGCCTGAAGCCGAGGCAACAAGCCCAACAGAAACAGAATCAGAATGTTGAAACCGCGTTTCAATTCTTCTTTTCTACCGTTTTCTTTACTGTGGGCTCGGCATAGGTCTTCTCTTTGCCTTGCAGCTTGCCGTTTTTGTAAGTGGCCTCTTTCTTGAGCGAGCCGTCCTCATAGAATGCCTGCTGCAGGCCATTGAATTGTCCGTCCTTGTATTCGATGGTCATCTTCTTGACACCATTCTCGTAGAACCAGGTCGTCAGACCGTTACGGTAGCCATTCAAATATTCCGACACCTCAAGGTTTCCGCCTTTCTCATAGCAAAGAATCTGTTTCCCATGCATGACACCATTTTTATAGGTGTGCATCTTCGAGAGGCGACCGCCACGATACCATTCGCTGTACTGTCCATCGAGTTCATCGTTCCTGTATTCAGCCTTTTTCGTAATCGAGCCAGTCTTATCAATCTCAATATAAACGCCGTTCCGCTTGCCGTTGATATAGCTCACCAACTTCTTTGGGATGTATGAGTTGTTGTTGAAATACTCCATCCAGGTACCTTCCTTCTTGCCATTCAACACGTTGCCTTCAATGACAGTCTCACCTATCGTGGTCGTGAATTTGCCGTTGGGGGCTTTCGAGACATCAACGTTTTCTATCGTTTGTGCGAACATCGGCATGGCAAAAAGCGCCATCATGATAATAATCAAAGTCTTACGCATCGTTTTAGATTTTAAAATTTGTACAAAAGTATAAATTTTGCTGCAAATGGCTGCAAACTTCATGCAAATTTCTCATCTTTGCAGAAAAATTCAAGCCATGAAAAAGGTAGAAGTCAAGAATTTTAAACTCTACACCACAGCGGTTATCAGCATCGAGTGGAAGCAGGAGCTGCTGAATGTCAACCTTGACCTCGCCATGATGCTCAAAATGATGCACATGGAAGGTCTCACCGAAGCCGACATCGAGCGTTACAGCAAAAACGGACAACCCATTCCTTTCAAGAAGGTGACGCTCATCCTCTTCCAAGACGATGGCAAGCCCGGACAATACTACACGGATGAGTCGTTCGACGAGGACGATGATCCGACTGTGTTCTATGTAGAAATCAAAGAATAATGCTGAATGTAGAATGCAGAATGCAGAATGGCGCAAAGCGACGCTTGGCTTCACCCCAATTCTGCATTCTTAATTCTGCATTCTTAATTCTGCATTCAATGCAGGCTCTTAATGTACTTGTCAATGGCTTTCGCGGCCTTCTTTCCAGCCCCCATGGCGAGGATGACTGTGGCAGCGCCACTCACCGCATCGCCACCCGCGAAGATGCCGGGACGTGAGGTCGTGCCTACCTCGTCGGCCACGATGCAGCCCTTCTTGTTCAAGTCGAGATTGCGCGTCGTGCTTCCAATGAGCGGATTAGGCGAAGTACCGAGAGCCATGATAATCATGTCGACATCAAGGATGAACTCCGAATCCTTGATCGGGACGGGGCTTCTACGGCCAGAGGCATCGGGTTCGCCCAGCTCGCATTTCACGCACTTGAAGCCTTTCACCCAGCCGTTTTCATCGCCCAGCACCTCGACGGGAGCCGTCAGCAGGTCGAACAAAACGCCTTCTTCCTTGGCATGGTGCACCTCCTCCACTCTCGCAGGCAATTCGGCCTCGGAACGACGGTAGACGATATGCACCTCGGCACCGAGACGCAAGGCAGTACGCGCGGCATCCATGGCCACGTTGCCACCACCGACCACAGCGACCTTCTTACCCACGAAGTTCGGGGTCTCATAGCCTTCCTTATAGGCGAAGAGCAGGTTGTTACGGGTCAGGAACTCGTTGGCTGAGACCACACCACAGAGGTTCTCGCCCGGCACGTTGAGCATCATCGGGAAACCAGCGCCCGAGCCTACGAAGACAGCCTCGAAGCCTTCACGGTGCATCAGCTCATCGATGGTGATGGTGCGGCCCACGACCACGTCCTTCTCGAACTTGGCACCCAAGCGGCGTACACTCTCCACTTCCTTCTTCACAACGGTGTCTTTCGGTAGACGGAACGACGGGATGCCATACATCAACACGCCGCCCATCTCGTGCAAGGCCTCGAAGATGGTGACATCGTAACCCATCGAAAGCAAGTCCTTGGCGCAAGTCAGTCCGGAAGGACCGCTACCAATGATGGCCACCTTGTGACCGTTCGGGATGCTTTGGCTGTCGAAATGCAGGTCGTGTTCGATGGCATAGTCGCCGACGAAACGCTCCAGCTTACCGATAGCGATAGGCTCGAACTTCTTGCCCATCACGCAACTGCCTTCACATTGGGTCTCCTGCGGGCACACACGGCCACAGACAGCAGGCAATGCCGAGTCGCAGCTGATGACGCCGGCAGCGCCTTCGAAGTCGCCTTGGGCGACACGGGCGATGAAGCCAGGGATGTTCACGTTGACGGGGCAATGCGCTACACACTGCGGGTTCTTGCAGTTGAGGCAACGCTGGGCCTCCATCATAGCCATCTCAGCCGAATAGCCCAAGCAGACCTCGTCGAAATTATGGGCACGGACCTCAGGCTTCTGTTCCGGCACCGGCACACGTTTCTTCTTGTCGAAGGTTTCTTCGCTGATGCCGCCGATATGGCACTCGTGGCCTTCAGCTTTCTCCTCGGCTTGGAGTTGTTTGCGCGTCACCACATTGTTATACATGGCTTGACGTTTCATGGCTTCGTCAAAGTCGACGTCGCGACCCAAGAACTCGGGACCATCGATGCAGGTGAACTTGGTCTTGCCGCCGATGCTCACACGGCAGGCGCCGCACATGCCTGTGCCGTCAACCATAATCGAGTTGAGCGACACCGTACAACGGATGCCCAGCTCTTCGCAGGTCTTGGTGGCGAACTTCATCATGATCATCGGGCCGATGGCGACAGCTTCGTCATACTGCTTGCCGCTGGCCACGAGTTGGCGCAACACATCGGTCACCAAGCCCTTACGACCAGTTGAGCCGTCATCGGAGGTGACATACAAGTTACTGACTTCAGCCAATTCCTTTTCGAAGATGAGCAAGTCCTTGGTACGGGCACCGATGATGCAGTCGGCAGTAGCGCCGTGGTCGTTCAACCATTTCACCTGAGGATAGATTGGAGCGATGCCCACGCCGCCGCCGATGAAGACAAACGAACGCTTACGCAGTTCCTCAGCCGTCATCGTGGCAAACTCAGAAGGCTTGCCCAAAGGGCCGACGATATCAGCAAAACGGTCGCCTTCCTTGAACTGAGCCATTTTCTTGGTCGATTCACCGATGGCCTTGAAAACGAGGGTCACTGTGCCCCTGACACGATGGTAATCGCTGATGGTCAACGGGATACGCTCAGAGTTCTCCTCCATCTTGACGATGAGGAACTGGCCTGGCAAGGCCGAATGAGCGATACGCGGCGCATAGACGTCCATGAGATAGGTCTCAGCCGCGAAGGTTTCTTTGTGTAAAATCTCGAACATAATTATGTAATAATGAGTTAGTTTCTATTATTGTTGTGTTTCTATAACCACATCCTCTGGTTGCACTCCCAAAGCGACACAGACCTGTTTCAGCTGTTCAACATCACTGAACATCATGACGTTAAAGATTTCGTCTTCCATACCCACGAAGATGTTGTCGGCTACTTTGCCGGGATAGAAGTTCAAGCCAATCCGGTTGTCCTGAATGGTGTTCATCATCACGATTTGTTTGCGCAAAGCCGAGTTGTCGGTCCAAACGGTGAGGCGGCCAGGCAGCCCCAGTTTTTGCCCAAGCTCGTACAGGTTTTGAAGTCTTGCCGGGTCGTAGATTTCCTCTTCAAACAAGGTGAAGAAATTCTTGCCGCAAGGCAGAATATGCGCCGTGTTGTCGGGTTGAATCCTTGCAAGATAGCCGTTGTTAATCAGCATATTGCGCTTCGGCTCGATATGCGTCCTTTCCTTGACCACGATATTCAGCTCCTGCACATCGGGATTCACCAATTGAACACCCAAGGCACGAACCAATGCTTCGGCTTCGTCGGTGCCATAGAAAAGCACGGGGTCATAGAGGTTGTCGGCCAAAGTGAAAATGATGTCGCCAGCAATGTAACCCGGGTAGAACTGTGCCGCCACCTTGTTGACGGGCAATCCCTTTCTTGGTGCTTCAAGGTCAATCCAAACAGTAAGGCGTTCTGTCAAGCCAGCCTTCTTCCCTATCTCATCCAGTCCATCCACACGTATAGGAGCCAGACGTTTCGCATCGATGAGAGCAGGCACGCCATGCCATTCGTTCTTCTCGACATGACAAATCAAGGCCTGACCTTCCGTGTTGACAATTACCAACGTAGACACGGGGGCAGGCTCTTCATCATCTTGGAGCAAATCTTTAATGCATTCGATTTCCTCAGCGAAGTCTTTCAGCCTCCCTGCTTGACAAGCTTTTAACACATCCTCCAACAGGTCGTAGTTGCCTCGTCGCAAGCCGTTGAGTTTGCAGGTATCGCTGAAGTCCTCGGGCAAGCCGTCGGGACAAATGCCGTCGTCCACCATCATGGCCATGCCGGCAAACGAGCTACCGTCCTCCAACTGCACGCCCTTGCGGAACCATTGCCAGGCTTTGTCATTATCCTCTTCAAAGCCATAGAGATTATGGTAATAGCATAGACCCAAATAATAGGCTGCCTTGCCTTGTCCCAAGGCCACCGCCTCTTCAAGGTCTTCCTTGATTTTCGCCGTGGCAGCCGCTTTCTG
The DNA here is from genome assembly GCA_017632935.1 of Bacteroidales bacterium. Classification (GTDB taxonomy): domain Bacteria; phylum Bacteroidota; class Bacteroidia; order Bacteroidales; family F082; genus Limimorpha. The sequence continues at coordinate 65,412 of JAGBQJ010000030.1, read as the reverse complement.
GTCGTCTTTTTTCTTGTCGTAGAAATGAATGGTCTCCAAGGCTCTTGCCATGAAGCAGTCGGGGTCTTTCTCGTCGCAACCGAAATCGAGGAACATGCTCATGGTCTCCCTGTAGAATTCGATGTCAGGGCCTGCAATCTTGTTGAAAAACCTCGGTGCGTAGGCCTCGAAATACCCCAAGTCGATGGCTTTCTCATAGCATTCGTCAGCCTTGGCGCTATTGTCCATCGCCCTGTAGGCATTGCCCAACACGGCATAGAGGAAGGGGTAGGACTTTTCCGAATCCTCGTCGGTAAGGATCTTGTTGGTGATGGTATCGATGACTTTCTTCAGGTTGACCTTCATGCCATGGCTGCCATCGACCATATCCTGCAAACGATTCCGGATGGCCATCATGCTGCCTCCGTCCAAGGCTTTGTCAATCAGTTGATAGTATTCCGAAAGTACAGCGGGGCCATAATAGCCGTACCAATGCATGGTGGCCAGGGCGCAATAAGCATCAGCGATGCCGTTGTCGGTGGCTTCCTGAAGCAGCTTCGCAGCTTTGTGGATCGAGTCATCATCGGGGCTGACCACTTGATGGTAGCGACCCAACACATACTTTGCCAAAGGATAGCCACGGTCGGCCGCCTTCTGCACCAATTCGATTTGCTCCTGAGAGAGGCGGAACAGACGCGTATCGGTATTGGGGATAATCATGAAATAGCGTTCCGCTTCTTCGTTGCGCAAAGCAGGCAAAAACAGCGAATCGAAGGCTTCCTCTACCTCTTTTGACTCGAGATAAGCCTTCCCTGCATCGATATCGATTTCCTCGTCAACATATTCAAACAAGTCGTCGTCCTCACCTTCATCCTCTCCTTTGTCACCACCATATTCGTCATGAATCATTTCAATCAAGGCATCCACGGCTTCCTCGCCGTTGAAGCCATATTGTTCGGCTGCGTTGGCGATGTATTGGCGTTCATTTTCGTCGATTTCGCCGTCAATCATCATCAGCAGGGTCATGTTCTTCAGGAAAGCAATCCTTTCGTCCTCAGTCTCAGGCATCGACACTTTCAGGATATCCTCGTCGGTTTCCTGCCAAGTCGCCAGACAATGGTTGAACTCTTCATCGGTAAGCCCCAGGTGTTCAGCGATCTCATAGATAAGGTTTTTCTCCTCGTCGGTGATGGCACCGTCGGCAAAGGCAATGGACATCAGGTTGATGACATGCCCCATTTTTATGTTCTTCGTCATGGTGGGTTTTTGTTTGATGAGGGCAAAATTAGGAAACTTTCCTTGAATCACCAAACAAAACACAAAAAAAGCCCCGAAAAAATTCGGGGCTTTTTTGATTCGTCAGGTTTGATGTCCTTACTCAGCCATCAACGCTTTCACCTCTTCCATCATGTTCAGTTTCACATAGATGGATTTCAGCACGTTCTTCACATCGTCTGAAGGTTGGGCATCGTAGGCCTGTTTCAGATAAGGAAGACCCGTACGCAGTAACTCGTTGGCTTGTTCAATCAGGCCGTTGTACTGCTCTTGTTCCTTCTTCGAGAAACCAGTGATTTCGTTGGCTTGCTCAATGTATTTGTTGGCCATGACCGTATAGAGCACACCGATGTTGTAGGTGGCATCGTAATAGTCGGGCTTAACCTTGAGTGCCTCCTCATAGTACTGACGGGCCTTGTCGGTGTCAAACAATTCCTTGTTATCCTCGTTGCCATAGATGGTGCCGAGCACGAAGAGCAGCTGAGCATTTTCGGGGTCGAGTGCAAGAAGTTTGTTGAGGTCTTCGACAGCTTCGGCACCCTTGCCGTCCTTCAGGTAGGAATTCACCTTTTCAAGAATGAGGTCGGGGTTGCTGGGCTCTTTCTCCAGACCAGCATTGACCATGGCCATGGCTTGTTCGGAATTGCCCAAAGCCTCGTAGCAAACGGCAAGATGATGGTAAATGTCGCCAGTCTCCAGGCCATTTTCCTTCAGCTGGGTGTAGTAAGCGAGAGCGGTGTTATAGTCCTTAGCCAGCAGGCTCGACATGGCCGCGTTGTTCAGCCAATCGTTGGCGTCAGGAAGACCCAATGACTTGGCAATGTCGTAAGCCTTCTTGAACATCGGTGAGGCGTCGGCAAAATTTTTGGCGTCGACCAAGGCATAACCTTGCTCGCAATAGTTGCCCATCACGATACCCACACGCTGGTAAATATCAGCCTTAATCTGAGGATCCTCGAGGAACTCGGAATTCTTCATGCAGTTCATCAACGACTCGTAGATAAGCTCCAAAGCATTCGGCACCTTGGCAATCAAATCTGCGTCGCCCGAACTGAGGATGTTCTGATAGATCTGAGCACGATAATACCAAGCTTGAGCTTGGTCATTGGCCTTCATGCCAAGAAACTGCTCATGGTTGATGCACTTTTCAATTGAAGCCATGGCCTTTTCATATTGGCCATTTCGGTTGTAATTGAAAGCGTTTGTTCTGTCATACTTCTGAGCCATCATCACATTGGCAGTGAGAAGGACGGCCAGCAAAATCATTACTTTTTTCATTTTTCCAATTATTTAAAGTTTGACAATTCTCGTTGGTTATGTTTTACTTGCAATTATTGTTCCAAAGTGGTTTCATCCTCGGCAGTCGGCCCTTCGACTCCTTCGACAAGCTCAGGAACCGAGGACTCAGGGACCTCAGTTTCTTCGGGCTCGTCCTCATGCTCTGTCTTGGTGACAGCGGCAATTTCATCACTGCCACGCAAGTCGATGAGCTTCACGCCTTGGGTGGCACGACCCATCACACGCAGCTTACTGACAGCCATGCGGATGACGATGCCCGACTTGTTGATAATCATCAAGTCTTCGTCGTCTGTCACGCCCTTGATGGCGATGAGGTCGCCGGTCTTGTCAGTGATGTTCAAGGTCTTCACGCCTTTGGCACCACGGTTGGTGATGCGATAGTCGTCGATGTCGGAGCGCTTGCCGAAGCCCTTCTCGGAGACCACCAGGACGGTCTGTTGCGGGTCGTTGATGCACACCATGCCGATGACTTCGTCCTCAGGCGAGCCTAATGTAATGGCCTTCACACCCGTGGCGGTACGACCCATCGGACGGACGGTCTGCTCGTTGAAGCGCACGGCCTTACCCGAACGCACAGCCATCAGCACCTCGTCGTTGCCGCTGGTGAGGCAAGCCTCAAGCAGTTGGTCGTCCTCGCGGATGTTGACAGCGATAATGCCATTTTGGCGGACATTCTTATAGGCAGCCAAGTTGGTCTTCTTGATGATACCCTTCTTGGTGCAGAGGATGATGTAGTTGTTTTCAAGGTATTCCTCGTCGCTCATGCTCTTCACGTTGAGGTAGGCCATCACCTTGTTGTCCTTATCGATAGGAATGAGGTTCTGGATGGCGCGGCCCTTGCTGTTCTTGCCCTCTTCGGGAATCTCGAAGGCGCGCAGCTTGTAGCACTTGCCTTGTTCGGTGAAGAACAACAGGTGGTTGTGGTTGGTAGCCGTGAAGATATGTTCGATGAAGTCGGTGTCGCGGGTGGCGGAGCCCTTCGAACCCTTGCCGCCACGGCTCTGCACACGGTATTCGGTCAGCGGAGTGCGCTTGATGTAACCGAGGTGCGAGATGGTGATGACCACGGCATCGTCGGCGATGATGTCCTCCATGCGGAACTCACCGGCGGCAGGCACAATCTGGGTACGGCGGGCATCGCCATATTTTTCTTTGATGACCAGCAGTTCGTCCTTGATGATCTGGAACTGCAATTCCTCATTTTGTAGAATATCGTGGAAATGCTTGATGCGTTCGTGGATTTCGTCCAACTCGTCCATGATCTTCTTGATCTCGAGGCCGGCCAACTGACCAAGGCGGTAAGCCACGATGGCGCTGGCTTGCGGGTCATCGAAGCCGAACTTGTCCATAATGGCCTGCTTGGCTTCGGGTGTGCCGCCCTTACAGGCACGGATGGTGGCGATGATCTCGTCGACGATGTCGATAGCGCGTGCCAGACCTTCCAAGATATGGGCGCGGTCTTCGGCTTTCTTCAACTCGAAGCGCGTGCGGCGCAGGATGATCTCGTGACGGTGAGCCACAAAATGCTCAATCAGCTGCTTGAGGTTCAAGGTATAAGGACGGCCATTGACCAAAGCCACGTTGTTCACATTGAACGAGCTCTGCAGCGGAGTCATCATGAACAATTTATTCAAGACGATGTCGGGATTGGCATCGCGTTTCAGCTCGTACACCACGCGGATGCCCTTGCGGTCGCTCTCATCGCGGATGTCGGCCAGACCTTCCAACTTCTTCTCGTTGACGAGGTCGGCGGTCTTCTTGATCATCTCGGCCTTGTTGACCTGATAAGGGATTGAGGTGGCGATGATACGCTCATGGCCGTTGTGTTCCTCGAAGTGGGTCTCGCCGCGGAGAACGATGCGTCCCCTACCCGTCTCAAATGCCTCGCGCACGCCTTCGTAGCCGTAGATGACGCCAGCGGTCGGGAAATCGGGGGCCTTGATGTATTGCATCAGCTCCTGGGTGGTGATTTCGCGGTTGTCGATATAGGCGATGATGCCGTCAACGCATTCGCTGAGGTTATGCGGTGCCATATTGGTAGCCATACCCACGGCGATGCCGTTGGTACCGTTCACCAGCAAGGTGGGAATCTGTGTAGGCAGCACGGTAGGCTCTTGCAGCGAGTCGTCGAAGTTGTTCTGGAAGTCGACGGTGTCCTTGTCGAGATCGTCGAGCATCTCTTCGGCGATTTTCTGAAGTCGAGCTTCAGTATAACGCATGGCGGCAGGGCTGTCGCCGTCGACCGAGCCGAAGTTACCTTGGCCGTCGACCAAAGGATAACGCAGTGACCACGGCTGGGCCATACGCACCATGGCGTCGTAGACCGACGAGTCGCCGTGCGGGTGGTACTTACCGAGTACCTCACCGACGATACGGGCTGACTTCTTGTAGCCGCTACGCGAGGTGACACCCAGTTCCTTCATGCCGTAAAGCACACGACGGTGCACCGGCTTGAGGCCGTCGCGCACGTCGGGCAAGGCACGCGAGATGATGACGGACATCGAATAGTCGATGTAAGCCGACTTCATCTGGTTTTCAAGGTTGACCTTAATAATCTTTTCCCCGGTGTTCTCAGGGATGTTATCTTCTTGATTTTCAGGATTGATGATATTATTTTCGTCCATTTTCTGGTTTTAGTTTCAAATTCACAAATAAGTGTGCAAAGATAGGAATTTTTTCGATACCTTTTATAAAAAGGTTCGATTTTGTTCATTCCATTTTCTACAAACAAAAAAGAAAGATTTCCGTTGTTGGCTCAAAACAGCGTTTTGTTGTAATAGATGCCGAACTGCGTCCCATTCGACAGTTTGTTGTATGCCCTGACAATCAGCTCATTCACTGTGCCTCGCTCGCCCCAGGGCTTGGGATCAAAATTATAAGTGTCCCTAAAGGCATAGAATTCAATTCTATTGTTTTCCATTTTGAACTTAACTGTAGCTGTACCAAACGACAGATGCAAATCCAAATCGGATCCATAGAAACTGACGTTGGCGACAAAGAAGTCGTCGTCAATCAACTCGGCGGTGGAGAAATCAATTTCCCCATGCCGCATCAAATTGTCGAACTGGTCTTTAGTCAACAAAACATCCAAGCCCGTCCCTTCCAAATAATGCTGCTTCAGTGCCCAAAAATAATTCTGATCCACCAACCTAATGGAAGTCGGGGTAACCTTAAAATAGCCGCCATTAAACTCTCGTGTTGTGGTCGTCGTACAACCACAAAACAACAGTGATATAAATAGGAATAATATATTGATAAACCTCCTAAATATCATAAGCCCAAAGTCTTACATAAATATGTCAAACTTGTTGCTTTCTTTAAGGCTGCAAAAATAGGAATTTTTTGTTTGGTTTTGTCAAAAAGGCGGATTTTGTCCATTTTTAAAGAATCTCATCTTGGCAGTGGCGCGGCTCGGTTTTTGTTTGTACCTTTGCACTTTGAACGAATCAGACAAGAGAAAAGTTGGATATTTATTTAATTTATTGATAATAAACGAATTGTAACTATATGGATGCAAAATTTTCGCCCCGCGTTCGTGCCATTTTGTCACTTAGCCATCAGGAAGCGCAGCGTTTGGGGAATGCATACGTCGGGTTGGAGCACCTTTTTTTGGGCATGTTGAAGGAAGGCGGCAGTGCTGCCATCCGCATTTTGGAAAACCTCAACCTGAACATCGAAGTCTTCTCGAAAAAACTGGAGGCCTCGGTACGTACCGCCAACACTAACCAAAACCCCGTGTTGGCCTTGCCTTTGACCAAGCAGGCCGAGCGCGTGCTGAAGTTCACCTATATCATCGCCAAGGAGTTCCATTCAGAGATTGTCCGCTCCGAGCACCTCATGTTGGCTATCCTGCACGAGAAGAACAACATCATCTCGCAAAACCTTGAGTTTGAAGGCATCAACTACGACAACTTCAAGGTGGAAATGATGCGCTATCTGAAGGAAAACGCAGACCAGCAGGAAGAGGCTCCCGAAGGCCAACAAGGCTATGCTTCCAACATCTTCAACGACGATGATGACGACGAGGAAGACGACGACTTGATGAACGACATCCAGCCGCAGCAGGAGAAGCCCAAGAAGACCAGTAACATCAAGAGCAAGACACCTGTGTTGGACAACTTTGGCCGCGACCTCACCAAGGCTGCCGAGGAAAACCGCCTCGACCCCATTGTGGGCCGTGAGCGCGAGCTGGAACGCATCGCCCAGATTCTCAGCCGCCGCAAGAAGAACAACCCTATCTTGATTGGTGAGCCTGGCGTGGGCAAGTCAGCCATTGCCGAAGGTTTGGCCATCCGAATCGTGCAGCACCGTGTGCCGCGCACCTTATTTAATAAGCGTGTCGTCATGCTCGACATCGGTTCCATCGTGGCCGGCACCAAATACCGCGGCCAGTTTGAGGAACGCATCAAGGCCATCCTCAACGAGCTGGAGAACAACCGCGACATCATCCTCTTTGTTGACGAGATTCACACCTTGGTTGGCGCAGGCAACGCCAACGGCTCCTTGGATGCCAGCAACATGTTCAAGCCTGCTTTGGCACGCGGCGAATTGCAATGCATCGGCTCGACAACGCTTGACGAATACCGCCAATATATTGAGAAAGACGGTGCCTTGGAACGCCGTTTCCAGAAGATTCTCGTCGAGCCGACCACACCCGCCGAGACGGTTGAGATTTTGAACAACATCAAACCGAGATACGAAGACCATCACTTGGTCACTTATACACCTAAGGCCATCGAAGCTTGCGTGAAGCTCACCGACCGTTACCTCAGCGACCGTCATTTGCCCGACAAGGCCATCGACGCCTTGGACGAGGCTGGTGCGCGTGTGCACATCAAGAACATCGACGTGCCGAGCGAAATCACTGAATTTGAGAAACGCTTGGACGAGGTTCGCAAGGACAAGAAAGCCGCCATCGCCGAGCAGAAGTTCGAGGAAGCGGGCATGTACCGCAACGAGGAAGTGAAGCTCATGGCACAACTTGAAGACGCCAAGAAAGCTTGGGAAAGCAACGCTGTGGCGCATCGTCAAGAGGTCACGGAACAGAATGTGGCTGAGGTGGTGGCCATGATGACCGGCGTACCCGTGCAGCGTATCGCCAAGAACGAGGGCGACCGCCTGATGCACATGGAGACCGAGCTGGCAGGCACTGTCATCGGTCAGGACGAGGCCATCAAGAAGGTGACCCGCGCCATCCGCCGCAACCGCGCCGGACTGAAAGACCCGAACAAACCCATCGGCTCGTTCATCTTCCTTGGTCCCACCGGTGTCGGTAAGACCTACCTTGCCAAGGTGTTAGCCAAGTTCCTCTTTGACAGCGAAGACGCCCTTATCCGCATCGACATGAGCGAATACATGGAGAAGTTCGCCGTGTCGCGCCTCGTGGGAGCGCCTCCAGGCTATGTCGGTTACGAAGAAGGCGGTCAGCTCACCGAGAAGGTACGCCGCAAACCCTACTCCATCGTCCTCCTTGACGAAATCGAGAAAGCTCACCCCGATGTATTCAACTTGCTCTTGCAAGTCCTTGACGACGGCCAGCTGACTGACAGCCTGGGTCGCAAGGTCGACTTCAAGAACACCATCATCATCATGACCTCCAACATCGGCTCACGCCAGCTGAAGGACTTCGGTCAGGGTGTGGGCTTCGGCACGCAGGCCAAGCTCAACTCAAAGAACGAGTACTCGCAGAGCGTCATCGACAACGCCCTGAAGCGCACCTTCGCCCCCGAGTTCCTCAACCGCGTCGACGACGTGGTGATGTTCAATGCCTTGGAGAAGAAGGACATCCAGAAGATTATCGGCATCGAGATCCGTCAGGTGGTGAAGCGCGTCGAAGAGATGGGCTACAAGATCGAGCTCACCGAGAAGGCCATGGACTTCCTCGCCGAGAAGGGCTGGGACGAGCAATACGGCGCCCGTCCGCTGAAGCGTGCCGTCCAAAAATACGTGGAAGACGTCTTGGCCGAGGCCATCATCTCCGCCGAGATGCATATCGGCGACACCATCAGCATCGATTTGGCCGAAAGCGGCGAAGAGACCGTCGTCAACATCATCCCGAACGAGAAGAAAGTCCTTGAAGAAGCTAAAGTTTGATGAACTACGACTTCAAGAAACATATCAGCAGCAAGATTTTTAAGGTGATCGCTTACGCCAGCGCGGAGTTGGGCTACAAGAGCTATGTCATCGGCGGCTATGTGCGCGACATATTGTTGCACCGCCCCTCGAATGACATCGACGTGGTCACCGTGGGCAGTGGCATCACCCTAGCCAAGAAAGTTGCCTCTCTCCTACCTGGCCACAAGGAAGCCAAATACTACGGTGCCTTCGGCACGGCCATGATCCGCTTCGACGGCATGGAAGTGGAGTTTGTGGGGGCAAGGAAAGAATCGTACGACCGCAACAGCCGTAAACCCGTTGTGGAAAACGGCACGCTGGAAGACGACATCAGCCGCCGCGACTTCACCATCAACGCCATGGCCCTCAGCCTCAATCCGGAGGACTTCGGCACCCTCATCGACCGCTACAACGGCATGGCCGACATGGAGGAACTGCTGTTGAGGACGCCACTCGACCCTGATATCACTTACTCCGACGACCCATTGCGCATGATGCGCGCCATTAGGTTTGCCTCGCAGCTCAAGTTCTACATCGAACCCGAGTCGTTTGAGGCCATCAAACGCAATGCTCACCGCATCAAAATCGTCTCGATGGAGCGCGTCACCGAGGAACTGAACAAAATCATTCTCTCGCCTAAACCCTCCATTGGTTTTAAGTTGTTGGACGAAAGTGGTTTACTGAAACTCATCTTTCCACAACTATCTCAGTTAAAAGGGGTGGAAGTCGTCCAAGGCCGTGGCCATAAGGACAACTTCCTACACACTTTGCAGGTGCTCGACCAGGTGGCCGAAAAGAGCGACGACCTCTGGCTTCGTTGGGCAGCTTTGTTGCACGACATCGCCAAACCACAGACCAAACGTTGGGAAGACGGAATCGGCTGGACCTTCCACGGCCATGAGTTCAAAGGCTCCAAGATGGTGCCCAAGATTTTCGCCGCCATGAAGTTGCCCTTGAACGAAAAGATGAAATATGTGGAGAAATTGGTGTTGCTTCACCTCCGCCCCATCGTGTTGGCCGAGGACATCGTCACCGACTCCGCTGTAAGAAGGCTGCTGTTTGACGCCGGCGACGACATCGACGACCTCATGTTGCTCTGCCACGCCGACATCACCTCGAAGAACGAGGAGAAGGTGAAGAAGTTCCACCACAACTTCGAGATCGTGCAGGAGAAGCTGAAAGAAATCGAGGCCAAGGATCACCTACGCAACTGGCAGCCGCCCATCGACGGCATCGCCATCATGGAGACCTTCGGCATCCCAGAGGGACGCGAGGTCGGCGTCATCAAAAACGCCATCCGCGAGGCCATTTTGGATGGTGTCATCGGCAACAACTTCGCCGAGGCATATGCCTTTATGAAAGAAGAGGGCAAGAAACTCGGCCTGAACGTGATGAAGGAAATCGAAGAACCAATTGTGGTTGCTAATAATGGACCTGTGCCGAATAAAGTGTAATGTTTATGACACGTTTTATGTCACTGCGAGGAACGAAGCAGTCCAGAGAACAAGCTAATTTCTGGATTGCTTCGTCGTGCCTCCTCGCAATGACGCGAAGCGGCACTACAACTCTTTTATGAAAACCTTAATCGTCATAGCTGGACCAACGGCATCGGGCAAGACCGCTTTCGCCATCAAATTGGCCAAGGCCTTGAATACCGTCATCCTCTCCGCCGACAGCCGTCAGTTTTACAAGGAGATGAGCATCGGCACGGCAGCACCCACAGAGGAAGAACTAAGCCAAGTCAAGCATCACTTTGTGCATCACATTAGTATCGAGGACAAATACGACGTCGCCGACTATGAGCGCGATGCCATCGCCTTGTTGGACGAGCTTTTCAAGACCCACGACGCCGTAATCATGACAGGCGGTTCAGGCCTATTCATCGACGCCGTTTGCAACGGCATCGATGCCATGCCCGACGTGGAGCCTGAAATCCGAGAAAAGGTTCAGAAACTCTATGACGAAGGCGGCTTAAAAGCCTTGCAGGATGCAGTGCAGCGCCTCGACCCAGCGTATTTCGCTCTCGTCGATCAACAGAATCCCCGAAGGTTACAACGCGCCTTGGAAGTTTGCTACCAGACGGGACTGCCTTTTTCTTCCTTCCGCCAAGGCCAAGCTGCCCAACGCGACTTTGCTATCAAGAAATACGCGATACTTTGGGACCGTCTGCAGCTCATCGAGCGCATCGACAAGCGTGTGGACATGATGATGGAGCAAGGTCTTCTGGAAGAAGCTAAAGCCTTGTATCCCAAGCGACATTTGAATGCGCTGAACACGGTAGGTTACAAAGAACTATTCGCCTATTTCGAGGGAAATTGCACCTTGGCTGAAGCTGTGGAGCAAATCAAGATCCACACACGACAATATGCCAAGCGACAGATGACGTGGTTGAGGAAGGACACCAGTTATCATTGGATTATGCCGGAAGACTTTGATAATACTTTATCAGCCCTTCAGCAGGCGCTTGCATAACCTCCTCTAAAGTGAGACCATACTCCCTGAGGCTTTCCTTCAAGATGTCCTGGAAATGGAAAGCTACTGAGCCTATAAAACAAATCTTCATTGATTCGCAGTTTTCATAGCGAAGGATGAAAGCCTCTATGAAGTCCTTGAAGCATCCTTTAACTAAGCCGTTTATATAAGGATGTGACTGGTTTTCACCCGCAAATTTGGCAAAGGTGGCCAGATACTTCGAAGGCTGCGCCTCGTGGTACAAATGCTGGATGAAATCCTTCAGTTCCAAATGGTATTCCGCATCGAATCGTTGCCGCAAGTCCTTAGGCATGAAGCCATAGAAATACGCTCTTACCATTTCCCTACCGATGTGCATGCCGCTGCCTTCGTCGCCGACCATATAGCCCAATGAAACAGCTTTCTCCGTGATGTTTTCCCCATCGTAATGGCAGGAGTTAGAACCCGTTCCGAGGATACAAGCGATGCCTTTTTCGTGACCCAGAACGGCATGGCAGGCCGCCATCAGGTCATGGGTGACGTGGATTTCCGCATCGGGGAAGCGACCTTGAAAGACCTCCTTGATGATTTGGCAATTCTGTTCGTTGCCGCAACCGGTGCCGTAATAATGGATGGATTGGATTCCATTGGGTAGAGACGCGCCGCGGCACGTCTCTACAAGGCATTGCCTGTCGGAATAATTCGGGTTGAATCCTTCGGTTTGGAAACGCTGTTTGACAACGTTTCCGTCGAGGAGAATCCATTCCATCTTGGTTGAGCCAGCGTCGATGATCAATTTCATGCCATCACTGATTCAGAAGCGTTACGCTTAATGAGCAATGGATAGCGTTCAGGATGTCGAAGGCTGTCTATTTCCAAATCAACATCAAGAGCCGGCCATTCAATAGCTTCATTACCGCACATTTGAATGTTCAGCACGTCATTTATAGATGCATCACGCATCCATGGAATACGGTTGTAAGACAAAAAATAATCCTGTCCACCAACGCTTATCATAATGCCCTGACCATTAATCATCAAGACGCTTACCGATGTGTTGTTTGTATTGTTCCTTGAATCGTTCTGCATTTTGTTCTATAATTTTTTGTATGTCATTCAATTCGTGCTTAGAAAAACCGCTGTTTTTTGCCAACTCTATTTTGGGTTCCAACCAAAACTTAGCCTCATTACCATCACCCATAACATGGATATGCATCCTTTCTTCCTCATTGGAAAATATCTTGAACACATAGCCGCTTTCTCTACCAAAAACAGGACTCATATAAACTATATTTACTGCAAAAATAGACAATATTTGCAAATACCACACCAACAATCAATATTTTTAATAGTTTTGCAGCCCATTTGATAATGAATACGGCCCTTCGACAGGCTCAGGGACCTCAAACAAATTAAAAAAACATAGACATGAGAAAATGGCGCATTGAAGACTCCGAGGACCTTTACAACGTGAAAGGCTGGGGCGGAAACTATTTTTCCATCAACGAGAAAGGCCACATGGTCGTGACACCCAAGGAAGGCTGTGCCTCCGTTGACCTGCCGGAACTGGTTGACGAGCTGTCGCTGAGAGACGTCTCGGCACCCATGCTGATCCGTTTCCCCGACATCCTTGACGACCGCATCAACAAGATTGACTCCTGTTTCAAGGAGGCTGCCAAGGAATACGAGTTCCACGGCCAGAACTTCGTGGTGATGCCCATCAAGGTGAACCAGATGCGCCCCGTGGTCGAAGAGATCGTCAGCCACGGCAAGAAATGCAACATAGGTCTGGAAGCCGGCTCCAAACCTGAGCTCCACGCCATCATCGCCCTCGGCACCGACTCTGACTCACTCATCGTGTGCAACGGCTACAAGGACGAGGAATTCATCGAACTAGCCTTGCTCGCCCAGAAGATGGGCCGTAAAATCATCATCGTCATCGAGAAGCTCAACGAGTTGAAGACCACGGCTAAGATCGCCCGTCGGCTGAAAGTGACACCCAACCTGGGTGTCCGCATCAAGCTGGCCAGCTCCGGCTCAGGCAAATGGGAGGAATCGGGTGGCGACGGCAGCAAGTTCGGCCTCACCTCTTCCGAACTGCTTGAAGCCCTCGATTTCCTTGAGGAGCACGACATGAAGGACTGCCTGAAACTGGTGCACTACCACATCGGCAGCCAGGTTAGCAAGATCAAGAAAATCAACGTGGCCCTGCGTGAGGCGGCACAGTTCTATGTGCAGCTCTACAAGATGGGCTACCATATCGAATATGTGGATATGGGTGGCGGCCTTGGCGTCGACTACGACGGCACCAGCTCCAGCAGCGCCAGCTCGGTCAACTATAGCATCCAGGAATACGCCAACAATGCTATCTATACCATCGTGGATGCCTGCGACAAGAATGAGCTCCCCCACCCCAACGTCATCTGTGAATCGGGTCGCGCCCTGACAGCGCATCACTCTGTACTCATTTTCGAAGTGCTGGAGAAGACCTCCCTGCCCGAATGGGACGACAACGAGGAACCCGAAGAAGATGACCACGAACTCATCAAGGAACTCTATGATTCTTGGGACGAACTGACCAAAAGCTCCTCTTTGGAAATCTGGCACGATGCCCAGGAGATCCGCGAAGAAGCCCTTAACCTGTTTAGCCTCGGCCTGCTCGACCTCAAGTCGCGCGCCAAGATTGAAAGGCTTTTCTGGAGCATCGCCCGCGAGGTGAACCACATCGCCAACAGCCTGAAGCGTGTGCCTGAGGACTTCACCTCACTGCCGAAGCTGCTTGCCGACAAGTACTTCTGCAACTTCTCGTTGTTCCAGTCGCTGCCCGACCTCTGGGCCATCGACCAGCTCTTCCCCATCATCCCCATCCAAAGGCTGGATGAAAACCCGACCCATTTAGCCACCTTGCAAGAGATCACGTGCGACAGCGACGGCAAGATCACGAACTTCGTCGCCAAGTCGACACAACACACCATACCGCTGCACTCATTCACTGACAAGGAACATTATTATATCGGTGTGTTCCTTGTAGGTGCCTATCAGGAAATCTTGGGTGACTTACACAACCTGTTCGGCGACACCAACGCCGTTCACGTCTCGGTGGACGAAAAGGGATACTACATCGACCAGGTCATCGATGGCGAGACCGTGGCCGACGTGCTGGAATACGTGCAGTACAGCCCGAAGAAACTCGTCCGGACGGTGGAGACCTGGGTCACCAAGTGCGTCAAGGAAGGCAAGATTTCCGTTGAGGAGGGTAAGGAATTCCTTTCCAACTATCGGTCGGGATTGTACGGGTATACCTATCTTGAATAATTAGTAGAGACGGTGCATGCACCGTCTCTACAATTATTACGCAAACATCTTCTCGATAGTATCCTTATACTTGGCAATGATGATTTTGCGTTTCGCCTTAAGCGTGGGCGTCAGCAAACCATTGTTGATGCTCCACTCGTCGGCGAGCAGCACGTGCTTCTTGATCTTCTCAGTCTCACCCAAACCCTTGTTTAGCTCGGTGACTTCGGCGGCGAAGCGCTTCAGTACTTCGGGATTCTGAATCATCTCCTCATTGGTCGTGTAAGGGATGTTCTCCTCGGCACACCAGGCCTTCAGGTCGGCAAAGCTCGGGATGATGAGGGCTCCGGCGAATTTCTGGTTTTCGCCCACCACCAAAATCTGTTCAATCAGCTTGGAGGCGCAGAACTTGGCTTCAATCATGTCGGGGTTGATGTACTTACCGCCTGAGGTCTTGAACAGGCTCTTGATACGACCCGTGATCTTCAGCTGGTTGTATTGGTTGAACTCGCCCATGTCGCCCGTGTGGAACCAACCTTCCTCGTCGATGACTTCCTTGGTCAGCTCGGGCTGCTTGTAGTAGCCCATCATCACGTTGTGACCACGGCAAAGGATTTCGCCGTTCTCGGCAATCTTCACCTCAGTGCCAGGCAAAGGTTGTCCCACATAACCCACCTCGCGACCATGCGGGTTGCGGTTACTGACGGCGATCACGGGAGAAGTCTCGGTCAGACCGTAACCCTCGAACACCGGCATCTTGATGGCCGAGAAGAAGCCTGCAATCTTCTGCGAGATGGCAGCGGCGCCCGACACGATGATGTCGAAGTTGTCGGCGCCGATGCCTTCCCTGATCTTGGCATACACCAGCTTGTCGGCAAGTGCCAGTTTTCTGTCATAGAACCAATTGCGGCTTTCGGCTTCGATCTTGTAACGCTCGCCAAGGCGCACAGCCCAGAAGAAGATGCGCTTCTTGATACCTTTCTGCTTCTTGCCCGACTGCACAATTGCATCGTAGAAACGCTCCAACACACGCGGCACAGCGCACATCATCGTGGGATGCACGTCACGCATGTCGCTGGCGATGGTGCCCAGACTCTCGGCATAGTAGATGGACATGCCGCGATACTGGTAGCAATAATTCAGCGCGCGCTCGTAGGCATGGCACACCGGCAGGAAGCTGAAGGCCTTGTTGGACGTGTCGCTGATGGTGTAGTGGAAGTTCGGGAACTGGTTCATCAGGTTGTGGTGCGAGAGCATCACGCCCTTAGGCGTCCCAGTGGTACCAGAAGTATAGATGATAGTGGCGCATTCCATCTCGTCGACGGCGGCCTTGCGGGCAGCCAGCTCCTCGATGTGAGGATGTTCCCTACCGAGTTGCAGCAGTTGGTCGAAATAGGGATATTTCTCGCGGTCAACCATGGTGTAGACCAGCTTCACGTTGGGCGCATCGGGAAGGATGTTCGTCACCTTGTTCATCACGCTGAGGCCGTCGATGATGACCATCTTGGCATCGCAGTCGTGAAGGATGTAACGGTAGTCCTCCTCGCTGATGGTGGGATACACCGGCACGGTGATGGCACCGACTTGGCTGACGGCCATGTCGAGCATGTTCCATTCGGGGCGATTGGTGAGGATCATCGCCACCTTGTCGCCTTTCTCGATGCCCAGCTCGATGAGGGCATAACTCAGCGCATCGGCGTGTTCTTTATAGGATGTGGAGCTGTATTTCACCCATTGGCCGTTCTTTTTTCCGGCTATGGCTTCCTGTTGGTTGGGGTATTTCTCAACGTAATGGTCGAGAAGGTCGAATACTCTTTTTATTTCCATATTGTTCTTTCAATCTTGCACAAAAATAGGAAAAAACCATTTATCCTCTCATTTTTACACTGAAAACAGGGAAAAAATCAACATTCTTCATCTTTTTTCTTTCGTTTTGTCAACAGATAGGCACCACCCAGCAAGGTCAAAGCCAACAGGCCGTTGCCAACAGGTGCATACTGCTGGTCCGAATCACCACCTTCATAAGGCGTTGTCAATTCAAAGTCCTCGTAACCCGAGCGCAGTGTACCCTCGAACTCATCTTCCATGATGTACACTTGCGCCTTAAGCGGCCCTGCCAACATGAGCAGGACAACTACAAACAAGACTATTTTTCTATTCAAACTCTTCATAACTTATTCCTCCCTATTTTGTTACGATGACTTTTTGAATTCTAGTTTCCTTATGGTTGGTCAGGCGGAACAGATAAGGACCGTCAGCCACCATAGGCAACGTGATCCTGTTTTGTCCGCTGATATGCGATTTGGCCAACACGCGGCCAAGCATGTCGATGAATTCCAAATCACCCTCGCCGGTGACCACCCACTCGGAGCCATTGAAGAAGGCAAACGGATGCTCGTTGTCATCCTCAAACTCTTCCACATCGGTCAAGTCAAAGACGATGAGGAAGCGCGAAGGATAGTCCTCCTTGTGGCCCTCGAAGGTGTAGGTGTCGTTCCGCAACATGTCGTACTGCACGCCCGTGATGTTGTCGATGAGGTACATGCTGTGGAAGTTGCCGTTGGCCATGTTCCACTTCATGGTGAAGATGTCGTCTTCCTTGGCCTCAAACCACAGCGGCACGCGGTCGATGCCTTCCTTGGCGAAGAGCGCGGCATAATAGGTGTCTCCGTGGTGGGCGTAGAACAAGCCATCACCCACGCGCAGCTCCTTCACCTTGCGTGCACCACCCCACTCGGGACGTTCAAACTCGATGACCGTCACGTCGGCGCAGCCCTTGTCGCTGTTCAAGTAAAGGTTGACCAAAGGATAGGACGGTTGTGTAGCGCGGAAATGGCTGCCACCATTTTTCTCAACAAAGTCGCGCGTCACCAACATATTCTCATTAATCTTCAACTCACTCAAATGCGTGTCTGTCTTCACATAGAAGCCTTGGTGCGGATGCAGGAAGCGGTCGGCATAGTCGGCTCCTTCTGGGGATCCTTTCACAGGATAGTACCTGTAGGCTGTACTGGCATTCCTGTTCTGGTATTTGTCGGCATCATAAATCACATAGAACGCGCCTTCATCCTCTCCATTATTATCGTGATGCGTCAGTACATCTTCATTGGGTCCGTCAGCTTTACCAAGTTCATTGAAGTCAAGATAGCCATGGAAAGGATTGCCCACCATGTTCCAGCCTTTGATTTTCCAGCCATTATTCGTCAGTATAATGCTCTGGTCTCCTGCATTCAGCAAGCCGTGGCTCTGCATGAAGGTCTCGGTAGCGATGGCGGCCATATAGCCACGTCCCACAATAAGGTTGTCCTCATTCTGGTTCGTGGTGTATGGAGTCTGTCCTTCCTTCACCTCAGCAGGCTTATAGTCCAGATGGACATGTGGCGTATCGCTGTGCCAGTGGTTAGGACCGTTGCGCTTGAAGTTGATCCAGTGGTATTCCGGCTCGTTCCAAGTGTAGAAGTCCATACCGTAGGGATAGCGGTTGAGGAACGTGTTGCCTGAGGAAGGACATTCGTCACTGTTCTCAATGAACCAGTCGCTCACGTTGCCAGTCAAGTCATAACCACGCGTGGTCGGGAAATAGCCGTCTGCCGTTTCATAAGACTTCATCCAGTAACGGTAACCCAAACCATCAGCATCAGAAACCTCGTTGTTGGGCCGTGTGGTAATCCAGCTGAACTCACCATCAGGATTCTCCCACGGGTTGTTTTTGTGTTGGCTGCCAGCCACATTGTCGCCGAGATAATCGAATCCCAGCGGCGCATTGCTCAGCGGTGTGGAGAACATGTGCCAGTCGCGGGGCAGATCCAGGTTATCCGACCCGAAGAGGCCATCGTTCATGCCCGGCGTCGCCGTCGCCTTACCAAACGAGTTGTCGAAGGTGATACCGACATAGGTGTTGTCATAGGCACTCAGGGTACCCGGATTCATGATGGCCACATCCTCCTGGATGCTAATCTTGGTATTCGAGGCCGGATTCTTGCTCGGTGTCTCTGTGATGTCGCCATAAACGAAGAGGGCATCGCCTGCATCTTTTGCACTGCCTGCAACCATTCGTTCAATAGCACCGTCAAGCTGTTTACCATCGCGTACCGTACCGCCATACTGCAAAACATTAGTACCATGGATGGTAGCCACCGTGCTGAAGTCACCTTGGTGAGCCGTAGTACCATCAATGTCGTCGAGCAACAGCACAGGATAGTCGCCGTTGATTTCCGACAAGCCCGGACGCGACCAACGGGCGTATTTGTTCCCCGTCTTGTTCCTTCCGTCCACCCAGTGGTTCAGCATCCGGAACATGGCCGTGTCGACTGTAGCACCTGCGACGGTCGCACTCTTCTTCACCGTGTTGTCCTTATACATGTAACCATACAAGTCGGAGCTGTTGGTGGCCGTAAAGTGGTGACCGCGGTCTTCTGTCACGCCCATGTATGGATAGCCAGTCTGGACATAGCAGCTGTCGAAGTCACTGTACCCATCACTTACAAGGCCGTCAAAGTTCAGATCCTCTGTAGGGGTATTATTAAAGGCCACATAACAGTTCTCCACCTTCGCTCCATCATTGCTGCCCATCAAGCCACCCGCCTTGGGATTACCATACACATTGAATTGCGCATTCACGAACGAATTGTAGACATTGCCACCCGCGGCATTACCTACCAGACCACCCACTGACGCTCCAGTAGCATTTTCAACGGTTTTGTCAGTAGTCTCCATCACAGGCATGGCCATCGACGAGTGTATCTCGCCACCTGGCATCACCTTGGCCACCAAGCCGCCTGCAGCAACATGGTAATTGGCCTCGTCTGGAGCATAGATATGAAGCGCAGCTTCGCTGTTGGCCAGCGTTGCGTTCTGGAGGCCGCCGGCCAAACCACCGATGTTGAACATATCGGTGTTGAGGAGATCGATCGAAACCTTGGGACTGACCGTGCCGCTCACCACGAAGGTGCGCTCAACAGAGCCATTGACATGACCAAACAATCCGTAGTCCTGATGCTCATAGCGGGTGTCTCCCCTACCGATATAATCAATATTAATATTCTTAATCAGGTGACCCTGACCATCGAAGTGACCGGCAAAGGATTTGTGCTCGAAACCATTATGGCTGTCATCACCTATCGGCACCCAGACGTACTGCTTCATGTCGAGGTCCGTCTTCTGCAAGAGGTCTTGACCGGAGAAGTTGGTAGCGGTCGCGCCATTCATGCCCGTATTCAGGCTGATGAGCCAGGCCAAGTCTTCTTTCGAGTCGATGTTGCTAACGTCGAATCCCGAAGGTGCTTCCCTGACCACATTGGCCCAGGTCCAGCCGAAGTACAGCGAACGATACTCGTTACCAGCACCTTCGTAACCTAAGTTATCATAATAGGTGGTGTGGCCACCGTTGCCGAAGAACCAGTCTTGGTCGTCGAGGAAGTTGCCTTGCGACCATACCGTCGATGCGATATCACCATTAGCTGCAGGCGTGGCTTCGCTCTTTTCGACCATAGCCACCGGCGACAAGGTGTTATCCCTATAATCGTCCGACGTGTTCCTGATGGGGCTGGTCACGCCGATTTCTGTACCGACAGCCAATGGAGCCGTTATGGTAAGGCTCTTGTCGAAGGTGGGCAGATACACGTTGCTCTTGATCGTCGAACTGCCGTTCTTCTGCAAATTACCCGTAATGGTCACCTTGCCTTCCACGTTCACCGTAGTGGGAACAGCGGGATCCTCTCCAACAGCCGGTTGGTCAGTAGCCACATACAGGGCGCCGCCATTGTACTTACCCGTCGCATTGAAGGCAAGATCATTGAAGTCAGGATTCAGATAGAAGTTCTTCACACTGTTGTCACCAATGGTAAAGGTTCCAGAAGCATCGGTGTTGTTGTAGCCTCCTTCCAAAACCGTGCCACCCTTCAGGGTAAGTTTGGCACCTGGCGTGGTGACCACCATCGGCATGTGGACCTTCACCTTTTCATCAGCGAAGTTGATGGGATGCGTTGCGGCTGCAGGAATGTCCAACTCCTGCATGTCCACTGCATCGTAGGTATACAATCCATTCACGACGACATTGTCCATCACCATAGGTTTATCCGTCCTGTTGGCATTGATTATTGCGCCATAGTTGGGACCCGGGCCTGCGGTAGATAAGGCGGTCTCTTCATTTCCAACCAAGCCAGCATAGTCGGTATCGGCAGGAGGTGTCGAAGGATATGGAGAACTGCCTATGTGGGTGGCATCTTTTTGACCATTACTCATCGGATGGCCGCCAGGATAACGGTACAACTTCAAAGGATGCTCAGTAGGCCATTTGTTCAGGTTTTCGTTTTCCGCGAGTGCGCTGACAGGACCCACCACAAAGATGACATCTTCCGCAGGATTAAACTTGGGACGCGACAGGTTAATAGTTTCGTCATTGCAGATGCCATTGGCTCCGCTAATGCTCAGCTTAGGCATGTCAGGATAATCGCCCCAATTGTTTTGGTGGTCCTTGTCTTGGCCCCAGCCACCGTTGCCGATGCCGCGGCCGTCAACATACCACTTATTACCCAGCGTGTAGGGCAGCATCCATACACGATAATCCTCTGTATTCAGCGAATTGACATCAGACTTCGAAACTTGACTGATATTGAAATAAGGATATTGCTTCGTGTTGGTAAAAGTATTACCGCCATCATCGCCATCCCATGCATTGAGATATTCCCATCCCAAGACAGTAATGCCTCCTTTCACGAAGGTGTTGTGGCTGGTATTGTAACTCAGGAAGCCGCCATCGTCCGGGTTGAGCCTGTCTTGGTCAGGATTGAAACCAGGAACGATATCTGAGATATCGATGCGATTCACATGCGGGCTCAGTTTCGGGCGGGCGTATGCAAAGGTCTCCGTGCCTTCGGGCTGGTAGTAATCAGCTTTCACGCGGAAGAAACCGTACAACTGTCCGTATAAAATCTTATCTGCTGTTGTATTGTAATTGCGCACCCAAAGCTTCGAGTTGCCGTTGAAGATGATGACATTTTCTTTATCGACTGCCAAGAAATCATCCTGTCCGGTGCTGGTTACCGTACGATACAGACGATTGTTGCTGTAATTGATGCCAACCATCTCCCAGTAGTCACTATTCTGCATGGCGTCGATATGGTCATAGGAAGTGGTGTTGGTGCCTCTCAGATACAAGCTCCTGACTTCCGTGATGGAGTCCATCCAAGCCGGAGCACCGACTTCACCAAGCACCAGGCCGCTGGCGTTGGTTGCATAGAAGCCGTTGTCCACCTGAAGGACGCCAAACTTTCTGTCGGGGAACTTCTTACTGATGTCGATGGCACCAGACAAGTGGATATTCGAGTTGTCGAGCAAGACATAACCGCCACGCTGGATGGTGGTCAGGGTGCGGGTGGCATCCTCCATGTTGTCTTTGTCGGCACCTTCGCCGCCCTTGGTGATGCGCTCGCCGTAATTCCTGACGAGGATTTGACGGCCTTTCTTACCCGATTCACACAACGTACCGCAGCCGTAGAGACCGCCTTCGATGTTCATGTAAGGCTTGTCTGTAGAGCCTTCATTATCATCGGCGGTGTTATAGCCCGTGCCGTCAAGGAAGGTCTGGCTGTAGCCTCTGATGTCGAAGTTGTTCCACATGGGTTCTTCACCAGAGCCGAAGTGGTCGGAGCCGTCGTAGACGTTACCCATGATCTTGATCTTGGCAGGCGTTGGATAGCCATTTCCAGAAATGCCGTCTTTGGCGTACTTGTTGGCTTGATTTTCATCGTTATGGGAACCATTCAAATTAACGTAGGTAGGTGCTTTCTTGATGGCTTCGAGACCGATAAGGACGCAGTTAGAGCCATAGACGGTGCCGCCATAGCCAGCGCCATACACGTCTTCACCGATGGTGCCGCCCGTGATGTTGACGAACGAAGACCAATAGGTCTCGCCCGAAGGCCAAGGCGTGACATCGGGGTCGGGGGCATTGCCTTCCGTAGCGTCGTAGCTACTTCCGTACACATTGCCATTGATTTGGCCACCACGTATATTCACCGTCTTCAGGCTGTTGTTTACAACGCCCTCCGCATCCGGAATGGTGCGGTTGCCGCCGAACACGTCTTCATACACTGTACCTGCCTCGACGTTGACGATTCTTGCCACATTGACAAGGCCCTTATTGCCACCGCCAAACACGCTCTTGGTAACGGTGCCGCCCTTGATGTTGACCCTTGACAGGCCAAACACATGGCCAGCATTAGGATTGTCTTCCGCCGGGTCGGTGCCTGCGTAGGGCTCCATACCGAGTCCGCCGCCATACACATTGCCTTGAAACGCACTTTCGCTCGATTCTGCGCCGATGAGCGCGCTTCCGTTAATAGTGACTTCGGCGTTTTGAAGCACTCGACCGTTCTCGCTGCCGCCATACACATTGCCGTAGACCTTGCCACCGCTGATGGTGACGTTGGTGCTCCTCGTCTCACCCATACGCTTGTAGAAGTCCACATCATCGTCATCTTTGGTGTTGTCACCCTTGCCGCCACCAAACACCTGTCCCATATAACTATGGGCTTCTGTCGACTTGCCGATGGTGCCGCTGCTCATGGTGACGGTGACATTGCCGTGGTTGTTGTCATCCACTGCCGTGCCGTTCATATCGATGCCCGTCAAGCCTTGACGACCACCGCCGAAGATGCAGCCCATAAGCTGGCCGCCTTGCATATTGACGGTGATGTTGCCGCCCACGCGGCCTGCGGTGAGGCTCAATTCGTGGTAGTTGCGGCCACCGCCGAAAATATTACCATCGTAACCTGTGGCACCTTCCGTGCCAACGGTGCCGTTCTTGAGCGTTACCGAGGCATTGCCTAACACATGACCATCGCTACCACCGCCGAACAGCGAGCCCCAAACACGGTTGGCATTGCTGTCAGTATAATCCACCTCGACAGAAGTGCTATTCACATTGCAATAAGGCTTCATGTCGTCATTCTGTCCACCCTTTGGACCGCCGAAGATGTAAGCGTTGACACCAGAGTAGTCCAAAGGCCCGATGATGCCGCCTGTCATCTTGACCGTGGCTTCGCCATTCACGAAGGTGCCGTCAGTTTTCACCCAGCCCACGCTGGCCACCTTGCCGCCACCAAACACGTTCTCATACACTTGTCCACCGTTGATGTTGACATAGGTGTTGCCATACACGCGGCCAGCGAGATAGGCTGCCACCATGGTGGAGTCGTTGTCAGTACTCATCTCCATAATGCCCTTGCCGCCGCCAAACACACTGCCGCAGTACATCTTGTTGGGCGAGGTGCCATAGTCGGCGCCAATGGTGCCGCCATTGATGTTGACCGTGGTGTTGTCACGCACGGTGCCGATTTCGCCACCGCCATATACCGAGTTCTTAATTTTTGCCGTTCCGGAGATGGTCACCACGGTTTGTTTGGCACGGGCCAAGGAAGGCCAAATGGGCTTGTCACCGCTACCGCTCCATGCGATGTACTTACCCATGCAGCCGCCAAAGACGTTGCCGCCGTAGGTATCGGAATTAGTATGGGTGAGCGTGGCGGTTTCATAGTCGTTGCCGATGGTACCGCCAGTAATGTTGATGGTAATCTTGCCATGGTCGTCGCCGGGTTGGAAATGGCCGTAGTAAGGATTCGGAACCATGCCGCTGCCGTTGTTATATTCCTTATCCACAAGATAGGTGCCCACCGAAGCTAATCGGCCACCGCCATACACGGAGCCTAGCATGGTGCCGCCCGTAATGGTGATGTCGATGTTGCCGCCCACAGTGCCTGCCGTGAGGGCCTTGCCCGTAAAGCCGCGGCCTCCACCGAAGATATTGCCGTCCACATAGGAATACCCCAAGGTGCCTATCTTGGCGTTGCCGCTCACGTCGAGGTCAACGTCGTTGAGCACGTGGGCTTCCTCGCCGCCGCCAAACACCGAGCCATACACCCAGGCCGTGCCCTTGATTTCCACCTTGGAGTTCCAAACGTTGGTCCAAGTGTTGAAGTAGAAGCGCGGGTCGCCCTTTCCAGAGCCGAACACATAACAGGTGACGGGGTGAGCCTGGATTTCTGCCAAAGTGCGCGGCACACCGAGGGTGCCGCCGCTCATGATGACGGTGGACTGACCACCTGAAACATGATCTTCTCCATGGATTACATTACTATATCTATATGTGCCCACGTCGGTGGTTTCACAGCCACCATAAAGGCTGGTAAGGATGTGGCCGCCGGTGACTTCCACGCGGGTGTTGCCCCTCACCTGCCCTGCCGAGCGCAGCCATTGGCTGTTGCCGTCAGTATCCACGCCATAAGGATAATAGCCCGAACCGCCGCCAAACACGTTGCCGTAGAAAGTGGCTCCGTTTTTACCGGGTTTGGGCTTGCCGCCTTCAATGATGTTGGGGTCATAGGGGGCGCCGCCCTCTTCATAGTCCCATTGGGCACATTCGGGCAAGGACTGGTATTGGGCATAGTCCCATTCGTCGTCGGTGTAAGGCCTGTTGTGACCTTCACTGTCAACGACACCGTTGCCCGCACCAATTTGTCCGCCCTTGATTTTCACCAAGGTATTGGTCAGTACATGGCCTTCACTACTGCCGCCATATACAGAGCCGAGCACAAAGGCACTGCCATCAATGGTCACGTCGGTATTGCCCACGGTGGCCATGAGTTCCACAAGGTGGTTGCCCTCCACATCGATGACGGGAGAATCAGAAAGTTTTTGCGTCCAGCCTTCGCCGCCGCCAAACACATGGCCGAAGTCGTCGGGAATGCCCGAAGCGGTCTTCATCTGCATGTTGTCCAAGCCGATGACGCCTCCGCTGACATCAACTTTGGCCTGGCCGGCCTGGCCGTCGGATAAGAGTTGTATTTCGCTGATATTAGGCGCAGTTGCGACCGGTTTCCATCCGTAATTGCCCACATTGGCCACCTCGCCGCCGCCATACACTCGTCCGTAGATGCGGGTGGGCACATCAGCAGCGTCTTGCGAAATGAAAACTTCGGTGTTCTTCACCAAAGAGATGAGCAGAGGTGATGCCGCAGGGTGACCGGCAGGGCCTACCTTGCTGCCCTTGCCGCCGCCATACACGTAACCGATGGTGTGTCCAGTCTCCCTCATTTTGGCAAGATTGCCTACGGTGCCGCCCTTCACCCTAACAGTAGTCTTACCGTGAGCGGGGCCGTTTTGCAGGGCTTGCACTTCATGTGTATCAGAATCAATCTCAATCAAATCTTCGTCAAGGCCGACCATGGCATTACGTCCGCCGCCGTAGACGGAGCCTAAAGCGAGTCCGCCCGTCATCTCAACGAGGGTATTGCCGCCCACGCGGCCTCCCGTGTAGTTCTTCAAGAGGTAGTTACGACCGCTGCCGAAGATGTTGCCGTCGTCATACGAGGTGCCTGCGCAGCCAATGATGGTGGTCTTTCCCTCCCCTTGGCCTACATATACCTCAGTGTTGCCTATCACGTGGCCGTCCTCGGCGCCGCCATACACGGAACCGTAGATTATACCGCCCGTGACGGTGACGACGGTCTTGCCGCCCACGTTGTTGAGTGCAAGCGACTCAGCTCGCGGGTCGCCGCAGCCGCCGCCGAAGAGGTAGCCGAAGGTGGGAAGAGTGTTGATATCATCGGAGATGCGCGGCACACCGATGGTGCCGCCGTTCATCGTGACGATGGCGTTGCCGCCCACGTCAGTCATCTCATTGCCACCATACACGTTGTTAAGGATGTGGGGCTTCGAAACAATGTTTCCATTTCTGATGGAGTCGGCAATGATTACCTCGGTGTTACCCCATACCTTACCCGATTCCGGATTCCAGTATGATTTGTAGTCAGGGTCTTGTGCAGTGCCTTCATTCTTTATATATGGGAACCAGCCCGAGCCGCCGCCAAACACGTTGCCAAACCATGACTTGCCGTCGGAAGGTTTGGTGCCGTTCATCACATCCACCGGGTCGTATGGGCTGTAAATGGTAACTTCATTTTCCTCTCCAGGGTGAAGGGTTTCACCATAGTCCCAGTGATAAGTTCCTTTCAAGCTGTTCGAGGTAATGATCTCAGTTGTGGCTGGGTTGACGAACTGGTTGGGGGTGTCGCCAATGCCATCGGTGTAGGGCTGCTCATCCTCATCCTCATTTTCGTCGTAGCCCGCGCCGATTTGTCCGCCCTTGAGGGTCACCTTAGTGTTGCCTCTGACGTGACCGCTTTCGCCACCGCCAAACACGGAGGCCTTCACCCAACCACCGGTGATTCTCACATCGGTGTTGTTGACCGTTGCCAAGAGGTTGATAAGGCTGGTGGTAGACGCTGACGTAGGTCCAGCCTGAACATCTGGGTAGACAGGATTATTGTCGTCGTCAACTTTGTCAGGGTCGTCAGAAATGCCTTCGCAGCCACCATACACATAGCCGAGGTCGTCGTTGAACCTGGGATAATAGGGATAGTCGGGATCTTTCTCATAACGCATCTTCGCCCTGTCGGCACCGATGATGCCGCCGTGAATCCTGACCTTGGCCAAGCCTTCAGAAATCCTGATGTCGCTAACGGTGCCGTGGTTGTCTCCTACTTGGTGCCAACTGAATTGGCCCACGTTGGCTGTCTCACCACCGCCAAACACGATGCCCCAAATACGGGTGGGCACATCGTCGTCCTCTTGCGAGATTTCCACCGTGGTGTTCTTAGTCAAGGAGACGAGCAAAGCCGAGGTTTTCGGGTAATCCACCAAGCCCTCTTCAGAGCCTTTGCCGCCGCCATACACGTTGCCCATGCTATAGGTGGAGAAGGTTTCGATGAGCGGCATTTTGACCGTTTGATTATTACCCACCGCTACATCCACCTTGGTATCGTTGCCCACCGTGCCTCCTTTCACATAGACGAAGGTATGGCCGTATTTCTTGGTATTGGCATCAGGGTCATCTCTCAGGGCTTGGTATCTGCCTTCGCCCAACGGCTTAATGCCGTTCAAGGCCGTTCCGGTGAGGGCCAAACGACCGCCACCATAGATGTTGCCATAGATTTGTCCGTTGGTCATCTCCACGTGAGTGTTGCCACCCACGCGGCCTGCAGTGGTGTTCTTTCTGCTGTAGTTACGTCCGCCGCCGAAGATGTTGCCGTCGTAACTCGTGGTGCCGTCCGTGCCCATGAGACCGCTCCTAAAATAGGTATAGGCATCGCCCAACACGTGGCCGTCTTCGGCACCGCCGAAGATGCTGCCCCAGATGCGGTTGGCATGGTTGCCGTCGTCCATGGGCATCTGAACCGTGACACTGGTGCTGTTCACGTTGGCGAAAGTCTTGTAAGCAGTAGCTGCATCATCGCCCTCGCCCTTGCCGCCGCCAAAGACGTAGCCGTCGTAGCCATTCAAGGCAATGGGGATGTTGTATGTCTTGCCACCAAAGGTTCCCACCATTGGGGCGGGACCCACCTGACCGCCAGTGACGTTCACCGTGGCCAAGCCATTGTCCTCATCGGGAACGAAATCGACGAGTACAGGTTCCTCGTTTACGGTTTCATAGACCGGAGTATGCTCACCCACGCTGGCCAGCTCGCCGCCGCCATACACATTGTACTGCACATGACCGCCCTTGATGTTGACGGTAGAATTGCCTTTCACGCGACCATGGTCGGCATCTTCCTTACTGCCCATGCCACCGCCAAACACCGAGCCGCCATAGTTGGTGCCATCGTATTTCACATGGTTGACAACATCTAAAGTAGGATCCTCGTCATCCTCGTCGCTGTCGAAATATTCCATCAAACCCACTTCGCCTTCAAAGACATTCACGGTTGTACTGCCGTTCACTATGCCCTCTTCACCGCCACCGTACACGTTGCCCGCCACTTTGACATTGCGTTGGGCTGCGGGTTTCACCGTATAGCCCGCAGGAATATAGCCCGCCATCGTGGTGGCATCGTAACCGATGTTGACCACGGGGTTGGCCACGACATCAGAGTTATGACCTAACGAGCCACCAAACACATTGTGTCGGATATAGCCAGGAGTCGTGTTGGTTTCCTTGATGTGCACCACATTGACAACGGGAGAAATGACGGGATTGGCAGCCGTGTGGTCTACAGGCTCGTAGTCCGTGTTGTTGCAGCCGCCATAGAGGTTAGTGATGTCCAACGGGCAATCAGCATTCTCTATGTCAATCACGTTGACCCAGATATTGCCTTCGATGTTGCCGCTGATATTGCTACCGCCAAACACATTTTTGATGGTACCGCCATAGAGGTTGACGATGACGTTTCCGCCATAGCCAGCTTCAATATGGTGGTCTATCATATATTGGTACACTCGATCCAACATTGCATCATAACCTTCCTGTCCGGGTTCTGGCCTCGGATCGGGAATGGTGGGGAATTTCTTGATGTTGGCAGGGCGTTCCGAACCCTTCGAGCCGCCGTAGAGGTTTTCAGTGAAACCGCCATGCACGTTGAGGGTGACATTGCCATAAATATCGGCATTGTTGGTACCGCCATAGAATTCGTAGGCAGAGCCTTCACCGCACAACAGGTCAGTTTCGACATCGCCAATGATGGGAGCTTCGTTACTGCCGCCGAAAGTGTTGTCGATGAACTCGGCACAGCCATTGGGCTCTTCGTTGATGGTGAGGTTGGTGTGAAGGATGTTGCCTGCCTGGTTGCCGCCACCATACAACTCATTAATGACACCGCTGTTGATGGTGTTGTTGGCCCAGCCGTAGATGTTGGCGGGTGTGCCGCTTTCGCCGTTACCGCCGCTGAAGACACGATAGAAACGGCCGCCATCAACGATGAGATCGATGTCGGCGTTGTTGGCACTGGTGCCAATGTCGGCTGCGTTACCGCCGCCGTAAAGGTCCCTGATGGTGTTTTCGCAACTCCAAATATGCACCGTGGTCCTTCTGCCATTGGTGCTGAATTCTCTACCCGTTTGGTTAGGCGTAAAGCTGGCACGGTTGCCGCCGCCAAACACCTCTCTAAGGGCATATTGCTGCGGTTTCGGATAGGCAGTGGTTCCTCCGTTGGTATTATCCATCAGCAATTCATGCGTCCAACCGTCCTCGGGTGTCTCTGGAGCGTAATTGCTGCCCAACTGCTCGTCCACCCAATGTTTCGTCTTATACACATTGACCTCCACTTTGCCGTAAGGTGTGCCGCTGCGGTTGTTGGCACCATACACACTGCCAAGGATTTTGGCCTCGCCATAGAAGTTGTCAACCTCCTCATCCGTCTCAGAATCAGTGGTGGTGGTCTTGTAGCCGATGTTAAGCTCAACATCGCCATTGGGACTGGTGCCTTCGCCGCCGACGTAGGCGAATGAAGCGCCGCCATACACATCGCCGTTTATAGTGCCACCGAACACGTCCGTATGGACGTTGCCATACACACGACCGGCCCTCATTTTAGCTGTTGTAGCGACTCCATTCACGGTGATTGCGTGATTGTCTTCATTTGAATCATCACTACCGTAACCAGCGCCGTAAACGCCACCGAAGTAGTATTTATCGTTGTTTGAAGCGGTCACTTGTGTGCCGATAGTGCCACCGTTGATGGTGATTGTTGTATTACCATCCATCGTGCCTTGTTCAGGGCCACCAAACACATTGCCCATGATGGTACCGCCGTTGACGGTGATGGTTGACTTTTTGGAACGGCCCATGTAAGGCCAGTTGTTCCATGTGGAGGAAACTTCGTCATCCCAATCTTCAAAATCCACATCACCCTGGCAACCGCCAAACACGTTGCCTGTGCAGGTATGGACAAGCCTCTCCACTCCACCCTCGGTTTCGATGATCGTCCAGGGGCTACGCGGGTAGCCGTGACCATTGATGGTAATACTGCCATCAAGGTAATCGTGGTTCAGTTCCAAATACGTGCCGATGACAGGCTTGTCGGCTTCCGAATCTCCAATCTTGATGGTGGCCTCGCCAGTGCCGTCAATAATATTGTTGTCGCTGTCCAACCAGCCGATGCTGGCCATTTCGCCGCCACCGAACACGGCGCCATGGATACGGGGACTGCCGGTGATGTTGATGGTGGTGTTGGTCACACAACCCGCCAGAATATCATCATATTCCTTGGTGTCGCCCTTGCCCGAGCCGAAGATGTCGCCCACGCTCTCATCGCTTCCCGTCAGCAGGTGGATGCCTTGGTCGCTACCGTTACCGATGACAGTGTTATAGGTGATGTTGTTGTCACTGCCCGAGGTCGTTCCGCTGACGTTGATGGTCACGTTGCCGTGGTCGGCAACAGTCCAACTCGTGGTCGGGAAATTGCCATCTTCATCCACGCCTGTGAGGGCCATACGACCGCCGCCAAAGATGGAGCCTTGGATGGAGCCACCGTCCATGGTGATGGTAACATTACCGGCCACACGGCCGTTGGTATTGTTGGTGTTGAGGAAGTTACGGCCGCCACCAAAGATGTTGCCGTCCCAGGTAGAGAGGCCGTCGGTGCCGATGTTGGCGCCATTGTGGACTATAACTTCAGTATTGCCCAACGTATGACTTTCGGAGCCGCCACCGAAGACCGAGCCCTTAATATTGCCTCCCTCAACAGTGACCTTAGTACTGCCAACGTTGGCATATTTCTTACGCAACTCATTAGGATCTTCATAGAATCCCTTGCCGCCGCCATATACTGAAGCGTTCATGCTGGTGCCAGACTCAAGCGGGCCAATCTCCGGTCCCGTGCCCGAGCCCGTTTTGCTAATCTTGACCTCGCACAAGCCATCGACAGTACCCAGATTGCCGCCGCCAAAGACGTTGCCATGAACGGTGCCACCCGTGAGTTCCACGTATGTTTTGCCGTAGACATGACCCACCTTTTTGTTAATGGAGTCAACAACCTGTTCAGGGGTATCAGTGGGCAGATGCATGTGGTAGTAAGCGTCCATACCATAGCAGCCGCCGTAGACGCTGCCGTAATAGTATTTGTTATCGTTATTGGTGTCATCGGCATTAGCCAACGTTCCGATGGTGCCGCCAGCAATGCGCACATCGGTATTGCCCCACACAACACCACGGTCTGCACCGCCATAGACAGAACTCATGATGGTGGGACTGCCGCTAATGTCGACTTGTGTCTGGCCGCAGTGACCATGTTCAAGGCCTTCAGGGTGTCCAGTTCCAATAAGGTTTCCTTGTTCATTATGTTTCAGCCTCACGGCACCCTGACCACTACCAAACACATTACCCGTGCGGGTGTGGTGGAGCCTTGTCTTTTCGTTGATAGTTTCAAACTCGGTCTGTGGGTGGCTACTTGTTGCATAATCATTGCTGAACTCACGCGCCGTTCCAATAATGGGAGAGCCTGTAATGGTCACCGTAGTGAGGCTGGTGCCCTCCGCATACCCCTGATTAGCACCGTAGCCACGCCAATGGCCCACATTCGCCATCTGGCCGCCACCAAAGACGGAGCCATAAATGGTAGGATAGCCGGAAGAAGTGCTGGTGATGTTGACGACAGCCTTGGCCGCACGACCCAAGTCATCCTCTATGAAGTCGGCTTTGTCGCCACGGCCACCGCCATAGACGTTACCCATTTGTTCTTCACTCAACAACAAGTAATAACCCTTGTTGGCATCGGTGCCATTATTGCTGGTGGGGTTGCCTACAATGCCTCCACTCAGTGCAACCGTTGTCACGCCGTGATTTTGGGAGTCATAGCTGGTGCCGGTCACGTAGGTGTCGAAAGAGCCTGTCTCGCCGACGCCGGTGCGGGCCACAAGGCCGCCGCCATAGAGGTTGCCCATAACGGTGCCATTCGTCATCGTGACTGTGGCTTTACCGCCCACACGACCCGAGGCGAAGTTGGCGATGTTATAGTCCTTTTCAGGATCAGGATCTTTACGGTTGAGTTTTTTCGCATTACCCCTACCACCGCCAAACACATGGCCATCGTAACCCGAATAGCCTGTAGTGCCGATACGGGTTGTCTTGCCTTCACCCTGACCGATGTTCACCACAGCGTGACCCAAAACGTGGCCTTCCTCGCTGCCGCCGAAGACGGAGCCAAAAACGGTGCCGCCCGTGACGTTCACTTCTGTTTCATTCACGTCGGTATAGGTATCGAACATGGAGCGGAAGTCGCCCATGCCTGCACCATAGATGTTGCCTTGGGTTGGGTTATTCTGAATCTGTGTCACGGTACGCGGTATGCCGACGGTGCCGCCACTCATGTTGATGGTGCATTTACCCTTAACGTCCGTCATCTCGTTGCCGCCAAACACGTTGGTGAGAATGTGGCCGCCCGTGATGTCGACGACGGCATTGCCGTTCACCTGACCCGCCGTGCGACGCCACACACCGGTCGCAATGGGATAGTAGCCCGAGCCGCCGCCAAACACGTTGCCGAAGAACGATTGGCCGTTGGTGGCTTCGAGGGCAGCCATTTGATAGTCTGCGTGGCCAGAATCGTTATTCGGGTGCGAAGTTTCATTGGCATAGATGTCATATACCTGGTAAGGACTGGCATAAGTCCATGCATCGCACTCGTGGAATTGAGCAGCGATGGTATTGATGGAGGTAGGATTGCCAATGGCTGCAATGGCATTGGTCCATTTGGTTTCGTTATAGGCGGGATCCCATTTGTGGACGCCATTTTCCACGTAATGTCCTGTACCAATCTGTCCGTCCGCAATCACCACATGGGTATTACCCAGCACCAAACCGTTTTCGGAGCCGCCATACACAGAGGCCGTGATGACTGGTGCAGCTGGTGGATTCTCGCCTGTAGCTTTATTGATTTCCAAATAGGTGCTGCCCACCACGCCGAGCGCGGGAGCCTTGTAGTATGTAATGGAGTCGGCTACACCTTGGGCACCGCAGAAAATCCAACCACGGTCATCATCCTCAATGTTGTGGTTTGTCCAGGGCATCAACGAGCCATCCTTGCCCACAAAGCCACCCTTAACGATCACAGTTGCCAAGCCTGTATCATCCTCACAAGCCGTGGGAACATCAACGCTGGAGCCTGAATGAGTTCCCGAGGTGTAGTTGTATGTGGTATGCGCCGTGAAGGTACCCACCGAGCCCATCTTGCCGCCGCCGTAGATACTGCGTTCCACGGTGCCGCCCGTCATGTCGACTGTGCTGTTTCCCTTCACCGCGCCGGCAATGACTTCGGTGACATCACCCTTGCCGCCGCCAAAGACGGAGCCTTTGGTAGTGCCAGCGATTAGGTTGACCTGGGATTCCAATTTCACTTGACCCAACTCGCCGCCACCATACACATTGCCGAGCACATTGGCATTATTGTCGATGTTCACCTCCGTATTGCTGGCACTCGCGAAGCTGTTCAGATTGGCGTGTTGCATGTCCAAGATGCCACGGCTGCCGCCGAAGATGTCGCCGCCGTAAAGAGGCTCATCGCCCGAAGTGAGTTCTTCGCCGATGGTGCCGCCGTTGATGTTCACATAACAGGTCGAAGTGCCCGGGTTATAACCCGTTGGAGGCGGGCCTATGGTGGACAACAATCCGCCACCATACACATTACGGTGGATGATGCCGCCGTTGACCGTCACCGTGGTGTTCAAGGTAACGGAACCAGCTGACTGGCAGTAGTCTGTGGTAGAGCCGACAATCTTGTCGATGCCTCGGCCTGCGCCGTGCACGTTACCGCGATAGACCCATTTGTCGTCTGTGATGTGTTCGTCCTGCTCAGGTTCATAAGCCACGCCAATCTCGCCATTCGTAACGGTGACATTGGTGTGCCAGCGCACGTGGCCGTTATCACCGCCGCCAAACACCGATCCCATAATGGTCGGTCCTGTGTTAGCGTCACCGATGTTGACCTCAGTCTTGTTGGCATAGCCGAGGAAGAAGTCGCGGCTGTAGTCGTAGCGCGGCGTTCCCTGAGGATTGTTGACCACGGGGAAGGTGGTGCCCCTCGACGAGCCGTACACATAGCCGTTGAGGTTGCCATTTTCATCGGGAAGGCCAGTAGTGCCGATGGTGCCGCCCTTGAGGGTAACAGTGCACTTGCCACTGTTCCCGGGAGGATCAACAGGACCGGAAGTGGAGCTGGTCATCTCGCCATAACCGATATAGTTACCCTTGCCTACCGAAGCCAAATTGCCACCACCGTACACATTGTGCAAAACATAGCCGCCGTTGATTTCAACTACGGTGTTGCCGTACACCTTGCCTGCGGTGATGCTTCGCAAATCGACATTTTCCATCCAATAATCATCGTTTGGATTATCATCAGTGCCATTGGTGCTCTTCAGACGGCCTTTGTAAGTAGTCGTTCCCGAGCCGCCGCCGAACACCGAGCCTCCGATGAGGCCGTTGGTGACGGTGACCTTGGTGTTTTCATACACCGAGCCGTCCTCGCCCGAGCCATACACCGAGCCGATGATGACATTGGGAGTGATGGTATTATTTTCATCTACATCGTCCATGCTGGTGACCGTCGGCGTGAAGTTGACCGTCACCTCGGTTTCACGCGCGAAGGCCAAGTCTTCCATGACACCTAACGGACCCACATCGCCACGGCACGAGCCAAACACATTGCCGCTCGTCATGGGTGCCGCCTTGGTGCCGATGTGACCGCCACGGATGTTGATGGTGGCTTTACCCGTGCTCACCATTGTACCGGATTCATTTGGGATAGAGCCAAACGACAAGTCGTAAGGCCAACTGAGGGCAGCTTGGGTACTGGTGTTAGTATGTGGCACTGTACCGCCGAGGACACCCACCGAGCCTATGGCGCCGCCACCGTACACGTTGCGGCTGATGTAGCCGCCATATATATTAATAAAGGTGTTGCCCCATACGTAACCCGAGTTGGGACTGTAGGTATCGCCGTGGGTGTCGTTGTCGGAGTCGTATTTGTCGGTACCGCAACCCGCGCCGTACACGTTGCCGCGATGGGTAAAATGCGGATCTGGGTTGGCAGGGTCATAATCTGCAGCAGCAATACCGATGGTGCCTCCAAAGATGTTGATGGTGGATTGCAGATAGACGTGGCCGTTTTCGCCGGAGCCGTACACCGATCCGTTGATTTTGGCAGAGCCAGAAAGATTGGTGGCCTCGCCCGTTTCCTGGTTGACGGTGCCACTACCGATATTGACGGTAGTATAGGCCGCGTAGGTCAAGCTGTCCAAGAACGCGCCAGGGGCGACCACTTCGCCTCGGCCCGAGCCGAACACCATGCCGTTGTCGTTGCCGTCTTTGCCGATTTCGCCACCCGTGATGTTGATGGTGATGTTGCCGCCGCCTACATAGGGGATAGTCTGGTTATTGGAATCCTTTGCAAGGTATGTACCCACCGAAGCCAAGGATCCGCCGCCATACACATTGTGCCAGATTTTGCCGCCCTCGATGGTGAGGTTGACGTCGCCGAACACACGGCCTGCAGTGATGCTGTGGTGCGTGAACTCTTCAGGGTTACCGTTAACGATTTTCGTATCTTTGTATTGAGCCGTGCCGCCGCCTGCGCCATACACATTACTGTGCCAAGTGCCCAAATCTTCAATGCCGATGGTAGTGGGAATCGACGAGTTGGTCTGCTTGATAAGCACAGTGGCATCGCCCTGCACATGGCCGTTGGCGCCGCCGCCGTAAACGCTATTCTTGACAGCACCGCCTTCCACGGTGACATGGGTATGACCCACATAGGCCAAGTCAGGTGCCTGATGCAAAGTCGTAGTTGTTGTTTCTGTCGCTTTTTGGGCTCGGCCAGGATAGCCACGACCACCACCATACACTTCGCCATTATTATGGCCGTCGGTACCGATGGTACCACCCGTGACGGTGACATAGGTATGACCCGTATTGCCTGAAATGCCTGTGACGGTATGGCTATTCGAAGCATAGGTAAAAGTACCCACCGAAGCAATGGCACCGCCGCCATATACACGGTTGTATATCGTAGGAGTCTCTTCAACAGTGACATTGGAGTTGCCATACACGCGACCGGCATCATAATCATACAACTTTGGAGAGAGCCAAGACACAAAATCGGTACCTTTACCCCCGCCGAACACGCTGCCACGATAGACCATAGAGCCTACGCCGAAACCGTCTTCGTAAGTCTCGTTCACAGCCGCAGTAAAGGTAGCGCCAGAATACTCACCGCTTCCCGATGGAATGGTGATGCTACCCGAGCCATGTAACGGGATACCGCCAACAACCGCGTTGCCACCGATGGTGACGTTGGTGCTGGTTTGCACGTGGCCATTCTCGCCGCCGCCAAACACAGTCATCAGTTGGGCGTTGCCATTGATGGCGACGATGGTGGTATTCACAAAAGAGAGATGCTTGAGTTCCTCACCAGAAACGCCTCGGCTACCGCCAAACACCCAACCTTCGTTACCGCCAAGGTACTTGAAAGCGGTGTCAATATACATTGACTGGCTTATGGTTTCGCCAAAATCTGTCGAAGCTTGTGTCAAAGCTGCCTCAGAAGGCGCGGTAAGATCTGTTTTCTTGGGACCGACAAGGGCATTGTCCGTGATGGTGACATTAGTCTGACCGCCAGAGGTATAGGTGGCGACACCTGTGGTTTCGTTCACCGAGCACATGCCCACCGTGGCGATGTTGCCGCCGCCATACACGGCGCGGCGCACCACCGCGTTACCACCTATAATGACTTCAGTGTTGCGCTGCACGCGGCCCGCATTCGGATCAAAGACAGGGATGTCATTATTATCACCGGTATGACCCGTTATTTTATAGCCATCGCCGCCGCCATACACGTTGCCTTGGTTGACACGTTCCGAGAATTGGGCGTTATTGTCAAGTACACGGGCTTTCAAGCTCAAAGGATCGCCAATCGTGCCCCCGTTGATGTTGACAGAGGTGTTTCCCTTCTCGGTAGTGTTTCCTACCACTTCTCCATATTCGCAGCCGCCGTAGACGTTGCCTTTGACGACAACCTGCGCCGACGCCACGCCGCCACTGAGTAGCATGGCCATCAGGAGAAACGTTTTCCGTCTCGCTTTCCAAAACTTCATTCGATATTGTCGCTTATATGTATATTCCATCTTTAACGATACGTTTTATGCTTATTATGTGATGAGGTTTCTGTATATGCTATGTTTGTTACGCTCTTTATTATGGAGTTGGTGCTGTATCCGTGAAAATTGCTGTCAAAGTAGCATTTGTTCTTCCTATTGTAAAGGTGGTGCTGGAATTATGCTGGTCCGCAACACCTCCTTGGGGAGCAATCCATTCACTAAAGTAATACCCAATATCAGGCGTGGCCACAATAGTAAGAACCGTGCCTTCCGTAAATGCCGTTCCGCTGGTCACTGGATTACCATTGTTGGTTACCGTGATGGTACCGTGTTCTGCTTGAGTATATCTGAAGGAATAGGTGGGTATCGGGGTTGCTGGAGTGGGTTCCGGGGTTGCTGGAGCAATATCGACATCGGTATTGCCTTCAACATTACCACTCTTGGCACCACCGAACACGTTGTTGCCCACGGTGGCCTTGCCTTGCAATACGACTTTAGTGTTGCCTTCCATATCAGCCGCGCTACCGCCGCCGAAAACGTCTCGACCCACCCGAGCTTTATGCTCCGGATGGCTGTTGTCACTGTCTCCAATAACCACCAAAGGATTCGTCATAATAAAGCCGTTGCCATAATGGTGATCAGTATCGCCACCTGCACTGCCGCCAAACACATCGTAGTTGACATGACCGTTTTTGAGGTACACTTTTGGCGAAATGCGGTTCGTCAGATAAGCTTGATTCTGTCCGTTAACGGTGACGCTGTCGGGTACATAAGCCGCCAATCTGTTGCCGCCGTAAATATAGTCGATGTCAAGACGACAACTCGTTTGAGTGGAATCGACAATGATGGTGATGTCACCCTCAATGTTGCCACGGAAATCATTACCGCCATACACATTGCCGAGTGTACCACCTTCCAGTATGAGGGTGACGTTGCCGCCCGTACCTGCGAGGTCTGTACCATTATTCCAAACCTCATTCAAATAAGCTATCAACTCTGAATCATAGTCACCAGGATTAGTTCGCCAATCTTCGGGATACTTTCTGACATCTGCCTTTACCTCGTCAGAGCCTTCATTTCCGCCGAACAGGTTCTCGATATTTCCACCTCTTACCGTGAGTGTGATGTCGCCATAGACGACTGCCAAACGGCTGCCTGCATAAACATATTTGAAATCCATTTGGTCACCGCAGTTGATGGTGTGGTTCAAACCAGAAACGGTCAAGGCTTCATTGGCGCCGAAGTAATACCTCTCAACCTCGAGCGGCGCATTATTACAAGGGCAGTCATCACCCTCACAGCCGTAGTGTTCG
Source organism: Bacteroidales bacterium (assembly GCA_017632935.1). Lineage (GTDB taxonomy): Bacteria > Bacteroidota > Bacteroidia > Bacteroidales > F082 > Limimorpha. The sequence goes on along the minus strand of JAGBQJ010000030.1, from coordinate 26,764 downwards.
ACAGGATCACCTCCACCAATCGTACCATGCAGGTTGCAGCCGCTAAAGTACCATCCGACGTGACCGCTATAAATGGTGATAGTAACGCCTCCATCGCCAATGTTGGCCGCAACGCTTTGGCCGTTACCACCGCCAAAAATGTATTTGAAACGACCACCTTCCACAACAACCTCCGTGCCATAGGTATCAGCGGCATTGCCGCCGCCATAAACGTTTTCTATGGTATTATCGCAATAATGAATCGTATTATGGACTTTCTTGATGCCACCGGCATTGTTTGGATTATAGTGTGCCTGGTTGCCGCCGCCGTACACGTTTCGGATGGCATAGTTTTGTGGCTGGTCACCTTCAAAATCAACCAAGTCAATGTTAGTGTGTTTCGTTTGATACACATCCACATACACGTTCTTTTTTGGTGACCCGTTCGTGTTGTTACAGCCGAAGACATTACATCCCTTAAGGTTGGCCTTGCCTCTTGGGTTTCCATCGACTTCATTGCCGATGTTGACATGTACCTCACCGTTGACTTGACCCTTGTCCACATTGGAAGTTCCTGCCAAACCCAAGCCGCCGCCATAGATGTTGCCGCCATATTGAACATTATTACTCACTCTATTATATACGAATGAGCCATTGCAAACGTTAACCGTGGTTCTGTCGTCTCCCACACCATCATTGACAGTGCCGAGGGCCGAGCCGCCGTAGAGGTCGCCATAGAGCATCGGGTAGTCACATTCAGCGTTTGCGCTGCCGTCATCAAAGCCGAAATTGACAGTGACGTTGCCAGTAGTGCTTGTTCCGTCTCCGTAGCCGCCGCCGTGTACGCTGACAGGCTTGTTTTCATTAATCGCGACCTGGGTACCGATTTGGGTCTGCGAAGTGGTGCTGCCGGTAATGTCAATAAGGATATTACCGTCAACAATGCCTGTTGAATAGCAGCCGCCATAGACGCCTGAGCCAGTGGTGCTGGTACACAAGATGCCGCCACTGATGTTGACATACGGATTGCCGGTCACGTTGGCCGCACTGCCGCCGCCCACCACTTTGTGAGTGACTTCACCGCCAGTGATGTTGATTCTCGGGTAAGTGCCCGTCGTGTAAGTGTAGGCCGCTACATTACCACCGCCAAACACACTGTTGATAGTACCGTCACTGATGTTCACCGTGACGGTGTTCTGCGGAGCGCCGCTCTGGTTGTTGCAGCCAAACACATTTTCGACCTCAGCACCGCTGCCATTCACTGCAACGGTGACAGGGCCATACACATGGGCATTCTCACCGTCAGGGCCATGGCCGCCACCGTAGAGGTCGCCGTGGATGGTGCCGTTGGTCAGGGTGACCTCGGTCTTGGAGCCTTCATTGGCTCCGTCTCCGTTCTCGTTGCAGTTGACCTTACCCTTGGCCGAGCCGCCGTAGACGTCGCCGTAGACATTCACCGAAGCGCCGTCGACGGTAACTTCGACATCGCCTTTCACCTTGGTGATCTCTCCTAAACCACCGCCGTAGACATTGGCGCGCACCTCGGCCACATAGCCTGGCTCGCCCTCTGTGCCCTCAGCTGCCGCACCGACAGTGCCGCCCGTGAGGTTGACCTTAGTCTTGCCCAACACGATGCCGTTGACATTACAGCCGCCGTATACGCCCGTCTTCACCGTGGACACGTCTGTCTTCACAGTACCGCCGGAGATGGCCACTTCGGTATTGCCTGTGACCGTGGCAGCTGTAGCAGCCGTTGTGCCCTCACCCATGCCGCCGCCATAGAGCGTGCCATAGAGTGTGCCGTCCTTGAAGTCGATCTTTGCGGTCGTGTTGGCAGCACCCACCTCACCTAAAGCAGAGCCGCCGTAGATGTCGGCGTAGATGGTGGGCGCCGTAGCTCCACTGGTCTCCTTATCTACTGTCACCGTGATGTAACCATCAGTGGCTGTGGCATGGCCCTTACCGCCGCCGAAGATACCTTCCGTCATCCTTGACGAGGTGCTGGTGCCCAAAGTGCCACCATAGATGTTGACATTGATGTTGCCCGTGACAGTACCTACATCGTTGCAGCCGCCGTAGATGCCAGAGACCACCGTGCCTTTGGCTCTCATGTTGATGACTGGATTGCCTGTCACGCCTTCCCTGTTGCCACCACCGAAGACATTGCCTTTGACATAGCCACGACGATTGGCCGCCGCTATCGGATATTCAGTGTAGCCAATAGGAGTAGGAATAATCATGCCGGTGTAGTCACCGATATTGACCTGCGGGCTGGCATTGGTTACCTTAGCCGCGTTGCCACCGCCATAGACATTGCCCTTGATACCATCGGTTTGATCAATATGTATCACGTTGACCACGGGAGAGATACGTTCAGTACCCGATGTGGGTGTAAATGTGGGATTGTATTCCGCCAAGTTGCTGGCACCATAAACATTGGTGACATCAAGTTTTCCGTATGTACAGTTTTGATTCACAACGTCAATCACGTTGACGGTAATCTTACCAGCGATGTTACCGTTGTAGTTGCAGCCGCCGTAGGCATCGATGACCTTACCGCCGTATAGGTTGAGGGTAACGTTGCCATAGATATTGGATGCCTTGTTGGTATGTCCATTACCGGGCAAGGTTTCCAAGTCGCCCTTCGAGCCAGCGAACACTTGTGTATGCTCGCCACCGTAGAGATTCAGCGTGACATCCGCATTATATTGGTCTACAGTGCCTATATTAGCCAAGTTGGAGCCTCCGTAGAGTTCGCCAATCTCTCCCACTCCGCACAAAACGGTGGTGGTGACGCTACGGTTGTGGTCAGCGGCATTGGCGCAGCCGAATACCTTGCCATACACTTCATCGGTACAATTACTCAATGAAGAGTTGCCCGCATTGGACATCACCAAGTTGATGGCATCGACGGAGCCTTGTATATTGGCGCCTCCGTATACTTCATCAATCAGACCGGCATAGACCGTGGTGTTGGCAGTACCGAAGATGTTGGCTGCAGGCTTGTTCAAGTCCTCACCGTTGCCGCCGCCAATCACACGATTGAAGCGTCCGCCTTCAATAATCACATAAGTGTCGGTACGCCGTGTCACTTCAAGGGTTGAGGCATTACCCGTACCCACGTCAGCGGCATTGCCACCGCCAAAAACATTCTTAACGGTATTCAAGCAACCGTACACATGCACAGTGGATTTCTTATCGGCCTCAGGTTGATAGGCCGCCAAGTTGCCGCCGCCAAAGACGGCATTAATGGCATATTTCTGGATTTCTGCATTCGCGGCAAGTGTCGTGACATTCCATCCTTCAGTAGGAGCAGTAGTCGGATAGTGATTGGTTTCAACGGTGTTGCCGTGGTGCGTGGCATAGACATTCACATACACCTCATCCTTCGGCGAGCCATTGTAGTTGTTGCAGCCATAAACGTTGCCCTGAAGGATGGCATCGCCGGTATAAGTGGGGTTGGCTGCACCGTCAGTAGCGCCGATGTTGACATACACTTTACCGTTGACGGTGGCCAAAATGTTAGCATCTCCGTTGTATCCAGTCTTCTGTCCCAGTCCGCCACCGAAGATGTCGCCATGCAAGGTGCCACCGAGGATGTTAACCGTGGTGGTGTTATTATTATTATAGGTGTTGACGCTGCCGAGGGCAGAGCCACCGTAGACGTTGCCAAAGACATGAGTTGCATTGGAGCCCGTCTCGGTCACATTGACCACAACATTACCTGTGATACTGGTTTCATGACCGTAGCCGCCGCCGAAGACATCTCTTCCGTTGCCATCTCCAGTGGTTCCAATCTGTCCACCTAGGATGTCGACCTGAGAATTGGCGCAGATGGGAGCCGTGATAGGATTGGCAGCCGTGCCTGAAGCAATCAGATCATTATTTGTAGTATAAACATTATTGTTGGTATAGATGTAGTCACCATTGCCGCCACCATAGATGTTGCCCGTAGTGCCGCCCGTGACGACCACCTGCGAGGTACCATTGATGGTGCCGCTGATGTCGCTGCCGCCGAACATGTTGGCAGGATGTGTGCCGCCTTCCACGATGACGAGGCTGTTGTAGGTCACGTCGTTCATGCGACATCCGCCGTAAACAGCATTGCTCACCACGGCAGTGGGCGTTGCCGTGTGACCATCCTCAGTGGTGTAGGTACTGCGCAAGCGCACCATACTACCCACATTTTCATAGGTGTTGCCACCAATGGTAAAGTTCTTGCCTGTGGTCATGGCGCCCATGTTGCAACCGCCATACACGGTGCCTACCTGCCCTTGCAGCAGGATAATATCAGGCACCAAGGGTGCATTGTCATGTTCCACCACATTATCCCTGTTGTTGCCGCCAAAGATGGTGCCCACATGATCGTAAGCTAACGGCAATGCACCACTTTCACCCTTTACGTTGAGTAAGACTTGGATGCTGCCGTACACAGTCACGCCATCGCCGCCGCCATACACCGTATTAATATGTCCGCCACCTTCTGCGGGGAAACCATTGATATTGATGTCAACGAAAGTGTTGGTTTGAATGGGTTTGTCATTGAACTCATTGTTTGAATCATAAGAGCAGTAGTGACCTGCAGGGATGACCTCGTCACCATTCGCATAGTCATAGAAGCCATTACCGCCACCATATACAGTGTTGATATCAGGTGTGCCCGTGAGACTGACATAGGTGCTTACATCTGTCAGCGAAGTATGGCCATCGGAGGCGACGTCAGAACCTGATGGGAAGACACGGTTGGAAATCTGGCCTACCTGTCCCGAACGGTCGTTGCCACCATAGAGGGCTCCGTCAAATGTGCCCGACATGCCGATGGAACCACCCGACACCATCACTTCGTTGCTACCCAAGATAGAGGCCATGTTGCCACCACCAAACACATTGCCATGCACCACACCTCCATTCATGCGCAATGAGGCCAAGCCTACGAATTGAGGGAATGTCCTATCGCCCACCGTAGCATCCGTAAAACCTACGGGCGACATGTTGCCGCCGGCATAGACGTTACCCTTGATTAAAGCGTTTCCAGTAACAATGACATGAGTCTCGTTGTGGGTGGGGATGGCCAATCCAACATAGTTCTCAGGAGAACAATAGTCAATACCCTCGATGTAATGGATACCATCGTTGCAGTGGTAGAAACCGTTGCTGCCTGCGAAGAGGTTTTTATAGACGGTGCCTCCCGAAGCCCAGACATAAGTGCCGCCTTGCACTTCCTGATACAGTACCGAAGGAGGATTGGGTGCGACATCAGGGTTAACGCGCGTGCTACCCACATCGCCACTGATGTTGCAGCCACCATAGACGATGCCGGCATGGCCATTAAGGAGTTCCAACCATGTACTGTAGTCCACATTGCTCTTCTGGCAACCGCCATAGAGGTAGTCAATCAGAATATCGGAGCTGTTCAACTGCACATGGGTACCGTATTTGATAGTAGCGTTGTCGGGAGCATTGCCGTAACTGTTCGGAATGGCAAGCGTGGTCTCTTCCTGAGCCAACATGTCGCCCTCGTTACCGCCACCGTAAACGGTACCTATGCCTCCCGAAGTCAAGGTAAGGGTCGGCACGCCTTCCATGGCCGCCTTGTTGTTGCCGCCAAAGAGGGTGCGTATATTGTAGATGCCAGAACGGTCCCATTTATAATCGCCATCGATGTTGCTGGCAGCCAAATTTCCACTCGAATAGCTGCTGATGGCATCGGAGTAAACGCTGCCAAACGCGCCGGTTTCGCTGCTGTATGTGCCAAGAAGACAGTTGACCGTCACCTCTGTGGAACGCAGGTCTTCGTGGTTGCCGCCGCCGAAGACGGTGTCCATCTGACCGCCCGCTATCGTGATGTGGGCATGTTGCCCGTACACCTTGTTGCCGCCGCCGAAGAGATAGCCGATGCCGAAGTCGCGGCCCAATGTGCCGTCATGGTAGTCATCGCCTGTTGTTGCGGTGGTAGTGTGAGTGACACGGATATACTCGTTGGATTTGTAACCCAATGAGCCGCCGAAGTTGTTGCCGCCAAAGACGGTGAAGATGGTACCACCATCAATGGTGATGTCCACGTCCTTGGTCCCGTCATTCAGAATGGCGTTTTTGGCACCACCGAAAAGGGAATCGATCTTGACATAGTCGTTGGTCACCGTGATTTTTGCCTTTGTGATGGTGGGGCAAACGAGATCCGCTGTCGAACTAGTTGTATTGGTCCAAACCGCATCGCCTAGTTGATGCAATTGCGTCATTTCCAAGATACTGGCATTGGGTTCGACGTGGTATACCGTATTATAGGAAGCTGCCTCAAACGAGGTGCCGTTGTAGGCATAATAGCCGTTGCCACCGCCATAGACATCACAAATCCTTATGTCTGCGTCGGTGGTACCATAGTCGTCAAAGTGGTTAGGGTCATTAGCTGCAACACCTATCGTAATGGTGGCGCCATCGGCGCCTTGCACGACACCGGCAATGTCGTTGCCGCCATACACGGCGTGGATGCTGTCGCAGTTGATGATGGCCACCTCGGTCTTGCCACTCACATTAGCCATGCGGCCGCCGCCAAAGACGGCGCCGTAGACCAGCAGACCTGCTTCACCTTTGGTGGTAAAATCAAGCGAATAGGCATTCTCAAAATCGTATGAACCATTACAATTGGCCACAATCTTGTAATAATAATGAGTATTGTTCTCCAACCCGGTGAAAGTATATGAGGTGACATCGCCCACTTCATCATATTCCGTAAATTCCGTCCATGTATAGTCGGTAGTCAAATACACCTTATAATGGGAAGCGGTAGGATACCATGACACGGTGACGCCCTCGTAGGTGACCACAGGATCGGCAGACTGCTCCGGGTTACCGCACACCGCCTTCACCAAGATGGAGGCAGTACGCACCTGGGTGGACGTCTCACCATTACTATTTTCGTATGTCAAAACAAGCGTCAATGTAGCCGTGGAGTGTCCGCTGTTGTTCGGACGGTTGTAATAAAGCCTCGGACTTATAGCCTCGGAGGTTGTGTAATGCTCTGTTTCATCAAAGGAAAGGTAATACTCTCCATCGCCCGAGATGGTCCACTCATACGACTGAACGGTGTTACCGCTGCTGGATTGCTGGCCTGGCGTGTTGGTGCCTTGGTCGCCGTTGTTATAGTAGTTGTGCGTACCGCCTTCGAAAACGTATGTGGTATAGGTTGGTGTATATTCATAGGAATACGAGCTGACCGAGACAGAAAGGCCTTGATTATCCCCATACTCCATCTCCCCAGTAACCGTCAAGTCACCCGCTCCTCCTGTTTCACTGTGGATTTCCATGGCATGCTCAGTGGCACTCACGCTACGGTATAAAGCCGCATTAGGAACACCACCATGTCCGCCATCTTCTTCAGGATTTCTACTGTAATGGGAGTCTTGAGTAAGTTTCCATTGGTTACCATCGTATTCCACCCAATAGACCTCCCAGCACTCACCACCTGCACTATGATCATCCTCATCATACCAATGCCAACTATGAGTACACCCATTTTCGTCAACACCCGTATATTGGTGGCCGCGTGCCACACCGGCTCCGTATGCATCCGAGTCCCAGTCATAGAAGTAGTAAATCTGGTCGGGGTTTCTCAGCAATTGGATGGATGGCATTGTTGCAGAAAGCGACAATGTACCATTGCCCTGCAACGGAGCAGAAAGGAAGCAATAGTTGCCATTCCCATCTATGAAATAATAGTTATGGTGAAGACCATAAACATTGACGGTATTGCCTGAATACCATAAACAAGTTGCCGGGTCGAAAGCTTGGACGTCAGTTAAGGCATTATTTACATCATGAGCCAGATAGTGGTTATTGTACTTGATGACAACCAATGGGTCGTTCTGTGCCGCAGCACTTCCGGCAAAAGCAAAGAGCATCAAGCAGCAAACTGCCAACTTTCGTACTACTTTCTTCATATGTGTGTGTGTTCTATTCATTTTCGGTTAATCGTTCTTTAAAATCAGTAGGTTTTTCATAGCCATTTTCTATTGTCTTCTACCAATTCTATTTATGGTTGAGTCGTGATGCCATTCACGATCACTTTCGTGTTGCCTTCAACCTCATCAGTATCAGGATTATCTTTTACCTCTCCCATGTTGCCGCCGCCGTAGACGTTGCCAAATACCTTGGCGCGGTTGCGGAGGAACACCTTGGTATTGCCGAGCACCTCAGCCGCATCGCCGCCGCCAAAGACGCTGCCCTCGACACTGGAACGCGGAAGAGCAAGCAAAGTTGTGGAGTATGTGCTCAGATAGGATGAGGGGATGTATGTATTCATGGCTGTTGCGTCATAGCCGATGTTCACCAACGGGTTGGCCTTAACTTTAGTCACGTTTTCTCCTGTGGCACCTTCCTTACCCTTCGATCCGCCATATACGTTGCCGGTGATGCCGTTCTTGATATGCACCACATTGACGATGGGACTGGTAATTGTGGGCGATGAGGGTGCATAAGACGTCAGGTTGCTGCCGCCATAGATATTGGTGATGTTGAGCGGGCAATCGCCTTCCACATCAAGCACATTGACGGTGATAACGCCTTCGATATCGCCGTTGATGTTGCTGCCGCCATATACGGTTTCGATGGTGCCGCCATACAAATTCAGAGTCACATTACCACCAATGTTGGCTTCTTTGTAAATATGCCCAGTACCCAAACCAGGCAAGTCGCCTTTCGAACCGCCATAAACGTTGGTATAAATACCGCCATAAACGTTGAGGACGACATAGCCTGAGATGTTGGCCATATTGCAGCCGCCATAGAGGTCACGAACTTCCATGCCTTGGCTACAAGTGATGGTAGTTTCCACGTTGCCGGTGATGTCGACAAAGTTGCCGCCGCAGAAAAATTCATCGACAACCATGCTACCGCAAGGGCCGTTGTCATCCGCTACAATGTGAATCTGTCCTGAAATAGTACCGTTTTGGTTACTGCCGCCAAAGGACTGCCCGATATGGCCGCCGTGGATGTTCAGATAAACATCGCCATTGACATTTGCGCCATAAGAGACACCTCTTTCACCATTGCCGCCGCCAAAAGCCTGGTTGATATGGCCGCCTTGGATGTTGGTTTCCACGGTTGGAGTAGCTGCTGCATTGCCGCCGCCGAAGGTGCGCTCGATGGTGTTGAGGCAGCCAAAGATATTGACTATGGCCTTCTTTGTTGTGTTAGTAGCTCCATTTTCGGGAGCATAGTCGGCCTCGTTGCCGCCGCCGAACACGTTGGCGATGGCATAGCCTGGGTCACCGACTTCATTGACACCCTCAGTATGCGCTGTCCTATAGACATTCACAGTGACATTATCTTGCGGCGAGCCGTTGGTGTTGTTGCAGCCATACACGTTGCCCTCGATGGTGGCGTTACCCGTGAAATTTATGCCGGTTTCCGTTGAACTTGGTGTGCCAGTACCGATATTGACGATGACCGCACCGTTGACTGCAGCTGCGATGGCGGGAACATAGCCTTCATTGCCTTCTTGACCCACAGCTTTCCGTCCCAAGCCGCCGCCATAGACGTTACCGCCGTGATAGACGGTAAAGCCTGTAGAGTTGTCTGTCACCGAATGGAGGGTGCCGTTGAGGATATTGACAGTAGTTTTATCAGCAGCCGCGTCATTCACATTGCCCAAGGCCGAGCCACCATACACATCGCCGTAGATGTTCACTGAAGCACCGTTGATATTGACCTCTACATCGCCGGAGGTGGAAGTTAAAGCACCGAAGCCGCCACCAAAAACATCGGCAGTAGTGTGGCTGGCAAGGTTGGTTGAAGAGCCAACGGTGCCGCCTGTGATGTTCACTGCGATGTCGCCGCTGACATTGCCACTTGTGTTGCAGCCGCCGTAGAGGCCACCGAGTACTGTGCCGCCCGACATGGTCACGTCGCCACCGCCCACGCCGGCCATGTTACCGCCGCCGTAAACGTTGCCGCTCACCGTGCCTGCTATAATGTTCACGTCGGGCGTGCCGCTGTAAGCAGCATGGTTGCCGCCGCCATACACATTGCCGACATACCAGTCGTCAGGACAAATGGCAGTATTTGACTCGTTCTTTTCTATATTCACAGTAATGGTACCGCTGATGCTGCCACTGGCGTTGTTGCCACCAAAGACATTCTCGACGATGCCGCTATTAATATTTAAGGTGATGTTGTTGCCGACATTTGCAGCATTGGCACCACCATACACAGTGCCAATGCCTTCCTGGTCGGTACCATAGTGCTGGTTGGCACCCAAAGAAACGAGAGTGCCCGTGCAGCCAACGGTGATAGCACTGGCATTACCCGCAGCCAAATTGCCACCGCCGTACACCTCGCCAATCTTCATGGTGCAAGCGGTACCGTTTTCTTGTTCAGGTTGTTTGTTGATATACAAGGCAGAGGCATTACCTGAAATGGTGCCGCTGGCGTTGTTGCCACCAAACACTTGGCCGATGGTGCCGCCATGGATATGGGCTATGGCATTTCCTGACACCATTACGTGGGAAGCAGCCACACCTTCTCCGTTGCCACCGGCAAACACCTTGCCGATGGTGTTGCCACCATAAACAATGACGTTGGTATTCACTACGCTGGCTTTGTTGCCGCCGCCGTAAACTTCTCCAATCTTGTTGTCACAATTGTGGATGGTCACATCGGGCGTGCCGCCATAGGCAGCCATGTTGCCGCCGCCGAAAACACTACCAAGAGCGTAAGTTTGGCCTTGAGCGGGCTCGTCGGTACCATAGATGTCCACTTTGACGGAACCAGTTGGGGCACCGTTGGCATTGTTGCAGCCATAAACGGCGCCATTGACCGTACCGCCATTGACCGTGACTTGCACATCGCCGTCAACCTCGGCTGCAACAGCAGTAATACCGTGGTCTGAATCAGCTAATCTGCCAAATCCGCCGCCATAAATATCGTGAACCGTGCCGCCGTTCAAGGTCACTTCGGATCCATCGGTGTCGGCCAAGGCACCACCGCCGTAAACGTCGCCACTGATAGTAGTAGTGGTGGTAGCAGTACTGCTTTCTGAAGCAGGCACCTTATTAACAATAATGGTAGTGCCGCCCACAACACCAGCCAATTCGCCACCGCCATAAACATCGCCCTCAATGCTGACGATATTATCTGTCAAAGAAGTACCCGAAGGAAGAAGGCTACTAACAAGTGCAGCCATGGATGTATTATAGCCCACATTCACCACGGGGTTGGCGGTGACTGTAGCGGTACTGCCTAATCCACCGCCGAAGACATTGCCCCCCGTACCGTCAGTTTTCTTAGAAACCGTGCCGTGTATGAGGTTGACCTCGGGATAATAATACGCTGTTGTTCCTTCTGGGAGCGTGAAAGTAGGTGTATAAGCCGCTTCATTGCCGCCTCCGTAAATGTTGTGAACGACTAGCGGGCATTGTCCTTGCTGAAGCATATTGACGGTGATTTTTCCATTGATGTCGCCGCCGGCATTGTTGCCTCCAAAAGCGGCCTCATTGATGGTGCCGCCAAAGAGGTTAAGGGTGACATCGCCATAAATGGTTCCGCCCTGGTTGTTGCCACCGAAGACATAATCATATAGGCCACCTGCAACGGTGAGCACAATATTGGCAGGTGCTTCAGCAGTGCCTACATCGGCATTTCTGGAACCTCCAAAGAGATAATCAATTTTACATGGGGTGCTTTGGCAAGGCATGGTGAGCGTAATGTTACCGACAGTAGGAGCCAGATTGTTGCCGCCATAAAGTTCTGCGATATAATTATCAGTACAAGGACCGTCATTAGGAATCGAAATGGTCTTGTCGCCTGAGATGGTGCCATATTCGTTGCTGCCACCAAAGAAATAGGAGACTTTGCCACCGTGGAAGGTGGAACTCGCGTCACCATAGATGTTGGCACCCGGGTTATAGTTCGGCGCAGTCGGATCATCATGATTACCAGTTGCGCTGTGTCCATTGCCGCCGCCGAAGACCCACTCTATGCGACCGCCATCGATGATGACATCAGTGGCACTGTTAATTCCTGCGGTGCCCACGTTAGCAGCATTACCACCGCCGTAAACATACTGTATGGTGTTATCACAAGTCCAAACACGTACGGTGGCCTTTTTATTCGCCTCAGCAGGTTCATAATGCGCTTTGTTGCCTCCGCCAAACACTTCAGCAATGGCGAAGCCGGTACCAGCGACAGTGTTCCCATCATCTCCTGACGTGTGAGCCGTCTTGTAAATGTTCACCGTCACATTGTCCTTCGGAGTGCCTTTGGCGTTGTTGCAGCCAAACACGGAGCCGTTGAGGGTGGCGTTACCAAAGACGCTCTCACTGGGTGCAAAACCGTGTTCATCCAGGGGACCAATACGTTCTCCGATGTTTACCGTGACCTCACCGTAAACTGCGGCTGCATGGGTGTCGTCGCCTAATCCACCGCCGTAAACATTGCCATTGATGGTGCCATAGGTGATGTCTACCGTCGTGGTTGCGCCCGAGGTATGGCTATAAGTGGTATTTTCAGTTTCAGGGTCAACAGTAGTCGTGACATTCACATGGGCCAGTGCACCGCCGCCATAAACATCGTCGTTGATGGTTGGCGGAAGCGGACTAGAGTTTGTACCTGTCTGTTTGACAGTCACCGAACTGCTGCCTTTCACATTGGCTTCATTGCCACCGCCAAAGACCCTGCCTCCTACATGGACACCGCTACTACTCTGCGCGACTGCAGCACCACCCATCAGCAGCGCTACAACAAGGATAATATATTTTGTCAAAACTCTGTTCATATATCGTGTTTCGTTTTTCATCATTGTTTATCGGAATTTTTCTGCCATTCGTCAATGTTGAGTTTCTCAGTATGGTTAATCAGAGCTGCTGTGGCGAACCACTAGGATTGGAGGACGGTATTTCCTGTTCAAAAATGACCGAGGAGTTACCGCCGACTTCACCTTGGTTGCCGCCACCATAAACATTGCCGCGAACCGTGGCACTGCCTTGGAGTTTTACTGTGGTATTGCCTGGTGTTCCAGTAGTATTGATTCCTACAAAAGCCTTGTTGCCTCCACCGAAGACATTACCGTTCACCTCTGATGTGCCTTTGATGGTTACAGTGGCATTATTGAGCGACTTGCTCTCATTGCCGCCGCCAAACACGTTATTACTCACCACGGTATGACCATCGAGGGTAAGGGTGATGGCACCCGTGACATTGCCAAGGTCAGTCAATTTTATCACATTTTCTTTGGCAGTATAGAGTATTTTTCCTTCATCATCGGCCTCGTTGGAATGCTCACCATCTCCCTGTCTCCAAGTAAATATTTCTGGTTCCACCGTGCCGAAATCGGAAAAGATGCCCGTCTCGGCTGTAAACACAGAAGAAGGAAGTGGCTTAGTTAATGGATAGACATCCACTTCGTTGGCTGCCGCCTTATAGCCACCACCAAAAGCGCTGCCCAGCACGGTGCAGTCCGTGAGTGTTGAGGTCACCGTGCCATTCACCTTACCTTGGCACCCTGCGCCGTAGAAACTTTCCAAAATAGTGCAATTGTCGAGATTGTTAGTAACATTGCCGGTAGTGGCCAATGAGAACGATGCAAAGCCCGTATAGTGACGGGCCACACCTCTATGGCCTCTTGAGTGCATAAGGAACTCGAACTTGTAGCAGTTGCCCAAACCATAGTTATTCAAATAATAAAGACGACCCTTATGATTTGTGTTATCGACATAATAGGTTGTGAAATAATCAGGATAAGTAACAGTGGCATCAAGGGCGACGTTTCCATCATCCTTGTCATTCCTATAGGTTATGGCCGTGCCGCCGAATCCAGCACCGTAATACTCCTTGAATATGGTATTGGTAGCGTTTGTGATGACGGTCTTGTTCGCCGACATGTCGCCAAACTCAGGACCGCCACAATAGAAATCAACCTTACTATTGTTGATGGTCACTTTGATGTCGCCTGTAATTCTTGCTGTCGAAGTAGTTCCTCCTCCGAAGAAGCGGCCTATGATAGCGTGGTCAATCTTGGCCGTAAGGTTCACGTTTCCATCACTGTTTTCGGTTTGTCTGGGCTTTTCCATATAAGCAGCTAAAAATTTGTGGATTTTGCCACCCGCACACCAAAAATAGATGTCCGGTCCGTAAGCCGTCCCCTTTCCGTATCCCGTCATAAAGCACTGCTCTACCTCGCCTCCCGTCACATTGACAGGGACAAGGGTATTAACTTTGCTTTCTGCGCTGTGGTTGCCAGGATAGAACTCTTTCACATAAGCATGGCCACCTATTTGGTAAAATTTCAGTTTTGTGCATGGATTAGCGCGACTACGTACCATCTGGGTGAAATAGCCGCCGTTGATGACGCAGCGATAGTTGCTCTCGTTGGCTTCGACGAAATTGTTCGATTCAATCTCAAACTGGTTGGCGAACAAGAGGCCTGTTTCAGTAATCTCAAACCATCCGCGAGGTTTCCATATCGGGGTGTTGGGATAGAACTTAGCGTTAGTGACATGCGACGACATGCCCATGGGTATGAATGCGACGAAGTCAAAGCGCATAGGCGGTACGGGAGGACGGTCATTGGAATTGTTTGAATATATGGCATAATCAGGCTCCTGGTTATTGTCGGCATCGATGCTCATAATGGTAAACCCTTTACTCGTCACGCTTGACAGATTCTCTGCATCCATGTGGAAATTACCCACCAATACGACAGCTTGTGTGTGGGGTGTACCAGAAGCAGTCATTCCGCTCGCGCTCAAAGCCGACAGCAAGGTATTGTAGACCGGTTGTTCATGATAAGTGGAGAGCGTGCCACCAGCGATACCTGTCCGTCCTGTGTAGCCGAAAGGCTCTGAATTCTTGTCTCCACTATAAGCTATCTCATAATTTGCATCTCTTAAGTAGAAGGCTTTGGCGAAGTTGGCCTCAATGGTGATAGCTGTCACGCCATGAGGTACGATATAGTTGCCGCCTTGAGCAAAAATATAAGGGTTATTCGTTGCATCATAAATGTCCTTTTTCTTGTTGTTGCGGTCAGAAAAATTATAAGGTTCGTCACTTGGGATGGAGAAACTGGTTTCTCCGTTGACGTTTGTAATCTTCCAACCTGTGCAGATCTTTGTGTAGTCGGAGTTCACCTCAAATTCATTGGCAAAGGGCAGTACCACCTTACCCCAAGTGTAGTCGAAGTTTTCTTCATCCATGTCGGTGATGGGTAGTTTATACGGTTGCCCTTGAGCGTTTTGTGTATAGGTGTTGTTTCCTATCTTAACAGTGATGGTCAGATAGCCATTGGTGCCCATCTCGGTAAGGATGTTGCTCGGCGTTGGGGCTTCAAGCACTTTTTTGGTATTGGTTTGCCAGGGTTCGATGATGGGGTAAGAAGCGACGTCTTTTTTCAGCACCCAATGGCCCATCTCATTGATTTGATTTTCATTTATTGTCGACACGTTGGTAGTCGTCTCTCCACCAAACAGGAAGAAAGCGGCCATTTCGCGGTGAGTGTTGAGGATATGGGTGTAGAACGGGAAGCGCGTCAAGAAATCATCCCTTTCGATGGCCATTTGGTCATTGTAGGCTGTGTAGACCATCCCTGAACGGTAGCGCCAATAGTTGTATTCGGTGAATTTCTGAATATTGTCCTGATGGTTGCCGCCATATACGGGCGAGATGTTTGTTGCCCCTGTCACATTGCCATACATCATGCAAAGAGCGATGCGCACTTTACCTACGCTTCCGTTAAATGGCACTGTTCCCACTGAGCCATCATTCTTGCCCACAATGCCAGCGGCATAACTACTGCCGCTCACATCAGCAAAATTGTAGCAATTCACCACGCGCACCGAAGAACCAACCTCAATCAGTCCGACAAGGCCGCCCGTGTTGGTGCCGCCACTGACGCTGCCATCCTGCACACCGCAGTTGTATATCTTGGTGCCACCTTTTGCTGTGTTCACGAGAGCACCCACATTACCGCTGCCGCTAACCGTGGCACTGCTGACCACAATATTTTTGATGATGGCATCTTGTGCCACACCAATCAGCGCGTGGCTAAGGGTGAAGCTATGATAATCGCCATCAATGGCACCCCTGAATGGGGTTTCGGCTGTACCTATGGTTGCATTCGAAGTGAAGTTCTCTGCCAAACGATAACCAAGATTCAAACCAAGATTCAAGTTGTTGATAATCACATCGGAAGAGGATACCGTAATATATCGGATAAACTCAAAAGCCTGCCCCGAAACGTCGCTGCCATTAGGGTTGATTGATGCCACAGCCCTGATGACAGATACATCGCTACCAGGCGTGAAAGAGTAAGGATTGCTCGATGCAGTGTATGTAGTGCTGCCCGTAGTAGGCACAACTGGATTGCTACCGTCAGTGGTGTAATAGATCGTAGCATCCTCTTCGGCACTTATGCTGACATTAGTAGGCTCGCCATTCCCGTCATACGTGACTGTAATAACAGGAGGGTCGCATGTATTGACGAATTCTGTGGCAATAAAGCACCAGTGGGCGTTGCTGTTGTTTCTATCACTACGCAAAGCGGCTCTACTATTATTGTTAACAGCTTTCGGGACCATACTGTTGGCGTAATTGCTTACATCAAATTTGGACATCGCCAATTTAGGCATAATGGAATATCCAGGGTTACCTCCATAAGAATTCACCACAACAAATTGGAAACGGTCTGCATTATCAGGATCATAATCCGACAACATAAATTTATCATCTTGATTGCTTCCATTAATGGTCGTTGCCGTAAACTTCAGATATTTACCCGTCAGTGCATTCACAATTTTGTAATATCTGAGGTTGTTAATATCAGGATCAGTTGCCGCCTCTTCGAAATACCAAACCTTTTTCCTGTCATCTTCAGTTGAGATGGTCACATAATCGCTGTCATCGTAGGAGAGATTATATTGTGTAGACTGCGCATGGTTAATACGGTAGTAATGCCTATCGCTGCTACTAGTTGAAACCTGAAATGGCAACCCGGATTTCGGCCATTGCACGTCAGCTCTTTGCACAATCTTCCAT
This sequence comes from Bacteroidales bacterium, assembly GCA_017632935.1. GTDB lineage: Bacteria > Bacteroidota > Bacteroidia > Bacteroidales > F082 > Limimorpha. The sequence continues at coordinate 9,763 of JAGBQJ010000030.1, read as the reverse complement.
TGGGAGTTGGGATCTCCGACAGGAGTTCCATTCCAATTAGCCACTTTAAGCCATAGATTATACTGAGCACTGCCGCTTTTTTTGCTCAACCAACCTGCTGTTCCTGCTTCTTTAGGATAAACCACCCAACTGCCTTCAGTGATACCTTGAGGGGTACCGAATGAGAACTTGAACTTGTCATCGTCAGTAGTGGCATGGTCTGCTACCCCAATAGTGTTGTCACTGCCTGTGTTACCAGTTTTTTTCAAATACTTTCCCGTTGCATCGTTTATGATGTAATAGTACCCTTCTTCACCCGACGCCTTGAAATACCACAAGGCTCTCAGAGTAGGTGCATTGGTGGTTGAAGCGTTGGAGTTATTGGAGTGAGGGACAGCATAGAAACCTGTGGCACCGACAGTTTCAATCCAATAGAGAATAGGGTCGTTTTCGTCTATGGTAGGCTCAAACGGGAGGTTTTGTCCCCAAGCCTCTTTCATTGGCATCATCCAAGCCATTATCATCAGCAAAACGGCAGCCACATGCAACGGGTGCCAGTGTCGAATCGTATTTTTTAACTCTTTCATTTTCAATAAGTTTATCAAATCATCTCGCGCGTACGCGAGCTAGCGCATAAAAAGCGTGCAAAGATAAGCAATTTTTCCCAATGTTTACAAGGCAATAGCGCATTTTTTGGCTTATAAAACCCTAAATAAATGTAACAGGCGTTACGCCTTTTATTTTCAATGGTTTGCAAGCACACAAAACGAAAAAAAAAAAAAAAAAAACGCGCCAGACAGCGCGTTTTAGGAAAAACCAGACGCAAAATTTTAGCGTCACTATAGCGTCAAATGCATAGGAAAAACAACGCGTTAAGAGAACCTATTAAGGAACTCTGACGGACTAATCACCTCTATCGATGCAAAGCCATAGTCCTTGATATTCCGTGTCAACAAATAATCAGCCTTGGCTTGCACAGCTGAAAAATACTGCAAGGCATCCTCAAAGTCTCGGGCCTTAGCGGCAAAAGCTTGGTCGACCGCTTCCTCCCCAATGGGGACAATGGTGAACACCGGCCTGAAAACTGACATAACCCTATAGAATTCATCCACAGAATAATCTTTCCGCGTTATGTACTTAATGTTAGCGATACTCAAATCCGAAATCAACAACTCGAATCGACCATCCACAGCAAGATCAAAAACTTTCAGTGAATCAGCGAGAAATCTCTCGCGTCGCCAAAGCAGGTCCAGAAAAATGTTAGTATCAATGAAGACCCTCATGGCTACTACTTTTCGTATTTTTCTGTTAGGCTATCTTCCTTGGCTTGCTTCCAGTCACTTGTATCACTTTTCTCAAATGCGCCCACCATTTGACGGATTCTGGCCTTCTGTTCTGCACGCCTCTTGGACTGTAGGGATTCTTCCTCTCGATAAATGGCAGCTAAAGCTTCAAGCACTTTTTGCCACAGTGAAACATCGGTCTTGTCAAACCGCTGTAGCAGTTGCATAGTGTCCGTTTGTAAATCAATTGCGGTCATGGCTTTTCATTTTCGCTGCAAAAATAGTACTTTTTCCGTCACACCGCAATAGTCCCACACACAAATTTTTGCGTCTCTACAGCGTCGATTAAATGCATAAACAAACCAGCGCCGCCAAAACCATCAAAAGCGGGATAATTTTGCTGCGGATGTTCTGCTCCTTGAAGCCGAAAATGCCGTAGACGAACGACACGATGAGACGCACGCCATAAAGGATGAGCGGAATGAGCACCACCTTGGCCGCATCTTGCTTCAAACCAGTGAGATAGATAACATCGGCCACGGTGACAAAAACGGCCATGGCCACAATGCCCCATCGCCATTCAAACTGCAATTTTTTCCGTTTCGGGAACCAAATTAGTAAGAACAGTACCGCCATCATCAGGAAGTCGTAAATGGTGTACCAGGCCTGTATGGTGGTCGGCGACATGGGCTTGTCGATATAGTTGAGGAGGAACTTGTCGTACATCCCACTCAAAGCCACTAAAACCGCCGATCCGAGCAACATATAGACCCATTTGTTCGACTTGAAGTTGATCCCTTCCAGTTTGCCCGAACGATTCATAAAATAGAAGGATATGATGGCCAACACCACGCCCGTCCCTTGCAGCCACGTCAGGCTCTCACGGAAGACACAAAACATCAGGATGACCGTGATGGCCGGCCGCAGCTGATTGACGGGTCCCACCACGGTGATGGGCAGGTGCTTCATGGCCGAATAGCTGAACATCCACGAGGCGAGGATGAGCGCGGTCTTGCCCATGATGAACAGGTGCTGCTGCCAATCGAGCGGCTCGATGTAGAGCTTCTGCATGAAGTCGCCCTCAAAGACGAAAGGCTTGTAATGCGACAGCAAGACCAAGGGCAAAAACAAGAGCCCACTGATCATCGTGCTGTAGAACAAAACAGGAATGATGGCGTTGCCGACGACGGTCTGTTTCTTGAAGATGTCGTAGAAGCCCAAAAGGACGGCCGAAACCAAAGACAAGACTACCCACATAGTGTGATGGCTTTCAAATCGGCGGCAAAAATAGGGAATTTTTGAATTTTAAATTTTGAATTTTGAATTTTGGATTTTAAATCCCCAAATTCTTCCTATTTTTGCACTAATTTAACGAATCATACTGATGAACTGGGAAAACCTACTTTCCAACAAACGCTACGCGCAGCCGCACAAGAGCCCCGACATCCGCAGCTCCTTCCAGCGCGACTACGACCGCATCATCTTCAGCAGTCCCTTCCGCCGCCTGGAAAACAAGACCCAAGTGTTTCCGCTGCCTGGCGCACAGATGGTGCACAACCGCCTAACCCATAGCCTGGAAGTGGCCAGCGTGGGACGCTCCATCGCCTGCCGCACCGTGGAAAAGCTGGCCAAAAAGCACCCCGAACTGAAAGAACGCCAGTCCGACATCGAGACCATCGTGGCCTCGGCCTGTCTGGCCCACGACCTCGGCAACCCGCCCTTTGGTCACTCAGGCGAGGACACTATCAGCAGTTTCTTCAAAGACGGAAAAGGCAAAAACTTGAAAGACAGCGTGCTACCAGAGCAATGGAGCGACCTCATCGCCTTCGAGGGCAACGCCAACGCCTTCCGCCAGCTGACGCACCAGTTCACTGGCCGACGCGCTGGCGGCTTCTCCCTGACCTCGGCCACCTTGGCCACTTTGTTGAAATACCCCTACCCTTCCTACGACAAAGGCAACCGCAAGAAATACAACGTCTTCTATTCTGAAATTGAGGCGTTTCAGGAGGTCGTAGAAGAATGTGGCATCCCACGCTTGGACGACGAGCATTTGGTGTACGCCCGTCACCCGCTTTCCTACATGATGGAGGCTGCCGACGACATCTGTTACCTCGTCCTCGACATGGAAGACGCCCACAAGCGCGGCATCGTCAGCACCGAGGACATCGAGCGTTGTTTCCTGTCCTTCTTCAACCCCGAATTGCCCAAGGACAAGGAAGTGTTCGACTACAAAGAAAAGGTCTACCGCGACGTGACTGACACGAACGAGCGCATGGCCTTCCTGCGCGCCACCTTGATCAATAAGCTCGTCAACTGCGCCAGCGACATCTTCGTGAAGCATTACGAGGCCATCATGGAAGGCCGCTTCGAGAAAAGCCTGATCTCACACCTGCCGGAGTTTGAGAAAAACGCCTTGGAAGTCTGCCGCGACGCCTCGGTGAAGCATATCTACCGTCATCCTTCCGTGGTGAAGATCGAGCTGACGGGCTTCAACGTAGTCGGCACGCTGATGGAAGACTTCACTGATGCCGTCTTGAATCCCGACACACCTTATAATAAGAAGCTGCTCTCGCTCATCCCCGAGCAGTTCAAGGTGGAGACTGACGAGGTCTATCCCAAACTTCAGTCTGTCATTGACTTCGTCTCCAACATGACCGACCTTTACGCCGTGCAACTGTATAAAGACTTGAGAGGAATCGACTGATGAAGAGGATATTAACCATCGTATGCCTGTTGTTGAGCGCGACGATTTCATTCGCGCAAGAGCCGCTCGTCCCAAGGAGCACGAAGTCCTATCTGCTTGCTGACGGCAACGCGAAACACGAAGCCTATCTGAGAGAAAAAGCCCGTCAAGCCGGTCTGGATTTGGGTATCACCGTGCTGGCCAACCGCATCCCTACCAGCAGCAAACTCGTCGGCCCCAAGCCCTCGAAACACCTACTGAAACAAGGCCTTTTGCAGCTGCAGCTGCCCATCGACGACAAGCAAACCGAGTTTGCCGTCCACCACTCCGAACTCTTCGACATCCCCGCCACCATCAACGTGCTGCAAATCGACGATGAACTCGTCACCTACCGCAGCGTGGAAAAGGTGGGCGAAATCCATTTGTTCTACCATTGCGTCCGCGGCGCCTTCGGCACCAGAAGAGTCGCTCATGGCAAAAACGCCGTCGTCTACAAGCTTTGGGACACACCCGAACGCACCCTCCTCCCCGACTTGGAGACACAAGACCAGATGGCACAATCCGAAGCCAAGAAACTGGCCAAAACCGATTATGACATTCTGATTTTCAACGATTTGAAGAGTTATGCCTACAACAAGCAAGGCGATATGGCCATCGGCCATTTCCTTGACACGATGCACAAATACAATCCCGACAAGCTTTTGCAAGCCGACCTAGTCACTCCGGCCTCATGGCCCTACCTGAGCCGTGTCAACGAGAGCCAGTTCTGGAACGAGTCGATGCGCACCAAAATGGTGGAAACGCTGAGCGAGAAGCAGGAGTTTTACCGCAAGACCCAGATACCGTGGATGATAGGCAACTTCAAGATCCACTTGTCCGACAAAAACCGTAAAGCCACCACGATGGAAGAGTTGGAATGGTTCCTCTCCAAAGCCGCCGCCTTCGACGCGGGTTTCGGCCTCGACTTCAGCGCGGAAACTATGCACAAGCATGGCCTTTCCCATATCATGCTGAATACCATCCGCACCTGGGAGTCACTTCGCCTGTCACATGCCTTCAGCGACAAGATGAAGGAAGCGCTTAAAGACCCCTACAGCGACTGGCACATCAAGAAAACCGAGGACTCCACCTTCCTGCTATATCCCCAGCACAACTCACGCCGTTATTTCTGCAATCTTAGCGACGACCATTGGGAATGGAACAGCCCATACGCAAGCCGTTTCGCGCTCTGCATCACCGTTGAAGGCAAAGGCAGCATCAACAATCCGGTTATCCAAACCCCCAGCGGAACGCTGTATTTCCCTTGCTCCATCAGGGCAGGGCAATACCTCATCTACGACTTCGAAGGCAGCGCTTGCATCACCGACTTCGACTACAACAAGGTCGCGAACGTGGCCCCACAAGGCGACGCGGTTTTGAGCGAAGGCGTTTCCGAAGTGTCGTTCACTTGCGAGGTCAGGATGGAAGATAGAAAAAAGCCGGACGTGACCCTACGGTATTACACCCATGGCGAGGCCCAAAAGATTGGGAAGCGATGAATGCATTTCCCTATAAATAATGAGCATTTTTCCAAAAAAGCATCATTAATAAGGATAATAGTGTACGGAATGTCTTCGTATTTTTGCAGCATCAAACATTAGCACCCGATGATTACCTTAGATCAACTCGAAATAGGACATTCCGCGCGCATCCAGGCCGTGGGCGGTGAAGGCTCGCGCCGACAGCATTTTCTGGACATGGGTCTCATCCCAGACGCTGTCGTCAAACTGGTGAAATACGCGCCCCTCGGCGACCCCATGGAAATCATGGTACACGGCTACGCCTTGACGTTACGAAAAGCCGATGCCGCGCTCATCGAAGTGGAGCCCTGCGACGGCACCCCAACCGAAGAAAAAGACAGCAACCTTGACCGTCTCTATATCACCTCCCTCCCCGACCACAACGCCCACCCGGGCTTGGGCGAGGAAGGCATCTACCACGATAAAAAGCACGAAAAGTCCTTGCCCAAAGGTACCAAGCTGACCTTTGCCCTTGCAGGACAACAAAACTGCGGCAAGACCACGCTCTTCAACCAGCTGACGGGCGCCAACCAGCACGTGGGCAACTTCCCTGGCGTCACCGTCGACCGCAAGGACGGCACCATCAAAGGACATCCCGACACTTCCGTCACCGACTTGCCTGGCATCTATTCGCTGTCGCCTTACACCAACGAGGAGATCGTCTCGCGCGAGTTCATCATGAAGGAGAAGCCCAAAGGCATCATCAACATCGTGGACGCCAACAACATCGAGCGCAACCTCTACCTCACCATGCAACTCATGGAATTGGGCACGCCTATGGTCTTGGCGCTCAACATGATGGACGAGGTGCGCAACAACGGCGGCAGCATCCTCGTGAACGAGATGGAGCAGATTCTCGGTCTGCCCGTGGTGCCCATCTCCGCCGCGAAGAACGAAGGCATCAACGAGCTCGTCGACCACGCCATCCACATCGCCAAATACCAGGAAGCCCCTGTGCGTCAGGACTTCTGCGACAAGGACGACCATGGCGGCGCCGTGCACCGCTGCCTCCACAGCATCATGCACCTCATCGAGGACCACGCGCAACGCGCTGATATCCCCGTTCGTTTCGCCGCATCCAAGCTCATCGAAGGCGACAACATCGTCATGGAAGCCCTGCAGCTCTCGCAAAACGAGAAAGAGACCTTGGAACACCTCATCCTTCAAATGGAGGAAGAACGCGGCCTCGACCGCGCCGCTGCCATGGCGGAGATGCGCTTCACTTTCATCAAACGTCTATGCGAAAAGACCGTGGTAAAGCCCAAGGAAAGCAAGGAATACCAACGCAGCCGCCGCATAGACAAGGTTTTGACGGGCAAGTGGACGGCCATCCCGATTTTCATCCTTGTCATGATGGGCATCATCTGGGTCAGCATTGACGGCCTTGGTGGCCCGCTGCAAGATCTGCTTGAACAAGGCATCGACTGGCTCAAAGCCATCAGTGAAAGCGCGATGATCAACTGGAATGTCAACGAGGCAGTGCAGTCCTTGGTGCTGAAAGGCATCTTCGAAGGTGTCGGCACCGTCATCAGCTTTGTCCCCATCATCATTCTGTTGTTTTTCTTCCTCAGCATCTTGGAAGACAGCGGCTACATGGCGCGTGTGGCCTTCGTCAGTGACAGCTTCTTGAGAAAGCTCGGTCTAACAGGTCATAGCATCGTGCCCATGCTCATCGGTTTCGGCTGCACCGTGCCTGCCGTCATGTCGACACGCACCCTGCACTCCACCCACGACCGTTGGCGCACCGTCCTGCTGACGCCCTTCATGAGTTGTTCGGCCAAGATCCCGATTTACGCTTTCTTCGCCGACAAGTTCTTCCCTGGCCACGGCGGCGTAGTGCTCATCTGTATCTACCTCTTGGGTATCGTCGTCGGCATCGTTACTGCTTTGTTCACCAAATGGTTCGGCAACAAAGGCGACGTGGCACCCTTCGTGATGGAGTTGCCTAACTACCGTCTGCCTGGTCTCAAAAACGTGGCGCACCTGTTGTGGGACAAGACCAAGGACTTCCTGCAACGCGCCTTCACGGTCATTTTTTTGGCCACTTTGGTCATTTGGCTGCTAAAGACCTTCGATTTCCACTTCAACATGGTGGAGGAAAACGGCGAAGGCAGCATGCTGGCCAGTGTGGCAAGCTGGATTGCCCCAGTGTTCAGCCCTCTCGGATTAGGCAATTGGCAGGTGGTCACGGCTTTGGTGAGCGGTTTCATGGCCAAGGAGAGCGTCGTTGGCATCTTGAGCGTCCTCGACTACAAAGCCCTCTTCAACACTGCGTCGGCCGTCTCGATGCTGGTCTTCTGCCTGCTCTACACACCTTGCGTGGCCGCTGTGGCTGCCATCCGCCGCGAGTTGGGCACCAAGTGGATGCTGTTCATCATCGCCTTCCAGTGCGTCATCGCTTGGGTCTGTGCCTGGATTGCCTATCTCATCGCTAACGCCATCATCGCATGAATCTCGCTTCCATCATCATATTGCTGATTGTCCTTGCAATGGCCATCGTCGCCATCCGTATCTTGCGGATGGGCAAAGGCAAATGCTCCTGTGAAAGCAACATCAAAAAGCCAGCAAACTGTAACAAATGCGCCGGCTGCACAGTGGATTGTCCGTTCAAGCGGTGAGAAAACAACAATTTTACTTTTTCCCCGAAAATAATCCCTCATGAAACGGAGGTCGTTTCTTTTTTATCTCTATTTTTGCTCCGAAAAAACAAGTCTGCCCTATTTCAGGTAAAAATGAAGAAAAAGTATGCATGGCCATTAGTTTTGGCCTTAATCACAATGGGTTTAACCTCTTGTGACCAGAAAGTGGAAGTGGAGCCGGAGCCTCCTGTCCCTGTCCATGGCCAGTATCAAGCAGTGTATGTCTCTCCTGATGAAGACATGCCTCACACGGACATCAACCTTGATGTGAAACAGCTCACCGACAGCACCTATCAGGCCCAGATGGCTTTTTACCATTATTATAAAGACAACCTGCTTTTCTCTGAGGTGACGGAAAAGTGCGAGCCCGTCATCAACAACGACACTATCCTTTTTGATTTCGTTATATACGAAGGGAAAAAGACGAGCACAACGACACAGCCAAAACGTTCTCTGAATGTCATGCTGCGCTATGACGAGGACGCCTTAAAACTGCTTTCCACATCAGACAACAGCACCCTGCCCGATGGTTTGCTTTTCCGTAAAGCCATCACCCACGAGGATTCGACTGCCCTTCGTTTTGATGCACGCTTGCCCAAGGTGACGATGGTCGACGGGATGTATCTCATCAATGGCCCCATCAAAAGGTTTAGTGCTTCAACATCGAAAAACGCCAAGGGTTTTGAGTATTATTTCAATGAGAACGGCGTGGTGACGGGTTACAAAGACATCTACGGGAAAACCTACGAATATGAGGTTGGCGAAATCGGCGAAGGCGTGTACTATTCCTTATTGGTGCGAAACGGCTGGAAGACAGAGCTTTCCTATAATGCGTCCCAGCAGCTGGTTTCGGAGAATACCCGCCGAAATCTGATCTCATACTATTACGACGACTATGGAAGGCTGATGGAAGGCTATTTCAAGAACTTCTCCACATTCTATTCTTTTGGCCTGGAATGTGACGATCACGGAACGCTTGTCGGCATTCGGAACAAGAGTGCGGACAGATATACGATGAAATTCATCGTGCAAGAAACCGACCATTACGGCAATCCCCTAGAACAAGGCATTGACTATGGCAACGGTCGTGCTGTCCCCTGCTATTGCGAATACGAGTATTACGAATAAATTCAGTGCCTGATATAGACAAAGAAAGCGTCCCAACCAGAAGGTGGGGACGCTTCTTTATTGATGGAACAATAGTGCGATTTACTTCACCTGGTCGACGATGGCCTTGAAAGCCTCGGGGTTGTTCAAAGCGAGGTCGGCAAGGACCTTGCGGTTGATTTCGATACCCGACTTGGTGAGCTTGTCCATGAATTGGCTGTAGTTCATGCCATACTCGCGCACGGCGGCGTTGATACGGACGATCCACAGGCTGCGGAACTCGCGCTTCTTGTTTCTTCTGTCGCGGTAAGCGTAGGTCTGACCCTTTTCGTAAGAGTTCTTCGCCACAGTCCACACGTTCTTTCTCGTGCTGAACTGACCTTTGGTCTTCTTCAGGATTTTCTTTCTTCTGGCTCTTGAAGCCACTGCATTGACTGATCTTGTCATTTCTTTTGATTTTTTCGTCCAGCGCCTCGCTCCTTTCGAGAACTTTTCTGCTGAGACAAATTACAC
>JAGBQJ010000029.1 GCA_017632935.1 Bacteroidales bacterium | reverse complement strand
GGAGACTATCCTTGTCGCCGCTTTGCGTCATTGCGAGGCACGAAGCAAATCGAAGACTCAACGTAGTCAATCCGGACTGCCGCTTCGCGTCATTGCGAGGAACGAAGCAATCCAGGGTGGAGACTATCCTTGTCGCCGCTTCGCATCATTGCGAGGAACGAAGCAATCCAGAAATCGCCGCTTTGCGTCATTGCGAGGAACGAAGCAATCCAGACATTAGACTATCAATAAATCGAACAAATCCTCCCAATTAGGATTCATTCCTTCAATCAAAGCAAGCTTAGCGGCTCTTGAACCGCCTTTGATCTGTTTTTCCCTTTCGATGGCTTCCTTGATTGAGACGTATTCTTCATAATATCCCAACTTATCGACGCCATACTTTGCCGTAAAACTCTTAGGATGGAGCCCCGTTTTATGCTCATAGATACGACGTACTATATCCGATGTTACACCCGTATATAATGTTCCGTTTCTGCGGTTGAACAATATGTATACGTAGGCCTTCTTTTCCATGCTATTTAATCTTTCCTGCTGACAAAAGTAGTGTTTTCTCTTTGTGTTGTCTCTCTGGATTGCTTCGTCGTTCCTCCTCGCAATGACGGGGGTTATTCCTTCTTATAAATAACAATAACCTCCCCTAGCGGCGACCCCGTCCGCGTGACAATCCGTCCCCTGCTCCAGATGCCAAAATCTCGTCCGCTGCAGCGTAACACGCTGTCGTTGACCAGATTGACACGTTCTTCCCATTGCTCGTCGATGCCTTTGAAAACCAAAACAGAATCCGCGCTGATGCTGAACGTGTTCCGTTTTTCCATCTCGCCCGTCTGCTTCACCAGTTCGGGCGTGCTGCGGCTCTCGTCGAACTGCACATGCACCTTGTCGACAGTCCAAGTGCCGATGAGCGCGTCCGGCTCAGGCCTGCAGCCGCCAAGCACGATGCCGAAAGCCATAAGGAAAAGAAACCTGTTTTTCATACCGCAAAAATAGTATTTATTAATTCAATATTCAATATTCAAAATTCAATATTCAAAATTCAAAATTCAATATTCAAAATTCGAAATTCAATATTCAAAATTCAAAGGTCCCTGAGCCCTGAGGTCCCTGAGCCTGTCGAAGGGTCGAAGGGCCTCATTCTTCATTCTTCATTCTTCATTCTGTATTCTGCATTCTACATTCTGCATTCTACATTCTGCATTCTACATTCTACATTCTGCATTCTTCATTCTGCATTCTGCATTCTACATTCTGCATTCTACATTCTACATTCTTCATTCTACATTCTACATTCTGCATTCTGCATTCTGCATTCTACATTCTTCATTCTGCATTCTACATTCTGCATTCTACATTCCTCATTCTGCATTCTACATTCTGCATTCTGCATTCCAAATTATTCTTACTTTTGCAGTCATAAAAACACAAGCCACCATGTCCGACAGCGCCCTACAATGGTTTCGCACCGAGCAACGCGAGGGGAAGACCTGTGTCTTCGATCCTTTGCGTCGCCGTTTCGTCGTCCTCACGCCTGAGGAAGAGGTACGGCAGAAGGTGTTGTATCTCCTCGTTGAGCACCTCAGGGTGCCGGCGGGCCTCGTGGCGGTGGAGTATTCGCTGAAGGTGAACGGCTTGGACAAGCGTGCCGACGCCGTCGTCTTCGGCAAGGGTGGCCAGCCCCTGATGGTGGTGGAGTGCAAGGCCCCCGCGGTGGCCCTCACCGAGGCTGTCCTCGACCAGGCCGTGCGCTACCATTCGGCCTTGAAGCCTAAGTATCTGCTCCTTACCAATGGCACCGCTACCCACTGCTTCAGCATCGAAGGCAGCCAACTTCGTCCCTTGGACCACCTGCCGGATAATGCCGAGATGCAGGGATAAAATAATACTTTTTTTTCGTGCGAACATTATATTAATTATGTATATTTGCACCCGAAAATGTAACCGATAATACGATGAGCAAAGCGACACTGACAAGCCTTCTTGAATTTCTTTACGGACTTCTCTCTTCTGAAGACAAGCGTTGGATTGGCGAGCAATTAATCCAACAAGCGAATACTGAAGAAATGAAGCCTTACACGATTGAGGAGCTGCACCAGATGGTGGCAGAGGGCGAAAGACAGTTTGCAGAAGGAAAATGGCAAGACTCCGAAGACATGTTTCGCGAACTTGAAGAAGAAGTTGCAAGCGAAGAACTAAAATATTCTGAAGCTGTATGAGAGTAAGATGGAATGACAAGTCGAAAAAGGAACTCCGCAAAACTGCCAACTATATTGGGAAAGTGTTTGGAGTGATGGCAAGGCAGAGTTTCCTTCAAGAAGTGCATCACACCAATGTGCTTCTTGCCAACAACCCTGAAATGGGGCCGAAGGAACCTTACTTGTCCGACCTTCCATCCGCATACCGAAGTGTTGTTGTTCGCCATCACAATAAAATTGTTTACCGAATTGTTGACGACCATATAGAGGTGGTTGCCTTCTGGGATACCCGCCGCGAGCCTAAGACCCAAGCCGAACAAGTGAACGACCAACCCTCTGAATAACCAAACAACAATAGAAAACGAAAGAAAGGACAAAATAAAGATGTGCACGGTAAGCATAGACATAGACGAGGTTGCCATTCGGGATTTGCGTCCTGAGTTGGACACCACAGCCGCCATTCGCCTTTGGGCTCAAGAGCTGATAGACTTGAGACTGGAGCAATTGCGGTTGGAGGACGAGGAAACTATGGATATTGAAACAGCCCGGGAAATGACTCTCAAAGCTGTAAGAGAAGAATATGCACTCCCATGAAACAGCCTAAATATTCCATCAAGAGACGGTGTGCTAATAAGATAACGACCTTTTACCGCAATGTCTCAAAAAAGTACAAACATACCTATTCTCAAGAGTTAATGGAAAAGAATGTGCATGATGCGTATGATTCCATTTTTCAGATTGAAAAGACACTACAGAGGCGTGAGCCGACGCTATCGCGATGGAAAGGCTACCACATGGCGAACACCGACAAGTGGTATTTTGCCTACACCATCGATGGCGACACAATAACCATCGTGGATGCCTGCCACGCCCAAAACATGCACGATAATAATCCTTGAAATCCTGAAATCTTTGAATCTTTGAATCTTAAATCTTTGAATCTTTGAATCTTAAATCTTTGAATCTTTGAATCTTTGAATCTTAAATCTTTGAATCTTAAATTTCAAACAATCAGTGAAATAGAAAAAGATTAAAAATTGCGGACAAATGATGCGGCGAAAGCCGTTTTTTTTGTATATTTGCGCCCGAATAAAACGAAATCTCATGTGCAGCTACAACATAATCCTGAACGACACTTTGGTGGAGAAAGTAAGGCCCTCCTTTGCTGACGACCAAGCCCTGACGCTTTGGCTTCAACAAAAGATCGAGGAACTTCTGCTTGATTTCTATGCCCGACAGGAAGTGCGAACCCGCGCGCAGAAGGCAATCTTGGCCATGCGCCAACAGAGCGAAAACAACGGCAATTCGGAGCTGACCCTTGAGGAGATTAATGAGGAAATCCGCCAAGCAAGGCAAGAAAGGAAAAAAACGATTGCCCAATGAAGACTCATATCGCCCATTGTGGTGACCCCAGCTGAAATGTTGCAAATCATAAATCTTTGAATATTGAATCTTGAAATACGTAGTATTCGACGAAGTCAATCTTTGAATCATAATTCATCAAATAATCAACAATTAAAAACAAAAACAAATAGATGCAAGCAACACAAACTATAGAAAATGTGACCCTCTCTTTGCCCAATGCCGACTTGACCGTCTTGCGGACGTTATCGAGAAGGATGGGCTGGAAGGTGAAAATGCGCCGCAAGAGTGGTCTTGAGAAAGCCTTGGAAGACGTGGCCGCAGGCCGTGTCTATGAGGCAAAGAGTTTTGAGGACTTGATTGAACAACTTGAGAAATGAAAAAGAATTGACACTGCTATTGCTTGACACCGGGTCCCATTCCGATGTCTTTTAAATCCTGAAATCTTTAAATCTTTGAATCTTAAATCTTTGAATCATAATTCATCAAACTAAATAATTAACAATTAAATTCAAACACAAAATGAGAAAGAAATTTACTTTATTGATCGCAGCCCTCGCGCTGCTCGTCTTCATGACGCCGAGTCTGGCGGGATGGGGACAAACAAGAACTGAAACCCAACTGTTATCAGAAGATTTTTCATCCATTACTTCTGGTGATAATACTACCACTGGAGGTAGCAGTAATCCATGGACGGATGAAAATGAAAACTTTCCAAATACAGGCAGAACAAATGTTTATAAAGCAGGAGGTGCAATTAAGCTTGGTGCCAGTTCAAAAACTGGCACTATTACTTCAAAATCTTTAACCGTTGAAGCTGGTACTTTAACAGTGGACTTTGACGTAAAAGGCTGGACTACTGTTGAAGGAAACATTAAAGTGACAGTTGGTTCTCAGAACGAAACGGTAACCTATACCGCTAAGATGAGTGATGATTTCGAATCGAAATCAGTAAATTTTACGATTACTGATGCTGGCTCAATGACTGTCAAGTTGGAAACCACAGCCAAGAGAGCTTTCCTTGACAATATTGTAATTACGAATACCACTTCTGGTGGTGGCGGCTCTGACACCTATACCGTAACCTACAACGCCAATGATGCCACTTCAGGTGATGTACCTGAGGACACCAACGAATACGGAAGCGGCGACGAAGTGACCGTGCTCGGCAACACGGGCAACCTCGCCAAGACACATTATTCCTTTGGAGGTTGGTGTATGAATACGCAAGGCACTGGAACGGTGTACGGACCTGCTCCTCTTGAGACTTCCTTTGTAATTTCGGGTAGTACCACCCTCTATGCCAAGTGGAACCCCAACACCAACACTGTGACCTTGCCCGCAAACGACCAATACGGCACTTACACTATGGACGCCACAAACCCAGTTGCCTACGGGACGACGGTGAATTTGACTTACACGCCTGTCTCGGGCTACGAAAGCTATGCCGCCACTTGGAGCGTTAACGGTTCCGCAATTGAAGGCAATTCATTCACTATGCCCGATCAAGCCGTAACCGTTACGGTAGAACTTGAACAAGTGATGAACGCCACTTTCGTTTTCAATACCGACGCTGGTCTGACTGCATTGGGAATCGAAAAACCAACCACATCAGGCACAGGTACCGACCTTGATCCAAATACAGATTATACAAGTGGCATAGTTACTATGAACATTACTCATGGAGGCACAAATACTAGGGTTTGGAACAACGGCGGAACTACTACGGAATTGCGTGTTTATAATGGTAATAACAACAATAACAACGTTGATGGAACCCTTACCTTCTCAGTGCCCAATGGTGTTCTTATTACTGGCATCACATTCAGTTGCGCTAGCGGTTATGTTTTAAGTGATTGGAGCAGTAATACTGGTGAGCAATCAGTCACTTTCACAGCTTCCGCTCAAAAAAGGATTTACACTGCAACAGTCGCCTACACCAGCACTAGTGCTGTCCTGCCCCCGAGCTTCAACCCTAGTGCCGGCACCTACAATGCCAACCAATCCGTTGAGATTTCCTGCACTACAAGTGGAGCTGACATTCACTACACTACCAACGGCGATGCCCCCACCACTTCAAGTGCGCTTTACGAGGGTGCCATTACCGTTGACCGCAATATGACAATCAAAGCCATTGCTATTAAAGACAGTCAAACCAGCGAGCCTGCAGAGGCTCAATATGTGCTTACTCCGTTGGAACCCACCTTCAGTCCTGTTGGTGGTCCCTACACGGGCGCACAAACAGTTACTATCAGTTGCGAAACCTCTGGAGTTACACTGTCTTACAAACTTGGTGATGGCGCATGGACTACCTATGAGAACCCTGTCACAGTGAGCGAAAGCACCACACTCTATGCCAAAGCTACCAAGGCCAATTGGACTGATAGAGAGGCTTCAGCCACCTATACCATCACGCAGCCTTTGGCCAACATTGCTGCGCTTACGGCAAACACGACGGCTGATGACTATCTTGTTACGCTTAGTGACGCTGTTGTAACCTATGTGAACGGCAATTATGCATACATTCAGGATGCCAGCGGTGCAGTGCTGTATTACAAGAGCAACCACGGCCTCACGGCAGGTAAAACCTTTAACGGAACGGCCACTGTTTCTTATCAGTTGCGTTATGGTAACCCGCAAATCACCAACCTTTCTGGTATTACACCTACCGATGGTACGGCTCCCTCTCCCACGTCTGTGGCACAGTCTGCATGGAACTATACCTTTACTAATGTAATCGGACAGTATTTCCAAATCACGGGCGCGACCATTACTCAAAACGATAACAATAACAAATACTATGTTTCTTTGGGAGGCCAAGATATTCAACTTTATAAAGTTGGCACGGCTATCAGCAGTTTAGACCTTACCAAAACCTATACTATCACTGGTTTCCCAACAATTTATGTGAACGGTGATAACACTACCTATGAATTGACAATCTTTGCCGCTCCAGAAGAAGAGACTAGCCCTAACCCAGCAATCACCGTCACGCCGAATACAATTAGCGATGTGCCAGCCTCTGGAGACTATTATAATCTGAACGTAACCGTCGCCAATATTGACAATGTGGATGTCGATAATTTCAGTGTGGATTATTGCAACTCCGATGGTTCAGATATCACAGGAGACAAACCTACTATAATTGATGATTATGAATTCACGGCCAACACACAGGGCGAAGGTTATATCCTTACCATTGGATTCAACGCCAACGACGGAGCAGCCCGTGCCGCCTATTTCGAGGTTATTTACGGCAACAGCGGAACCAATGTTGAATCGAATGTGATCACCGTAACCCAAGAGGCTTACGTGGTACCAGTGCCGACTATCACCATCACTCCGGAAGCGATTAACAATATTCCAGTTACAGGAGAGTATTACAATCTGAACGTTGCTGTCGCCAATATTGACAATGTGGATGTTAATAATTTCAGTGTCGATTATTGCAACTCAGATGGCTCGGATATCACAGGAGACAAACCTACTATGATTGATGAGTATGAATTCTCAGCCAACACGCAGGGAGAGGACTATATCCTTACCATTGGCTTCAATGCCAACGACGGCGCAGCTCGCACTGCTTACTTCATTGTAAAATATACTTACGATGAAGCCAAGACTGAAGTTGTAATACCTTCCAATGTGGTTACAGCGTCCCAAGCCGGAGTTGCCGTTCCAGGCTCATGGGTACTCACCCCCCTCACAGACCTCACCCCTGCAGATGTGTTTGTAATTGTGGGAACCTATACTGCTGATGGGTCGTCATATGCTATTACAAACAATAATGGTACTTCAAATGCTACGGCAGCAAGTGTCAGCATCGAGAATGGAGTTTTGTCTGGTACTGTCAATGAAGAAATCCAATGGAACATGAGCGGTGATGCAACGAATGGTTATACTTTCTATCCAGTTGGTAGTGCTACTACATGGTTATATAATACGTCTTCAGCCGCTCCTTGTAAAGTTGGAAATAATGAAAACAAAAAATATGTGTATGACACGGACTACGGTTATTTAAAGAATGTCGGAACTTCTAAATACATAGGTATCTATTTTGGAAATAATACCACTGATTGGAGAGGATATGTGTTGACTAACCAAAATGAAATACACAACAACATCGCCGGCCAAACCTTCTCCTTCTACAAGAAAGTCTCCGACAACGTCTCCTACACCAAGGTCATCGATGGATATATCACCAACTACGACGAAGAAACCAACAAGAACGGCGACTACTACCTGATTGCCTCACCTGTTTGCGATGTGAATCCCGTCGATGCCAACATGATTTCCGATGACATGTTGAGTGGGCCCGGTTTTGTTGCCAACAATGCTACTTACGACCTTTACTATTTCGACCAAAACGAAGATGACGAATGGCGCAATTATAGATCAGAGCAATTCAGTCTAATTCCAGGAAAGGGATATCTCTACGCCAGCAAAACAGGTACCACCATCACCTTCGAAGGACAACCTTACCTCGGCAACGGTATCGTTGACATCGAGTATTCCGACGGCGCCGACTTCGCCGGCTGGAACCTCATCGGCAACCCGTTCCCGACAGCAGCCACATTCAATGGCGAGATGGCCTTCTATAAAATCAATCCTGATAACGGAAGAAACGAGTTGATTGTTCAGACTGGCGATCGCACTGTTGAAGCGATGGAAGGTGTATTCGTGCTCGGTAATGCAACAACGACCACTGTCACCTTCACAAAGGTTGCCAATTCCAACCCCGTCAGCCCGAACGTGATCAACATCGAGGTACTCCAAGCCGTCACCAACACCCGTGGTGTCAGCAACCAATTGGTTGACCGCGCCATCGTCCGCTTCGACAACGGCAGCACCCTGCCTAAGTTCATGCTCAACGCCGACAATACCAAGATCTACATCCCGCAGGAGGGTAAGGATATGGCCATCGTCGATGCCAGCAACCAAGGCGAGATGCCCGTGAACTTCAAGGCCAGCGCCAACGGCACCTATACCCTCAGCGTCAATCCCGAGAACGTCGAGATGGAATACCTCCACCTCATCGACAACATGACCGGTGCCGATGTCGACCTGCTGGCCACCCCGAGCTATAGCTTCGAGGCCCGCACGACGGACTACGCCTCGCGCTTCCGCCTGGTGTTCAGCGCCAACAATGGTAGCAACGAGAACGGCAACGAGACCTTCGCCTACTACAACGGCAGCGAATGGGTCATCAGCAACATGGGTGACGCCACCCTGCAGGTGGTCGACGTGATGGGCCGCGTGCTCAGCTCCGAGACCGTCAGCGGCAACGCCAACGTCAGCCTCAACCAAACGCCCGGCGTCTACATGCTCCGCTTGGTCAACAATGAGAATGTCAGAACCCAAAAGATTGTGGTCAGATAATTTTGAATCTTAAATTTTGAATTTTAAATACATAATGATATGAAGAAATTAGCAATAACAATCGCAATCGTCCTGGGTCTGGGCCTGACAAGCGTCGCCGGTCCCAAAGAAGGCGGCCTGTTCAAGCGTGGCGTCAGCGACGAGGAGTACTACGGCATGGGCGCTTTCAACAATGGCAGCCTGTTCTTAAACCGCAGCGACACGCCTATGCTCCCCAACCATGAAAATCCATTCAACAACGATGCCGACGCTCCGCTCGGCACGGGTATCGCCCTGCTCTTAGGCCTTGGCGGCGCCTACTTGGTCGCCAAGAAACGCAGAGAGGAATGATTTAGATGGGATACGCTACGCGTAGAAATGAAAAGGTGTCACCGCAAGGTGGCGCCTTTTTTGCTGTCGTCGCTTTGCGTCATTGCTTCGTCGTGCCTCCTCGCAAATGCTCTGCATTCGACGGAGTCAATGACGCGAAGCGTTCACGCGAACGTAAACAACAAATTCCCGAAGAAATTCCACAGCGTGGAGGCTCCCACGGCAAACACCTTGCTCAGGTAGAAGTTCCACTTCAGCTTGCCGTTGAGCAGCCACACCGTGAACGTGTCGATGCCCAAGCCCACCAACGCGATGCCGAAATACTTCACGTATTCCACGCCAATCTGCGGGTTGTTGCTCTCGAAGGTCCAGATGCGGTTGAGCAGGTAGTTGGTCGAAGCCGCCACGACGAAACCCAGAATGTTGCTCACGTATTTGTTCCACTTGAGCCATTCCTTGCACACGTAAGTCACGCCGAAGTTGACGAACACGCCCGACAAGCCCACCACCCCGAACTTCAGGAACTTCAGGAAGAAGGCGCGGTTGAGTTCTATGGCTAACGGGACCTGCATGGCTTTTTTTGTTTCTGCCTGCAAAAATAGAAATAAATCCCTATATTTGCGGAAAATTTCCACGATGAACGCGGTAAAGGACATCTCCATCGAAGCCTACGACTACCCCTTGCCCGAGGAGCGCATCGCCAAGTATCCCTTGCCCGAACGCGACGCCTCGAAGCTCTTGGTGCTGAAGGACGACCAAATCGGCGAGTCGCAGTTTGGCCATGTCGGCGACTTCTTGCCCGAAGGTGCCCTGCTGGTCTTCAACGAGACCAAGGTCATCCGCGCCCGCCTGCAGTTCCACAAGGCCACGGGCTCGCGCATCGAGGTGTTTTGCCTTGAGCCGGAGCAGGACTACCAGGTGGCCTTCGCTGCCACCTCGCCCGTGCGCTGGAAATGCCTCATCGGCAATGCGAAACGCTGGAAGGAAGGCCCGCTCACGATGGCATTGTCTGTCGCCGGACAGCCTGTCACCCTGACGGCGCAGCGCATCGCGCAAAACGACCAGTATGCCGACATCGAGTTCTCGTGGACACCCGAAACACTGTCGTTTGCCTCGGTGCTTGAGGCAGCGGGCGAGATCCCCTTGCCGCCTTACCTGCACCGCGACGCCGAGCCTGCCGACCGTGACCGCTACCAGACCGTCTTCGCCCGTTACGACGGCTCGGTGGCCGCTCCCACGGCGGGACTGCACTTTACCCAGCCCCTCATCGCCGCCTTGCGCGAACGCGGCTTCACCTTCGACGAGGTGACGCTGCACGTCGGGGCAGGGACCTTCAAACCCGTTGCGACCGACACCATCGGTCAACATGCCATGCATTCCGAGACCGTCATCGTGCGCCGCTCGCTCATCGAAAACCTGATGCACCATTGCGGCAAACCCATCGTCCCCGTCGGGACCACCAGCACGCGCACGCTCGAAAGCCTCTATTGGATAGGCGTGATGCTCAAGGAACAAGGTACTGAGCTGCGTCCGCTCCACGTGGAACAATGGTTCCCTTACGAGCCTCATGAGCCGCTCGCGACGCCTGAGGCCCTGCAATATGTCTTGACCTACCTCGACCTCCACGGCCTGACCCGCCTCGAGGCCACCACGGCCCTCATGATCGCACCTTCTTATAAGATGCGCGTCATCACCGGGCTGATCACCAACTTCCACCAGCCCAAGAGCACGCTGTTGCTGTTGGTCTCCGCCCTCATCGGCGAGCGTTGGCGCGCGTGTTACCGCTTCGCCTTGGACCACGGCTTCCGCTTTTTGAGCTATGGTGACAGTTGTTTGTTTTTACCGTGATTTTTTTCTGGCACGGTTTTTGCTTTTTGTCGAAACGTAATTCGAATCTAAATCGAAACTTAATCACTTAAAACTTAATCAATATGAAAAAATCTATCATCTTCGGCGTAATGGCCATGTTTGCCATCAGTGCCCTGAGCATCCAGAACGTGAACGCTCAAAACAAAGTCACTAAAGTAGGTGAAAAGAAAGAAAAAGTAGAAAAAGCTAAAAAAGTTGAAAAAACTGAAAATCCCAAGTTTGGGGAAGCCCCAAAGACCGAATCTCAAGTGACCAAGGCCAAAGGTGGAACTCTTAACAAGAAGAATGAGACCACCATGAAGAACGAGAACAATTCTGGCAAGAAGAATGCCGATGAGCAACAGTCAGAACTGAAGAAGGAAGAAAAGAAGCATGGTGCTACCACCACCAAGGCCAAAGGCGGCAAGTTCGACAGAAAGAAGGACAACGTCATGAAGGACGAAACCAAATCTGGTACGAACAGCGCTACTCAAAAGAATGAGGGAAATACCGAATCATCCAAGTTCACGAACGCCAACTCTCAGAAAGATGACAACGGCAACAAGTTTAACAATGCCAACGCTACGAAGGAAGATAACAAGCAGCCTGAGATGAAGTCCACTAGCACGAAGCCGAAGACTGGCACCCAAGCTAAGAAGAAGACGCAACAGCTGCCCGACTATCAGAATGGTCAAGAAAAGGCAAAGCAAAACGTCAACAGCGGCACGAACAACGTCAATGGCAAGACGAACGAAAAAGTCAACCAGCCTGAGCCCAACAAGATCAAAAAGACTGGTGATGCCAACAAAGGCGAAGCCATCAAATAAACAAGGTATCGTCTGAAGAAAAAGAAGAGACTCCCGTAGGAGCCTCTTCTTTTTTATTTCTTTCTTCCCGAAAGCAGCTCGGCGTAGGTGCGGAGGTGCTTTTTCCTTTCCTCGGGCACGCTGACGGCGGCTAAAGACGCAATGGCCTTGCGGTCGTAGTCGAGCATCACCGCTTCTACGGCTTCTTTCACGTGCAGGCGGTCGTAGATGCCCTGTACCTCTTCGATTTTCTCTTCCTCGTCGTGGTCGATGCGTAAGGTGAAGAGGTATTCGAGGCGTTGGCGTTCTTTTTCGGAAGCCAGTTCCAAGGCCTTGAGGTAGAGGTAGGTCTTCTTGTTGTCGGCGATGTCGCCGCCATGGCGTTTGCCGAAGACGGCCACGTCGCTGTAAAGGTCGAGGATGTCGTCCTGCAGCTGGAAGCTCATGCCCATGTTGAGGCCGAAGTCGTAGAGGTGCTGGATGTCGTCTTTGTTGGCGCCTGCCACGGTGGCACCCATCTGCAAGGCCGTAGCCAAGAGCACGGCGGTCTTCAGGCGGATCATCTCCAGGTATTCGGGGATGGTCACGTTGCCGAGGGTCTCGAAGTTGAGGTCCATCTGCTGTCCTTCGCAGATCTCGATGGCCACCTTGCCGAGTTGTCGCGCGATTTCGGCGCCGCATTGGGGCTTCAGCGCATGTTGGAAGGCTTGGGCCAGCATGGCGTCGCCGGAGAGGATGGCGATGTCGGCGTTCCATTTCTGGTAGACCGTCTCCTTGCCGCGCCGCAGCGGTGCCTTGTCCATGATATCGTCGTGGATAAGCGTGAAGTTGTGGAAGGTCTCCAAGGCCAAGGCGGGCCAAAGCGCCTCGCTTTCGTCGCCGTCAAACATCTCGTTGGCCAGGAGGCAGAGCATGGGACGGAGGCGTTTGCCGCTTTGCAGTAGGGTGTAAGCGATGGGCTCGTATAGTTCTTTCGGCTGTCGGTCGAAGTCGGTTTTCGCCAGAAAATCGGCGAAGTCCTGTTGCAGTTGCTTGATTTTTTCCATGAAATGTAGATTTGATGGCACAAAAGTAAAGTTTTTATGCCGTTTGAGCAATTTTGGAGCGAATTTTGTGGTTTTATTTTTATTAGACACGCGACTGCGAGACACGAGACACGCGACTTCCGTTTTCATGGAATGTCAGTCTCGCGTCCCGAAGTCCCGCGTCCCGCGTCAAAAATAAAAACACCAATGAAATACCTCAGATTAATACCCGCTTTGTTGCTCGGCGCTATGCTGACGGCTTGCAACACGACCAAGAAACTCTATGAAGCCCAGGAATACGACCAGGTGATCCAGCGTGTCGCGCCCGACATCTGTGACGGCGACATGAACGCCCAACGTATCAATATGGTGGCGGCTTCCTACCACAAAGCCAACCAGGCCGACCACGAGCGCATCCAGGCCTTGAAAGCCACTGGCCAGCCCGACGTTTGGCCCGAGATCTATCAACGTTATTGCAGCATGAAAGGCCGCAACGAGGCATTGTCGTGCTTCCCGACCAAGGTCAAAAACGGCATGAACTACGTGAAGCTCGACCTTGACGACGACATGATGGCGGCGCGCACCCATGCTGAGGCTTTCCTGGTGGCTAAGGCCAACCAGCTTTTGAACACCGGCACCAAAGCCGATGCCCTTGAGGCTGACAATTATATCGAGCAGCTGTACTACACCAACAGGGACAACAGCAACCTGCCCGAATTACAGAAGAAGAGCCTGCTGCGTCAGGCCGACCGGGTGCTGATAGCCGTCGACAACGACGACGAGCGTCCGTTGTTGCGCAGTTTCGTTGATGCGGTGCTGCGTTTCGACGCAGGTGAGGTGCCTGCCAACGTGGTGTCGAACACACGTCACGGACACATGAGGAGCGACGATGCCGATGTGATGCTCGTCATCAGCGACATCCAAGTCACGCCCAACCGCCTCGACGAGGTGACCTTCAAAGAAACCAATGGCGGCAAGACCGTGGAGGTGACTGACCACACGCAAAACAAGACCGTGACGGTAAAGGGAACCATCAAATACTATGGTGCCGGCAGCCGTCGTGCTTTGCATTCGGTCCCCTTCGAGGTGAAATCCGCTTTCAAAAACGACTACACCACCATCAAAGGTGATCGTGAGGCTTGTTCGCCTGAGACATTGAATCGTCTCAATAGCAAACCTGTTCCCGTCCCGACGGACGAAAGCATGCTTATTGATGCGGCAAAGAAATTGAATGATTTGTTGGCGGCGGAGATCCGGAAATAACGGAACCCCGAAGGGGTGAAAGCTTTGGAGGCGGGCGGTGTAAACCCCCGCCGATATGAAAAACGACACGTTATTGTAACCCCGAAGGGGTGACAGCATTAATCCGAAAATGCATATCGTTCGTCATATTCGATATGATATGCATCCAAAAATTGTTTGTATTCGTTGACGTAGGTTTGTTTGTTGTGATGCGCCTTCTGGTTTTTGATGTATTTGGCGACTTTGTCCAACACCGATGCGCTGACGCTGAATGCCCCGTAACCTTCCTGCCACATAAATGGTTCATAATAACTATCCAATGTTTTCACCCATTTGCTGCTGTTGGATTTTATGGTCCTAACGAATTCGGCTAAACTCATGGTTTTGGGCATGGATGCTAAAATGTGAATGTGGTCTGGACGACCGCCCACTTGAATGGAAACGCCGTTGATGTTGCGGATGACACCGCCCACATAATCGAATATACGACTCAAATCCTCTTCACGCATGGTGATGCTGGTACATTTTGTGTGGAAAACGATGTGCATGTATTGTTGGACTAATGTGCTGGCCATGTTTTTTTTGGGTTTTTGTGATGGCGTGTATTATTACGATAGGCAGAGGTTGACACCATCTGCCTATTGGCTGTCGCCCCTTCGGGGCTCCGATTGCATTTTGATTAATCGGTTCATCACCGAATCCATGATTTTTTCCAGCACCTCGGGGCGCTCCGTGTAATACCTCATGTTCTGTTCCAGGATGCTGTCGGTGATGCCATAATGCTCGAAGAGCTGGTTGTAATACTCTCGTGACATCTTGGCATAATCCTTCGGCTCGACTTTCGTCGTGTCGTCGGGGTCACGTTCGCGTTCCTGCATCTTCTGGTAATTGATGTCGGCCTCGAGGATTTGCACATCGGTCATGATGGTAATCATCTCCTCCTCGTTGAGCAGGCGCTCAGGCTTAAAGCCTTTGTCCTTGCCACCGCAAGCAGTGGCAAGGACAAAGCATATTAAAACAATGACTAATCTCTTCATCTTAAATCAGTTACCGACATCCGACAGGAACTTGATGCGCATCAGGCGCACCTCTTCTTCTTCGTATTCGTCTTCACCCAGCTCGCGGAGGGCGGTCTGCACATCGTCCGACTCGGCCTCTTGGAAATAGTCGAGGATGTCCTCCTGATGGTAGATGTCCACGTTCTCCTCGATGTAGTAGTTGATGTCGAGGTGGGTGCCGCTCGACACGATGCTCTCGATCTCCGACAGCAGCTCGTCGAACTCCAGGCCCTTGCCGTAGGCGATGTCCTCCAGCGGGATCTTCTTGTCGATGTTCTGGATGATGCCGATCTTCAGCGCGGAGTTGTTGACCACCGACTTCACCACCATGTCGTTCGGGCGGGTGATCTCGTTCTCCTCCACATATTCCTTGATGAGCTTGATGAAGGGCTCGCCGAATTTCTCGGCCTTGCCTGCGCCCACGCCCGCGATTTGGGTCATCTCCTCCTTGGTGATGGGGTATTGGATGGCCATATCCTCGAGAGAGGGGTCTTGGAAGATGACGAAAGGCGGCAGGTTGTTTTGTTTGGCGATGGTCTTGCGCAAGTCTTTCAGCAAGGCGAAGAGGGTCTTGTCGGCGCCGCCGTCCTTGTTGGCGCCCATGGCAGCCATGGTCTCGGGATCGTCATCCTCGGAGTTCTCATAGTCATGGTCTTTGACCAGCATGATGGTGTAAGGCTTCTTGATGAAGTTCTTGCCTTCCTTGGTGATCTTCAAGATGCCATAGTTCTCGATGTCCTTGGATAACAGTTTGTTAACCAAAGCCTGGCGGATGACGGCGGTCCAATACTTCTCATCATGTTCGTCGCCGGCACCGAAGAATTCGTTGTTTTCCTGCTTGGCTGCCTTGATGTCGCCAGTGAGTTTGCCTGCCAACAACTCAGCGATGTGTTTGGTCTTGAAGAGCTGCTTGGTGTCTTCCACAGCTTCGAGGACGAGCTTGAGGTCATCCTTGCCGTCGAATTTCTCCTTGGGGAAACGGCAGTTGTCGCAAGCGCCGCAGTTTTCCTTATTGTATTCCTCACCGAAATAGTGAAGCAGCAAACGGTGACGGCAAACCGCTGATTCAGCATAAGTCACTGTCTCGTTAAGCAGCTCTCGGGCAATCTCCTGTTCGGCGACATTCTTGCCTTTGTTGAATTTTTCGAGTTTATGGATGTCCTCGTAGTCGTAGAAGGCGATGCAGTTGCCTTCTCCGCCGTCGCGGCCGGCACGGCCAGTCTCTTGGTAGTAGCCTTCAAGGCTCTTGGGGATGTCGTGGTGGATGACGAAGCGCACGTCGGGCTTGTCGATGCCCATGCCAAAGGCGATGGTGGCCACGATGACATCGGCTTCCTCCATGAGGAACTTGTCCTGGTTTTCCTTACGCGTCTGGCTGTCCAAACCGGCGTGGTAGGGTAGGGCACGGATACCGTTGACGGCCAGTGTCTCGGCCAGCTCCTCCACCTTTTTGCGGCTGAGGCAGTACACGATGCCCGACTTGCCAGGATTCTGCTTGATGTATTTGATGATGTCCTTGATGACGTCTTTGGTCTTGGGTCGCACCTCGTAGTAGAGGTTGGGGCGGTCGAATGACGATTTGAAGACCTTGGCATCCATAATCTCCAGGTTCTTCATGATATCGTTTTGCACCTTCACCGTGGCGGTGGCGGTCAGGGCGATGACGGGGAGGTTGTCGCTGATGGCATTGATGATGGGACGCAGACGGCGGTACTCGGGGCGGAAGTCATGACCCCACTCCGAGATGCAGTGTGCCTCGTCGATGGCGACGAACGAGATCTTCAGGCCGCGCAGAAACTCGGTCGTCTCCTCTTTGGTGAGCGACTCGGGCGCCACATACAGCAGCTTGGTCTTGCCGCTCTTCAGATCTTCCTTTACCTCAAGCAGTTCAGCCTTAGAGAGCGATGAGTTCATCACATGGGCGATGCCCAGCTCCGTGCCGAAGTTGCGGATCATGTCGACCTGGTTTTTCATCAGGGCGATGAGCGGCGAGACGACGATGGCCGTGCCTTTTGACATCAATGCCGGAAGCTGGTAGCACAATGACTTGCCGCCACCAGTGGGCATCAAGACGAAGGTGTTGTTGCCACCAAGGATGCTTTTGATGATCTCTTCTTGGTTTCCCTTGAACTGGTCAAAACCGAAAACATTCTTCAATAGCTTGTGTATCTCGAGGTCTGCTTTTTTTGCCATGACGATCTCCTTTTGGTATTGTCCGAATTTTTGCGTTACTTTGCAATCTGTTTTGAAAAACTGCGTTATTGCCTAAGAGAGTTGACTCTTCAATCAGCATTGACAAAGTTATAGCATTTCACCCATACGGCGCAAGTAATTTTTGAGAAAAGATGACAAAAAAAGGAGAAATAATTCAATTTGCTTCGCAAATCATTGAAAATGAAGCGAGTGCAATTAGTAGCCTAAAGGCGAAATTGGATGAAGACCTTGCCGAAACCGTAGCTTTGATTCTTGAGAGCAAGGGCAACCTTGTGTTTTCGGGCATAGGGAAAAGCGCCCTTATTGCACAAAAGATTGTGGCCACGATGAACTCGACGGGCACCACGGCAGTCTTCATGCATGCTGCCGACGCCATCCATGGCGACTTGGGCATCGTGCGCGAGGGCGACATCGTGGTCATCCTCTCGAAGAGCGGCGAGACGCCTGAAATCAAGATGCTGGTGCCGCTCATCAAGTTGAGAGGCAACAAGATTGTGGCCATCGTGGGCAACCGCAACTCCTATCTCGCCTCGCAGGCCGATTTTGTCCTTGATGTCACCGTCGACGAGGAGGCTGTTCCGGGCAGCCTTGCCCCGACGAGCAGCACCACGGCACAACTCGTCATGGGCGACGCGCTCGCATTAATATTAATGAGGTGTCGCGGCTTCTCCACCGACGACTTCGCCAAGTTCCATCCAGGCGGCGCCCTCGGCAAGCAGCTTTATTTGCGTGTGAAAGACCTCTATGTCAACAACGAACGCCCTGAGGTGGGTCCCGACGACAACCTCACCCGCGTCATCATCGAGATGACTCACAAACGTTTGGGTGCCACCGTGGTGATGGAAAGCGGGCAATTGTTGGGCATCATCACCGATGGCGACCTGCGCCGCATGTTGATGAAATACCCCAACATCGAGCAGGTGAAGGCCGCGCAGATTATGACCTCCAACCCCAAGACCATCGATACTGAGGCTTTGGTCGTTGATGCGCTGCACAAGATGCGGGAGAACAGCATCACGCAGTTGCCGGTGGTGCATGAGGGGAAATATTTGGGAATCATACATCTGCATGATATATTGAAGGAAGGGATATTCTGATGAAATTACGCACAGAAGATTTAGTTAAGAAATACGGTCAGCGCACTGTAGTCAATCAGGTGAACGTTGAATTGGAACAGGGTGAGATTGTCGGTCTGCTGGGTCCCAACGGTGCCGGCAAGACGACCACGTTCTACATGGTGGTGGGGCTCATCAAGCCCTATTCCGGCAAGGTCTTCCTCGACGAGCAGGACATCTCTGACCTGCCCATGTACCGCCGCGCCCAGATTGGCATCGGCTACCTGGCTCAGGAGGCTTCGGTGTTCCGCCAGATGACGGTGGAGGACAACATCGCCTCGGTGATGCAGTTCAAGAAAGGGCTGACCAAGCAGCAGCAAGCCGAGAAACTGGAGGGCTTGCTCGACGAGTTCGGCTTGCAGCATGTGCGCAAGAGCAAGGGCATACAGCTCTCAGGCGGTGAGCGTCGCCGCACCGAGATTGCCCGTGCCTTGGCCGTCGACCCCAACTTCATCCTCTTGGACGAGCCTTTCGCTGGCGTCGACCCCATCGCCGTGGAGGACATCCAGCGCATCATCTTCAAGCTGAAACGCAAAAACATCGGCGTGCTCATCACCGACCACAACGTGCATGAGACGCTCAGCATTACCGACCGTGCCTACCTGCTCTTCGATGGTAAGGTGCTTATGTCGGGCTCACCCGAGGTCCTCGCTGCCGACGAGCACGTCCGCGAGGTCTATCTCGGGCATAATTTCATTTTGCACAAGAAGGAGATGTAGGAGAACTATTCCATTTTCCCTGCGAAAAGCACCGACAACAACATATAAAACACCATCACGAAAGGCAAAGCCACCAAGCGGAAGATGGCCACTGCGGCGACAGCCACGATAAGGAAAATCCACCGCACTTCATTGCCTTTCCATTTCGCCGATTTCATCTTGAACGAGAAGAAACGCAGTCGGCTCACCATGAGGAAGGAGAAGAACAACGTGATGCCGAGGCAGGCCCAGTAGCCCAAAACGCCGTCGGTGAGGTGACCTACCTGACAAAGCGCCAAGGGCAACGAGGCGATGAAGATGGCCATGCCTGGGGCGGGTAGTCCGCGGAACGAGGTCTTCTGCGTATCGTCGACATTAAATTTGGCCAAGCGGATGGCCGAAAACACGGGAAGTAGAAACGCTAAGCAAGGTAACACGTTGATACCCAGCCACTCAACATGAGGCAGGTCGGTAGCGTGTATCATCAGCCAATACATGATGAATCCAGGTGCGACACCCGACGCGACTACATCGGCCAAGGAGTCCAAGTCGGCGCCGATGGGCGAATGCGCCTTAAGCAGCCGTGCGGCAAAGCCGTCGAAGAAGTCGAAGAGACCCGCCACAAAAACCATGATGGCCGCCTTGACGGGCATGCCGTAGGCGATGAAAAGGATGGACATGCAGCCCGAGACCAGGTTGCCGCAAGTCAAAGTGTTGGGGATATGTTGCTTGATGGACATGAGGTTTTATTTTCTGCAAAGGTAGCGCTTTTTTGAATTATGAATGCAGAATTATGAAATCGAAGATTCGACGAAGTCAATGCAGAATTATTAAAGACATTCTGCATTCCGCATTCTACATTCTGCATTTTTTATTATCTTTGCGGGATATTATTATGGAAGTATGCAGCACCAGTTTTATTCCTTGCAGAAGGTCGCGGAAGTCGTTGGCGGAGAACTCATCGGCTCGATGGCCGAGCGCAAAATCAGCGATTTGCTCATCGACAGCCGCCACCTGATGGACCCTGCCCAAGCCCTGTTTTTTGCCCTGAAGAGCCAACGCAACGACGGCCACAAGTATATCGAAGACCTTTATGAAAAAGGTGTGCGTGCCTTCGTGGTGTGCCAACAGCCTGAGACGCCTTGCCCTGGCGCTTCGTTCATCGTCGTGCCCGACACGTTGAAGGCCTTGCAGACCTTGGCTTCTTACCATCGTCAGCAGTTCGACATCCCCGTCATTGGCATCACGGGCAGCAACGGCAAGACCATCGTCAAGGAATGGCTCTACCAGATGCTCAGCCCCGACTACAGCATCGTGCGCAGTCCCAAGAGCTACAACTCTCAGGTGGGTGTGCCGCTGTCGGTGTGGCAGATGAACGAGCACGACGAGTTGGCCATCTTTGAGGCCGGCATTTCCGAGCCCGATGAGATGATGGCACTGCAAGACATCATCCGCCCGACCATTGGCGTGTTCACCAACATTGGGCAGGCCCACGAGGAGAATTTCATTAGTCGCGCCCAGAAGGTGGGGGAGAAGATGAACCTCTTCACCAAAGCCGAGTCAATGGTGTATTGCATGGATTATTCTGAAATTCAGCAGGTTGTCATGCGTTCGGGCATGGCCTCTAAGGTGAAGCTCTTCACATGGAGCCGCAAGTTTGACGAGGCTGACCTCTTCATCAGCGAGGTGACGATGGGCGAGAAACAGACGCAGGTGCAATGTCGCTACCAAGACGCGACACTGTCGTTTACCATCCCCTTTGCCGATGCTGCTTCCATCGAGAACGCCATCCAATGCATCGCCGTTGGACTGTTGATGAAGATGGCGCCCGAACTCATTGCCAGCCGCCTCATGATGCTGACTACCATCGCCATGCGCCTCGAAATCAAAGCGGGCATGAACAACTGCACCATCGTCAATGACTATTACAACTCCGACGTCAACTCGCTTTCCATCGCCTTGGATGTGATGAAACAGCAACGCCAACATAAGCGTAACGTGGTCATCTTGTCCGACATTCTTCAAAGCGGACGCAACGAGATGGACCTCTACGCTGAGATTGCCCAGTTGCTAAAGACCAAGGGCGTCGATATGCTGATTGGCATCGGCGAGGGCATCTCGCGTCAAGCCAGCAAGTTCGACATGGAGAGCCACTTCTTCCCAAATGTGGCCGACTTCTTGGCGCATTTTCCTTTCTCCAAGTTCAACAACCAGACCATCTTGCTGAAAGGCGCCCGTGCCTTTGAGTTCGAGCAGATTGGCATGGAATTGCAGGAGAAGGCGCACGAGACCGTTTTGGAAATCAATTTCAACCACCTGGTGAGCAACCTCAACCACTTCCGCGCGAAAATCAAGCCTGAAACCAAACTCATGGTGATGGTGAAGGCTTTCGGCTACGGCAGCGGCAACCTTGAGGTATCCAATATCTTGCAATTCCATAATGTTGATTATCTGACGGTTGCCTTTGCCGACGAAGGCGTGGAGTTGCGCCGTGCGGGCATCAACCTGCCCATCATGGTGATGAGTCCCGAGGTGAACAGCTACGACAATATCATCAAATACCACCTTGAACCAGAGGTGTTCAGCTTCCGCAACCTGGAGTTCATCGAAAAGGCGATAGAAAACCTTGCCCTGCCCGAGGCGCATCCATTGAATGTACATATCAAACTCGACACGGGCATGCACCGCTTGGGCTTCTCAAAAGCCGAATTGCCCGAGCTGATTCGTCGCATCCAAGCCAACCCCATGCTGCACGTGAGGAGTGTGTTCTCGCACCTCGCCACAGCCGATAACCCTGCCGAGGATGAATTCACCTTAAGCCAGATTCATAACTTCGAGGAAGGCAGTCAGATGATTGTGGAGGCTTTCCCGCATGTGTTGCGACACATCCTCAACACGGCGGGCATCTCGCGCTTCCCGCAGTATCAGTTCGACATGGTGCGTTTGGGCATCGGTCTGTATGGCGTGCCCACTTGCGAGGCCGACAAGGGCCTGTTGCAGCCGGTGGTGTCGCTCAAGACGACCATCAACCAGATCAAGCATATCCCTGCGGGCGACAGCATCGGCTACAACCGTCACGGCCGCGCCGAAAAGGACATGCGTCTCGGCATCGTCCCCATCGGCTATGCCGATGGGTTGTCACGCTTGTTAGGCAATGGTAACGGCACTTTCTTTGTGAACAATAAACCTGTGAAAATCGTCGGTGACATTTGCATGGACATGTGTATGCTCGACCTCACGGATGTCGAGGCTGCCGAGGGCGACACGGTCGTCATCTTCGATGCCGAGCACGACATTGCGGACATCGCCAAGGCTTGCCAGACAATACCGTATGAAATCATGACTAGGGTTTCACAGCGGGTGAAGCGGGTTTACTATCAAGAATAAAGAGAAGATTAGCTAGGTTGTTTAGTCATGCATGTTCTGCGCATGACAGGCATCTGCAACAATGATGGTATCGCCTTCGATGCGATAGGCATAGTACCATTTATCGGTATTGGCCATATAATAGCCTTCCCATCGGCTGATGGTTGGCTTGCGTCGTGGCAACGTTCTTTCTATGGCATAGATGTAGAAGATAGCGTCACGGATGTTGCGCTCCATGTCTTCATACGAATAAGCGTGACGGTACTTTAGAGCGACATTTTTGTAAAATGTCCGGATTTTTTGGAGAGCACGCTTGGAATAAACATACTTATACAGCATCTTTGATTCCGTATATTGAATTAATGTCACTCATCACCAACTCATAGGCTTCTTCTGGAGTATAGAATTCTTTATTCATTTCCTCGGTAGAGTACGGTGTTAAGGTTTTTTCTTCTTTCATGACAAATCCTCTTTATATGGCTGCAAAGATATACATTTTTTAGAATTTACCTGTTTCCCAGCAAGAACTATCAATCCCAGACTCATCCATTCAGCGCTTCGGCACCACCCACGATGTCGATCAACTCGTTGGTGATGACGTTCTGGCGGGCTTTATTGTATTGGATCTTCAACTCTTGCGACAGTTGGTCGGCGTTGTCGCTGGCGATGTGCATGGCCGTCATGCGCGCGCCGTGTTCGGCGGTCAGGGCATCGAGCATGATAGAGTAGAAATTGGTGCGGATGACCTTGGGAATCAGGTCGTTGACGAAGGCTTCCTTGTCAGGCTCCA
Source organism: Bacteroidales bacterium (assembly GCA_017632935.1). GTDB lineage: Bacteria > Bacteroidota > Bacteroidia > Bacteroidales > F082 > Limimorpha. Next base: position 16,082 of record JAGBQJ010000029.1, on the reverse strand, counting down.
CGATGTAGTCGAAAGTTGGGCCTTCGCTCGAAGCCACGGCTTTCAAGGGCAGCACGACCTCGCGTGAAGGTATCTGTACGCCAGAGTTCTTGAAGTGGTTGAACACCAGCTCCACACGGTCGACCTTATGGCTGAGGAACAAGTCCACCATCATGTCGCTGATTTCCATGGCGAGATCATACGACATGCTCTCGGCCAAAGGCGCGTATTGTTTCTCCACCTTGATGCCGAACTTCTTGGCGTAGTCGTTGATTTTCTTTCCTACCAAGAAGACTGTAACATTCTCTGCGCCAAGGCTTTTGACATATTCGTCATACACCTGTTTAAAGAGTTTGCTGACACTGGCGTTGTAGACGCCGCACAGGCCGCTGCTTGACGAGAAGGCCATCAGCGCGACCTTTTTCACCTCGCGATGCTCGGCCAGCGGGATGCTGACTTCGCCTTCCAGCGAGCCTAGATAGTTGGAGAGTGCCTCACTCAGCTTGTTCTTGTAAGGCAGAAACCGCGTCGTGATGCCTTCTGTCTTCTTCAGCTTGGCTGCCGACACCATCTTCATCGCGCTCGTGATTTTCTGCGTCGAGGCGATGGAGGCGATGCGGGCCCGTATTTCTTTCAGTGATGCCATCCTTTTTTAATTATGAATTATGAATGCAGAATTATGAATGCTCATTCTGCATTCTGCATTCTACATTCTGCATTAAACATTAAAGTGTTCACTCAGATTCAAAGCTTCCTCTTTCAGCACAGCCTTGATGTCGTCGTCAATCTTGCCGGCCTTCAGTTGCTCCATCACGTCCTTATGCTTCACATCCATGATGTCCAAGAACTGTTTTTCAAAATCAAGGACTTGGCTTTCAGGTGTTTTGCTCAGCAGGCCGTTAGTGCCGCAGAAGATGCTGGCCACTTGTTTCTCAACGGGCATAGGCGCGTATTGTGGCTGTTTCAGCAACTCCACGTTCTTGCGGCCCTTGTCCAAGATGGCCAAAGTGGCCGCGTCGAGCTCGGCGCCGAATTTGGAGAAAGCCTCCATCTCGCGGAACTGGGCTTGGTCGAGTTTCAGGGTGCCGGCCACTTTCTTCATCGACTTGATTTGTGCGTTGCCACCCACACGCGACACCGAGATGCCGACGTTGATGGCGGGACGGACACCTGCGTTGAACAGGCTGGAATCCAGGAAGATCTGTCCGTCGGTGATGGAAATCACGTTGGTGGGGATGTAAGCCGATACGTCGCCTGCCTGCGTCTCGATGATGGGCAGTGCGGTGATGCTGCCGCCGCCTTTCACGATGTCCTTGATGCTGTCGGGCAGGTCGTTCATCTGTCGTGCCACGTCGTCATTCTTGATGATCTTGGCGGCGCGCTCCAGCAGACGGCTGTGGAGGTAGAAGATGTCGCCAGGGTAGGCTTCACGTCCTGGGGGACGGCGCAGAATCAGCGACACCTCACGATATGCTACAGCTTGTTTCGAGAGGTCGTCGTAGATGACGAGGGCATGACGGCCAGTGTCGCGGAAGTATTCAGCGATGGCGACACCAGCGTAAGGGGCATAGAACTGCATGGCAGCAGGGTCGGAGGCGGTGGCACTGACCACGATGGTGTAGTCCATGGCACCATATTTCTCGAGGGTGTTCACAAGGTTGGCGACGGTGCTACCCTTCTGTCCCACAGCGACATAGATGCAATATATTGGGTCGCCGTTCTTGAAGTTCTCCTTCTGATTGATGATGGTGTCGATGGCGATGGCGGTCTTGCCGGTCTGGCGGTCGCCGATGATGAGCTCACGTTGGCCGCGGCCGATGGGAATCATGGCGTCGATGGCCTTAAGACCCGTTTGCAGTGGCTGGTTGACGGGCTGGCGGAAGATGACGCCAGGGGCCTTGCGCTCGAGGGGCATCTCGTAGGTCTTGCCTTGGATGGCGCCCTTGCCGTCGATGGGGCGGCCGAGGCCGTCCACGACACGGCCTAACATGCCTTCACCGGCCAAAACGGAGGCGATGCGCTGGGTGCGCTTCACCGTCTCGCCTTCCTTGATGCCCTCGGTGGGACCGAGCAGCACCACACCAACGTTGTCTTCCTCAAGGTTGAGCACCACGCCCATGGTGCCGTTTTCGAACTCGACGAGCTCGTTCGACTGCACCTTGTCGAGACCGTAGACGTGTGCCACGCCGTCGCTCACTTGCAGCACCTTGCCGATCTCCTCGAACTGCACCTTGTTGCTCATGTTCTGGAGCTGCATCTGCAGGATGCTCGATATTTCACTTGGTTTGATGTTTGCCATATATATTGTGTTTTATTGTTTCAACTTGTTTTTCAATGCGTTAAGCTGTCCCGCCACGCTCGCGTCCATGCGGGTGTGCTCAATGTCGAGGATGAAGCCACCGATGAGGCTCGGGTCGATCTTGACCTCCATCTCGGCCTCGGCATCGAAGGTTTGCTTGACAAAGGCCTTGATTTTTTCGTAGCTGCCTTCCGACAGCTCGGTGGCGGTGGTGACGTTGGTGCGCAGGATGTTGTGCTTCGTGCGGTACATTTCCAGATATTTCACGGCGATGAGGAACATCTTGTCCTCGCGTTTGTGGTCGGCCACGAAGGCAATGAACTGCTTTAGCGCGTCGTGAATAGGCTCGCCAACGGCCATCTCCACCAGCTTTACCTTTTCCTCCTTGGCCACGATGGGGTCGGACAGCACCTCATTGAACTGGGCGATGGCCAACAGGTAATTGCGGGCAAAGCGCTCCATGCCGTCGTAAATGGCTTTTTCGCAGCCTTGCTCTTGGGCCAGTTGGAACAGCGCCCGCGCGTATCTCACCGATATCTTTCCGTTGTCCATAGCTTATGCTTCAATGCGGGGTTGGTTGTTTTTGAGCAGTTGCTCGATGTAGGCATCTTGTGAGGGTTTGTCGCTCAGCTCGCGTTGCAGCAACTTCTCGGCGATGTCGACCGAGAGGGCGATGACCTCGTTTTTGATGTTGGCCATAGCCTCGGCCTGTTCCTTTTCAATCTTCAGGCGGGCTTCGGCCACAATTTTCTCAGCCTCTTGTCGGGCCTGCGTCTTGGCCTCTTCGATGAGTTGGGTCTTCAGGTCCTGACTCTCCTTCATGATTTTGATTTGCTCGGCCTGTGCCGCAGCCATGGTCTCCTGCCGTTTCTGTTCGATACCGGCGAGGGCGTTGTTGGCTTCTTCGGCGGCCAGGAGCGAGTCGGCGATGTGAGAATTGCGCTTCTCAACGGCACCCATAATCATCGGCCATCCCGCTTTCGCCAAGATGAGGAGCACGATGACGAAGGCGATGAGCATCCATATCACTAATCCACTTTCGGGAAGAAATAGATCCATTGTTTTTGTTGTTTAATCGTTGATTGTTTAATCGTTGATTGTTGACGCGGGACGCGTGACTGCGGGACACGGGACGGCCCTTCGACAGGCTCAGGGACCTTTCGTCTCGTGTCTCGCGTCTCTAAGTCTCGCGTCCTGGGGCTTGCCCCAGACTTTAGCCGAGTGAGGCCAGCAGGCAGACGACGATGGCGAACAGCGTTGCACCTTCGACGAGAGCACCGGCGATGATCATGCCCGAACGGATGCCATCGGCGGCTTCAGGCTGACGAGCCATGGCTTCCATGGCCGACTGACCGATTTTACCGATGCCCATACCGGCACCAATCACTGCAATAGCGGCTGCGATAGCGGCCAGACCAGGCACGTACGATACGGCTTCAAGGATGATTGATAATGACATAATGATTAGATTTAGAATTGTTGGTTGATATGTTTATTTATTGTCGTTTTATTCGTGTTTAGGTTCTTCTTGTGCCATGCCGATGAAAATCGACGACAGCATGGTGAAAACGTAGGCCTGAATGTAGGCCACCAGCAGTTCCAAGGCCGTCATGAAGATGGTCATGAAGATGGAGACGACGCTCATCACGCCACCCATGCCAGCTCCATACATGCCGCCAATGATGAAGATCAGCGCCATGAGCACCATGATGACGATGTGACCTGCGAGGATGTTCGCGAACAGACGAACCATCAGGGCGAAGGGCTTGGTGATGGTGGAGATGAGCTCGATGATAGGCATCAGCGGGAAGGCCTTCAGGAAGACGGGCACATCGGGCCAGAGGATGTCTTTCCAGTAGTGGCGGTTGCCGAAGAGGTTCACGAAGAAATAGGTCATCAGGGCGAGCACAACGGTGATGCTCAGGTTGCCCGTCACGTTGGCGCCGAAGGGGAAGAAGGGGATGAGGCCGAACAGGTTGGCGAAGAAGATGAAGAAGAACACCGTTAATAAATAAGGTGCGAATTTCTTCACTTTCGCTTCACGGATGTTGGGCCTGACGATGCCGTCCAAGACCATATAGGTGAGCCATTCCACCAGACCTTGGTATTTGGTGGGTTTGGCCATGGGGTCTTTCTTATACTTGCGTGCGGCAGGCAGGAAAAAGGCCACTAGGAAGATGCAGGTAACGAAAATGCCGAAGGCGTTCTTGGTGAACGAGATGTCGAAGGGGCGCGAGAGGCTGCCGTCGGCTTTCACCTCGACCAGTTTGCCTGGGTATTTCTCGGCGCTGATGGGCGGGATGTAGAAGTTGGCGCCGTTGTGGGTGAAGGTCTCGCCTTCTTTCAGCTCGCAGACGTGCTTCGACGAGAAGCAGTGCCAGCCACCTCCGTCCTTGCATTTGACGATGACGGGCAGCCAAACACATACTGGCTCGCCTTTGATTTCCGTGATGTGGAAACAATAGGAGTCGCCCGTGTGGCCGAAGATGAACGACTTGGCGTCGAACTTCTCAGCCTTCTCTTCTGTTGGTTTTTGAGCCTCCTCGGCAACAGGGATGCTGTCCTGCGCCAAGCCCCGAAGGGGCGTCAGCAACATGGCAGCAGCGACGAGGAGTAGGGCGATATGTCGGAAAACATGGTTCATGCTTTACTCTCTTTGTTCAGGTGTTTGGTATAATGGATGTAGACGAAGGTCTCGACGACCAAGCCAATCAGGTAGGCCGATGCCGCGATGATGATGAAAGCCTTGCTCCCCACCTTGACCAGGAAGATGTAAAGCACAATCATCGCCACCGTCAGTAGTATCTTGATACCTTTGTAGATATAAAGCCAAGTGATTTTGTCGGGGTGGGTTTCCACGTTTTTCTTCATCAGGTGGCAATAGAAGGCGCCCAAGACCATGAAGAGGTTGGGTGCTGTAATCATCCAGTTGTTCCACCACGGCTTGTCGGCGAAGAAGCAGAGCAGCACGCCATCCAAGACGACACAGATGAGCAGGAAAACGGCCAAGTATTTTGTCAACGCGTTCTTTTTCATAGCTCAACGCATATGGTCAGTTGGTTGTCGTGGTTTTCGGTGAAGCCGCCTTTGATGACGAACTCCTGCCGCTCGCCTTTGCTGTCGGTGAGGCTGACCTTGCCGGCCTCAAGGATGGCGACGATGGCGGCATGATGCTCCAGCAAGGTGAAAGGTCCCATCTTGCTCGGCACCGTGACGGAGCTGGCTTCGCCTTCAAACAGGGTCTTGCTCGGTGATATGATTTCGACTTTCATTACACCTTTTAATTAAATGTTGGCGTTCTTAAGCAGCTCCTCGCCCTTGGCGATGGCATCGTCGATGGTGCCCACCAGGTTGAAGGCGGCCTCAGGATATTGGTCGACTTCGCCGTCCATGATCATGTTGAAGCCACGGATGGTCTCCTCAATCGGCACCATCACGCCTTTCATGCCGGTGAACTGCTCGGCGACATGGAAGGGCTGAGACAGGAAACGTTGCACGCGGCGGGCGCGGTGGACGACGATCTTGTCCTCCTCCGAGAGCTCTTCCATGCCGAGGATGGCGATGATGTCCTGCAATTCCTTGTTGCGTTGCAGCAGCTGGATGACGCGTTGGGCGGTGTTGTAGTGCTGCTCGCCGATGATGTTCGGGTCGAGGATGCGCGAGGTGGAGTCTAAGGGGTCGACGGCAGGGTAGATACCCAACTCGGCAATCTTACGGCTCAACACGGTGGTGGCATCCAAGTGCGAGAAGGTAGTGGCGGGAGCAGGGTCGGTCAAGTCGTCTGCAGGCACGTAAATGGCTTGCACTGAGGTAATTGACCCGTTCTTAGTAGAGGTGATGCGTTCCTGCATCTGACCCATCTCCGTGGCGAGGGTGGGCTGGTAACCCACGGCTGAAGGCATACGACCCAACAGAGCCGACACCTCGGAACCTGCCTGCGTGAAACGGAAGATGTTGTCGATGAAAAGCAAGATGTCGTCGACGCCGTCGTCGAGCTCATCGCGGAACGACTCAGCCACGGTAAGCCCTGAAAGGGCGACAGACACACGTGCTCCAGGCGGCTCGTTCATCTGGCCGAAGACCAAGGTAGCCTGCGAGGTGGACAAGGCTTCTTTGTCGATCTTTGAGAGGTCCCAGTCGCCTTCTTCCATGGCCTTGAGGAATGCGTCGCCGTATTTGATGATGCCCGACTCGATCATCTCGCGGAGCAGGTCGTTACCCTCACGGGTACGCTCGCCCACGCCGGTGAACACCGAGTAGCCGTTATGTCCCTTTGCGATGTTGTTGATGAGCTCCATGATGAGCACCGTCTTACCCACACCAGCGCCGCCGAAGAGGCCGATCTTACCACCTTTCAGGTAGGGCTCCAACAAGTCGATGACCTTGATGCCGGTGAACAGCACCTCTTTCGAAGTGGCGAGGTCTTCATATTTGGGCGGCTCGCGGTGGATGGGGTATTCCTTTTTGCGGTCGAGTGTGCCAATGCCGTCGATGGCGTCGCCCGTCACGTTGAGCAGGCGGCCCTTGATTTGGGTGCCGACGGGGATGGAGATGGGCTTGCCTAATAGGGTGACTTCCATGCCGCGCATGAGGCCGTCGGTCGAGTCCATGGCGATGGCGCGCACCGAGTCCTCACCGATGTGCTGCTGGCACTCGAGCACCACGCGTCTGCCGTTGGGGCGGATCACCTCAAGGGCATCGTGGATCTTCGGGAGGCCGGTCTCGCCGCCTTCGAAGTAGACGTCAACCACAGGACCGATAATCTGAGTGATAGTACCTTTTGACATGTTTTATCTTGTTGTTTTTATTCCTTTATTAAGAGTTGAAGCCGCAAATGTATCAAATAATCTTTTCCGTTCGACAGTTTGTGAAAAAAAACACAAAAAAAGCGTCGCTAATCACTAGCGACGCTTTTCGATAAATTCTCAAAAATGTAGAAACTATTTTCTATCGCGTTTCTTTCCTATAAGATAAGCTGCACCAAAGGCGGCAAGCACGGCGATGCCGCTGCCTATGGGTGACTCGGCGTCTTGGTGAGCGCCTCCCTGTCCATGCGAAGGGATAAGAGGCAATTCTTGTGTGCCGGTCTCTCTTGTACTACCTAACCGTTCGGCGGAACTGCGTTGGAACAAACTGCTTTCAGGGTTGGCAAGTGCACTCATCCCTAAACCTAACACGATGACTGTTGTTATAATTAATCTCTTCATTTTTGATGTGTCTTTCCTTTTCAAAATCGGGTGTAAAAATAGGGAATAATTTTGTAGCTCCAATCATTTTTTTGATTTTTTTTGTTTTTTCAACTGAAGCCCCAGCAAAACTCAGGGGTTTCAGCTTTTTTGCAGTCTTTCCAAAAACTGCATGATTTGTCGCGCAATTTCAAATTTTTCCGATTTCTCTTCTTTTTCTTATTAGGAATGCTTAATTTTGCCCCCTAATTTCAAGAATCAACAAAAACGAGAAATATATGCAAGACAAACTGCAAGAATTGACCGACAGGCTCTATAACGAAGGCTTGTCGAAAGGAAAGCACGACGGTGAGGAATTGGTGCAAAAAGCTCAGGCTGAGGCCGACCGCATTGTGGCCTACGCCAAGGCTGAGGCCGACCGCATCATCGCTCAGGCCAACAAAGAGGCTGAGGAGCTGAAGACCAAGGTGGCCGCCGACGTAAAGATGTCCGCCACGCAGAGCATCGCCGTGACGAAACAAGAGATTGAGAAGATGGTGGTGACCAACACCGCCACCGAAGGCGTGAAGGCCAATATGGGCAATGCCGCCTTTGTGAAGGAACTGATTACCAGTGTGGTGAAGGCTTTCAATCCCGCCAACGCGTCACCCGTCGACTTGAACCTCATCCTGCCCGAGGCATTGAAAGCCGAGGTGGAGCCTTTCGTGAAGAACGAAATCGCCAACCAGTTCAAGGGCGAGGTCAAGGTGGACTACTCCAAGAAGATGAACGGCGGCTTCAAGGTGGCCCCCAAGGACGGCGGCTATGTGCTGCAGTTCACCGATGACGAGTTCACACAGCTCATTGCCAACTACCTGCGTCCCGCCACCAAGAAAATCCTCTTCGGCTGATGGATAATTACGTCTATATCGTGGCCGGCTTGCCTGAACTGACCTCGGGCTTCGAGAACACGGGCTTCAATTATGCTACCGTGAAGGAAGGCATCATGGAGCTGCTCTCCGAGAAGGACCAGAAGCTGGTCGAGCTTATGGAGGAAGGCTTCAACGAGGACAGCCTAGGCACTGAGTTTTACGAGAAAGCCGCCAAGAGCAAGAACCGCTTTATCCGCGAGTACTTCGACTTCGATGCCCGCCTGCGCAATATGAAGGTGAACTACCTGGCCAAACGTCTCGGCAAGAAGGGAGAGGACTACATGGTGGAACTGCCCGAGGCCGACTTTGAGGAAGCCAAGCAGATACAGGAGATCCTCGCCGACGCCGACTTCGTTGACCGTGAGCAGCGCATGGACGAGCTGAAATGGGAGAAGGCCTCCGACATCGCCCGCATGGATTATTTCAATATGAATGCCATCCTTGCTTTTTTGGTCAAGGCCAAGACGGTGCAGCGCTGGGCTGAGCTTGACGCTGAGAAGGGACATGAGATGTTCAAAAAGCTGGTCGCTGAGGTGAGAGGGACTTTTGAAGGCGTGAACGGCTCTTCGACAAGCTCAGGGATCTCCGCCCTTGAAAAAGTTGAGGGTGCCTGAGCCTGTCGAAGGCCCCGATCGAATCTTTGAATTTTAAATTTTGAATATTGAATCACATAATATGAAAACAACAGGAAAAGTTACAGGAATCATTGCAAACCTGGTCACCGTGGAGGTGGACGGCCCTGTGTCACAGAATGAAATCTGCTTCATTGACTTGGCGGGTACCAAGCTGATGGCGGAGGTCATCAAGGTGAACGGGAACAAAGCCTCCGTGCAGGTGTTTGAGAGCACTCGCGGCCTCCAAATCGGCGACAAGGTCGAATTCCAAGGCTACATGCTTGAGGTGACCTTGGGACCTGGTCTGCTTTCGAGCAACTTCGACGGCCTGCAGAACAACCTCGCCACCATGGAAGGCGTGTTTCTGAAACGCGGTGAATACACCAAGGCCCTCGATGAAGAGAAACTTTGGGACTTCACGCCTCTCGCCAAGGAGGGACAACAGGTCGTTGCCGCTGACTGGCTGGGTGAAGTCAAAGAAGGCTGGCTACCTCATAAGATCATGGTGCCGTTCAGTTTCAAAGGGACGTATACCGTGAAGTCGGTGGCTGCCGCCGGACAATACAAGATCACCGACACCATTGCCACGCTGACCGACGCTGAAGGCGAGGAAGTAAAGGTGACGATGATGCAGAAATGGCCCGTCAAGGTGGCCGTGGGCGGCTATGTGGAGAAACCGCGTCCCTTCAAAGTGATGGAGACGGGTGTGCGTTGCATCGACACGCTCAACCCCATCGCCGAAGGCGGCACGGGATTCATCCCTGGACCTTTCGGCTGCGGCAAGACCGTGCTTCAACACGCCCTCGCTGAGCAAGCCGACGCCGACATCATCATCATGGCGGCCTGCGGTGAGCGTGCCAACGAGGTCGTGGAGATCTTCACCGAGTTCCCCGAACTGAAAGACAAACACACGGGACGCAGCCTGATGGAGCGTACCATCATCATCTGCAACACATCCAACATGCCGGTGGCCGCTCGTGAGGCATCGGTCTACACGGCCATGACCCTTGGCGAATACTACCGTGCTATGGGCATGAAGGTGCTGCTGCTGGCCGACTCCACCTCGCGTTGGGCACAAGCCTTGCGTGAGATGAGTAACCGTTTGGAGGAGCTGCCCGGTCAGGACGGCTTCCCCGTCGACCTCTCGGCCATCATCTCCAACTTCTACGCCCGCGCAGGCTATGTGAAGCTGAACAACGGCGAGTCGGGTTCCATCACCTTCATCGGAACGGTGTCGCCCGCTGGCGGTAACCTGAAGGAGCCAGTCACCGAGTCGACCAAGAAGGCGGCTCGCTGCTTCTACGGCCTCTCGCAGAACCGCGCCGACAAGAAGCGTTATCCCGCCGTCGACCCCGTGGATTCCTACTCGAAATATCTCGAATACCCTGAAATCATCGAGTATTTGGACAGCAAGATTGAAAAGGGTTGGGTCGAAAAGGTCACCAAAACGAAATACATCATCCGCCGAGGCAAGGACGCCTATGAGCAGATCAACATCTTGGGCGACGACGGTGTGCCGATGGCTTACCACGAGCAATACTGGAAGTCGGAACTCATTGACTTTGTCATTCTGCAGCAAGACGCTTTCGACGACATCGACAGTTCCACGCCATTGGACCGTCAGAAGTTCATGCTCGACCTCGTGCTCGAAATCTGCGACCGCAGCTTCAAGTTCGACAACTTCGAGGAGTGCACGACCTACTTCAAGGGCTTGATCAACATCTGCCGCCAGATGAACTACTCGGAATACAAGTCGGAACAATTTGAAAAATATCTTGGACAGTTAAAGGAGGAACTGAAACATGAGTGAGAAAGCCTTTCAACGCATCTATACCAAGTTGAGCGCCATCACCAAGGCCACTGTGACCCTTGAGGCGCAAGGCGTGGCCAACGACGAGCTCGCCCTGGTGGCAGGCCGACTGGCACAGGTGGTGAAAATCAAGGATAACAGCGTCACCCTGCAGGTGTTTGGTGGCACGGAAGACATCCCGACCAACGCCGAAGTCACCTTCTTTGGCGAGCCGCCTTCGCTGAATGTGAGCGATGACCTCGCAGGCCGTTTCTTCAACGCCTATGGCGAGCCTATCGACGGCGGTCCGGCCGTGGAAGGTGAGAAACGCCAGATCGGCGGTCCCTCCGTCAACCCCTTCAAGCGTCGCCAGCCTTCGCAACTCATCCCCACGGGTATCGCAGGCATCGACTTGAACAATACCTTGGTCTCGGGCCAGAAGATCCCCTTCTTCGCCGACCCCGACCAACCCTATAACCAAGTGATGAGCATGGTGGCCCTCCGTGCCGATGTGGACAAGATCATCCTCGGCGGCATGGGCCTCTCGAACGACGACTACCTCTTCTTTAAGAACCAGTTCGAAAGCGCAGGTGCCCTGCACAAGATCATCAGTTTCGTGAACACCACCGACCAGCCGCCTGTCGAGCGTCTGCTGATTCCCGACATGGCCCTGACTGCGGCCGAATACTTCGCCGTCGACAAGAACGAGAAGGTGTTGGTGCTGCTCACCGACATGACCTTGTATGCCGACGCATTGAGTATCGTGAGTAACCGTATGGACCAGATTCCTTCGAAGGACTCCATGCCCGGCTCGCTCTACTCTGACTTGGCCAAGATCTACGAGAAGGCCGTGCAACTGCCTGATGGCGGTTCCATCACCATCATTGCCGTGACGACCTTGAACGATGGCGACATCACGCACGCCATCCCGGATAACACTGGATATATCACCGAAGGCCAGCTCTTCCTCCGCGCCGACCCCGACTCGGGCAAAGTCATCGTCGACCCGTTCCGTTCGCTGTCGCGTTTGAAACAGCTGGTGCAAAACAAGAAGACCCGCGAGGACCACAGCGCCGTGATGAACACCTCGGTGCGCCTCTATGCCGACGCCGCCAACGCCAAGACCAAGTTGGAGAACGGCTTCGACTTGAGTGACTACGACCTGCGCTGCCTCGACTATGCCAAGGAATATGCGACCCGACTTCTCGCCATCGACGTCAACATCTCCATCGAAGAGATGCTCGACACGGGCTGGGAGCTGTTCGCCAAGTACTTCACCAAGGCCGAGACGGGTTTGAAAGAAGCTTTGATTCAGAAATACTGGAAAGAAAAGGAATAAGCCATGGCTATCAAGTTCCAATATAACAAGACTTCGCTGAACGAACTCAACAAGCAGCTGAAGACGAGGGTGAAAGCGCTTCCTACGCTGAAGAGCAAGGAGAGTGCCCTGCGTCTTGAGGTGAAAAAAGCCAAGGAACGTTCGGAGAGTATTGTTGCACAGTTAGAGGACCAGCTCAAATCGTATGAGTACATGGCCCGGCTTTGGAATGAATTTGAGCCAGGACTGATTTCCGTGACCGATGTGAAACTGAAGACCGTGAAGATTGCGGGTGTGCCGACGCCGGCCTTGGAGGAGGTGCTCTTCGACGTGAAGGACATCAACCTGTTCACCAAGCCGATGTGGTATGCCGACGGCGTGCAGATCCTCAAGAACCTCGCCCAACTCGGCATCGAGTCGGAGGTCTATACCGAGGTGGCACGCATCCTCGACTACCAGCGTAAGAAGACCACCCAAAAAGTCAACCTTTACGAGAAGGTACAGATTCCTGGCTATAACGAAGCCATACGTAAGATCAAGCGATATATGGAAGACGAGGAGAATCTCTCCAAGGCTTCCCAGAAGATCGTGAAAAACAAACACATAGCAGAAGAGGAGGCGGAATATGGTAACTGAAATGACGAAATATGATTTCATCCTGATGAGCGGCGACGCCGATGCCTTCCTCGAGAAACTGCAATCGGTGGGCGTGGTCGACATCACCCGCTCGCTGAAGCCTATCGACGAGAAATCGGAGAAGCTGTCGGCCCGTGCCGAGGTTTATCGCAAGGCATTGTCGCAATTGAAGGAAATCGAGAAGGCCGCCGACCCAGGTGAGAAGCCTACCGACTTCGCCGTGGAGGTGATGGAGACCGTGCGCGACAAGGAAGCCCTTGAAGCCCAGCTGCCGCAACTCTATAAGGATGTGGAAGAGCGCAAGCCTTGGGGACAGTTTGATGCCAAGAGCTTCGACCGCCTCAAGGAAAACGGGCTGAAACTCCACTTCTACAAGGCCAAGACCATTGAGCCCGAATGGAAGGAACAATATGCCTTGAGCGAGATCTCGAAGGTGGACGGCTACAACTATTTCGTGGTGGTCTCCGAAAATGACGACTACGACTTTCCGCTGAAAGAATTGCCTGTCCCTGAGAGTGACTTTGCCGCCATCGAGAAGCAGATTGCCGATTTGGAGGCGCAGGTGAAGCAGAAGAAACATCGTTTGGCCCAGCTGAAATGGCATGAGCCCGTGCTGCAAGCCGAGTTGGACAAGACCCTGTCGAAACTCGACCTGCACCTGGCGCACGAGTCGGGCGAGAAGGCCGCCGAGGACTACCTGACGGTCTTTGAAGGCTTTGCCCCTGCGGTGAATGTGCCTGCCTTGCGCGACATGCTCGATAAGGAGGCCGTCTTCTATGTGGAGGACAAGGCCAAGGTGGACGACAACCCACCCATCAAGTTGAAGAACAACAAGTTCGTCTCGATGTTCGAGCTGCTGACCGATATGTATGGCCGACCCAAATACGACGAGTTCGACCCGACGGTGTTCATCTCCATCTTCTTCATGCTCTTCTTTGCCTTCTGTATGGGCGATGCGGGCTATGGTCTCGTGCTCATCCTCGGCAGCCTTGCGCTGAAGAAGAAATTGGGCAAGATTGCGCCATTGGGTATCGTTCTAGGTGTCGCCACGACCATCATCGGCGTGCTGTTCCATACCTTCTTCTCGGTCGATATGCTCAATTGGAGTTGGATTCCCGATGTGGTGAAGAAGTGCATGTTGCCATCGAAGATAGCCTTCATGGGCAGCGAATATGACGGTGCGATGGTATTGGCCCTCCTCGTGGGTATTGTACACATCTGCCTCGCCATGATTGTCAAGACCTATCAAAGCACTAAGGTGAAGGGCTTCGCCAATTCCTTGGGTACCTGGGGCTGGACCTTGCTCATCGTGGGTGGCATCATCGTGGCTGGTCTCGCCTTGATGGGCGTGATGGATAAGGCAGTGACCAAGTGGGTCATCATTATCTTGGGTGGCCTTTCTGCCTTGGGCATCTTCTTCCTCAACGACCTGCACCGCAATCCCTTGCTCAACGTGGGCTCGGGCTTGTGGGAGACCTACAACACCGTCACGGGCTTGCTCGGCGACGTGTTGAGTTATCTGCGTCTGTATGCCTTGGGTTTGGCGGGTGCCAAGCTCGGAGAGGCCTTTAATGCCATCGGCACGCAGGCCTTGGGTGACGGCGGTGTCGGCTGGGTGTGGTTCATCCTCATCGTGGTCATCGGCCATGTCTTGAACATCGCCATGTGCATCTTGGGCGCCTTCGTGCACCCCTTGCGACTCAACTTCCTTGAGTTCTTCAAGAACTCCGGCTATGAGGGCACAGGCAGGAAATACAAACCTTTACAATCATGAATTTGCAATAACAATCATTCAACAATTAAACAATAAACACTATGGTATTAGCAACAATTTTAGGTTATCTCGGTCTGGGCCTCGTGTTGGCCTTGGCAGGTATCGGAAGTTCAATCGGCACTTCGACGGCGGGCAACGCTGCCGAGGGCGGTCTGAAGAAACGTCCCGAGGCATCGGGTAATTTCATGGTGCTGTCGGCACTGCCGGCCACTCAGGGTATCTATGGCTTTGTGGCCTTCTTCATGCTGCTGAGCAAGATGCAGGAGGCTGTTACAACCCAGAACCCGACGCAGGGCTTCATCATCTTTGGCGTGGGCCTCAGCGTGGGTCTCGCCTGTATGATCTCGGCCATCCGTCAAGGTCAGGTCTGTGCCAACGGTATCGTCGGCATCAGCCAAGGTCACGACGTGTTCACCAACACGCTGATCTATGCCGCTCTTCCCGAGTTCTATGCTATCTTGGGCCTTGTCGGCGCACTGATGGTTTGATTGGGAATGCGGAATGCAGAATGCGGAATAGGCATTCTGATTCAACATTGTAGAGACGTGCCATGGCGCGTCTCTACGTGTTTATTATATTTGATCTTTTGAGAAATTTGATCTTTTGAGAAATTTGATCTTTTGAGAAAAAATTCGACATTTTGCGAATTTTTCAAATTATTGTGTATCTTTGCATCGTGAAAGTCACATTTGATAAGACATATTTGAAGGAATTGTATGACCAAGGCAAGACCAGTGACAAAAAGCATCGGTTTCAACCTGACATTGTCAAAAGGTACCAGCAAAGAATCAAAACTTTGGTCAGTGCGCCTCGCATCGAAACGCTTTATCAGATCAAGTCGTTGAACTACGAAGTGTTGAGCGGTGACAAGGCGGGGATTTCTTCAATACGGGTCAATGACAAGTATCGTATTGAGTTTACCGTCAATATAGCCGAAGAACCTCTTGTGACTATTTGCAACATTTTGGAATTGTCAAACCACTATAAATGAAAATAGAATGAACAAAATGCAAGACATTGACCCTCAAATGGTTGCCAACAATATGATGCCATCAGAACCTGTGCATCCCGGGACGTTGTTGAAGGAAGAGATTGAATATCGTGGAATCTCGCAGAAACAACTGGCGCAGCAAATGTGTGTTTCCTATTCCGTATTGAATGAGATTCTCAACGGCAAGCGTCCGATTTCGATAGAGTATGCTCTCTATCTAGAGGCGGTGTTGGGTATTGATGCGCAACTCTGGATTCAGATGCAGGCGGACTATAATCTTCAAGTGGCCAAAAGCGATAGGAAAATCAACCATCATATCCGTGAAATCCGGAAAATGGTGGCGGCACTTTGAATTTCAAAAATTGTATATATTTGCAAACGAAAACACTTGATAGTATAACTAGACTCAATTAATCGAAAGAAAAGAATAAGATAAACAGAAACTTACATATTAGCAGATAGCACTTGTTGCTGTCCTTGAACACCAAAGTTCCATAAAGACCTCGTTTCGACGGGGTAACCTATCAAGGACAAGTTACAAATGCCGTAGTTGCTACGGCGTGGAATACTTGTTAGATAGGTAGG
>JAGBQJ010000028.1 GCA_017632935.1 Bacteroidales bacterium | reverse complement strand
TCCCATTGCAGTCGATACCAAGAGAAAGAAATACTGCCGCTTCAAGAAGAACCGCATCAAGTACATCGACTACAAAGATGCCGACTTCTTGCTGAAGTTCGTCAACGAGCAGGGCAAGATCCTGCCTCGCCGCATCACCGGCACTTCCAGCAAGTATCAGCGCAAGGTCGCCCAGGCCATCAAGCGTGCCCGTCACCTCGCCCTGATGCCGTTCGTAGCAGATTGTTTGAAATAATTTGAAGGAGGACACATCATGGATATCATTCTGAAACAAGACGTAACCAACTTAGGATATAAGAACGACATCGTCACCGTGAAGCCCGGCTACGGCCGCAACTACCTCATCCCGCAGGGTCTCGCCATCCTCGCCACCGAGCGCAACCGCAAGATCTTGGCTGAAGAGATGCGCCAACAGGCTCACAAGGAACAAAAGATCAAGGACGAAGCCACCGAGAAGGCCAAGGCTCTGGAAGGCCTGAAGCTGCAAATCCCCGCCAAGGCTGCCGCCACGGGTAAGATTTTCGGCTCGGTCAACACCATCATGATTGCCAACGCCATCAAGGAAGCCACCGGCATCGAAGTGGACCGCAAGCACATCGTCCTCAACGAAGACGCCATCAAGGAAGTGGGCGACTACACCGCCAAGATCAGACTCCACAAGGAAGTGGCTGTCGACATCGACTTCAACGTTTTCGCTGAATAAGAGTCATTCTTTTTCAAAAAATAGGCTGCCCCATTCAGGGACAGCCTATTTTGTTTTATTTTTGCGCCATGCTTACCAAGAACACCATAAAACAAGTCGCCTCATTGCGCCAGCAGAAGTTCCGCAAGGAGCTTGGCCTCTTCGTCGTGGAAGGACGTAAGATGACAGAGGAACTACTCCACTCCGATTTCGAGACCGTGGGACTCTATGCCACTGAGGCTTTTCTCGCAGAAAACCCATCCTTCTCTGATGCAGAAACCGTCAGTGAGATGCAAATGGAGCAAATGAGCGGACAGGACACGCCTCCAGGCATCCTCGCCGTAGTAAGGATTCCGCAACAAGCCGAAATCAAGACTACCTCACGACTTGTGCTGGCTTTGGACGGCATCGCCAACCCAGGCAATATGGGCACGCTTATCCGCACGGCTGAATGGTTTGGCATCCATGACGTGGTGTGCAGCCTAGACTGTGTGGAACTTTGGAATCCCAAGACGGTGCAAGCCACCATGGGCTCGCTGTTCAGAATGAAAGTGTGGAAGACCGATCTCACCAACTATCTACAACAGGCCAAGAATAAAGGCCAAGCGATATTTGGCGCTTTGTTGGAAGGTGAAGACTTATTCCGTATGTCGACTAAGCCCGAAGGCATCCTCGTCATCGGGAGCGAGTCGCACGGCATACGGCCTGAGGTGTTGCCTTGCATCACGCATCCTGTCACCATCCCACGAGCAGGAGGCAGCGCAACCGAGTCGCTCAACGCCGCCGTGGCTGGTGCCATTCTAATGGCCGAAATGACCAAATAAAAAAACCGCCTCGTTTGAGGCGGTTTTTTTTGTCCCCTTGGGAATTACTTACTTCACGATGACAACGCGCTGGACGCTGTTGTTGCCATTGTTGTCGTAGATGCTGAAGAAGTAGACACCAGCTTCAACGTTCATGTCAATGGTGTTGACCACGTTGTCGAGCTTCACCACGCGAACGAGCTGACCAGCCACATTGTAGATGGCCACGGTGTTCAGGTTCTCGCCTTCGAGGGTCACCTGCGAATTGGCGGGGTTAGGATAGATGCTGCCCAATTGAGCAACGGTTTCCTCAACGCCATCAGTAACAGCGAGAGTGACGGGGATAATAATCTGAGGATTCTCCTCGTCGTTGGTGTTGACGACGAGATCAGCAGAATAATCCGTGCCAGTTACAAGGCCAATGGAGTTAAAGGTGAGCGTGACGGTCTCGTTTTGGCCACCAGGGATAGAGCCTGAATAATTGTTAAGAGCGGCCCAGTTGCCAGGGATACGTTCGCCTTGGCAATTGACCGTAATCAGCCATGCACCGCCGAAGTCACCAGCGCTGTAGCAGTGGTCAAACGTTCCACCTTGTGTGCTGAGCCAGTTACCATCAGCATTTGCACCATATTCACCGCCATCCATAGTCAAAGGATATTCACCTGCGGTCTGCATGAGTTGGACTGTAGCCCAGATGGCTTGTCCATCCATATAGACGTCTTCATCAAACGTGGCAGTGAGCCACACACCGAGTTCAGAAGAGACAACGGTCTTTTCGGCAAGGAGCTCACCAGGCTGGTTGTTGGCACCTTGTCCATAAACACGGAAGATATAGGTGTCGTCCGCTGATTTGTAGGAAGAACTAACTTGGAATTCAACCGAAGTAATCTTCATGCCCATAGCAGCACCGGCATAAGCGGTTGCAGGAAGACGTATAGCCATTTCACGGGTGTAAGGACCACCAGAGGAACCAATACCGGAAGCCTCTTGACCATCATGATAAGAAAGGTCGGTGGACTCTGTGCCCTCACCGCCATGACCGAATCCAATGTAAGCGTTCCAATCGCCAATGGAGTTACCATCGTTGCTGATAGTCACCTCAACCTGGCTGGTTACATCTTCCATAAGTTCTTGGGTAATGGATTCAGGAGTAACACTCATAACAGGAGCTGAAACGCCGCCAATTCTGTAAGCGTAAACATCGTCGATGTAATACTCAGAAGTATTAGCATTGCTGGGCGGGAAGAAGTCCATGGCAGCAAGCTGACGAGTACCAGCGTTACCCTCACTGGCTTGGAGGCTGAATTGCCAAGTGTAAATCTCTTCGTCGTTAATATAGAAGGTAGCTTCGTCGTTGTCAAGGTCAACAACATAGTCAACGCTGAACCATTCATCGGAAGGAACCGTAAATTCGATTTCTTCACCAGCAGCCGCAAGCATCGTGCCGTTGGAGGAATGGTTGTAATACACCTCAGTAGCCCATTCACTGCCACTTCCATTGAAGATGTGGAGCAAGTTGTTGTAGGCATCCTTACCTGCAGGAATATACATCTTGAAACCGAGAGAATACGTACCGCTAGTGGCATCACCCAAAAGGAGGACCTGGTCGTTGTTATATGTGAAATGGCCACACATGGTACCATCGAAACTAGCGACAACGCCGTCTTCAGCTCCGCCAGGAGCGTTGCTCCAGGTGGTCCACCAGTCATGGCCGGCAGCAATGGCCTCAACAGCAATCTTATTGCCCTCGGTGTACTCCTCAAAGTCATCTTCAACAACCACCTGGACATTCATCATAGGCTCCATACTGAGATTGTCGATGTAATACTCAGAAACAGCAGCGCTTGTCGGAGGGAAGAAGTCCATGGCACCAAGCTGACGGGTACCAGCGCCACCGTCGGCCTTAGTACTGAATTGCCATGTGGCAATCTCTTCATCGTCAATGAAGAAGGTCGCCACGTCATTGTCAAGATCAATCTGGTACTTCACCGTGAACCAAGCGTCGTAAGGACAGTTGAACTCCACGTCTTCACCATTGATTGCGATTGCAGTACCGTTGGCCGAAGTCTTATAATGCACTTCGGTAGCCCATTCGCTACCACTTCCGTTGAAGATGTGGAGGATGTTGTTGTAGGCATCCTTGCCATTGGGAATGTACATGTCGAAGCTGAGTTCATAAGCTCCTGTGGTCAAGTTACCAAGTTCAAGCACTTGGTCAACACCATAAGTGAAGTGTGCAGCCATGGTGCCCTGTTCGGCAAAGACACCATCCTCAGCACCGCCAGGAGCGTTGCTCCAAGTGGTCCAAGGATTACCATAGGTTTGAGCGATTTTGTCACCGACCACGCCGTCTTCAAAATCATAGCTCATCTGTGCGAAAGCGTTGCCGAAAACGAAGGCAACCATCGCAATGAGTAAAGATACTTTTTTCATTTTGTTGTGGTTTTAGTTAATATTAAGTGAATTGGATTCTTCATTAATCCGTGAAATACGCTGCAAATATAACCAAAAAAGATGAAGCGCAACAGTGAGGTGAGATTTTTTTTCAAAAAACTCACTTCGCTTTGGCTTCCTTCCAATATGCAATCATTTCCTCAATGCTGAGGTGCTGCACGCCTTTGCCTTGCTCGCGGGCCTTCTGCTCAATGTAAGTGAAACGCTCGCGGAATTTCTTATTGGTCTTCTCCAAGGCATCATCGGGATTCACGCCGATGTAGTTGCCGTATGCCGCCAAGGCAAAAAGCAGGTCACCGTATTCCTCTTCAATATGGGCTGTGTTGTCAGGTTTTTGAAGTTCCTCAAAAAGCTCTTTCTTCTCCTCCTCCACCTTTTGCCACGCCTGTTCTGTTTCAGGCCAGCGGAAGCCCACTCCGGCTGTTTTCTGCGCCATGCGATAGGCCTTCAAAAGCGAGGGCAATCCCTCTGGCACGCCACCCAAGACGCTTCGGTTATGCTCTCGTTCCAGCTTAATCTTTTCCCAATTTTGTTCCACCTGTTCGGCATTCTCAACATGCTCATTCCCAAAGATATGCGGATGCCGCACAATCATCTTCTCGCAGATGCCATTGAGCACATCAGCAATGTCGAAGACACCTTGCTCCTGACCTATCTTGGCATAGAAGACAAGATGAAGCATAAGGTCGCCAAGCTCCTTTTTCACCTCGTTGAGGTCATCGTTAAGGATAGCTTGGCTGAGCTCATAGGTCTCCTCAATGGTGAGATGGCGCAGGCTATGGATGGTCTGGGTGCTGTCCCAAGGACAACCCGCACGCACGGCGTCCATAATATCCAAAAGCCGCTTGAAGGCTTGTAGTCTTTCGTCCATAGTAGGTTCTTTTGAGAGTGCAAATGTAAGGAATTTTGTATTTTTGCAGTCTCAATGGAACGACAAAAAAAACATAGCATCCTCTTCGCGTTGCTCACCTTATTATTAATAGGGAAAACAGCGAGTGCCCAACTCAGTCATCGTAACTATGAGATTGAGGCGCGGGTGCATTATGGCTACATGTATTTCCAAAACGACGAATACCACTCAGCCTTAGGACGTTACAGCCGTCACACACCCGCTTATGAGCTCTCGCTGCACCGCAACACCTTCGGCGAAAACCGTTGGGAGGTGCTGCACAACTACCCTTCCATCGGAATGACCTTCTATTATTCGGACTTCGGCAACGACAGCATCGCGGCCGAGCTGGGCAAGGTGTTCGCGCTCTATCCTTTCATTAACTTCCCCATCACACCTGGCACCAACAGCCGCCTGACCTTCAAGCTAGGCGTGGGCGTGTCGTATCTCACCAACAAGTTCGACCCGAAAGAAAACTTCCATAACTATGCCATAGGCTCACACGTCAACGCGGCCATTAATCTGTCGTTCGAGTACCGGCAACGCCTCGCCGACCGCTTGCATTGGGTGACCTCAGCCGGCCTGACCCACTTCTCAAACGGTGCCACACGCTCACCCAACATGGGCATCAATATCTTTAGCGTGGCCACTGGATTGTCGTGGTATCTGGCACCACCCAAAGAACATATCGACAAGCGTTTACGCCCCAAAAACTACCTCTTCGAATTTGACGGCAAGCGGCACTTCGTCACCGACTACCAATACACATTGGGGCTCAAGGACATGAGCCAGGAATATGGTACGCATCAGTATTTCTTCGTGCACGACTTGGCCGCTAATTTTATGTTCCAGATCACTGAACGCGACCGTTTGGGCCTCGGCCTCGAGGTGGTCTACGACAACTCCGACAAAATCACCAAGCCCGACTGGGACATATACCTCAAACCCGGCTTCCTGCTTTCCTACGAGATGCTCCTCGACCGCGTCAGCTTCATGTTCAATGTCGGCTTGCGTAACAATGTGCCGCTCAACTCGCCGACCTTCGGCATGTTGTTCTATCAAAAAGTCGCAGCACGCTGCTATTTCAACGAAAACCTGTTTGCCACACTTGCCTTCACCACCTACGACATCAAGGCCGACTTCATCAGTTTCGGCATAGGCTACCATATCCAGCACAAATACTATCTACCCACCTATGAAAAGAAACGTCATCGCAGTCCTGTTTTTCCTCGTTAGCCTGTTGGCAACATCGTGCAGCAAAGTTGACGCGCTGTTCAACAACGGCGAGTCCATCACTGAGCGACGTGAAATGGAGCAAAGCTTCAACGCCATATCGATGTACAACAACGTGAATGTCAAGTTAGTACACGACCGCCATCCACATTTAGAGCTGACCTGTCCCGAAAACCTCATTGACAAGGTGACGACAGAGGTCAAGGGCGACACTTTGTTTATCAAAAACGAGAATGATTACAATTGGTTGCGCAGCTATGACTACAGCATTGACTTGACCGTGTATTACGATAGTCTACGCACCGTTAACTATGCATCCATTGGTAACCTTTCGAGCACCGACTCTATTCGTGGCATCTATACCATAAGCATCGACTCCACCGAACTCGGCATGGACACCACGCTGGTCAGGACCTTCAACCTTAACATCAACGAGGGATGTGGCAAAATTGATCTGCCGATCAACTGTAGCGTAGTTAAATGCATCTTTGGAAATGGCACTTCGGAAGTAACACTGAAAGGCATCTCGGCTTACGCTGAAATCATCATGAGGAGTTATGGCGTCGTCCATGCCGAAAACCTCTGTTCCACCTTTGTAAGAGTCCAGTCCTACTCCACCAACGATGCCTACGTTTATGCCACAACCAAACTCACCGTGTGGCTCTATAGCATTGGAAATGTTTATTATAAGGGTCATCCTTGGATTGTCAAGGAATGTACCAGCGACGGGCAAGTCATCAAATTGGAATAATTCAAATTTTTCAAGGAAAATTTCTGATTTTGGTATGAAATTTGTATAGTTTTAGGCGTTTAAACATCCAAAATCGCTAAACAAACAAAACACTCAATACAATGAAAGCGTTAAGACTTATACCGATCATTGCCTTAATGGCCTTCGTCAGCTGTTCGGCCAATCGCCAGACAGCCAAAGACGACACCTACTATTCGCCTTACGGCAACACGGGCGGACAAATGGCCACCACGGGCAACGGCTCCTACGTGAGCCCCAGCATCAGCAGCAACTCGGAATACGACTACCAAGCCTACTATTCCGACAGCAAGAATTACGTCAACAATGCCGATCCTGTTTACCAAACCACTGAGACGGTGACCGACACCAACGGCGTGGTGTACACCACCACTGAGACGTATTACGATGCCGACTTCGCCACGCGCATCAAGCGTTTTGGCTCGCAAGCTTCCTCTTCAAGGGGCTATTATGACGATTACTACACCTACGACGGCGGTGGCGACACCTACGTATACGTGAACAGCTACGACCCCTTCTATTGGGATTACTACCCGACCGTTTACGTGGGTTGGGGCTATCGTCCCTACTGGAGAAGCTATTGGGGCTGGGATCCCTACTGGGGCTACTCCTGGTACCCTTATTCCTATTGGGGCTATTACTCCTATTGGCACAATCCTTACTGGGCCTACGACTGGGGCTGGCATCACCCCTATCATCACCATCACCACCATCATGGTGACTGGCACCACGGCGGTGGACATCACCACAATGGATTCGCCGGAGGACATGGCGGTGGCAGCAGCTTCGGCAACTACGTTGCCAGCGTCAGACACGGCAGCTCAACTGGTGGCTCCATGAGCCGCGCCTTGACCAACGACGGTCGCAACAACCTCACAAGCGGTGGCAGCATGTCGAGCCGTCCGCAATCAGCGGGAACTTCGGTCCGCTCAGGTAACAGCTCAAGCCGAGTCAATGCCAGCCGTCCCACGGTGAGCAACAGACCATCAAGCGCCAGTCGCCCCTCTGCAAGTAGCAGTGGTCGCACCTCCAGCAGCGTCACGACACAACGTCCCGCCAATTCGAGCAGCGCCCGCAGTGGCAACCAAAGCAGTGAGCGCCAGACCTACACTTCGCCCAACAGCAGCCGCCCGTCGCGTTCCAGCTCGGAATATGTACGCCCACAGAGCTCTTCCTCTTCCAGAAGCGCTTCCTCGTCGAACTCGAGTAGGGGTAGCTACAACAACAGCAGAAGCAGCAGCTCAAGCTCCTCAAGCGGATCATACAACAGAAGCAGCTCGCCTTCGAGAAGCTCCTCATCAAGCGGCAGCTACAATAGAAGCAGCTCACCTTCGAGAAGCAGTTCCTCGTCAAGCTCAAGCCGCAGCTCAGGCAGCAGTTACAGTGGCGGCAGCCGTGGCTCAAGCTCTGGTAGCCATAGCTCAAGCAGCCACAGTTCCAGCAGTCATAGCTCAGGCGGCGGTGGAAGCCGTGGCGGCGGTGGCGGCGGAAGAAGATAATTTCCCGTCCGATAACAGATTTTGAAAAGAAAAGACTACCTTTGCCGATTGAAACGCAAGGTAGTCTTTTTTTATCCTGTCGACCATGAAGAAAACACTCACTACAATTATAGCGCTCCTCTCTCTCATCACCGCATTCGCGCAAGGCGTTGATGATGCCTGCCTTTTCTCTCAAACCTACTACCAAGGCACGGCCAAAGCCACAGGTATGGGCAACGCCTTAGGCGCAGTTGGCGGCGACATGACCTCCGTCTGCATCAACCCTGCTGGAATGGGCATTTACCGCAGCAGCGAGTTCACCACCTCCCTCAGCCTGATGGACAACTACCATTCTTCCAATTATTACGGGACGGACAATGGAGCCAACAAGATGCGCCTTTCCATCCCTAACATCGGCTTCGTCAGCGCGAAGCAAAAGAGCAACTACCGCCCACTGCGTTTCACCCAATTTGGCATCGGGCTCACCCGCACCAACGACTTCAACATGCACACCCTAAGCAAAGGCATCAACCCAAGCAGTTCTAAAATCGACTCCTATTTGACCCGAATCGACGGTTTCTCACCCGACGACCT
This sequence comes from Bacteroidales bacterium, assembly GCA_017632935.1. Classification (GTDB taxonomy): domain Bacteria; phylum Bacteroidota; class Bacteroidia; order Bacteroidales; family F082; genus Limimorpha. The sequence continues at coordinate 2,607 of JAGBQJ010000028.1, read as the reverse complement.
GCACGATGCATTTCCTTACGACATCTACCCTGCCTGGAGCACTTATCTCATCGACCTCTACGAAGATGAACTGGGAGAATACTATGGCAGCCCCGTGCCTCAGGGCAACATCTGGCAAGGACAAGAATGTGAGTTCAAGGGACGTTCTGAATCCTGGACCTTCGCGGGCAGCGCCAATTACCGAGACAGGCTTTTCCTCGGCGCAAGTCTTGACTTGACACACATTAAACGGGTGGGCACGAGGACCTTCTCGGAAAGCCGCGTGGCTGGCACAGAAACCGAATTCAACCAATGGCATTATAAGGAAGACCTCAGCAGCAACGCCATCGGGGTCAACCTGAAAGCCGGCCTCATCTTTCATGCCACACCATGGTTCCGTTTGGGAGCAGCCTTCCATTCGCCTACGCTTTACAGCTTCGACGAGTCATGGCAGACCGAGACCGAATCGCAAATCCTTGGCGTGACTCGGAAAAGCCTCAGCCAGGAAGCAAATTATGAATACAACTTCATCAGCCCGCTGAAATGGGTGGGAAGCATGGCTTTCATCGTGAATGAGCGAGGCATCATCAGCCTCGATGCGGAGTACACCAACTACGGCGCGGCGCGTTTTAAAACCGTCCAAGACGACGACTACGACTACACTCCGACAAACAACGGCATCAAAGACACCTTCGGAAAGACTTACAACTTCCGTTTGGGCACCGAATGGCTGTTGGGCAGTTCCTATCTGAGATTCGGTGCGGCCTATTACGGCAGTCCTTTCGGCCTCGGCGAGACGAGTGGCAGCGTCAAGAAAGCCTCCTGCGGCATCAGTGTGCCCGTGTCTCATGACACCACTTTTGATTTCGCTTACGAGCTGACCTATGGAAAAACCTATCACACCCTTTATGATGCTGGTGAGTTAGGCATAGAGCCCGTCACGCAAAAGCAATTCAAAAACCTTGTTTCCGCCACCCTTAAAGTGCGTTTCTAAACGAAAGAAGGCCGCCCATAGGCAGCCTTCATATAGGATTCACGCAAACAATCAAGCGTTGTATTGTGCGATGATGCCCTTGTCGACAAGGATACGGCCACAATACTCGCAAACGATGATTTTCTTGTGTGTGCAGATGTCCAACTGGTGTTGGGGCGGGATGCGGTTGAAGCAGCCACCACAAGCCTCGTCGAAGATGCCGACCACGGCGAGACCGTTGCGGGCATTCTTGCGGATTCTCTTATAGGCAACCAAGAGACGGTCTTCCACCAACTTCTCGCAGTCGGCAGAACGCTGCAACAGCTGTTCCTCTTCCTTCTCGGTGCCTTCCACCAACGAGTGAAGCTCTTCTTTTTTCTCCTGCAACGAGGACTGAAGCTCGGTGAGACGCATCTGAGCCTCGGCCACCTTAGCGGCCACCTCATTGTCCTTGGCCGTGATTTCCTTGATGCGCTTCTCCGACAATTGGTTATCAAGTTGTTGATACTCAATCTCTTTTGTCAATGAATCGTACTCACGGTTATTGCGCACGTTATTTTGTTGATCTTCATATTTCTTGATCAGAGCCTCGGTCTCCTTAATCTTGATCTTGTAGTCCGAGATGTCCTTCAAATACTTTTTGCTTTCTTCCTTGAAGTTAGAAATACGGGTCTCCAAACCAGCGATTTCATCCTCCATGTCCTGAATCTCAAGAGGCAGGTTGCCGCGATAAGCACGAATTTCGTCAATCTTCGAGTCGACCTGCTGCAAGGTATAAAGTGCCACCAGTTTCTGCTCAACGCTCACTTCAACGGGGTCTTCCACGGGTTTGGGAGCTTCTTCCTTGACGGCAGGAATCTCTTCCTTGGGGGCTTCAGTCTTCGGCTCAGCTTCAGGCTCAGCTTTAGCAGCCTTTTTCGTTGTCTTCTTGACCGTCTTCTTAACCTCAGGAGCCTCTTCCTTCACCTCAGTTTCGGCAGCAGCTTTGGCGGCTTTCTTTGTAGTCTTTTTGGTTTCTTTAACTTCTTTAACCTCAGCGACTTCAGTCACCTTGGCTTCTTCTTTTACTTTCTTAGTAGCCATATTGTGATTCCTTATTTTTTGACAAAATAATAAACCGCATTCGTTCTTGTCTCAGCGATTTCGGCTGCAAAGGTAGGAAATTTTTTCCTAATTAATTCACATATTAATTCTTTCGTGAATTGTTCAGTCTCAAAATGCCCGCCATCGACCAGCAGAATGTTGCCCTCAGGAACAAAGAAATCGTGGTATTTGATGTCGGCAGTGAGATAGGCATCCACTTTTTGGCGCAGGGCATCTTGCATAAACGGGCTACCCGATCCACCACAGAGCGCGACCTTTTGGATTTTGTGACCCTTCAAGGCGGAATGGCGCAGACATGGCGAGCCGATGGTTCCGGCCACAAGACCAAGAAAATCAGCTTCTTCCATGGGCTTCTCAAACTCACCAACCATTCCGGCGCCACATAGTTCTGGCTCTGCCTCAGAAGGTTGAAGCAGATGCAGGTTTTTCAGGCCAAGACGTTCGGCCAAGACGCGGCTTACGCCCAAGTAGCTGTTATCCAGATTAGTATGCATGGAAATCATGGCGATGTCATGCTTGACAGCCTTCATTATGGCGCGTTCGATGTAGGT
>JAGBQJ010000027.1 GCA_017632935.1 Bacteroidales bacterium | reverse complement strand
TTCTCGCGCTCGGAGGCGAAATGCGTGCTCATGGCCACCAGACCCAGAAGCGAGAGCATCACCGCCACTGCCATGAACAAGTCCACAAGACGCATCTTGTTTTTGGTGCTCTGCAAACTTTGTAGCAAAAGGTCATCTATAAATCCCTCTCTGAAAGGCTCCCAATAGGTTTCTTGCATTTTGATATGTTTGTCATACACCGCATCGATTGCCTTGCGGGCTTCGGCGTGGTCGCCCACAATCTCCAGTACAGGATTGAAACTCACCCATGCGAACATCGGCTCGTCTCCCACAATCTGCACGGCACCGAATTTCTCGTCAACCACATACGCTGCACTGTTGATAGCGAAATCGCCCACCACGCCACACAGGTCGTAGCCGACATTATGCTTGTACCAAACACCCAGCGAGTCGGGGTCGAACTTGCTCATCGGCATCCCCAGTTGGTTCTCCAAAAGCCCCTGCGTCAATAACCACTTACCTTCCTCCAATTGGCTGTACATCACCTTGGTATCGAAGTCGTAAAGGTCGAAAGCCGCCGTGTCGCACATCAGGTACCCAACGGAAATAAAACTGTCGGGATCGTTGAGGCGCACAAAGTTAGAGCCCATCATTGCACTGCCAGGATAGCCGTAGGAATGGCCCATCCGCTTCACACAAGGCAATGAAAGCAAATCATTCTCAAATGCCTCATTGCCCGTAAGGACGGATTCGAGATAAAACAGGTTTTCAGTGCGGCATCCCACAGGCCTCCGCTCCATGTGGCGCATTTGCGCTTCCATCGTGATCACCAAGGCAATCAAAACGATGGCGATGACGTTTTGCAACACGATGAACACCTTCGAGAGCACCATCTTGTTGCGGAAGCGGAACGTGCCCTTCACCACATCGATGGGCTGGGCGCGCAACACCACCACCGCAGGCGCAATGCCCGCCAATAAAGCCACAACCACCACTATCAACAGGTAGGAAACCAAATAGAAAGGCGAGAGCGAAATCCTAACCCCAACACTTCCGCCCAACAGTCGATTGACCATGGGGCAAAGCGCCTCGGCCAAAAGGATGCCCAGCACCATACACACCGAAGTGAACGCCAGCGACTCCCAGAGGTATTTCCCGATGATTTCACCCTTTGTCGCGCCAAGTAGTCGCCTCGAAGCCATCTCCTTGGCCCGTTTGCTCGTCAAGGCAACGTTGAGGTTGATGTAGTTGAATATGGCAGAAATCAGCAGCAGCAAGCCTATGGCCAACAGGCTGTGCATCATCGTTTTGTCGCCTTTCTTCAGATTGGTTTGGGCATCGGTGTAAAACAACTCGTCCAAGCGAACCAACATAGTGTTTTCTGCAATTTCAAACGGGGGCTCCATCCCTAAAATCTCAGAGTAAAAGGCCACAATCGCCGCCGACATTTTTTCAAGAAGTGCCGCACGGTCAGTGTTGGGAAGCACTTTCACAAAGACATTCACCGTGGTAAACACATTGGCTGGTCGGGATGGGCTGTTGAGGCCACCATAGAACACCACGCCATCGCTGACATCCACATTAACAATCACATCGGGCGTTTCGTAGAAAAGCGAACTGCCGAAGTCGGAAATCACGCCAACCACGGTGTAATCGCGCTTAAACAAATGGATGCTGCGCCCAACCACTTCGCCAGTCTCGGAAAGCAATTGCGCCATACGCTCCGACACGAATGCCGCCGAAACTTCGTTGATTTGGTCTGGCTGGCCTTCGGCGAACTCGACGGGAAAGATATCGAAGAAATCGCGGTCGCAGCCCAGCACATACACCGCACGGGATTGGTCGTCGGTCTTCATATCGGTATGCATCATTTGGAACTCAGTGATCGATTCAATTTCGGGGATGCTTTCGCCAATGCTGCCTTTCAATCCATATTCGAATTTAATCAGGTTCTTCAACCCCACGGCGTATATTTCCTTTCGGTGTGGGTTTTCACGCGTCACAGCGATTTGTTGGGTCACATAGCAGAAGATGATGACCACAAAGGCCAAACTGACGGCCAAGCCCACCGCCTCGATGATGCTGTAGAGTTTGTTCCGGGAGAGGAATTTGATGTAACTGCTCATTATTGTTTAATTGTTGAATCGTTGATTGTTTAATTGTTGAAAGTTGTATGGCATAATCTGTGCCAAATTTGTAAAATAATATGAATCAACAAGATATGATTTTACCCTTTTGTAAAAGTGTAAAGATTCTTTACAGTGAGTGTAAAGAAACTTTACAGTCTATTTTTCCAATAGTTCTTTTGCCAAGCGATTGAGTCCATCGGTGTCAATAGGTTCCAAGATGATTTCTATGGGTTCGAGATCGAGAAGGAACTGCATATAGGTGGGCAAGGTGAGCAGGTCTCCATTCCTCCCAATGTTATAGTCGCCAAATTTGATGAAGTGTTTCACGCCATACTTCTCTGGGTGTTTCCTTACAGTGGTTATGCTTTTGGCTTGAGCAGTCCGAGCCTTCACCTCAATGGGGACACATTCGCCTTTGTAGCGGATAAGGAAATCCAGTTCCATGCCCGAGTCTTTTTGGAAGTAATACAGATTCTGGCCTTTCTTGATTAGCGTATCGGCCATCAGGTTCTCGTAGATGGCACCCTTGAACCCGCCCATATTGCCCTGCAGGATGTCGACACGTGCGGCGGGACCCAACATTGCCACAAGGATTCCAATGTCGGCTGTGTACACCTTGAAGACGTTTTCCATCGCATTGCCTTCCATCGGGAGACCAGTGATGCTTGTATTGTAGCAGCGCCGAATGATATCGGCATCTTCCAACCATTGCAAGGAACCTTTGTAGTATTCACCTCGACCACCGCTTTCCACTTTAGAATACTGGTATTTCTTGTTTTCTTTGGCGAGCTGTTTGGGAACGGCGTTGAAGCAAGCACGGATGTGGGGCTTGTCCTTTTCGTCGGCATACTTCACCATGTCGGAACGATATTCTTTAAGTATGGACTTCCAGGTCGCATCAACAGCATTCATATTGCCGGTCTGTAGCAGAGCGTTCACAGCTGCAGGTAGCCCACCCACGGCTACATAGCGGTTCAGCAGCGTTTTCATGGCCGCATGGATGCCTTCCGGTACAGGGATTTCCTCCTTCAAACAACGTTTCAAAGCTTCTATGACTTCCTCGCTCATATTGTTAGCCCACAGGAACTCTTCAAAATCGAGTGGATACATCTCCACTATCTCCTCGTATCCCACTGGGACGGAATTGCTGCCTTTTTCCTGATGAGCAGCGTTTCTGACACGTCTTCTCTTCTTGTCCTGCCCATAACCTTGAACACCAAGCAACGATCCTGTGGCGATGACATCATAGCGGCCGTCTTCATGAAAGAACTTAAGGGAGGCACGAGCCTCTGGACAGTCTTGGATTTCATCCAATATAATGCAAGTCTCGTATGGAACGAACTGGGTGTTTCGCATTTGGGCCGACAAGTTAAGGATAATAGTGTCCACGTCTTTCAGTCCATAAAAGGCAGTCTTTCGATCCTCTTGTTTGATGAAGTTGATATAAGCGACATGCTTGTAATTCTCATCGGCAAATTGCCGCGAGATAAAAGTCTTTCCGCATTGACGGATACCCATAATCACAAGTGGCTTGTGGCTTGGAGTGTCCTTCCAAGCTTTTAAAGTATATGAAATTCTTCTCTTTAACATAATTCAACAACCTTGTTTCAGGTTGCAAAAATACATTTTTCAAACGACTTTTCAATACTTTTCTGTTATTTTTCCAGCCACTTTTTTTCATTTTATCGTTGTTTTTCTAGCGAGTTTTTCAATTTCACCGTTATTTTTCTATGGAAGTTTTTCCAAAACAACACACTTTTCCAAACGAAAAACAACCATATAACCCATTTTTCCGAACGAATAATTTACATTTATTCCGTTTTTCTGAACGAATAATTGGATTATAACCCACTTTTCTAAATGAAAGATGTAATGCTTGCGAAAAGATTACTCGTTCCTCAGCGACCTCACCGGATTCATCGTGGCCGCCCGCAAACTGCGCAAGGTGACCACCGCTATCGTTACAGCCAAGACGGCCAACAGCGCAAGGGCAAACACCCAGACATGCAGCGGCACCTGATAGGCGAAGCCCTCCAAATAACGCCGCATGATGACGATGCTCACAGGCACGGCAATGACGAAGCACACCAGCACCACTTTTACAAAGCGCGAGTTGAACATCGCCAGAATCTGCCCCACGGTGGCACCATGCACACGACGGATGCCAATCTCCTTGCGACGGTGCTCCGTCTCGAACATCACCAAGCCGAACACACCCATCAGCGAGATGACAATGGCCAAAATGGTGAACAGCGTGACCAACTTCGAGAGGTTGTTCTCCTTTTTGTACTGGTTCTCAATGGCTTGTTCAAACGGCCTCATCCAAACCGAGAAACCATCGCCCAGC
>JAGBQJ010000026.1 GCA_017632935.1 Bacteroidales bacterium | reverse complement strand
GGTCAGGGTTGCCCCCATTGCCCAATATCCCTTACTGCTGCCTCCCGCAGGAGTCTGGTCCGTGTCTCAGTACCAGTGTGGGGGACCGTCCTCTCAGATCCCCTAGCCATCGTTGCCTAGGTGGGCCCTCACCCCGCCTACAAGCTAATGGCACGCATGCCCGTCCCGTCCCGCGTCTCCGCTTTGACCATGGTGAGATGCCTCACCGCGGCCGCATGGCGTATTATCCGGCGTTTCCACCGGCTGTCCGCCTGGTCGGGGTTGGTTGCATACGCGTTACGCACCCGTCCGCCACTCTCGCACCCCCGAAGGGGCGCTTACCGTTCGACTTGCATGTATTAGGCCTGCCGCTAGCGTTCATCATGAGCCAGGATCAAACTCTTCGTTGTACTATTGCTTTTCTTTTTTGTTCTACTCTGAATCTCGGGTTCCGCTTTCGTTCTTTTGGTTCCTTTTCCCGTTTCCGCATCACGTCTTCACGACTGACGCGAAACGTTTTCTTGTGCTGGCCTCAAGCTTTCAAAGAACTTATCGCTTCGTCATCCCTTCAACCTAACCCCTCTTTTTCGGGCGAAGCGGATTGCAAAGGTACGACCTTTTTATAAACTGGCAATCAAAATTTTCAATTATTTTTGATAAAATATTGTATTATTTTGATAATCAGATAAATAAATTTTAATAAATTATAGAATTTGGAGTAAAAAATGGAGAAATGAGAGTGGATTTATTAGATTTCTGAGGCTTGAGTGAGCCGGAAAACCGTGTTTTGGCTGGTTTGTATGAGCTCGATGGTGCCCACAAGGATGAAATCGGCGAGGATGGCCTCCGCTCTCCTTTTATTAATATGTGCGATTTCCTGGAACTCCTTCAGCGTGATTTCCTCGTGTTCGCCGAGGTAGTGGAGGAGCTGTGTCTCAGTCTCGGTGAACGAGATTTTGGCGGGTTTCGAGAATTTGTCGGATTTCCACACCTTAATTAATACGCTGTCGGCGACCAGGTTCTCGTCCTTCACGCGGACGAAGATCTTGTAATTGCCTTGATTGTCAGGGGCTTTGTGCTTGTGGTGCTTGTCCTTCGGGATAATGACCTCAAGCACGGTTTTTCCGTTGATTTCCCATTCCTCAGTGGTATATTCCACTTTGGGCTGGCAATACATCTCGGCAGCGGCCTGGATCATGTGTATCTCCTCGTCGGAACGCACGCCGGCGATGGCACCATTGTCCTTGACGCCCACCAGGAGCCGTCCGCCATCGGTGTTGGCGAAAGCGGCTAGGGAACGGGCGATGCGACGGCTGTCCGAAATCTCAAACTTGAAATCGAGCATCTGATGCTCGCCTTCCGAAATCAGGTTTTGGATATGGTGCTCTTTTTTGCTCACAGCGTGCAAAGATAGCGATTTTTTTGAAGTGAGAGAGACACTATATTAATAAGGTGTAGGACGGAGGAAGAAAAAGAGCATCAGGAGAAGGTCGCTTGGAGGTGAAAAAAGTGGAGTGGGGAAGAAAACCGGAAAAACGAAAAAGGGCATTTTTAAGCCCTTCTAGAAGGTTTGCTTTTTGGATGGGATTGGAGGTCGACAGAGGGAGAAAAACGCCAAATCAGAGACTTTCCTTTTTGCTTTCCAACTCAAAGTATAAAATTTACAAAATCATAATCATAAATTTTAAATAACTGATAAACAAATAATTAAGAATGATTTACTCAAATAAACCACTCTTGTATACATATGTAAATAATTTAATTATCAACATTTTTGGAATAATCTACATATTTATAATATAAATATCAAATATTCAGTATTTTAATATCCATTATTTAAAGTAATTTTACAATATAATTTCGGTTTTGTACTAATAATATGAATTTCTATTGAAAACTAGTTAATAAATTGAATAATAGTGTAATAAATTATAAATATTAGAAAAATACTTCAAGAAGTTAGGTCTTATTGATAAGTTTACAGAAATAAATTTCTTGGATTTGTATTTTGTAACAAATAATTATTTACTTTTGTGAACTGAAATTAAAGTAAAAATCGGTTTTTTTCGGAGGATACAGCTATGGAAAACACAGAAATGAAAGACAGAATTGCTCACATTATTCGGGCGAAAAATTTGACCGCTGCAGAATTTGCTCTTCGGCTTGGCATCCAACCGTCGAATATTTCCCATCTCTTGTCGGGGCGCAACAACCCGAGTTTGGACTTCGTCAAAAAGCTCAAAGAAACCTTCCCTGAATACAGTTTGGAATGGATCATTTTTGGCCGTGGGCCGATTACCGTTTCGGAACCTTTCCCCGATTTTACACCAGTTGCGCCAGTTTCAACGATCCCCGTTATGGAAAACCCAGTTGGAATGATGGCCTCGGGGACGCTTTTCGACCAGCCCAATGAAGCGGAAATCCCAGCGGAGTTGCCTGCTCTTTCCCCCTCAGCGGCATTAAAACAGATTATTTTGGTCTATTCCGACAACACTTTCGAGCAAATTTTGCCGCGTTGACGTGTTTCTAATAATTAATTAGGTGTAAGTTCAAGAAAAGTTGTACCTTTGCAGGCTTTTACTAAAGTTATGCAAGTGGACAGCTTTTTCGAACGCTTTGACGCTGTAATTCAGTCACCTAAACGCATCGTGTTGGCCTGCCATGTCAATCCTGACGGTGACGCCATCGGATCGGTTTTGGCCATGTCGGAGTTCCTTCGCGGCCGTGGACACGATGTGAAGATGGTGGTGGCCAACGATTTCCCTGGTTTTTTGCATTGGATGCCAGGCTCGGATGCGATTTTGGTCTTTGAGCAACAATCTGAGGCATGCAAAACCGCCATCGCGGAAGCTGAATGTATCATGATGTTGGATTTCAACAACTTGTCGCGTAGTGGTATCTTGCATAACGAAATAGGCAAGACGCGTTGTCCCAGGGTGCTGATTGACCACCACAGAGACCCTGACGAAAGCCAGTTTTATTGCATGTATTCAAGCACTTGTGTGTCGAGCGCATCTGAAATTGTGACAGAAATCATACTGCATTACGGGAAGGAATACTTGACGGAAAGCATTTCCACAAACCTCTTGGTCGGCATCATGACGGACACGGGCTCGTTTGCCCATTCCATCTATCATCCCCGGACGTTTGAACTGGTGAGCCTGTTGGTGGAGAAATCCATGTCATACGGCTATGTTCATGAACTGGTTTACGACACGATGTCGGAAAACCGGTTGCGTCTGCTGGGCTTTGCCATCAACAATAGGATGGAGGTGCTTGACGATTATTCAACTGCAATTATCGCGCTGAATAAGAGCGACTTAAACGCGTTTGATTATCAGGTTGGCGACACTGAAGGCGTGGTGAACTTCCCGCTTTCGATGAAGAAAATCAAGATGGCTGTGTTGGTGACTGAGCGTCAGGACCAGATCAGACTGTCGTTTAGGTCGAAAGGCTCGTTCTCGGTGCATGAGTTGGCCAACAAGCATTTCAAGGGCGGCGGCCATACCAACGCAGCTGGCGGCACTTTGACCTGTTCATTTGAAGAAGCGGTGGCACAGTTGAAAGCAGTGCTGCCCAAATATAAGGAAATGTTGAATCTAGCGGAATGAAGAATTATTGTAAATACCTGATATTGCTGCTTTTGCTTTCGGTTTTCTCTTGCGAAGAGAAGCCTGAAGGACAACAGATTCCCGTTTCGAAAAACGAGATGAAAAACAGTATGGAGACGGCCAATCGCTATTTGCTGAACGAGGAAGAGGAGGACATCGCGAATTACATCAAGCGGCATGGTTTGGAGATGACTTCCACGGGAACGGGTTTACGGTATCAGATTGTGAAACAAGGCTCTGAGAAACGGATTGAGAAAGGGGAGAAGGTGACCTTGGAGTATGAGGTCTGCTCTATTGCGGGTGATGTGTTCTATTCGTCTGAAAACGATGGACTTAAGTCATTTGTCGTGGGCGAAGGCGGTGTGGAGTCAGGGTTAGAAGAGGCCATGAACTATCTGCATCGTGGGGATGTGGCCAAGCTGATCATTCCTTTCCATTTGGCTTACGGCCTGCATGGCGACGACAAACGCATTCCCGAGTACGCGACTCTGGTTTATACGATTAAAATAATAGATAATCAATAAGTTATGAAGAAAAAGCATTTGTTATTCCCGATGGTATGCCTTTTGGCAACCCTATTGATGACCGCTTGTACCCAGAAGTTTCCTGGCTATGAGAAAACCGAAAAAGGCTTGTATTACAAGTTCTACACCCAAAACCCTACGGCTGTGCAGCCTCAGTTGACGGATTATATGAAGGTCCAGATGGTTTGCTACCTGCATGATTCTCTGTATTATGACTTTCAGCAGTCAAGAGATGGCGTTTTTACCCAGTTGAAGGATCCGTATTTCCCTGGTGATTTGGAAGAAGCTTATGCCATGATGCATGTAGGTGATTCGGCTTCGTTCTATATCAAGGCTGACTCAATCGCTAAGCGGTATTATGGCATCAGGCCTGATTCTGTCGGTCTGAAGGCTAATGATTATTTCCGTTACGAAGTGAAGATGCTTGAGATAAAGACGACGGAGCAGCTTAAGGCCGAAGCGGAAAAGGCCATGCAGCAGGTGAAGGTGGAATCTGAGAAAGCGTTTTCCGACTACGTTGTGGAGAATCATATTGCTGACCATACCGCATCGGGTCTGTTTTATTCCAAATTGTTGAGCACCCAAGGTGCCGTTCCGCAAGATGGACAGACGGCACGAATCAAGTATACGGTCAGTCTCCTTGACGGAACACCTATCGGCAGTTCAGACGAATTGGGTGAGTATTATGAGATTCTTATCGGTAAGCATAAAGTCCTTAAAGGTCTGGAAGAGGGTGTCGGTTTGATGCGTGTGGGTGAGAAGGCTCGTTTTGTGTTGCCCTACACGTTGGCCTACGGTGAAAACCCCTATGGCAACATTCCTGCTTATTCCAATCTCATTTTCGATGTGGAATTATTGGAGCTGGTTAATAAATAAAGAATTATAAATCAATAATTTAATTGTATCAGTAAAATGAAAAAAACTATCTTATCGATGGCCGCATTGGCCATGCTGATGCTGGGCACTATGAGTGCTTGCACTGAACAGTCACCTTATCCGGGTTACAAGAAATCGGATACGGGTTTGTATTACCAATTCTTCACGCAGAACAAAGAGGCTGAACAGCCTAAGGTGGGTGACCTTGTCGACCTGCGTATTTTCGCTGCTGTGAACGACACGAGCATCATTGTCGCCAACACTGAAAACACCCTGCAAATTGAAGAGCCCAAGTTCGCTGGCGACTTCTACGAGGCCCTGACCATGATGCATAAAGGCGACTCGGCTTCTTTCATCGTGAACATCGACTCCACTTTCATCAAATGGTTCCATCAACCCAGCTTGCCTGCTGAGTTCCAGTCGACTGACGTGATGCGTTTTGAAGTCCGTTTGGACGACTTCTATCCCGAAAGCGAATATGCTACTCGTCTGAGCGCCAAGATCAAGAAAGAATCCGATGCCAGAATCGAGAAGATGAAGGCCGACCATCCTGAGGAAACCGCCACGGCTGCGCAGCAACTGACTGAGTATCTGGCCAAAAACAAGATTGAGGTCGAGCCCACCGCTTCCGGCCTTTATTATGTGATGACCCAGGAAGGCAACGGCGAGAAGCCGGAGCCCGGACAAATGGTGCAGGTGCACTACACTGGCAAATTGCTTGACGGTACCTTGTTTGACTCTTCTGTCGAGAGAGGGCAACCCATCAGCATCCCGATTGGCGTCGGTCAGGTCATCCCGGGTTGGGACGAAGGCATCATGATGATGTCGAAAGGCGAGAAGGGCGTGTTGTACATTCCTTATTATCTGGCTTATGGCGACAGACAGGCTGGTGATAAAATCACTCCTTTCTCCAACCTGATGTTTGAAGTTGAACTTGTTGACATCCAATAAGATGAAAAAGATTGTTAGCGCATTTTCCGCTCTTCTGCTACTTCTGTCGGTGGCATCGTGCAACGAGGATTCCGCGGAATTCAAGAAGATGGAGAACGGCGCCTACATGAAGTTCTACACCAAAGGCAACTCGGAGGTGATGCCTCGTTTGAAGGACGAGGTCACCTTCGAGATGGCCCAGTATTTCAACGACTCGTTGCTGTTTACCACTGTCGGTCAGGAGCCCATGAGCATCGTGCTGACTGAGGCCGACTTCGAAGGCGATGTGGTGGACGGGCTGCTGATGATGCATGTGGGCGACTCGGCTCGGCTTATGGTGCCGGCCGACTCTGTGTTCACCGTCATGTTGCAGATGGATGAGATTCCCGAAGAATATGCGGGTAAATCCATCTATTATGACCTGAAGCTTCTCTCTGTAAAGCCATTCGAGACACTGGAAGCTGAACGCAGGGCTTTGTTGGACAGCCTGAAAGCGGAAGAAGAAGCCTATTTGGCTCCATTGCGCGAAGACCCGAATAATGTGGTGACCGAATCAGGCATCATCATCCTTGAGAAGACGGGTAAGGGCAAGGTGGCTCAGATGGGCGAATATGTCGATTTCCACTTCACGATGTGTAGCCACAAGGGCGACACCATCATGAACTCCTTTGGTTTGGAGCCCGTTGAGATCCAATATGGTGAGGAGTTTATGGGCCAAGGCTTTAACGAGGCCATTGGTATGGTGCCCGAAGGCGGCACGTTGCGTTGCGTGATTCCTTCTTCTTTGGTGTTCGACAGCGTCGGCTATGAGCAATTCATCCTGCCTTATACGCCCATGGTGGTCAGGCTGAAGATGAACAGTGTGATGGACAAAGCTGCCTATGATAAGCGTCAGGCGAAATTGAATGCCGAAAAAGAGGCTGAAAAGAACCGTTTGATGGCCTTGGAAGGCAAGACCATGGCCGATTATATCAAGGCTAAAGGTATTACTGAGTCTCCAACGGAATCGGGGCTTTATATCATACGTAAGGAAGAAGGTGAAGGCAATGTGGCCCAATGGGGCGACGAAGTGACGGTGCATTTCATCATCAAGAACATCAAGGAAGAACAGCTGGAGTCGAGTTATGATTACGAGCGGCCTGTTCCCTTCAAGATTGGTGCTGGGGAGATGCTTCCTGCTATCGAAGAGGCTGTGATGTCCATGTCGAAAGGGGCTAAGGTCACTTTGGTTACGCCCTCATCGTTGGCCTTCGGCGACTATGACATGGGTGAGATTCTGCCGCCTTATTCTCCTCTCCTCATTGATTTGGAGCTGGTGGAAATCAAGTAAGGTTCCGTTTAGGAAATCAATTTGACCCCAGTCTTTTGCAAATGTGAAAAATGCCACCTTTTGGTGGCATTTTTCATTTGTTCATTCCTTCACTATCTTTCGCACACATTTCCGCCCGTCTTCGTTGGTGACGGCAACGAAATAGACTCCTGCAGGCAATGCGGCCATATCGATGCTAAGCTCGTTGCCTTTGCCCTGGACGCTGAGCACCTGCTGCCCGAGCGTATTGATTACCTCGGCTTGCCGCAGGTTTTCGCCTGTGATGGTAACGAGACCTGTGGTGGGGTTGGGATGGAGTGTGGTTATGGGTGCATTATGTTCGTGGATGTCCAAAAAAGAGGATTTGAGGTAGATTACCGCCGTTCGTTCGTCTTCAACACAATTTAGATTCACGCACCTTACGCTCAGCATGACGAGCGTGTCGGAGCGTTCGGCGATATGGACTCTGCAATAGTGCCGGTCGGGCTCAGCTCCTTCATTGAAAGGCTGAATTGTCCATGAGGGTTTGCTGATGCTCCACACACATGAATCCCAATCATTGAAATGACCGTCTGTATCCTCTACATAGAAGTCGTATTGGAAAGAAAAAAACTCTGTGTTGGTAATTACGGCCACGGTGTCGAGTGTTGGACCGAATACGACAGCATCAGGCGAGGTACAGGTGATGATAGGGGTGGGGGTATAGGATAACGTCAGTTCAAGAAACGCAATGCTGTCGCAACCCGTCTGGGAGGTCAGATTGTGCCGATAGAATCCACCTTCAGGATATTCCTCACCGTTCCAGAGAAAGGAATTGCATGTATCCATTACCAAAGTATCGCCCAAGATGTAGCCTTCCATCTTCAGATGACAGGTGACGATGCTGTCACAGCCGTTGGAGGCAGGGTAAGTGTGTGTAATGTCGTCCGTTTCGGTGTATGTGTCATCATCCCAAACGAATGTGCCGCAAGTGATGGTGTCAAACTCGTGCGTGATGTGGCGTTTTGTAGAGATGTAGACCAGCACCGAGTCTTGACACTCGGGGTGCACGGGATTGTCTTGCACGCCAGCCAGAATGGTGTCGTTGTGGATAAGGACATTGTTGAATCCGTGACCCGTGTAACATTCGTCTTCGCATATTTCGTCGCTATGGATGCTGTATTGCTGTGTGGCGTCGACACGGAAACGGGTGGTGTCGCTTGCCGAAATGTCACAACCTCCGTCGGTGGTGTTGATAATCAGCGAAGCGTTGTAGACACGTTGCTCTGGGTAGGTGTGGCTTGTCGGGTTTTCGGTGCTGGTGCTACCGTCGCCGAAATCCCAAAGCAGGTCGTAGTCGTTGAGGTTGACATCGGCATGGAAGGTTAATTCATGGTCAGCGCAGAAAGGGTAGGTCTCATGGGGCAGGACGGCTTCGTCGTTGATGTTCAGGTGAGCGTTGAGGTTTAATGCGTTGGAGCCTGCCAAATAGGCATAGCCTTTAGCATCGCCAAAACCGTATACATGAGCGTTGAATCCGTTGTCGCAAGTGATACGGTGTACGCCGTGGCTGATGTCTAACCTCGCATAGCTGTAGCTGTTGTTGCCGTTGACGCTTTGGAAGTCTGAGGGTGGAACCAACTCGCCGTCAAGATACACTCTCGCGATGTCATGGGATTTCACGATGATGTTGACGCTATGGGTCAAGATGTTAATATCGGGGTGGTCGAACGTGGAGAAAGTCACGTCCTTGATGCGTTGCTCCACAGGGGCTATCCAGACCATTGACGGGTCGCCTTCGGTGGCATCGTGACTGGTTTGGTAGAGGTAAACGGCACTGGGCTGGGTAGTCTGAAGATAGCACGAGCCTTCGCTTTCAAGCATGGGGAAATAATACGATTGTCCAGCATGTAGCGTATCCAGTGTCTCGCCGTTTTTGGTGATGATGTTGTTGTCAGCACTTGAGGTGACCTTGATGAAGTCTCGGTTGCGTGTGCGCGAGCTGGTCACCACGAAGTTTTTGCCCCAAGAGCGCAAGGGCATGGCTTGCTCAAACACATGGTCATATCCGTTGCCTGCATCGAAGGGGACGCTGGTGACTGTGTTGCCGTTGAAGACAGCGATACGCTTGCAATCGTGTGCACGTATGTGGGTGCCGCTGAGGTCGATAGGGTCGCTTGTCAGGCGATTCGACCTCACGTGATAGGTCTCGCCGGCATGCATCTCGATGGTGAAAGTCTGGTTGGCGCTATGGCCGCCCAAAGTTCTCACGGTAGGTGTGATGTCGATTGTGGTGTTGTCTTCCGTGGCCACAATGACAAAAGAGGTAGTCTCGTTGTTCCAAACGTAAGGTCTTTGGCCTAATCTCGACTGTTCGCAGCTTTGGATGATGTATTCGTCGCCCAAACTCCCGACAGGCAGCACAAAAGTAGCGTCGAATGACACATAGGCGATGTTGGTGCAATACACCGATACGGTGTCGCTTGCCGTCACCTTGATGCCTTTTTCGAATATACGTTCGTGCTCGTTGCTGTTGTGATAGCCTTGTTCTTCAGGGATTTCTACGGTGGTGATGCTGTTGGCGCTGACGATGAAGTCTTGCGACCAGCCCGACAAGGGGTTTGATACGGTGCCAGTGCAGTCGCGTTTAGCACTGATGAGAACCTGATTGATGACCCAACCTCCACTGGTATGGTCTTTATAACCATTGTGCATGAAAGAGAGCCAGAACTCCTTGCCTTGGGTGGAAGTGTTTTGTGAATACGCAGTAGGCAAGGCGGCGAGGCCAAGGACAAAAGCTAAAAGGATTTGAATTGGCTTCATGATGTTTTATTGTTTTCTATCTCATCTATTTCAGTAGCAGGACAGCTATAGTCGTCCTGCTACAAAGTGTGTATCCGTTTCCGCGTTTCTAATGAAAGAAATGGCATCTCCTTCAATGTTGCAGGAAAACTGCGAATAGCAATTCCATGCAATAATTGCCAATATCATTGTTAAAAAGGTCTTTTTCATGGCATTAATTATTATTTTTGATTATAGTTATAAAGAGTGTGTTTCTTTTTGTCGTTGCCTTTAGCAGATACACGCCTTGTGCAAACTGATTCATGGCTATCTCAAAGTGTTTTTCATCACTTGTTGACGTGAACATCAGGCTTCCCATCATATCGAAGACTTCCAACCTGCGCACCTTATCGTAAGCATCACCAAAATCCATAAAAACCACTTCTTTGCAGGGATTAGGATAAACCATGATGCTTTGCTCGTTGAAATGCTCTTCCACATCGGTGATGAAATCACATTCCGTATACGGATAGGTGTAGTTCAAGTATCCGATTTCTTTGTCTTCATAACAGCGTAAAACACCGCCTTCGGCATAATCAAACAAACACCGCTGTTCGGGAAAGAAATAACTGGCTACTGCACCAATTCTCTCATATACACGAATGATTTCTGTTTCATCGCCAACGATAGTTCCACTCCAACCCCAATCTGAATTTTGAGTGTCCTTCATTTCAAAATACTTCAGTAGAACGCCGTTTACCATTTCGGAGCCTTTTCCAGTAATAAGAACTTTACATGTATTCGTCATGCAGGCATTATCGGGCAAACCGTTTATGGTAACGGTATCACCTACTTCTGCCGAAAAATCGTATAGTTTGTGCCATTGACCGTTCCTGAAAAACATACAAGAGTCGTTCACATAAGCCAGAAATTCTGGTGTCATGCTCATGCTATGCATTTCATGAAATTGGTAATCATACCAATACTTTTCTCTTCCAAGTTTGATGCAATCCAGCTCGTCTATAATGGTATCCTTTTCCACATGCATTTTAATATATCCTCTTGAAAACATTTCATGTGTCCCATAATACCATTCCGCCCCTACTGGGGCAAACTCATGTGTTTGCGCCTTCGCCATTGCTGAAACAACCAGCAGCAAAAGAAGCGACATTCCCTTCAAATTGATTCTGTTATTCATTTTGTTGTGTTTCAATTTGTTAACGAGACAAAGATAAGCTTTTTTTGTAAAAACGCAAAACAATGCCCATCTTCTTCATCTCTTCACGATTTTATTGTTGATCACTATTGAATCCATAACTATCTGTACCAAATACAGTCCCGCTGGTTTGTCAGTAAAACTAATGTCCAATGACTTGTCCATTGTTTTTTGTGCATATAAGGTCTTTCCTAACGCATCAGTAATCCTAATTTGTCTTGGTAGGCTTGCTGTTTCTGCAAAATCAATGTGAAGTACATCTTCAACTACGGTATTCATTAAAGCAATTGAAGTTCCACCACACTCCTCAACCGCTAATACCTCATAATCGCATTCCGACATTTCAGACATAATCAACGGGAAGCCGTTCTCAAAATAACAGCGGAGATTACTATGCATACAGGGAGAACCCACCAACATTTCGAAAGGGAAAATGGACAAATCTGTGCCGATACCTTCAATTATATGAGTATAATATAGGTAGGTGTTGTTTTTTGGCCACGTGTGTAATCTTTTTCTATAATTCCCGTCTTGCAATTGTATGGAATCCACCCAAGATACATAAATAGTATCATTGTATTTTGGGGCGTACCACCATTCCCCGACTTCCTTGCCGAAATCGTATAGCAGAAAACGTTGCCCGTCCTCCACTTCGTAAACCTTGTCGCCTTCCTGGGTGATGTAGCGGATTTCGGTGTAAGGATTGACCTCACCGTAGCAATCAAGATTTTGGAACAACTCGATTTCCTTACATTCCCATCCGTTAATCACGACAGTCCTTAGCGAGAGAAACCGGTCGTAAGTAATACCGGAAGGAATAAGGCCCTCTCTATAATAACGTTCATAATACCACTCCGCCCCAACAGGAGCAAACTCATGTGTTTGCGCCTTCGCCATTGCTGAAACAACCAGCAGCAAAAGAAGCAACATTCCCTTCAAATTGATTCTGTTATTCATTTTGTTATGTTTTAAGTTATGGGCTGTTTTACGCATAGTCAATCGATTTTTTTATCACTCCTTCACCACCTTATCCGAATAACTCTCTCCGTTTTCCAAAACAACGCGCATGGTATACGTGCCGGCAGGCAGCTGGCTCAGGTTGATGCTCTCGAAGGTGTTGCGCTGTGTGTGTACCAGACGTCCTTGCAGGTCGTATAGCTCCACTCGGGCAGGCTGCACGTCTGGCGAGAACTCCATGTGGAGCTGGTTTTTAGCAGGATTGGGATAGAAGCCGTAGGGGCGCACTTCGATGCCGCTTTCGTTCATGCCCACCGGGCCTTCGTGGTTGAGGATGAAGAAAAGCAGGTTTTGTTTGTTGCTGTCCATCATTTTGCAGTATCCTGCCCAGGCTATGCCATCCTCTTCACCTTGTCCGTCTTTTTTCAAAATGGGGGAGAATAGAGGCGCTAACAATTTGATTTTCTCTGTTTTGCAGAATCGTTTCCATTCCATGTTCAGGTCGGTGTCCATCTTCACGGCGATGAAGCTG
>JAGBQJ010000001.1 GCA_017632935.1 Bacteroidales bacterium | reverse complement strand
TGTCAAGTGAGAAGGCTTCCTGCTTGCCGTCCCTTTTGGTAATGTACAATCCTCCGTTGCTCATATAATGTGCTCGTTTTCAATTTATTGCGTAATAAAACGCAGAATATGACTCGTTTTCGTATTATCCGCACACTTCCCTTACTTCCCGAGGGCCATAGTGCTCATCGTTCACAAGGCAGGTCTTCTGACTCGCTCCCGCTCAAACTGCCTTCCCGTCGAGGTCATCCCACGACAGTGGCGGGGGGTGTTCGGCGTTATCTGAAGCTCACAGCTACGGGTATAGTCCCTGATTTTCACGGGGTTCCCTATTATTCTCCTCCGAAGAACCTTGTTTTGCAAAGGTAGAGTATTTTGATATTTCCCTACAAATAAAATCTTGATTATTTTTTCAACAAAATTATCAACAGGGTTAATTGTGTGATTTCATTATCTTTGCAGCGAAAATTTAAAATGAATCGAAATTAATATGGCAAAAAAGAAAAAAATCGAAAATAAACTCAGCACTTTCACGAGTGTGATTCTGGGCATTTTTGCCGACCAGCCTTTCCGCCCCAAGAACTACAAGCAAGTCTGCAAGATCATGGGTATCAAGGACCAAGCAGGTAAGGATGTGGTGTATAATTTGCTTATTGATCTAAAAGACAAAGGCTTGCTGCAAGAGGTGCGTCCCTATAGTTATGTGATGGGTCCCGAGGGCATGGCGCAGTTCGGACCTAAGACGAAATATGTGGAGGGTACGGTCGAGATGAAGTCGACGGGTAAGGCCTACGTGGTGCGCGACGACGGCGAAGGCGAGGACATCTTCATCGCCGCCCAGGACACCTACAAGGCCCTGCATGGCGATCGCGTGCGCGTGGCCATGTTTCCCAAGCGTAACAACAGCAAACCCGAAGGCGAGATTGTGGAGGTGCTCGAACGCAAGCATACCGAGTTTGTAGGTGTGCTGAGCATCACGCACGGCTACGTCTTTGTCCGCCCCGATGTGGACTGGATGCCTGTGGATATCTTTATCCCGCGTGGCGACCTCAACGGTGCCAAAGACGGGCAGAAGGTCATCGTCCACCTCACTGACTGGCCCGATGGTTCAGGCAACCCCTTCGGCGAGATTGTCCGCGTGCTCGGTAAGCCTGGCGAGAACGACGTGGAGATGGAGTCTATCCTGGCAGCCCACGAGTATCCGATAGAGTTTCCGGAAGAGGTTGAAAAAGAAGCAGATAGGATTCCGACGAAAATCGACAATGCTGAAATCAAACGCCGTCGCGACTTCCGCAAGGTATTCACCATAACCATCGACCCCGCCGACGCCAAGGACTTCGACGATGCCATCAGCCTGCAGAAGCTGGACAACGGCCATTGGCAAGTGGGCGTCCACATCGCCGACGTGTCATATTATGTGAAGAAAGGCTCATCCATCGACAGGGAAGCCCTTGAGCGTGGTACCAGCGTCTACCTCGTCGACCGTACCATCCCCATGCTGCCCGAGAAACTCTGCAACAACGTCTGCTCATTGCGTCCCAATGAGGAGAAACTGACCTTCTCGGTGGTCTTCGAGATGGACGACGAGGCCAACATCTACGACAAATGGATCGGTAAGACCATCATCAAATCCTGCCGCCGTTATGCCTACGAAGAGGTGCAGGCCATGATTGAAGGCGGCGAGGGCGACTACAAGGATGAGATTTTGACTTTCAATAGTTTAGCGACCAAATTACGTGAGAAGAGAATGGAGGCAGGCAGCATTAATTTCCACTCTGAGGAGGTAAAGTTTATCCTCGACGAGAACAAAAAGCCCATCGACACCTACGTGAGAGTGCAGAACGAGTCGCACGAATTAATTGAAGACTTCATGCTCTTGGCCAACCGCACCGTGGCCGAAACCTTTGGTCAAACCGGGAGCAAATGGAGCAACTACACCTTCGTCTATCGTGTCCATGACGAGCCTAACCCTGAGAAACTCAACAAGTTCATGTTGCTGATTTCTCGCCTGGGCTATACCATGAACCTCAGCAACCGCACGACTTTGGTGCATTCCTACAACAAACTTTTCGAGGACGTGGAAGGCAAGGGCGAGAAGAACCTCATCCAGACCGTCGCCCTGCGCACCATGGCCAAGGCGGTCTACAGCACCGACAACATCGGGCACTATGGCTTGGCCTTCGACTACTACACCCATTTTACCTCGCCCATCCGCCGCTATCCCGACCTGATGGTGCACCGATTGATAGAAAGGTATCTCATTGAGGGTCAAGGTTCGGTCAACAAAAAGGAATATGAGGAGATGTGTGAACATGCCAGCGAGATGGAAAAGCAGGCCGAGGAAATGGAGCGTCAGTCCATTAAGTTTAAACAAGCTGAATATCTGCAAGATAGAATCGGACAGGTCTTTGAAGGCTTGGTCTCGGGCGTGAGCAAATGGGGCTTGTTTGTGGAGTTGAAAGGCAACAAATGCGAGGGCTTGGTGCGTTATGAGGACCTGCCAGGCGACTATTATTACCTCGACGACGACAACTTCCGCGTCATCGGACAGGAGACGGGGCGTGTCATCCAGCTCGGCGACGAGGTGCGCATCCGCGTGAAGGCCGTCGACCTCTTCAAGCACAAGATGGACTTCGAGATGCTAGCCGACACGCTGCCGTCTACAAGGAAGTCGAAACAGAAAAGACGCTTGTATTGAGAAAATTATGTACTTTTGCACCATAAAACAATGGAAACAAAATGAAAAAGAAAAACATCTTATGGATCATGGCTTTGATGGTCTTGGCGACTGCAGGTCTTGTGGGGTGTGTCAAGGAATACAGCATGTGGGTGTCCTCGCAGGACTTCAGGTTTGGTCTTGAACAAGGAACAGATACCCTTATCATCAGGGCCAACTGCAAGTGGACCATAACGAAAAACGATGGTGCCGACTGGTACACCGTTTCGCCCATGTCGGGCAAGGCCAAAGACAGCATTGTCATCGTGACGGTGAAAGACTATAGCCACGGTGATTTTAGGGGAGCCTCGTTTGTTGTCAACTCGCCTGGAGGCCATGTCTACCGCACCGTTTTTGTGAGCCAAAACAAAATTGATTTCTATGGCATAGTCAATAAAGTGTTCGGTGTGACGTTTGTGGAACATTGGAACACCGACTACTTTGATCAGATGATTGAAGACTCCTACCAACACGCTGAGTACGACCCTTACGACACCACGAAAGGTTATCTGATGTATTTCATGGAGGACGGCAAAGGTATACAGCGCGACCGTCATGGTTCCAAGCCTGTCTATTTTGCGTTCACATACGAATATGACCACGACAGCAGGAATCTTCATCTTGAGTTTGAAACCGTTACCGACACCGTTGAAGTCTATGATGAAGAGGTGTTGACGGCTTCCGATTCGCTCTACCGCATCTTCTCCGAATACAAGCCTCATTGGTTTGAACGCGCCGATCATCGTAAGGTAGGCACTATCACTGCGGGAGAAAAGGCCCTTCTTCAGCAAAAGACAACGAAACGAAAAAAAGGCGATCCGTTGTATATTATTGAATAAACGATGTCAAAACGACTTCTCCGGCATATTGCTCTTTTTGGCATAGGCTTGTATTTGCTGGCGCTTGTCGTTATCAGTTTGGTGTTTCGTGAGCACGCCCTTCAACTGAAATGGGCGTTGTGGGGCATGGGAGAAGTGCTGTTTTTCTTCCTGCTGACCACCGTCTTTTATCCCCGATGGAAAAACGACGACCCGAAAAAGTTCAGACGCAAAGTGTTTTGGACAGCCTTGGCTATTAGGGCCGTTTATGCCTTTGTCATGTGTCATTATTACTATTGGGAAACAGGCATCGGTTTTGAATATGGGGCGGCCGACACCATATGGTACCATCCCACAGCGGCATATCTGTCGCGATGTGTCCGTGCAGGTCATATTTCATACGTTTTCAAGTATTTGAATGCCTACACCATGGGCTATTCCGATCAAGGATACATACTTTGGCTGACATTGGTGTACACTATTTTTGGTCGTAGCTGGTTGGTGCCGAGGCTCTTCAAGGCCTTGATGCATGCTTATATGTGTGTCGTGGTATGGAAATTGGGCTCGCGTACCATGGATGAGCGCACGGGGCGTCTGGCCGCTGTGATGTGTGTCTTCATGCCCATTTTGATACAGATATGCGGCTTGCATACCAAGGAAGCGGAAATGATTTTCCTTTCCATTTTCGCCCTTGAGCGCATGGATTATCTCATCCGCAGCAAGCGATACACGTTTTGGAACATATTGGTTCCCATACTTTTAACAGGTTTGACTTTTGGTTTCCGCACCATCGTCGGGATGTGCCTGATTTTCGCCTTCTTGGTCTTTGTCTTGCTGTCGTCCAAGGATTTGGTGGGTAAAAATGGTAAAATCATCATTACGGCATCTGTTGTGGTGGTGTTTATGGCCTTTCTGCTTTCTCCCGTGGGTCGTGAGATGAGGAATATTTACCGTTTGAAATTCACCGATTTGAATTATCAGTCGGAGAAATACGAGTCTATGGGAATGAAACACAGCGAGTTGGCCAAGAGTTATTATTTGGCACCAGGCGCATTCGTGTTGCCCTTGGCACCTATGGTAGAGGAAAGCCCCGACCACAACAAGATGATCCACGGCAGCACCTACGTGAAGAATTTCCTGGCTTTCTTTGCCATGTTGGCCATGGTCATAGCTTTCAGGCAAAAGCGATGGCGCGACTTCAGCTTGGTAGGCGCCTACGAGTTGTCATATCTGACCTTGATCATGTTTTCGTTTGCCGCCAACATGGAACGTTATCACGAGCCTGCTGTACCATTAATAGTTTTAATGTCCGCTTATGCCATGACTCATCTGCGGCATAAAGACCTGAAAATCTTCTATGTATATTGCGGCGTGCTCTTCGTTGCCTTGTTCGTTTGGAACTGGCTGAAGTTGTCGGCAAGGGGCTTGGTTTAAATTTTTTCAAGGAAAATCCTTGCAATTCGTCAAAAAGTTGTATCTTTGCAGCCGCAAGAGGGTACCTTGCCCGAGTGGTTAGGGATCGGTCTGCAAAACCGGGGACGGCGGTTCGAGTCCGCCAGGTACCTCAAAGCCTGCTGAGTTTCAGCAGGCTTTTTTTGTACCTTTTCCATTTAAGTTTGTTGTTTTAGTATCCCAAGGGATACACTATAACTTGTAAAATTTTAATACTATTTTTTTCATCAATAGAACATTTTACTATTTTTGCAAATCATAGTTAAATAATAGACTTATGACAAGCCAAAAAGAAAAAAAGTATTTGAAAAGAAATCGTTCAATCCTATTGAAACAAATGTAAAAAAGGTGGGTGGCAGTATGAAGCATGTTATTGCAAATGTGCGAAACACTCAACATGACAATATGAAAAACAATCGATATAAACAAATTGTCACCTGGATCTTGCTGTTGTTTCCAATGATGGTACATGCCCAATTGTTGGTAACGCCAGCGAATGAATTACCAGGATGGAATGCAGACGACCTTGTAAGAAACATATTCTTGAATTCCGGAGTGCAGGTATCTAATGTGAAATTCAATGGCTCATTGGACACCATCTTTTGCAACAGCATTGGAATCTTTGAGACAGGAACTACACCTACCAATTTGGGAATAGAATCTGGAATTATCATAGCAACAGGAAAAGTCAATGTCGCTGCAGGACAGAACAATAATAGTGGGTATAGTATAAACCCTAACTGTGAATACAATGATGATCCAAGTTTGTTGTCTATTGCAACTGGAGAAATCCACCATGGTGCTGTTTTGGAATTTGATTTCGTTCCTTATGATAGTATCATAAAGTTTAACTATGTATTTGGTTCAGAAGAGTATCCGGAATATGTAGGGTCACTATATAACGATGTCTTTGGTTTCTTTGTGTGGGGACCAAATCCCTCAGGCGGTGATTATAATGGTCAAAACGTGGCTATTATTCCCAACACCAATGAAGTGGTCAGCATCAACAATGTGAATCTGAATCACAATTCGGAGTATTATGTTGACAACACAGATGGAACTACAATACAATTCGATGGTTTTACTACTGTAATGGAGGTGCGTTTTAATGTGGCTCCCATGCAGATCTATCATCTTAAGATGGCTATTTGTGATGTGGGAGATGGCAGTCGGGATTCTGGGGTTTTTCTTGAATCCAACAGCTTATCGACAAATGCTGCAATACTCCTTGTTGATGACCAACCTTCAATAGAACATCCAGATGGTTTTGATGTTTGCAAAAATGATTCGGTTTATTTCAATGTGACTCACACCTTCAATCCTTCCAATATTGTATGGAGTTTTGGAGATGGTGGGACAGGAAACGGTCTTCCCGCTACTCATCTTTATACCACTATTGGCGACTATGATGTGACATGTAACATCTACGAGCAAGACAGTCTTGTCAAGACCCTAACCACAGTGCTTCATGTCCACGATGTTTACCAAATCGAAATTTGGCGTGACACTTGTGATTTCTACACATATATGGGGCAAACCTTCACAGAGTCTTGCAATCATGACTTCTATGGACAAACCATATATGGCTGCGATAGTATTACAACACTTCATCTCGCCATTCACCATAGTGATACTACTATCCTAATAGATACTGTCTGTGATTATTACAATTGGTATGGCACCACTTACACTGAATCCGGCGTTTATGAACATTTGGAACACAATTTCGATAGATGTGATAGCCTTATCATACTGCATCTCACCGTGTACTATAACGACACCATCATAGAAAGTCAAGCGGAGGCTTGCGATAGCTACTTTTGGGATGTATCTGGTTCCACTTACACGCAAAGCGGCACTTACGACTATACTGTCACCACCTCTCAAGGTTGCTCCCACCAAGAAATTCTTCACCTTACCATCTACCATAGTGAGACAGAGGACTTTTATGTCACCGCGTGCGACAGTATCATTTGGCACGGTACATGGTATTACACTCCCGACAACTATACTTTCGATACTATTACTGCCCAAGGCTGCGAACGTATAGAGACGCTACACCTTACCGTTAGCCACGGCGAGACCGAAGAATTTAATATCACCGAGTGCGACAGCATCATTTGGCATGGCACAAAGTACGATACTTCTGGCGACTACACTTTTGATACCATCACTGCCGAGGGCTGCGAACGTAAAGAAAGGTTACACCTCACCATCAACCAGAGCGAGACAGAGGAATTCGATGTCAATGATTGCGATAGTATCATTTGGCACGGCACAAGATACAATACTTCTGGCGACTACACCTTCGATACCATGACGATTGAAGGATGTCCACGCATAGAGATTCTTCACCTTACCCTTGGACAAAGCTATGCCGCCAACCTTAACGAAACCGTTTGCGATTTTTATCCTTGGGTTTCCGCTCCCGATGGCTTTCTCACCCAGTCTGGAAGCTATACTTTCACGGGTTATAACGTTGATGGTTGTGATAGTATCGTGAACCTTGACCTTATCGTCAATCACACTCCGAAGCTCGAAATCCACGGTTTTACGGAAGTTGCCATTTCCACCGACCTTTGGCCAGGCATTTATAACTATTGCCTTGCCGACTCTGCCGAACTGCATGGTTGCGACATCCAGTGGTCATGCTCTAACCCTAATTGGATCTTGATACCGGCGACCGACCCCGTTTGGTGCAGGCTCATCGCCAAGAGTCTCGGACAAGCCACCCTTACCGCTGTCTCCGATTGTGGATATGGCTGTGATACAATATGTTCTTTGGACATCAACGCTTCTCATTTTGACGTGGACGAAAACGAGGCACAAACGATACTCCTCTTTCCCAACCCCACCCATGGACAAGTTTTCATTCAGGCTCCACAACTGCGACAAGTCAAGTTTTATAACAGTTTTGGGATGGTTGCCAAAGACTTGTATTTTGAGTCCACCGACATTGTGAGTATCGACATCAGCGACCTTGCACAAGGATTATACATCGTGGAAATCATCACGACCCAAGGCAAGGCATCAAAAAAACTATTTGTATTAGAATGACAGCCATGAAGAAAACAGTTATCATTTTGGCAATCGCTGTCAACATCGTGTTAGCGATGACCCAGTGCAAAAAGGAATCGCCAGCGGGCGACTCCATCATGCTGTTAGGAACAGAGGATTATGTGAGAAAACTGACGGAAATTATTCCTGAAGAATGGCAAAATGACTTTTTTACCTATTACGGCGATATTCCTCAAGGATACATCCCTCCCAATATTGAAGGGGAATATGTCATCAGCCCCAAACAATTCGTTTATTCCAATTTCATTGATTTATCCGATGATTTGGATATGCATTTGAAAGTCACAGACCAACATAACCGAGTGGCCGTTGTCGAATTCCATGAGGGGGAAACCTTGCGTATAGATACCGCATATATTATGGGTTCTGGACAGAACTTCAGCTTGTATTTTGAAGAAGAAAGAACGATGAACTTTTATGGTAGCCTTTCTTCGGTGAAGCGACTCGTTTTAATCACAGGTGAAAAAAAGCCGGAAGGAATCCAGTATCTTCGTTTTGGCAGTATGATATTGGATGTACATGAAAGCGTGAATCCATTCATTGGGACTTTTGTCCCTGGATGGTTTTTTATCTACAAGGATCGAGACGATTTGGCTGAAAATTGCCATTGGTTTGGTCAGAGAGGAGGGAAAGACAGCCATGATTAAACGGTTTTTCATCATATTCCTTTTCCTTTTATGCGTGGGGAGTTCCTTTGCACAAAAACACTTCTTTCCATCAACAACAGGCATAAGGTACAACGTCAGCAAAGGTATCGTTTATGGTGTTAAAGTTGGCGCAAACAGCACGTGGCTTTATTATACGAATCCTCATCTACGTGTGTTGCCTCACGACCTTATGATAGGTCCAACGGCGAGTGTTTTCGTAGAAGTGCCTTTCCATGATGTGTTTTCCATCGCCCCTGAATTGACTGTCCAACAAAAAGGGGGTGCCACATCTTACATCTACGAAGAAAACTATCATGTGGAATACAAACTGAAAGCTATGTTTGTTTCAGCCCGTATTCCATTATTGCTTTATGTCCCCGTGTCCGATTACTTCAAGCCTTACGTCTTCGGTGCCGCAGAAATAGGAAGAGCCATTGAAGGTTCCATTTCCTTGTCACAACCTGGGCTTGAGATACCAGAAGTATCCCTACCCATTTCAGCATCCAATATGAATGAATGGTGTTGGGGGCCAATCATTGGAGCAGGAGTTAGGGTGAATATACCGTTGCCTCACTTCACTTTGGTAATGAAATTGGAAGGAGCCTATAACTTGGGATTGTCCGACACTTTCTCCATGCAAGAGCATGACGAAACCGCTGTACCAACCAATATCCACGCCTACAATCACCAAGGTGTACGCTTCCTCAGAGGTTTTGAACTCAATCTTGGTATAGGTCTTGCTCCAGCAAAAAGGAGCATTTGCGACCAATTCAACTCATCTTTCAAAAGACAAGTCATTTCATACGATTGACAATGATTTGGTTAGTCTTAATTCGGTGAACGCACAGGTCTAATGGATAGTCCAAAAAGACGGAGAAAATCTCTCAAAACAGGTGTTTCAGACTCATTAAATCGAACATACCATGCATTATTCGGATTGTTTTCACTACGCGAACTAGTCCAGTAAAATCCATATCCATCATATTGACCGTAATTAAAAATACCTCCTTCATGACGGAAACCAGCGGCCGGTAAAAAAATACTATTACCATTAGATGCCTTAAATTTTATTCCCTTGACTCCATCCAGAGTTGTATAAGTTTGTGTGCAATGAGTCATCAATTCATTCCAATCATCGTAGGTAGGCATACGCTGACCATTTCCCAAATTATAAGTTGCCGCATCATCGTTTTGTTGTAATGTGGTAAGACCATCAATATCATTGTATTTAGTTACAGAATAAGTAGAACTATTCCAATATCTGTATGTATCCCAATCATAATATGATTTTTCTTGAGTTTCCGCCCAAGCTAAATAATACCCAGACTGTTCAGGAGAATTTGCCTGTACATTTCGCAAGGCCCATAAGGTACCACTTGGCAGGCCAAGGTCAACATAGCCTCCCCCATACATATTTCTTGCCATTTCCAAAGCTTCGTCCAAATCAAGTTCTCCTTTGCTGTTTTGCCTGATGGCAGCTTTCACAGCTTTTAAAGCTTGCTCTGCTTTGATGTTCTTGCCATCTTCTCCGATGGTTCCTTTCATGACTTGGTTGATGTAGCATAGTGCTTGAGGTGTGGCGTAAGATGTTGTACCGCCGTTTTCTTCGTAGTATGGATGCTCCTTGATAAAGCAGAAATCTCCATATGCAGTACTTGTGTTTGCATAAAAGGAATAATCTGAAACAAGGATATAATTCTCTTCAAATACTCTCTTGTATTTTGGATCTGATTTGAGGTCGTTTATTATCTGTGTTAATCGGCATCTTTCATTTCCAGCCGCCTGAGCAAAAACAATGTCCATGTTAGGGCTTTTTCCCTTCAACCCAATAACAAAGTCTAAATAAAGTATTATATTGTTTTTCCAACCATCTATAAAACTCTCCCTTTCATCAGCTGACATGGCATCCCAAACTTCATCTTCGCCATAACCATAGGAAAGGTTAACTAACGCTTGATTCTCTGATGCCAGGGTTGTCTCCAAATGGTATAAGATTGTACTGACGGGAATGCCCTCATCACCAAAAGCATAAGGATTACTTAAGTTTATTTCTTTTATTATTGAATTGCTTTGGCATGTCGAAAGAATTTCGCTAATGTGTTTCCCGTGTTGACTAACATCAGAGTAATTATCAAAGACATAATAATCGTAATGATTGTATTTTTCTTTTTGGTATTCTACGAAATTAAATTCTGCTGTTATATTTGAATCTTTCATGGCTGTAATGAAGTCTTTTTCAATACCTGAAGCTATTTCAATCAAATAATAACCTAATTGAGGAATTTGTTCAATGATTTTTCCTTCGTTTGTGGTCACGGCATTTATAACTGTATTGTGGTCAACATCGGAGATGATGACAACTTGACCTGGAATCGCTTTAATACTATATGTAATGCCATCTTCCTCGTATACAATGTTTTCGGGTGCTGGATATTTTCCTTCGTATTTAATGATTTCATTCTCGGTATTGTTATTACCATTGTTGTTATTGTCTTTGTTGCATGAAAGCATCGCAAAGACCAAAAAGATAGAGAGAATTGTGCTGAGTTTCGTTTTCATGACATTGTTTTGTTTTAATTGGGCTTTTATTTTGTATTTTTATATCTGTTTTTGAGTTGATAGAATACCTTAGTCCCCATTAGGGGGCTTTCTCAACTCGCTGCAAATGTACGCTTTTTTTCTATTTGACAAATTTTGTGATTTTTTTGATGAATTGCAGATTCAATGTTTGTCGTTAGGGATTGCAATATGGGTTGGAGTTGTGTAGTAGTTACATATTGATTGCCAATAAAATCATTATTTTTCCAGGATTATAAAAACAATTCAACAATTTCATATTTTTGCGGCTTAATTCTAATTATCGACCTATGACAAACCCAGAAGAAGAAAAAACAGAAAAGAAATCGCTCAATTTCATTGAAGCGAAAGTGGAAGAAGACCTCAGTAACGGCAAGAACGGCGGACGCGTGCAGACGCGCTTTCCTCCAGAGCCAAACGGTTACCTCCACATCGGCCACGCCAAGGCCATCTGCCTCGACTTCGGCATCGCCGCCGCGCATGGTGGCGTGTGCAACCTGCGCTTCGACGACACCAACCCCACCAAGGAGAACATGGAGTATGTCGATGCCATCAAAGAGGATATCCAATGGCTTGGCTATCAGTGGGGTAACGAATACTACGCCTCCGATTACTTCCAGCAACTCTGGGACTTTGCCATAGAACTGATTAAACGTGGTAAGGCCTACATCGACGAGCAGAGCTCCGAGGAGATTGCCGCTCAGAAGGGAACGCCAACACAACCCGGCATCGAGAGTCCCTATCGCAACCGTCCCATCGAGGAGTCACTCGACCTGTTCAACAAGATGAACAACGGCGAGATTGGCGAAGGCAAGATGGTGCTCCGTGCCAAGATTGACATGGCCAACCCGAACATGCACTTCCGAGACCCGATCATCTACCGTGTCGTTGACACGCCGCACCACCGCACGGGCACCAAGTGGCACGCCTACCCGATGTACGACTTTGCTCACGGACAGAGCGACTATTTCGAGGGTGTCACCCATTCTTTGTGCACGCTTGAGTTTGTGGTGCACCGCCCGCTCTACGACCTCTTCATCGATTGGCTCAAGGAGATCCGTGGCGAGGGTGATAACATGGATGACAACCGTCCGCGTCAGACCGAGTTCAACAAGCTGAACCTCAACTATATCTTGCTGAGCAAGCGTAACCTGCTGGTGCTGGTCAACGAGGGTCTGGTGAGCGGCTGGGACGACCCGCGTATGCCCACGATCTGCGGCTTCCGTCGCCGTGGCTACACGCCGAGTGGCATCCATAAGTTCATCGACAAGATTGGCTATACCACCTACGACGCCTTGAACGACTTCGCTCTGATGGAAAGCGCCATCCGCGAAGACCTCAACGCCACCGCCACCCGTGTGGCCGCCGTGGTCAACCCAGTGAAACTCGTCATCACCAACTATCCTGAGGGACAGGTGGAGGAGATGGAAGCCATCAACAACCCCGAGGACGAGACCGCTGGCAGCCACAAGATTGCCTTCAGCCGCGAGTTGTGGATTGAAAAGGAGGACTTCATGGAAGACGCGCCGAAGAAGTATTTCCGCATGACGCCCGGCAACGAGGTGCGCCTCAAGAACGCCTACATCGTGAAATGCACGGGCTGCAAGAAAGACGAGAACGGCGAGGTCGTGGAGGTCTATGCCGAATA
Source organism: Bacteroidales bacterium (assembly GCA_017632935.1). Taxonomy (GTDB): domain Bacteria; phylum Bacteroidota; class Bacteroidia; order Bacteroidales; family F082; genus Limimorpha. The sequence continues at coordinate 188,969 of JAGBQJ010000001.1, read as the reverse complement.
CGACCCCGACACCAAGAGCGGCATGCCGGGTGCCAACCGTAAGGTGAAGGGCACCATCCACTGGGTGAGCTGCGAACGTTGCTTGCAGGCCGAGGTGCGCATGTACGACCGTCTCTGGAAGGTGGAGAACCCGCGTGATGAACTTGCCCGCCTGCAAAACGAAGGCAAGACCCCGCTCGAAGCCATGAAGGAGATGATGAACCCCAACTCGCTCGAGGTGCGCCCTGTGTGCTATGTGGAAGAATACCTGGCCGATGCTAAGCCGCTTGACCACTTCCAGTTCCAGCGCATTGGCTATTTCACTGTCGACAAGGACAGCACGCTAGGTCATCTGGTCTTCAACCGCACCGTGGCGCTGAAAGACACATGGGCTAAGACAATGTAATTTGTAATCATCTTGAATTCATTGTTTTGTGGAGACGGAGTGCACACCGTCTCCACAATTTTATCTATTTGATTATCAGCAAAATAATAAATAAAACAAATTATGGTCTTGTAATTTGATTTTTTTTGTTGTACCTTTGCAGCCTCGAAATGCGGTTTTAGTCAAAGCCAAGAAAGATTTTATATGGAATTAAATTATGAGCAGTTGACAGATGAGAAGTTAAGGGAAGGGTATTGGTATGTACTCCAAAACCCCTATGGCTTCTTGTCGGAGTTAGATAATATACACCCGGATTTGGCAGACAATTTTGCAAGTGTGGGTATTATCGCCTATGGTATGAATTCTCATGCAGGACTCCGTTATCAACTTACCGACGACGGACGAGAATTGGCTGAAATTTCCTACGACACCATTACTGCAAACCTTATTCGCAAATATCTGGATCACCCCGAACTTATGCCAGCCGCTTAAGCATTTTTTATGAGCCAAAACTACTGCGTTTTCTGGTATCCTACCATTTTTCACAAGGAGAAGGTTCGCCGTGAATACGACAAGAGAGGGCTTTTCATTGAAATTTCGGATAAAGATAAGCCAGGTAAGGACTTTTATCTGAAAGTCGAAGAGATTCCCATTAAAGAGGAGGATAAATTTGATTGTTTCCATCTAAAGTTCACATTGGCTGACAGAAAAGATGGAGCCGCTAAGACCGTTGAATGCGAGTTTTCTTATCGCTCTCATACAAGAAATGGTTTTGTTACATACTCTTACGATAGGGAGAAACTGAAGCAAGAGTATTGGGACGTATTCTTCTGCTCGGAAGACGAAAGAACCAAAGCCATCGACCAACTTAAAGTTGATGTGCAAAAACGTATCATCAATAAGTACAAGGCTTTGATTCCTTCGGGGATGATGGTGTCCCCTTCAGATGAATTGATCAAAGACTATGTTGTTGACAGAATTCTGATTTCGTTCTACCATCATGCCAAAGGTTTCTATCACGAGCACGAGGTCCAGAGCCAATCTGATGGCAAATTGGTTGCCTACTACTATAGCAAAGAACATATTGATGGCCATCGCGATTACCTTACCACTGAGCCAACCCTATCCAACAAAAACAATGAGGTCATCAATTGGTATATTGACCAATTCGAGAGGCAATTCATAAAATATGCCGAAAACATTTCGAAAGAACATAGAGATTTTTCTAAGCGCATCAATTTGCGAAGACGTTCGCGCAATGCTTTGGTGAGTACACTTCCCGGTGCTAATGAGGAAATCCGTAAATGTTTAGTTGAGTATCGGAATGTTCAAAACGAGTCCGTCAAAAAAGAAGAAAATCAGCTTCCGTCAATAAGTTCACTATTGCGCCAAGCCAAAAGAGGTGTGGACACCATGTCGGATGAAGAATGCAAACAAGAACTCGAAAGCCTCACTGACAGCACATCCGAAACCGAAATAAAGGAAATCCGTGACTTGCATAAAAAACTAAAGGCATTATCCAAACTTTGTGGTGATGCATTGACGGAATACACCTATTGCAAGACGTTATTAGGCTCAAAATACAATGACGATTACAAACACGACAGATACATTGACAGCGATCGAGTTCAATTATTAAGCCTTTATCCAGAGTTCTTTCCTGCGTTGTCGACACTTGATGAGAGGCGTAAAAAGGCATTCAATATCCGAAATAGTATCCGTTATATCGAATGCGTCAAGCAGAATTGTTCAAGATGGGAGGGGGAACTCACTGAGAACCTGATAGAACACGTCCACAATATCTCGAAAAATCATAAGAAAACTCTCGATAAAGTAGAGCTGTTGTCGAAAGCGAATAGAGACACACTGAAGGAATCTGAAAAATCAAACTTGTATAGTTCCCTGTTAGGGCTTTTGAGTGTTGGTCTTGGTGTAATCAGTATCGGCTTGGCCCTGCTAACGATTGAGAAAGTCTGCAAATGGGTGGGCTATGGTTTCATAGGTGCTGGTTTTTTACTTGGCGTTGTTGGCGGTATAAGGTATGTCATAGGGAATCGCAAACTTTCTGAAAAAGCCAGTCAAAATAGTCAAATGGACATTTCGCAGGAGTTGTAATTATGCCTGGTGACAGTTCAAATTGACGAATACCCTTGCGAAAATAACTATAGCAACTTCAACCGTACCGTGGCGTTGAAAAACACATGGGCTAAAGCAATGTAATTTGTAATCATCTTGAATGCATTGTTTTGTGGAGACGGCGTGCACACCGTCTCCACATTTTTTTTGCGTATTTGCGCAAAAAAGATTGCCCAAAAGAAATTTTGCCTATTTTTGCCTCTGCCAAGCCGAGAGAAAACGGCTTTGCCAGAGAAAGCGCATTCTTCGCTTTATTCCTTGATGGTGAATCTGGTCAATTCGCATTAGAAGGAGGTTAAGAGAAGAGGTTGCTTTCGCTGTTATGTTGCGTCTAATCAAACACAACATAAACAGCGGAGCAGTACCTTTATTCGTATTTTCCTTCTTTGGGAGACCAGACCCAACCATCAGAAATAAGAATAAGATTGGGAGGCTCCGCTCTGTAGCCGTTTGCGAGGTGTCCGTTTGAGCCGATGGACAGGTAAAAACTCTAACACAATGATAAATAAAAGACAGAAAACCACAAAGTTGGTCTTGGCCTTGGCGCTGGCTTTAGTGTTGCCCGTTGTGACTTCGGCCCAAGGTTTATTCCGGCATGGCATTGCTGATGAAGATTATTACGGCTTCGGCGGCACGGAAAAACAAACCAGCATGTTCAATCGTAGTGTCGTTGAACCCAATGGGATTATCGATAACCAGACATTCGGTCAGTCACCTATTGGCAGCGGAATCGTTATTCTGCTTGCGGCAGGTGCTAGTTATGCAACCCTAAAGAGGAGAAAGGAGGATGAGCAATGAAAAGGTTAGGATTGTTCGCTTTGGCGATGGCTTTGGTAATGACGCTGTCGCAATGCAAGAAAGATGACACAACCACGCCTGCCAATGACGGCGAGAAAGTGCCTATCACACTTAAAGTAAGCAGCAACGGTGCAAAACATGAGGTAACGCCTTCAACGGGTGAGGTCACTTTTGAAGATGGTGACGTGCTTCATGTGGCCAGCAACGGGGTCTATCTCGGCACATTAGAGTACCAAAATAGCGTTTTCAGCGGTGAGATCAATATGCCGACCGAGGGTCTACCACTGCAATTCTATTTTCTTGGCAACGTGACGCCCGAGTTCAATTCGAATAACACAGAATGCTCTGTCGTCATCAGCGACCAGACCACCAATCTCCCTGTGATTTCGTACAACACTTCGAAGGAAAACTACGAGACAGGCAAGACTGACTACAACGCCCGACTGATGAACCAGTGCGCCTTGGTGAAGTTTGAGGTAACCTCTTCGGTGCCCAACTCCGCCACCAGCATTATGGGAATGAACAACAGGGTTACGGTGACTTTCGGAAGCGACGAGTTCGGTTACGACCAAGTGAACGACGGTAAGATTACTTTACCTGCTGGCGAAGGAGAGCGTTGGGCTATCCTTCTGCCGCAAAACGAAATCGCCAATGCTATAGTGCGCTCCGCCGACGAAATGTGGGAGGGTTCTTGCGGAACCATTCCGGCTATCGCCATAAACGACTATTTGACCGATGGCATTCTTGTAGCCATCAGTCATCCTACTGGCGTCATCAACAGCTTGTTCTCAGTGAGTGCCTCGGACCAAGTTTACTTCTCCAAAGGCAACCTGCAATACCAAGCTTCAACGAACACTTGGCGTTTTGCTGAAAACCAATGGGATTATGTTGGAGGATCATATTATAATAGTGGTACTGTATACGAAAATAGCATTCAATGTAATAATGAGTTAGTTTCTAATGCATATAATGGATGGATAGATTTGTTTTGTTGGGGAACAAGCGGTTATGACCACGGGGCAATTTGTTATCAACCTTGGAGTACGAGTACCAACAATAATGAGTACTATGCTTATGGAATAAATAATGCCAATCTTTATGATTATGATGGTACGGCTGATTGGGGTTATAATGCCATTTCAAATGGTGGAGGTTTAACAAATGATTGGCGAACGTTAACTTCAGAAGAATGGAATTATGTTTTTAATGTCCGTGGAACTCCTTCTGGAGTATTATTTGCAAAGGCTGTTGTGAATGAGAGAAATGGCGTAATCATTTTACCTGATAGTTGGAATGCTTCAACTTATTATCTTATGGATGCTAATAAACAAAATGCAAGTTTTCAAACAAATATAATATCTATTTCTACTTGGCTTGATGTCTTTGAAGAAAATGGTGCAGTTTTTATTCCTGCTGCTGGCAGTCGTAATGGAACTACTGTAAACGCCATTAATACGGCAGGGTATTACATGTCTTCGTCATATTTTAATAATAATAATGTTTATGGGTTATTCTTTAGAGACGACGTCTTATATTATTATGATAATGGATGGAGTCGGAAATTAGGTTGTTCGGTGCGTCTTGTTCAAGATTATCAACCATGAGATTTTACAACGTATGAAAAACATGCTATGTTAGATTTTTGATTATTTTTGCCAAATAAAAACATTTGATATGAGTAAGTTTATAGAATTACACCTTTGCGACAAGGAAGGAACACCTGTCCTTTTGAATGTGAATCAAATTGCATACATTACTAATGTAAAGAATGAAGTAATTATTTATTTGAGTATTGGCGAAAACGACAATACGAATCAGGTGATACACGTAAAAGAGACTTACGAAGAGGTGAAAGCAATGCTATAAGTAGGCTTTATGGAGTGTTGAAGCATCTCGTTTGGTTGGATTTGCAATCAAGCGGGGTCGATATTGTGGCTATCAAACACCTTGAGTTTTTTCCAAAATCGATAAAAAATCACAATTTTGGAAAAAACTCATTGCGGTTTCAAAAGAATTGTTTTTCTTTGCATTTTGTTAGAAAATAGAATGTTATGGAGAAATTGATAGGCAGAGAACAAGAGATAAAATTGCTGAAGGAATACACCTCTTCCGAATGCCCTGAATTTGTCGCCATTTATGGCCGCCGAAGAGTCGGAAAGACCTACCTTGTCAATCAACTTTTTAATGAAAAGATGGCTTTTTCCATGACCGGGGTGCTCAACGGAACAAAGGAGGAACAAATGGAAGCCTTCATTGATGCCATGCAGGAATATAGCGGACAACTGCCCCAAAAGCCTACGACATGGATAGAGGCATTCAGGGTTTTGAAGCTGTATCTGAAAAAGAAAGTCAGGCTAAAACGCAGGTGCATTGTTTTTCTTGACGAGTTGCCGTCGATGGACACACAACGCTCGGGATTTGTGAGGGCTTTGGGGTATTTTTGGAACAGTTGGGCCTCGCTGCAAGACAATCTGACGCTGATTGTGTGCGGAAGTGCCACTTCGTGGATGATTCGCAATATCGTCAACGACAAAGGCGGACTTCACGACCGCATTACACACGAGCTGCATTTGCATCCGTTTACCTTGAAAGAGACAGAGCAATATCTCAAAAGCCGTCAATTCAAATGGGAACGCCTGACCGTCATGCAGGCTTATATGGCCTTGGGCGGCGTGCCTTACTATTTGAGCTTGCTTCATCGCGGTGAAAGTTTTGCCTCCAACATCGACCGCTTGTTTTTCGGTGACGAGGAAGAATTACGTAGGGAATACAAAAGGCTTTATTCCACCTTGTTCAAGTCGCCGGAATCTTATATGGCTATCGTTAATGCCTTGGCAAAAGTCAAGACAGGTATGACGCGCGACGAGTTGAGAAAGGCTTTGGGACAGGAATCCAGCGGTTCTCTTAGTGGGAAACTCGAGGACCTCGTCAATTGTGATATCATACGTAAATATCACATCCACAATAAAACAACGAAAAAGAATTCAGCCATTTACCAACTCGTTGATTTCTACTCACTTTTCTATCTGACTTTTGTGTTGCGTGCCGAAGCAGAAACAAATTATTGGAGCAACCATATCGGCACATCGGAAGTCAATGTATGGTTAGGATTGAGTTTTGAGCGAGTCTGTATGGCACATGTGCCACAAATCAAACAGGCATTGCACATTGACAAGATTTCTACCCAGTTTTATTCGTGGAGAAGCCGAAAGAGTACCCCGAAAGCGCAGATTGACATGATTCTTGACCGTGCTGATGGTATCATTAACCTGTTTGAAATCAAATACACCGAAGCCGACCTTCGTCTTGACACCGAAGAGATGAAAAAACTAAACAATAGAGTGGCAGTATTTCGCAATGAAACGAAGACCAAAAAAGCTTTATGGCCAACGCTGCTTACGACTTATGGGCTTAATGAAGGTCGTTTTTCCTCGACATTTGTATCCGTATTGACGATGGATGACTTATTCCGATAATTGAGTTTTTGGGGTTTGAGTTTTTTCCAAAATCGATAAAAAATTGCAATTTTGGAAAAAACTCGGCACAATTCAAGAAAGCAGTTTTTTCAAATTCAAGCAATAATGTTATCTTTGCACGCTTTATAAGAATGATGAAACGCGTCAAATGGCTCATAGTATCCTTGTTCCTCCTGCTGTCGCAATGCGTTGTGGCACAGGAGCAGGACACCGAGCAACGCAAGAAGACCCGTATCAACATCTTGCATTATGACATAGCCTCTTACTCGAAGAGCATGGGCGACGTGCAGCGTCTCATTGGTCATGTGAAGATGCGCCACGACTCGGCCTATTTCTTTTGCGACAGCGCTTATTACTACCAGAAGAACAACAGTTTCGATGCCTATCAGAATGTCCATATCATCGTCAACGACAGCGTGGAAATCTTCAGCGACTTGTTGAATTATGACGGCGACAGCCGTTTTGCCGAATTCCATGACAATGTTCATCTGCGCGACGACTCCACCAATCTTTACACCGAATACCTCACCTACGACCGCAACCTGCATCTGGCATGCTATCCTGACAGCGCGACCACAATACGTGGCGACAAGACCCTGAAAAGCCATTTTGGCTATTATCGCGACCGTCTCAAAGAATTCTCGTTTTTCGAGAATGTGGAAGTGTATAGCCCTAAGTATCAGATGTATACCGATACCTTGTTTTATAATACGGGCATAGAGAAGATGTGGTTTGAGGGGCCGACGACCATCATTAATAAGGAGAACATATTGGAAGGCAAGCACGGCTATTACCTTGTGAAAGAAGACCATGTGTATCTTGACAGACGACCCTATATGCACAACGAGACTCAGCAGATATGGTCGGATTCCATATTTTATGACCGCAACATCGGTTTGGCGCAGGCCTATAGTCAGGTGGATATGATCGACACTTCCTACAAGGTCATCATGCGCGGCGACTATGTGGAAATGTGGGAAAACGAAGGGCTTTCATTTGCTACTGATAGTGCTTATGCCATCAGTTATGACGGTGGCGACTCGCTCTATATCCACGGTGATACCTTGTTTATGTATTTCGACAAACAGGAAGAAGAAGCCAAAAAGCTCATCGCCCATTGTCATGTACGCTTTTTCAAGAGCGACCTGCAAGGCAAGTGCGACACCTTGACATATTTGATGGCCGACTCCACCATTAGGATGCGTGTGGCGCCCATTCTTTGGTCCGAGGACAGCCAGTTGACGGGTACCGACATCGACATCAAACTTAGGGATCACAAAGTGGACTGGGTGCTACAACAAGGCAATGCTTTCATCATTTCGCAGGATTCCATTGAAGGCTACAACCAGATTAAGGGGCAAGACATTACCTCGACGTTCAAAGAAGGCAACATTCACCGTGTCAACGTGGATGGCAACAAGGCTGAGACCATTTATTGGATTCGTGACGACGAGGGAGGGATTATAGGTATCGACGTGTCGAATTCTGAAACTATGGTCATCGAAATGGAAAAACAAAGCGTTTCCATCATCAAGTCATTCAAAAGCATCAACGAGACCATGTATCCCGAAGAGGATTTGAAGGAAAACGAACGTTATCTCTCTGGTTTCAAGTGGCACGACGAGGCACGACCCAAAGATAAGGACGACATCTTCCGCAGCGTTGAGGCTGAGATGCCTAAGGCCGAGGTCACGCCAACAGAAACGCCGAAAGAACAGACAACGGAAGTGGCTGAAGAAGCGGAAGTTAAAAAAGAACAGCCGAAACGGCATCGGGAGAGAAAGAAAGTAGAATAGTTTCTCAAATCCAGAAAAGTTTGTATTTTTGCGAAAAATCTAAAAGCTATGGCAACAACCCAGACAAAGAAGATAAATTGGCTTTTCCCAGACCCTGATGTGGAAGTAACAGAGGAAGATATTCAGGCTGAAATCAGAAGAGCCGAAAGGTCGGGAAGTATGACTTTAGAAGAGTTTAATCAAAGGCATTTGCATTACTGCTCTGCCATCATTGCCAAAAGCCAATCCATAGTTTAGGTTTGTGCCGAGTACTGAAAAAAAAGAATACAGAGTGATTCTATACAAGAAATTCTATGTAGTGTACTCTGTTACAAGCAGAACCATCAAGGTTCTTACAATTATCCATCAAGCCACAAATTCCAAGAAGCTAAGAAAAATCAAATAAAGAAGAATCCAATGAAAAAACTGATTTTAATCCGTCACGGAGAAAGTGAATGGAACAAATTGAACCTCTTCACGGGGTGGACCAACGTCGACCTCTCTGAGAAAGGCGTGCAGGAAGCCATCGAAGCAGGCAAGGTGCTGAAAGAGAACGGCTACAAGCCCGAGATCTGCTTCACCTCTTACCTCAAACGCGCCATCAAGACCTTGAACCTCGCCCTCGAGGCCATGGACATGGACTGGCTGCCGGTGTACAAGTCATGGAGACTCAACGAGAAGTCGTATGGGCAACTGCAAGGCCTCGACAAGAAGATGACCGCTGAGAAATACGGCGACGAACAGGTACGCCTGTGGCGTCGTGCCTTCGACGTGCGTCCACCTGCGCTGGATATGAACGACCCCAAGAGCCCCCGCATGGACCCGCGCTATGCCGAGCTCACCGATGAGCAAATCCCGCTCACCGAGGCCCTCTGTGATACCATCGAGCGTGTGATGCCTTACTATGAGAACAACATCATGAAGGCCTTCGAGACCCACGACCAAGTGTTGGTGGTGGCTCATGGTAACAGCTTGCGTGGTGTGGTGAAGGTGTTGAAGGGCATGAGCAACGACGAAATCATCGCCTTCAACATTCCGACAGGTATCCCGTATGTCTTCGAGTTTGACGACAATATGAAGTTGCAGAAGGACTTCTTCTTGGGAGATCCCGAGAAGGTGGCCGCGCTGATGGCGGCCGTCGCCAATCAAGGCAAGGCGAAGTGAAAACTAAAGGGCTGCCAATCGGCAGCCCTTTAGTTTTTAGAAGATGTAGTTAAATCCGATAAATGTTTTCAGTTTCTCGCCGTCGCGGTTGTCTAAGGCGCGACCTAAGTCAACGGACACAACGAGGTTGCGGTTCATGATGAGCTTGAGACCGCAGCCTGCGCTCATGTGGACGCTTTCTTTGTCGCCGCTATAATACATCGGTTCATTTCCTGGCAAGGGGTCAAGAACAGCTTCGGCATCCATCATTTCCTTTTCGCGGAATTTTTGTGTTACCATACCAGCATCAAAGAAAGGATTCAAAGCCACCTGCCAGTTTTGGTTAATGAACTGGAAGCCTACGATACGCCAGCGCATTTCTAAATTGGCAAAAGCGAAGCCTTCGCCGAGCACACCATTGCGGTTCACGCCACGCATGGTCACGCTGCCGCCCAAGCCCTCGGTGTACATCTTTTGGAAGAACATGGTGTTCAGGTTGTTGATCATATACCAAGGTGTTTGGCCCGCGATGCGGTTCTGTGCACCGAGGCGATAAGCGAAGGTCAATTTGTCCTTGTAGACGGGGATGTATTGTCTCCATAGGAAGGTGTAGGAAAGGTTGCTGTATCCTTTGCGGTCGATGAGGTCGGGGGCGCCGACCAAAGTGGCTTCAGCATAGATGCCTTTGGTGGGGTCGCTGTTGTGGTCGCGGCTATCGTACATCATGCCAAGACGGATTTGTGTGGTGTTGCCGCCATGGACCTCATCTTCTTTGATGACATTGGCGTCTTTATAATATTCATACAATGTTATTTGGTCTTCGTAGCCTTCCAGGTTGATGCGGTCGACTTTAGTGTTGTAGTAGGCCAAGCCTGCTGTCCAATAAAGGTTCGGCACTCGGAAGAAGGGTCGTTGCATGCTGCCCACAAAGCGGAATTGGTTGCGGTTGATGAAATGGTAACCGCTCTTGATGTCTTCCAATCCTGCGTAAGGATCGAAAGTGCTTGCTTCAAAGCCGTTAAAGCCGAAAAACTCATATTTCTTGGCGTAGAAATAGGTCACGTCGAAGAAGAGTTTCGTGTCCTTCACCACATAGGGCATGTCGCTATAGAAGCGGAACACGCCTGAGCCTTTGGTGTAGCGCGAGGCTTCCACGTTAAATTTGTAATCGTAACGGGGATAGCGCGAACCATCGCCGTAGTTGAAGATGTCGCAGCACACGCCATACTGGAAACCTAAGTCGGCATCGAAGCCCACCACGGGCAGCGGACCGAAGTTCCAGCCTTTCTTGATGATTTCGCCTTTTTCGTTGTAGGTCTTTTCTTTCTTGGCTTTCTTTTCCTGTGCGAAGCTGCCCACTGCCAATAGCAGGGCGAGCATTAAAAGTAAAGTTTTTTTCATATTCGAATAGGTTTTAATGGTTGCAAAAGTATGGTTTTTATCAATTACAGCCAAAAATAATCTATTTTTGCCGCTCAAAACATTCGAAATGACCTTCCTCGAATTGCTATTGATTGCCGTGAGTCTCTCCATGGATGCCTTCTCGGTCTCCATTTGCAAAGGCTTGACCACCAAGAAGTTTTCATGGCGCATGGCTTTGGTTTGCGGTCTTTGGTTTGGCTTTTTCCAAGCGTTGATGCCGACCGTTGGCTATTTCTTGGGCGCCCAGTTCCAAGGGTTGATTGAGGCCTACACCCATTGGATTGCTTTCGGGTTGCTCTTTCTCATCGGTGCCAACATGATTCGCGAGGCGATTTGGGGTAAGAAGGAGGAAGGCTCCAACAATGCTTCCCTCGACATCAAGACCATGTTTCTTTTGGCCATTGCTACCAGCATTGATGCCTTGGCGGTGGGTGTATCTTTCGCTTGTATCCAGGTCAAACTATGGTCGTCGGTACTCATCATCGGATTGACCACCTTTGTATTCTCCGTTTTGGGCGTGAAGATTGGCAATGTGTTTGGCTCCAAGTTTGAGAAGTCGGCAGGGATTATTGGTGGTATTATATTGATTCTCATAGGATTGAAGATTCTTCTAGAGGGTTTGAAGGTCATAGCGTTTTGAAGGTGTTGAAAAAACTGACCCACAAAATGCACACCATATCAAAATAATGTGTACTTTTGCAGCGCAAAACGGTTCGGGATGTAGCGCAGCCCGGTAGCGCGCTTCGTTCGGGACGAAGAGGCCGCAAGTTCGAATCTTGTCATCCCGACTTTGTCAAAGCCAGCTTGAGTTTCAGGCTGGCTTTTTTGACGCGTGACACGAGACAATCAGACGCGAGACATTGGATTGTCCCGTGTCTCGTGTCCCGAAGTCCCGCGTCTAAAATGAATAAAGAAAGATGAAACCAAACATCGAAATCATGGCTCCCGTGGGCTCCTACGAAGCCCTGTCAGCCGCCATACAAGCCGGCGCCGGCAGCGTCTATTTCGGCATCGGCAAACTCAACATGCGCTCACGCTCGGCGAAGAATTTTACCTTGGACGACTTGCGCCAACTGGCCGAGACCTGTAATGAACATAACGTGAAGAGTTATGTCACCGTGAACACGGTCATCTATGATGAGGAGATGGAGGAGATGCACCAGTTGTTGGATGCCATCAAGGCCAACGGCATTTCGGCCATTATTGCCTCCGACCAGAGCGTCATCCAATATGCCCGCCAAATCGGTGTTGAGGTACACATGTCGACCCAATGCAACATCACCAACCTCGAAGCGGTGAAGTATTATTCCCAGTTCGCCGATGTGATGGTAACCGCCCGCGAACTCAACATCAACCAGGTGAAGCATATCACAGAAGAGATTGAACGTCAGCAGATTCGCGGACCTCATGGCAATTTGGTGCGCATCGAGGTGTTCTGCCACGGTGCCTTGTGCATGGCCATCTCAGGCAAGTGCAATTTGAGTCAGGACATTTACAACTCGTCATCCAACCGTGGGGCTTGCATGCAATTATGCCGTCGCGGATACGACGTGCGCGAACGAGAGGAAGGCTATGAGTTGGCTTTGGACAATGAATACATCATGTCGCCTAAAGACCTTTGCACCTTGCCATTCTTGGACAAGGTCTTGGATGCTGGCGTGGAAGTCTTGAAGATCGAAGGCCGTGGCCGCTCGCCGGAATACACCAAATTGACGGTGGCGGTATACAGCGAGGCGGTGAAAGCCATTCAGGAAGGCACCTTCACCCAGGAGAAGATTGATGCTTGGATGGAACGATTGAAGAGTGTGTATAACCGTGGTTTCTGGGATGGCTATTATCTGGGTCGCAGGACCTTTGAGTGGTCGAAACAATACGGTTCGCACGCCACGCAAAGCAAGGAGTACATTGGCCTCATCACCAACTACTACAGCAAATTGGGCGTAGCCGAAATACGTATGGACACCCACGAACTCAGCCTCGGTGACGACATTATGATCATCGGTCCGACCACGGGCGTCTACGAGGACACGTTGACTGAAATCCGTGTGGACTTGGGCAATGTGGAGAAGACGGTGAAGGGCGAGTTTTGCTCCATTCCCGTGAAGTCGTTGGTGAGGAGAGGCGACAAAGTTTATAAAGTAGTTGACAGTTGTTCAGTTGTCAGTTGATAGTTATATGCAGAATTTCAACTTACATACTCATAGTATTTACAGCGACGGCAAATCCCAGCCCCGCGAAATTGTGGAAGAGGCCATCCGCCAAGGCTTGACGACGCTCGGTTTTTCAGAACACAGTCCTTTGCCTTTTGACAACACCTTCTCGGTGAAGTCCGAGGATATGCCAAGTTATGTGGCCGAAATCGCACAACTGAAAGAGGAATACAAAGACCAAATTGACATCTATTGTGCCTTGGAGGCAGACTACCTCACAGGTGTCTCTGAGCCTTTTGCCGTAACCAAAGAGAAGTATCACCTTGATTATCTGATTGGTGGAGTTCACCTTGTAGTGGATAAGGTCCCTGAGCATGTCGAAGGGCCGTCTTCCTTAGCCGATCAAATCTGGTTCATCGACGGCCCGAAATGGGAAGTCTATGACGATGGTCTGCAGAAGTTCTTTGATGGCGACATTCGTCGTGCGGTGCGCCGTTTCTTTGACCAATCGAACGAAATGATTGAAAACGAGCAGTTCGACATCATCGCCCACTTCGACAAAATCAAGATGCACAACCGCGACCGATATTTCCATGAAGACGAGCCATGGTATCGCAAACTGGCCATGGAGACTCTAGACCTCATCCGAGAGAAAGGTCTCGTGATGGAAATCAACACACGCGGCATCTACAAGAAACGCTACAACGGCTTTTATCCCTCGCCCTGGCTAATGGAAGAGGCCTGCAAGATGCACATCCCAGCCATCATCTCTGCCGATGCCCACCACTTTAGCGAAATCACTTTGGAGTTTGTTGCCGCCGAAGAAGCTTTGAAGAAAGCAGGGTATCGCAGTGTGGTGAACTTCAAGGAAGGGAAGTGGATGGAGGTGCCGCTTTCTTGAAAAATTGGATTGAAAACGACTTGTTTTCAGGATTTTTGTTACTTTTGCGGATGAAAATATATTGTAATGTCTAAGCGAACACTAGATATTATCGAGTACACGATTGCCCTGGTGAACGAGTTTGCTAAGCGTTTTGGCCTTTCGGAAGCGGACTCTTTCAGATATATCGACCGTTACAATGGGATGAAACTGATTGAGCAATGCTATGGGATCATGCACACGCTTTCGTTTGCCGATAGTGTTGATGGCATGGCCTCATATTGCAGAAGAAACGGAGGGACTTTGTGATGTTGTTGTATCACGGTTCAAATATGGCAATTGAGGAGATTGACCTAGAAAAATCTCGACCGTATAAGGATTTTGGAAAGGCATTTTATCTTTCGGAAGAGGAAGAACAAGCCCTTGAAATGGCGAAGTTTAAAGTGTTGACAGGTGGAGGTTCGGCCGAGATAACCGTTTTTGAGTTTGACGAATCATCTTTAGGTGATTTGATAGTCAAGCGTTTTGAGGAGTATACCGAGGAGTGGGCTGAGTTCGTATATAATAATCGTGATGAGAGACAGGACTTTCATCACGATTATGACTTGGTTTACGGGCCGATTGCCAATGATACAGTTGGCGTTCAGATTCGTGATTTGAGGGAAAGAAAGATTTCTTTGGCGGAGTTCCTCAAAAACCTTCATTATTACAAAGGGATCACCTTCCAATATGCTTTTTGCACACCATTGGCCATTTCAAAATTGAGAAGACTATGAATGTAACCCCAGCAGAATTCCAGTATTTGAAAGAGGCTCTTTCGAAAGACTTGATAGCCATGTTGATGGAGAAAAAGACCATGGGTATGGAAGAGGCGTTTAGATGGTATTATAATTCTGAAATTTTCAAAAAGATATCTGACCCTGAGACTGGATTGTATTTCCAAAGTCCCGGGTATGTGTATTCATATTTGGAAGAGGAGATCTAAGCGTAGAAATTGTAAATTAACAATATACCAAACATATCATAACAACAAAAAATAATAAAACAGACACATAATCATTTAGAATAGCATTTCAAAAACGAATTCTTGAGCATCAATTTCCACATTTCTCGAAAGAGAATTCACCAAGAAGTCGTCATGAAACGCCTGTATTGGCGTGGAATGGCTTGTTGGTGGATGGGCGTGGAAACCCGATGCTCGGCAAGTTGAACAAATTCCACGCTTTTTTATGCACATCGGGCAACATATCAAGGAAGTTATGCGGCAGCAAGGGGTTACCGCCACGCAGTTGGCGAAAGACATTTGTTGTGCCCGTCCGCATATCCATAGGATTTTCCGAAAGGAGAATATGGATATTGCCCTGCTTGAGCGTATTTCCAAGGCATTGAATTATGACTTCTTCCGCGACCTTTCCGAAGAGTTTCAAGGAAAAGTGTAACCAATGAGGTTACTGTAACGGAATAGGTTACTTGGAAAAGTGCCTCGAAATGAATGGAGATAGTATCTTTGGGGCCTAATCAATTAACAACTAAAACTGCGGGCGACAGGATAAAGACTGTCATAAAGAAAATGAGGAAAGAATTGATGACAAAAGTCTGTTATTCCGTTTTTTCGCTAATTTTGTCCAACAAACTAACAAATAAACATAAACAAATGAAACCATCAATCATCAAATCAACAATCGTTTTGGCGATGGCGTTGCTGCCTTTGTTTTCTTTCGGGAAAGAGCAAATCACCAAGACCGAAAACGAGACTTTCATAGAAAACGAATTCATCATTTGGTTGGAGCAAGGCGTGGATGCTGCAGCTTTTGCCGTCAACTCGAATGTGGGGATTTCGCCCAAAAGAATGTTGTCCAAAAGACTGAATATCTGGCTTTTCGAAATCATCGGCAAGGCTGAATCACGAGAAGTGAAGATGGAGCGGCTTTGGAAAAATCCCAATGTCCGTGTCATCCAAAACAACCATACGAACATCACGCTGCGCGAGGCGATTCCCGACGACCCCTATTTCGGCCAACAATGGGCACCGGCCATTATGAGCCTGCCGCAGGCTTGGGATGAATTCACCACTGGCGGTATCACGGCGACAGGCGACACCATCGTGGTGGCCGTCATCGACGGCGGTGCCGATTGGACCCACGAAGACCTGAATTGCTGGATAAACACCCGCGAAATCCCTAACAATGGCATCGATGACGACGGCAACGGTTATGTGGATGACTATCGTGGTTGGAATGCCTACAATCACAATGGATATGTCGGCGCCAACCATCACGGCACACATGTTTCAGGCATTATCGGAGCGGTTGGCGACAACGGAAAAGGCGTTTGCGGCGTGAATTGGAACGTGAAGGTCATGTCCATTTGCGGAAGTTCGAGCAACGAATCCATCGTGGTGGAGGCCTATTCATACGCTTTGGAAATGCGTGCCCGCTACAATGAAACCAACGGCGAGGAAGGCGCTTTCATCGTGGCCACCAATTCATCCTTTGGCGTCGATTACGGCAATCCCGATGATTATCCCATCTGGTGCTCGATGTACGACGAGATGGGCAATGTCGGCATATTGAGTTGCGGTGCTGGCCCAAACCTAAATGTGAATGTCGATGTGGTCGGCGATGTGCCGTCTGCCTGCCCGGGCAACTATCTGATAGGCATCACCAACACCACCTCGCAAGATGTGAAATATGGTAGCGCAGGTTATGGCATCGAAAACATCGACCTTGGCGCACCAGGCACAAGCATCTATTCCACAACGCCTAACAGCAACTATGGCAACTCCACTGGAACCTCGATGGCCACTCCGCAAGTCTCCGGAACCATTGCGCTGATGTATGCCGCCCTGCCCGAGGAAATGATGCAGGCCTGCAAAAGCGACCCCGCAAACTTCTGTCTTTCAGTGAGACAATCCCTTTTCGATGGTGCCGACCATCTGCCTTCTCTCGACGGTTTGGTAGCGGAGGGAAGAAGGTTGAACGCCTACGGAGCGATAGAGAACTTATTAAACGGCGTAACCACGCCCATTTTGGCGGGCGAGGTCAAGATTGACGGCGAACCTGTTTTCGGTCAAACCCTGACTGCTATATGCGAGTTAGGTTCAATCCCATCCATCCCCGATTTGGGCGAATTGGCTTACCAATGGAAACGCGACACAACTAACATTGAAGGCGCTGTTTTCCAGACTTATACTTTGACCGAGGATGACATTGACGAGAACATTTGTGTGCAAGTCACTGCCGAGAATTGTGTGGGAACCGTAATTTCACCTCTTGTCGGCCCGGTTCGAAAGGCAGAACAGGCAATGCCCGAAGCCCCACTGATGGAGAGCAACACCGACACGAGCATCACCCTCGTTATTGAAGAAGGTTGCGAATACAATATCAACGGCGGTGAATGGCAAGATTCTACTCTGTTTGAAGGCCTCACGCCGAACACATCTTACACCTTCACGCAACGCAAAAAAGAGACAAGGTCGTATTATGCCTCTCCCACAAGTCTCGAAGCGGTGTTTTGCACAAGGCCATACGACCAACTTTGCGAAAACCATAGAAGCATCTTCAAGATCTATCCCAATCCAGCCAAAAGATTTGTAATCATTGAAGGCACAGGCACTATGACCGTCACTAACGCCCTCGGGCAAACCATTCTGACCAAGGAAATCGAAGGCAGGGAAAAGTTGGAATTGCCTCAAGGGTTGTATTTTGTGACATTGGGCGGCGAAACGCGGAAGGTTGTGGTGGAATAACCGTATTAGTTTGTAGGGCTGCCGTGGTACGACAGCCCTACAATGAATTTTCGTGAAAAATATGCATTATTATTGCATATTTTTCATAACTTCAAGTAATTCAACACATTGTTTTCGATGCGTTTCAAAAGGTCTTCCGAATCGGGAGCCTTCTCGAATTTGTGTCCCGTCACCTTCTCGTAAAGTTCGATGTAACGCTCTGAAACGCTGTTGACGTATTCGGGTGTCATTTCGGGCACTTGCTGGCCTTCCTTCCCTTGGAAACCGTTGGCCATCAGCCATTCGCGCACAAATTCTTTCGAGAGTTGCACCTGCGGCTCGCCCTTGGCAAAGCGTTCCTCATACTGGTCGGCGATAAAGTAACGCGACGAGTCGGGCGTGTGGATTTCGTCCATCAGCACGATTTGGTCGCCAATCTTGCCGAACTCATACTTGGTGTCGACGAGGATCAAGCCCTGCTTGGCAGCGATTTCAGTACCGCGTTGGAAGAGCTTGCGGGTGATGTCTTCAATCTGCGCGTAGTCCTTCTCGCTGATAAGGCCGTGAGCAATAATCTCCTCGCGTGAGATGTCCTCATCATGGCCTTCTTCGGCCTTGGTGGTCGGGGTGATGATAGGCTCGGCGAAGCGTTGGTGTTCCTTCATGCCATCAGGGATCTGCACGCCGCAGATGGTGTGCTGACCGCTCTTGTATGTGCGCCATGAGCTGCCGGTGAGATAGCCGCGGATGATCATCTCGATGGGGAAGGGCTTACAGAGGCGTCCCACGGTGACCATCGGGTCGGGCGTGGCGAGCTTCCAGTTGGGGACGATGTCGGCAGTGGCGTCGAGGAACATGGCGGCAATCTGGTTGAGGACCTGTCCCTTATAGGGGATGCCTTTGGGCAGGATAACGTCGAAGGCCGAGATGCGGTCGGTGGCGACCATCACCATGTATTCGTCATTGATGAAATAACAATCGCGGACCTTGCCGTGATACACCTTGGTTTGGCCAGGAAATTGATAATCTGTTCTGGTTAAAGCGTTCATTATATTCAGTTGTTAGTTGTTCAGTTGTTCAGTTGGCAGTTGACGCGCTTCGCGTCATTGCGAGGAACGAAGCAATCCAGTCATTCAGTTGTTGGTTGGTTTGTCGTTTCTTCCTCTTCGTGATGTTTCTTATAGGCATTAATAATATCCGTCACCAATTTATGCCTAACGACATCCTTGTCATCCAAATAAATGAATTCAATG
This sequence comes from Bacteroidales bacterium, assembly GCA_017632935.1. Classification (GTDB taxonomy): domain Bacteria; phylum Bacteroidota; class Bacteroidia; order Bacteroidales; family F082; genus Limimorpha. Next base: position 169,845 of record JAGBQJ010000001.1, on the reverse strand, counting down.
CCTTTCACATCCTTTAAAACCTCCATAGCCTGTGGCAGGCCAGAGGGGGTCTTAGGCGGCAGGTCGATTTGGGTGATGTCGCCGGTGACGATGAACTTGGCCGAGCGCCCCATGCGGGTGAGAAACATCTTCAGCTGGCTGCGCGTGGCGTTTTGTGCTTCGTCGAGGATGACGAAGGCATGGTCCAAGGTGCGGCCGCGCATGAAAGCCAAAGGCGCAATCTCGATGGTATGGTCTTCCATGTAACTCTCTAATTTGGTAGAGGGTATCATGTCGCGCAGAGCGTCATAAAGAGGTTGCAGATAAGGATCGAGTTTGTCTTTAAGGTCACCAGGGAGGAAGCCGAGATGCTCATCGGCCTCGACAGCGGGTCTGGTGAGGATGATGCGTCTTACTTGCTTGGCTTTCAGTGCCCTGACAGCCAAGGCTACAGCGGTGTAGGTCTTACCCGTACCAGCGGGACCGATGGCAAAAATCAAATCCTTTTGTTCGGATGCGGTTACCATGCGCTTCTGGTTGGCGGTGATGGCCTTGATAGGCACGCCGCTACGACCGAAGACCAACACGTCGCTTTCCGACATCTTCTGTTGCAACTCACTATCGGTGCTGGCCATCATCACATCTTCCACAGTTTGGGCGGTGAGTTTGCCGAAACGCTCCAGTTGCACCATCAAGGTCTCATAGCGGCTAGCGAAATACTCAATCTCATCGTCATCGCCGATCACCTTCACAAAGTCGCCGCGCGCGATAATCTTCAACTTGGGAAACATGCTTTTCACTAGCTCCAAATACTTGTCGTTGGGTCCGTGAAGTTCCTTAGGGTCAACGTTTTCTATCTGTAGGATCTGCTCTGCCATGGTTGCTGAGTTTGTCGAAGTATGTCAGTTTATTTGCTCGCAAAGATAAAGAATAATTTTTTTCCAAATCCTATCGCAAGTTTGACATAAATGATATAACTTTGCAAAATCTCAAACAGATGTCAATTAGGCGATGGCAATTATCACATTAACAAGCGATTGGGGTACGAAGGATTACTATGTGGCGGCGGTAAAAGGCACCATTCTGTCCATGCTACCTGATGCGACCATCGTTGACGTTACTCACGAAATCGAGCCTTTCAATGTCTCGCAGGCGGGTTTCACGCTGAAAAACTGCTATCGCTGCTTTCCTCCAGGTACAATTCACATCATTGGTGTCGACACGATTGAGTCGATGGAATGCCCCCATGTGGTGGTGAAGGCCGAAGGACAGTATTTCATCTCCACCGACAATGGCATCTTCAGCCACATCCTTGATGGAAAGTATGAGGAAGCGGTGTGCATCGACGTGATGCAGGACTCCGATTTCTTCACTTTTGCCACGCGCGACCGTTTTGCCAAGGTGGCGGTGATGTTGGCCAAGGGTGAGCCGCTTTCCAGTATCGGCGAGCCACGCTTGAAGCTGAACCCAGGCGGCGCCTTCTGTGCTGTGGCCCGCGACAACACCATCGAAGGCGTGGTGATGCACATCGATTCGTACGACAACTTAATCACCAACATCTCCAAGGAACTCTTCGAGCAGGAACGCCGTGGTCGCGACTTCACCATCATGGTGAAAGGCGATTTGTACACCGTAGATGAGATTTCTGACAGCTATCTCGATGTCGACGTGGTGGATCTGGTGGCCATCTTCGGCACCCACGGCTACCTTGAACTCGCTTTGAACAAAGCCAAACTAGCTTCGCTCTGTGGCATAGAGCCTTCCTCGACCATCAAAGTGGTCTTCCATGACGGTGACAAAGTGCCGTCGACGCCTTCATTGTTCTGATTTCCAGATTTTTCTTACGACAACCCGCTGAAACACCTTCCAAAGGATCAGCCCCACCAGCACACCTAAAAGGGCACCGCAAAGGATATCACCAGGGTAGTGATAGCCAATATAGATGCGACTGTAACTCGAAACAACGGCCCAGAAAAACAGCACTATAGCTGTCCAAGGGCGGAATTGTTTCAAGACAGGAGTCAAGAAGACGGCCACGCCAAAGGTGTTGGCGGCATGGGAGGAGACGAAGCCATATTGTCCGCCCGCCATGCCCTTGGGAAGATGGATGAGGTTTTGAAAATCGGGATTAAAACAAGGTCTCAACCGCTGAAAAACGGGCTTGCAGACATGAGAGGCCAGTTGGTCGGTGCAAAGCACCACAAGGGCGACGGCCACGATGACCCACCAACAACGCTTGCCGTATTGCCGTACGGCCCAATATATTAATAATAGGTATAATGGAAACCATACCCACATGTCGGTGATGAGTGTCATGACCTTATCCAACCAACTGGAATGCAAACCGTTGAGGAAAAGGAAGAGGTCGGAGTCGAGGTGGGAGAGGGTTTCCATAAGTGAAATGCTTACCAGTCTTCTTCCTCGTCGTTTTTGTTCAGCGTCAGCCAAATCAAGTCTTTCAACTCGTCGATACCTTGTTGGGCCACGGAGCTGATGAAGACATGCGGCACCTTCTTGGGCAGGTGCTTCTTGATGTCCTTGATGGTGTCGTCATCAACGAGGTCGCACTTGGTGATGGCCAGGATGCGGTCTTTGTCCATCAGCTCGGGGTTGTATTTCTTCAACTCGTTGAGCAGGATGTCGTATTCAGCCTTCACGTCTTCGGTGTTGGCAGGCACCATGAACAGCAGGGTGGAGTTTCTTTCGATATGTCTCAAGAATCTGATACCCAAGCCTTTGCCTTCGGCCGCGCCTTCGATGATACCCGGGATGTCGGCCATGACGAAACTCCTATGGCCGCGATAGCTGACAATGCCGAGGTTGGGCACCAAGGTGGTGAAGGGATAATCAGCAATCTCCGGCTTGGCCGCCGAGACGACCGAGAGTAAGGTAGACTTGCCCGCGTTGGGGAAGCCGACCAGACCGACATCGGCCAGCAGTTTCAGCTCCAAGGTGATCCATTCCTCTTGGTTGGGTTCACCAGGCTGGGCGAACTTGGGTGCCTGCAAAGTGGCCGTCTTGAAGAAGGCATTGCCCTTGCCGCCGCGTCCGCCTTTGAGGAGCACGACCTCCTGCTTGTCTTCGGTGATCTCGCCCATCATCGTATGGTCCTCAGCACGATAGGCCACCGTACCTAAGGGCACATCGATATAGATGTCATCGCCAGCGGCACCTGTGAGTTGGTTTTTGCCGCCTGGTATACCGTCACCGGCAAAGATGTGTTTGGTGTAACGCAGGTGGAGCAAGGTCCAGAGCTGAGCGTTGCCGCGCAGAATGACGTTGCCGCCGCGACCGCCGTCGCCACCATCAGGACCGCCTTTGGGGATGTATTTCTCCCTGCGGAAATGCAACGAACCCGCACCACCCTTGCCTGAGCGGCAGAATATCTTGACGTAATCAACGAAGTTTGAGGTCATAGTATAGAATTAAAACTCATCAATGTATTCCACGCCGTCGTAGACTTCGTCATCGTTGTGGGTGCAACTGAAATCCAGGTCAACGCCGGGAGCATAGGGTTTCGGGAAGTCGCCTTGGCTGATTTTTAGACTCTTGTCGGCATACACTTTCTTCATGTAGGTGCCCCAAATGGGCAATGCAGTATGTGCGCCTTGTCCCAACGCGGTGGAGCGGAAGTGCACATTACGGTCGTCGGCACCCACCCAAACGCCTGTGGTGAGGTCGGGTGTGATGCCCATAAACCAACCGTCGCTGTTTCTCTGTGTGGTACCCGTCTTGCCCGCGATGGGGTTTTTGAAGCCGTACTTCGCACGTAGACGCGCACCGGTTCCGCTTTGCACCACGCCTTTCATCAGTTCCACCGTTTTGTAGGCGGCGAGTTCGCTCATGGCTTCGCTTTCTACAGGCGAGTTACGGTAGATGACATTGCCGTTCTTGTCTTCGATGCGGGTGATGAACACGGGTTTGACGTAGACGCCTTGGTTGGCGAAGGTGCTCATGGCGCCAACCATTTCGATCAGTTTCAAGTCGCAGGCACCCAAACAGATGGAAGGAACGGCATCGATGGGAGACTCCACACCCATGCGGCGGACATGTGTGATGATGGCATCAGGTCCGTAGTGGTTCATCAAGTAAGCCGAAATCCAGTTGTTGGATTGCGCTAACGCACTCTTTAAAGTGATTTCTCCACCACCACCACCGCCATTGCTGGGTGACCAGAAACGGCCTTTGGAGACTTCAATGGTGTATGGAATATTCGGAATCTTCGTGCATGGCGTGAATTCACTGTCGCCCATGGCATAGGAATACAGGAAAGGCTTGAAAGTGGAGCCCACCTGACGACGCGCCTGTGTGACGTGGTCATATTTGAAGAAACGGAAATCCAAACCTCCGACGTATGCCTTCACATGACCCGTATGGGTCTCGATAGAGACAAGGCCGGCTTGCAGGAACCATTTGTAATAGCGGATGGAGTCCATAGGCGACATCACCGTGTCGATGGGACCTTTCCACGAGAAGACCCTCATAGGCACTGGGCGTTCAAATTCGGCTTTGATGGAATCGTAAGGTACCCCTTCGTTCGCAAGCATCTTATAACGATCCGAGAGTTTCATTGCAGATTCTAACCGCGCGTCGATTTGGTCGGGAGTGAGGTCGGAGAAAGGCGCGTTTTTCACACCTTTCCAGTGCTTGTAGAACAAGGGTTGCAGTTCGTCGCCCACAACTTCCTTGACAGCGGCTTCGGCATAGCTCTGCATGCGCGAGTCGATGGTGGTGTAGATGCGTAAGCCGTCGGTGTAGATGTTGTATGGCGTTCCGTCGGCACGGGTGTTGTTTTTGGCCCATTCCATCAGCTCACTTCTGAGGAACTCACGGAAATAGGTGGCCTGACCCGTGTTGTGGTCTTTGATGCTGAAATGCGACATGTCCAACGGGATTTGTGAGATGGAGTCGTATTCAGCTTGAGTGAGGTAGCCGTTTTCGGTCATCTTTTTGAGCACCAGATTTCGGCGCTCCAATGAGCGTTCAGGGTTGCGTATCGGACTATAACGTGTTGGAGCGTTGACCACACCCGCCATCAAAGCGCACTCTTCAATGGTCATCTCACTAGGTTTCTTGTCGAAGAAAGTGCTGGCCGCCGAACGAATGCCAAAGGCGTTGTGACCGTAAGCCACGGTGTTCAGGTACATGGCCACGATTTCTTCCTTGGAGTAGTTGTGTTCCAATTTGGTGGCCGTAATCCATTCTTGGAACTTGCGCATCACAAGCTTGGCACCGCTGAGGTTTTCGCCGCGCGGGAACAGGTTTTTCGCCAATTGTTGCGTAATGGTGGATCCGCCACCTTTCTTGTTGCCTGTCAGCACACCATAAGCCACACGGAACAAGGCTTTCGTGTCGATGCCCGAGTGCTCGGTGAAGCGTTCATCCTCAATGCTGATGAGGGCTTCGGGCATGTAATGTGAGAGCTCGGCATAGCGCACGTTGCTGCGGTTTTCCACGTAATAGGTACCCAAAATCTTACCGTCAGCCGAATAGATTTCGGTGGCCAAGTTGGTGCGCGGGTTTTCCAATTCCTCAAAGGTAGGCATGGTGCCGAAGACGCCATTGGCGACACAGAAGAAGAACGCGACGATGAGCAGCAACAGTATCCCAAAGATGATCCACAAGTTCCTAACTGCGTGCGATTTGGTTGGTTTTGTTTTCTTATTATCGTTCATGATATCATTGTTTTTCTATGTAAAGTCCGATGTCGGAGATGCCTTTCAGCACGGGCTCGCGCATGGCTTGTTCGATTTCGAAATGGTAGGTGCCCGAAAGGGGGAAGAGGAGGTTTTCGTTGAGCGGCACAACAATGTCGCGCATGCTGCCGCTGCTTCTGCCAATCCATTTGCCTTCGGGCGTGGCCAAGGTACATTCGATGGTGTCGTGGGTGTGGTTGCCGTTGGGCATCGTCGTGTGAAGGAAGATAAAGAGATTGCTATAGCGGTAGTTCTCGAGATGTCGCAACCCGATGCCGAACTCGTATGGACTGATGGTGTCGTTGATGTCGACGTCAAAGGCCACACGATTTTCCTGATGCCATTTGGCTTCGGGAATGACAGTACGCTTGTCGAAGTCGTCGTCGCTACAAGCGGTAAAGAATACGAATAAGGTCAACAGACCAATTATGAATGCTGAATGCTGAATGCTGAATGAAGGCAAAGACCAGCATCGCTTTGCGCCATTCTGCATTCTGCATTCTGCATTCTGCATTATTTGTTTTGATAGTTTCATTAATCACTCATCTTTTTAAGGTCCGCCTCGCCATAACCTTCATTGGTGTTGGTATGGGCTTCCTGCGTGACGGCAAAGTCTTCCAGTTTTTTGGGTTTTTGTCCTTTTTTGTTCATGGCGATAATGTCCTTCACCTTGTCGACAGGGATGGCCATGATGTTGCTCTTGTCGGTGGTGTAGGAATACCACATGATGCCCTTGAAGACGTCGTTTTTCTGGTGTATGGCATCGCCGCTTTCGAAATGCAGCACGATGTTGGGGTCAGAGAAGGCTTTCAAGGCCTCCACGTAGGCTTCGTATTCGTAGTTGAGGCAGCATTTCAGCTTGCCACACTGACCAGCCAGTTTCTGCGGGTTGGGTGAGAGCTGTTGTACGCGCGCCACGCCGGTGGTCACCGACTGGAAGTCACAGATCCAGGAGGCACAGCACAACTCGCGGCCGCAGGAGCCTATGCCGCCCAGCTTGGCCGACTCCTGTCGCACGCCAATCTGTCGCATTTCGATTCGAATATGGAACTCCTCAGCCAGTTTCTTGATGAGCTCGCGGAAGTCGACACGACCGTCGGCGGTGTAATAAAAGATGGCCTTTGTCTTGTCGCCTTGGTATTCCACGTCGTTGAGCTTCATATCTAAACCAAGGTTTTCGGCGATGGTGCGTGTGCGGGCCAAGGTGCTGTCTTCTAATTTGATGGCGGACAGCCACTTCTCCACGTCGTTAGGGCGTGCCCGACGATAGATTTTCTTCATCTCGTTGAGCGGTGTGCGGTATTTCTTACGCTTCAGCTGGTGTTTCACAATCTCGCCCAAGAGGGTGACGATGCCGATGTCGTGCCCGATGGCGGTCTCCACAGCTACCAGTTCGCCCACTTCCAGCTCCAAGTCCTCGGCGTAAGTGAAATAGTCCTTGCGGTCGTTCTTGAAACGTACCTCTGCCAAGCATACATTTCCCGTAATCTCTTGATTTTCATAATCCTTCAGCCAATCGAACTGGCTCAACTTGCAGCGACCACACGAAAGCACATGTTGTCCCGTGTTATAGGGCTCTTCCAACCGACAACCTCGGTTAATCAGTTGTTTTTCAAGGGTGTTATTATTGTCTTTATGTTGATTATCAGTCATTTGATAGATTCATATTTTGTAAGTGTATATAAAACGCAAAATTACGAAAAAAATGTTTACCTTTGTGGCCGAATTTTATGAAGCTGATAATTAATCCTAAATCCTTAATACTATGAAGAGAATTGTCATTATCGCCATCGCGGCATTATTTATGGCCTTGGGTTTCTCCTCCTGTGGCTATAACACCATGGTTTCCAAGGAAGAAGCCGTTTCTTCGGCCGCCGGAAATTTGCAGACAGCCTATCAAAAACGTGCCGACCTGATTCCGAATTTGGTCGCCACGGTGAAAAACTATGCCGAATATGAAGTCGGCACCCTGACGGCTGTGGTGGAAGCCCGTGCCAAGGCCACGTCGGTCACCCTCGATGCCGAAAACCTTACCGAAGAGAATCTGAAGGCTTTCCAAGCTGCCCAAGATGAGATGTCGGGCGCATTGTCGCGTTTGTTGGTCACCGTTGAGCAGTATCCCGAATTGAAGGCCAACCAGAACTATCTTGATTTGCAGTCTCAACTCGAAGGTTGTGAGAACAGCATCGCCAATGCGCGTAGGCAGTTCAACGAGGCGGTGCAGGACTATAACACGTTTATCCGCATGTTCCCCACCAACCTCATTGCCAGCATTTTCGGCTTCGACAAGAAACCATATTTCGAGGCTTCGGAAGGTGCCCAAAATGCCCCCGATGTGAAGGAGCTGTTTGAATAAAAATTAAAAAAAACTTGCATCGTTTTTTCCAATCCACTATTTTTGCGCCTTTTAAAAAGGACAACTATGTGTGGAATAGTAGCTTATGTAGGCCAGCAAGAGGCCTATCCCATCCTCATTGAGGGCTTGAAGCGCCTCGAATATCGTGGCTACGACAGTGCCGGTGTGGCACTGTTGAACGAGAACAACGAACTTAACGTCTATAAAGCAAAGGGCAAGGTCTCCGATTTGGAGGCCTTCGCTTCTTCAAAGGATGTCAGTGGGCATATTGGCATCGCACACACCCGCTGGGCCACCCATGGTGAGCCCAACGAGGTGAACGCGCACCCGCATCGCTCGCAATCGGGCAACATTGCCTTGATTCACAACGGCATCATCGAGAACTACCTGAGCCTGCGCAAGGAGCTGGAGAAGCGTGGCTTCACCTTCCAATCCTCGACCGACACGGAGGTACTCACCAACCTCATCGAAGATGTGCAACTCAGTGAGCATGTCGACCTCTTTGAGGCTGTGCGCATTGCCTTAAATCATGTGGTGGGTGCATACGCCATCGCCATCGTGGAAAAAGGTCACCCCGACCAGTTGATTGCCGCCCGAAAAGGTAGTCCCATGGTCATCGGCATCGGCGATGATGAGTACTTCATTGCCTCCGATGCCACACCTATCGTAGGTCGCACGCAAAAGGTGGTTTACCTTGAAGATGAGCAAGTTGCAAGGATTAAGTTGGGCGAGGAGTTACACATTAAGACCATCCAGGATGTGGAGGCTATGCCTTACGTTCAGGAGCTGAAGATGAATCTCGACAGCATTGAGAAGGCGGGCTTCGACCATTTCATGATGAAGGAAATCTACGAACAGCCGACAATCGTTCGCGACACCATGCGCGGCCGTCTGCATCCCGAAGCCAACACGGTGCGTCTGGGTGGTATCATTCAGTACGAGAAGCAGTTGCTTTATGCCGACAACATCGTTTTCGTGGCTTGTGGTACTTCATGGCACGCCAGCCTCGTGGGCAGCTATCTGATTGAAAACCTTGCCAAGATTCCGGTCAAGGTGGAGTATGCTTCCGAGTTCCGCTATCGCAACCCCGTCATCACGCCCCACGACGTGGTGATTGCTGTTTCGCAGTCGGGCGAGACCGCCGATACCTTGGCCGCCATACAGTTGGCGAAGGAGAAGGGTGCCATAGTGTTAGGCATTTGCAATGTCATCGGCTCGTCCATCTCCAGAGCCACCGATGCGGGCATCTACACCCATGCCGGTCCGGAAATCGGTGTGGCTTCCACTAAGGCTTTCACCTCGCAGGTAACGGTGATGGCCATGTTGGCCTTGCGTCTCGCCGAGCTGAAGGGAACGATGAAAGACGAGGAGCGGCAGGCGTTCATCAACGAGCTCGACAGCATCCCCGAAAAGATTCAGTGGACCCTTGACCACAGCGGCCATGTGAAAGATATCGCAGCCAAATATAAAGATGTGCGCAACATGCTCTATCTGGGTCGTTTGCAGAACTATCCCGTGGCCTTGGAAGGTGCCTTGAAGCTCAAGGAGATTTCCTACATTCACGCTGAGGGTTATCCGGCCGCCGAGATGAAACACGGCCCCATCGCCTTGATTGACAAGGACATGCCTGTGGTTTTCGTTGCTACCAACCACAGCACCTACGAGAAGGTGTTGAGCAACATCCAGGAAGTGAAAGCGCGTAACGGCAAGATTATCGCCGTGGTGAGCGAAAAAGACGTATTGGCCCGCAAGATGGCTGATTATGTCATCGAGATTCCCGAGACGGAATGCCTCTATTCGCCTTTGTTGGCGACGGTGCCGTTGCAAATCCTGGCCTATCACATCGCCGTGATGCGAGGTTGCAATGTCGACCAGCCACGAAACTTGGCCAAGTCGGTGACGGTGGAATAAACGAAAAAGAGCAGCTCGCGAGCTGCTCTTTTTCTTGGTACCGAAGGCCGGGATCGAACCGGCACGAGTGTTACCTCATCGGTTTTTGAGACCGACGCGTCTACCGATTCCGCCACTTCGGCATGGGTTCCTCGCGTCAAACGCGGCTGCAAAAATACGGTTTTTTTCATTCACCGCAAGCAACTTGAGAAAAAATTCTGTTTTTGTCTTGTTCGCACGGATAAAATCCCTAATTTTGCAGCCCGAAAATCACAATATCCTTAGCAATGTCAGGAAGATTTGTTTCCATTTTCGCCGGTAGGGCCACCAAGGAATTGGGCACCAAGATTGCCGAAGCATACGGTACCAAATTGGGTAAGTCACAGGTCGTTGTCTTCTCTGATGGCGAATTCCAGCCTTCATACGAAGAAAGCATCCGCGGCCATCACGTGTTCATTGTGCAGTCCACCATGCCTTCTACTGACAACCTGATGGAACTTTTGCTGATGATTGATGCGGCTAAGCGTGCCTCGGCACACAAGGTCATCGCTGTGATACCCTATTTCGGCTGGGCCCGTCAAGACCGTAAGGACCAACCTCGTGTGAGCATCGGCTCCAAGTTGGTGGCCAACATGCTGACCGCTGCCCATGTCGACCGCATCATCACGATGGACCTTCACGCCGACCAGATTCAAGGCTTCTTCGATATCCCGATGGATGCCTTGTATGCTTCCAGCATCTTCATCGACCACATCCAGAAGATGAACATCGACAACCTGCTGATTGCCGCTCCTGACCTGGGTGCCTCCAAGCGCGCCTCGGCCTATGCCAAGCGTTTGGGTTGCGACCTGGCTGTGTGTCACAAACAACGTGCGCGTGCCAACGTGGTGGAGAGCATGACCCTCATTGGCGATGTGAAGGACAAAAACGTCATCATCCTTGACGATATCATAGACACTGCTGGTACGATTGTGAAAGCCGGTCAGGTGATGATGGACAATGGCGCCAAGAGCGTCCGCGCCTTCGCCACCCACGCCGTGTGCAGCGGTCCCGCGATGGAACGCCTCGACAACTCAGTGTTCAGTGAGGTAGTGGTCACCGATACCATCCCGCTGCCCGCCAACGCCTCCAAGAAAATCCGTGTGGTCAGCACAGCACCCTTGTTTGCCGATGTCATCCACCGCGTGGAATCCTACGAATCCATTAGTTCATTATTCAGATAACGAAAACCCTGTAGAGACGTGCCATGGCGCGTCTCTACAAAACAACAATAAACCAATTAAATAACAATCAATTAAACAATCAAACACAATGAAAACTGTATCATTGAGCGGTTCTCTTCGCGAGAACGTAGGGAAAAAGGATACTAAGGCATTGCGTAATGCCGAGATGGTTCCTTGTGTCATGTACGGTGCCGGTGAGGAGCAGATCCACTTCGCCACCGCCGAGAAGAACTTCACCAAGATCCTCTTCACCCCTGAGACTTACATCATCGATTTCGAAGTGAATGGCAAGACCTACAAGACCATCCTTCAAGACATCCAGTATCACCCTGTGACCGACAAGGTGTTGCACGCCGACTTCCTCATCGTGAAGGAAGACAAGCCCATCACCGTCACGCTGCCTATCACCCTCGAAGGCTCGGCTGCTGGTGTCATGCGCGGTGGTAAACCCAAGATGGGTATCAAGAAGGTCAAGGTCAGCGGCCTGATCAAGGACCTGCCGGACTATGTGAAGGTCAACATCAGCGGTGTGAACATCAACGAAGCCATCAAGGTGAAGGACCTCAACGTTGAGAACGTGACCCCCATCACCCCCGGTTACACCGTCATCTTCGCCGTCAACGCTGCCCGTGGCGCCGCTGTTGCCGAAGAAGAAACCGAAGAGTAATCTTTTATTCATTCATATGAATAGGCCGTCTTCGGGCGGCCTATTTTAGTTTGGAGTTTGCAGTTGTTCAGTTAGCAGTTGCCGCTTTGCGTCATCGCGAGGCACGAAGCGATCCAGAAAACGATTCTTTATGTCATTTATTAATAGTATCTTTGCGCGTCTTTTCCATAAAGAAAAGCAAGACCAACCCATCGAAATGAAATACCTGATTGCCTGTTTGGGAAATATAGGTGCCGAGTACGACAACACGCGCCATAACATCGGCTTCAAGATTGCCGACCGCCTGGCGAAGGACCTCGAAGGCTCCTTCACCACGGGTCGTCTTGCCCAGACCGTAGAGCTGAAATACAAGGGCAAGACCCTGCTTGTCATCAAGCCGACGACCTACATGAACCTGAGCGGCAAGGCAGTGAAATATTGGCTGCAACAAGAGAAGATTCCAATGGAAAACCTCTTGGTCGTCAACGATGACATAGCCTTACCTCTGGGCACGCTTCGCCTTCGCAAACAGGGTGCCGATGGTGGCCATAATGGCCTGACCGACATTATCGAGAAGTTAGGCACCAATGTGTTCTGTCGGCTACGTTTCGGATTGGGGGACGACTTCCCGCGCGGCCGTCAGGTGGATTTCGTCTTGGGGCAATGGAAAGCCTCGGAAGAGCCTATTGTTGACGAGAAATGCAACGAGGCTGTGGAAATCATCAAGAGCTTTGTTACACAAGGGGCAGATCGGACGATGAATCAATTTAATAAGAAGTGATACTTTCCCGTCATTGCGAGGAGGTACGACGAAGCAATCCAGGGGAGTGGACTATTAAGTTTACCCTCTGGATTGCTTCGCTTTGCTCGCAATGACGTTAAGATTCCGCCTCCCTAGCCTTCTTGTCCTTCAAGGATCCCTCAAAAATATCAAACCTGACGAAACGGCACTCCAACGGGCCGTTCCAGACAGGGATCTTCGCCGTGGGCTTGAGTCCGACATGGCGCAGGGCCACGGCGTCGTCGGTGATAAGCCAGCACTGGAAGCCTTGGAAGTTGTGCTTCAGCGTGTGGCCGATCTCTTCGTATAAGTTGTCGATGTCGTCTTCCTCCAGACGGTCGCCGTAGGGTGGGTTGATGATCATAATGCCACCGCCTTCGGGTGGGGTGAGGTCGTGCATGTCCTTTTTCATCAGCTGGATGTCGTGCTGCAGATGGGCATAGTTAAGGTTGCCCTCGGCGATGGCCACGGCCTTGGGCGAGCGGTCGGAGGCCCAAATCTCGTATTCGAAATCGCAGATTTTGTCATCGGCTTCTTGGCGGATGCGTTGCCAGAGCTCGGCATCATAGTCGTCCCATTTCATAAAGCCCCATTGCTTGCGGTAGTAGCCCGGCGGGATCTTCATGGCATACATGGCCGCCTCGATGGGCAGGGTGCCCGAACCGCACATGCAGTCGAGGAAGTTGCAGTCGGCCTTCCAACCCGTGAGTTGGATGAGACCTGCCGCCAACACCTCGTTCATCGGGGCCTTGTCGACTTGCTTGCGGTAGCCGCGGTGGTGCAACGATTCGCCCGAGCTGTCGAAGAGCAGCGTCACCTTGTCCTCGCGGATGTGCAGGTTGATGCGCAGGTCGGGGTTCAAGGTGTTAATGTTGGGGCGGATACCGTAGACATCGCGGAACTGGTCGACAATGGCATCCTTCACAGTCAGGGCGGCATATTGCGAATGGGTGAAGAAACGCCCGCTCGTCACGGCATCGATGCAGAAGGTCTGGTCGGTGCGCAGCAGCTCACACCAATTGATCTCCTTCACCTTATTATAAAGGTCATCGGGGTTCTTGGCGAAGAAGTTCTTGAAAGGCTTCAGCACCTTGAGGGCCGTGCGCACCTCATAATTAATGCGGTACATCAACTCCTTGTTGCCTTCGCAAAGCACGGCGCGATGCATGCAGCGCACATTCTTCGCACCCAAGGCCTTGATTTCGGCGGCCAGCACGTCCTCGAGTCCGGCGGCAGTTTTGGTAATCAACTGGTAATGTTCTTCCATGGGGGTGAAATTTTGTGCAAAAATAGGAATAATGTTGAATCTTTGAATCTTGAATCTTTGAATTGATTATTTTTGCAACCTCAATTTGAAATCCATCATGAAAGAAGTCAGAGTAAGATTTGCCCCCAGCCCGACGGGCCCTTTGCACATCGGGGGCGTGCGTACAGCATTATATAACTACCTGTTTGCCAAGAAGAACGGTGGCAAAATGATCCTCCGCATCGAGGACACCGACCAAACCCGCTTCGTGCCGGGTGCCGAGCAGTACATCGTGGAGTCTTTGGACTGGTGCGGCATCAAGTTCGATGAGAGCGACTACGTGGGCGGCGAGTACGGTCCCTACAAGCAGAGCAACCGCAAACACCTCTATAAACAATACAGCGACGAGCTGCTGGCCAAAGGCTGCGCCTACATCGCTTTCGACACGGCCGAGGAACTCGACCAATACCGCAAGGAGGCCGAAGCCAACAAGCAGACCTTCATCTACAACTGCCAGAGTCGTAAGCACTTGCGTAACAGCTTGACGATGAGCAAGGAAGAGGTCGACAAACTCATGGCTGATGGCACGCCTTATACGGTGCGTTTCATGATTCCTGAAGACCGTGAGATTGTCATGCACGACCTCATCCGCGGCGAGGTGAAGGTGCAGACCAACACCTTGGACGATAAGGTCTTGTTCAAGAGCGACGGCATGCCGACCTACCATCTGGCCAACATCGTCGACGACCACCTGATGCAGATCAGCCACGTCATCCGTGGCGAGGAATGGCTGCCTTCCATGCCGCTCCACGTCATGCTTTATGAAGCCTTCGGTTGGGAGGCACCGCAGTTTGCCCACCTGCCCCTGCTGCTCAAACCCGACGGCAACGGCAAACTCAGCAAGCGCGACGGCGACCGCCTCGGATTCCCTGTCTTCCCGATGTACTGGGTTGACCCGAAGACCGGTGACACCGCCATGGGCTACAAACAGTCGGGTTACTACCCCGAGGCCTTCATCAACATGTTGGCTTTGTTGGGTTGGAATCCTGGTACCGAGCAGGAGATCTTCACCATGGACGAGCTCATCCAGGCCTTCTCCTTGGAGCGTTGCAGCAAGAGCGGCGCCAAGTTCAACGTGGAGAAGACCAAGTGGTTCAACCACGAGTGGCTCATGCGCAAGTCCAACGAGGAAGTCGGCAAGGACTATCAGGAATGGCTGAAGACCGAAAAGGGTATTGACGCCCCGCTCGACTTCGCCGTGAAAGTCGCTGGCTTGGTGAAAGATAGGGTCAACTTCGTGAAAGAAATCTGGGACCAGAGTTTCTTCTTCTTCGAAGCCCCGACGGAATACGACCCCGTGACCGTGAAGAAACGCTGGAAGGAAAACAGCGCCGAGACCATGCTCAAGGTGAAGGAGGTCATCAAAGGCATCGAGCCTTTCAGTTTGGCCAATATTGATGAGACCTTGAACAACTGGATTACTGGCAACGAGCTGAACATGGGCCTTGTGATGAATGGTCTCCGCCTGATGGTAGTAGGTGCCGGCAAGGGCCCGCACATCGGTGAAATACTTGAACTCTTGGGTAAGGAAGAGACCCTCAAGCGCATCGATGCCGGCGTGAAAGTCTTGGGTTAAAATGAAAAAAGCGGTCAAAATATCACTCATTGTCGTTGGAGTTATTGTTGTATTGCTCCTTTTGGCGATAGTTTGTGCCGGCCCGATCACGAAGTGGTATCTCGAAAAGCACGACAAGGAACTGATTGGCCGTGAGTTGACCATCGGGAAACTATGGATCAACGCGCTTTCGGGAACGGTGAAGATTGAGGATGTGACACTGTACGAGGACGATGCAAAAACCTCTTTCGTGAGTTTTGACCATTTCGATACACGCATCAAAGTTTGGGATTTGTTTGACAACCAGCTTTGGGTGAAACACGCCCTGCTTTCGGGACTGAAGGTCAATATTCAGCAGGACCGCACTTGGTTTAACTTCGACAGCATGGTGCGGCATTTCGCTTCCGATGAACCCCAAGAGCCTTCCGAGCCATCCGATTTTGGATTGATTTTCAATGACATCGCCATCGAGAAGAGTTATTTGCGCTACACCGATTTGGACATCGGGAGCGAATTTAATTTACGCGACATTGCCATCCATGTGCCCTTTGTCGACTTGTCGGACATGAAGACTAGCGTCGGCCTTGACCTCTGCCTTGCCGACAGTGCCACCCTGCATACCGACTTGCGGCTTTCTCAGAATGCGGAAGAGTATTTTATCAACTTAAAAATCAATGATTTAGGTATCGATATCATCGAGCCTTATCTGCAACAGACCTTGGCTGTGGACTCGCTGCAAGGCATGCTTTCCTTGGACCTTTCTGCCGAAGGACGCACCGAGCACATCCTTGACTTCGACATGACGGGCGACATTGTCTTGAGCGACCTTTCCTTATGCGACAATAACGGCTATAGATTAGGTTACATCGACTCCATCTGGACTGATATCGGGCGTTTTAATCTGAATCAGAACGTGTTGGATTTGGACAGATTGGCGATTTCTGGCGTTCGGACGGAATATATTGTCAATGCGGATAGCACCACGAACTTCGACCTTTTCCTTGGCCATGTGTATCATCAGGATACCACGGTCTTTGAGAAAGTCATTGACACAGTGGCCTCAGCCATCGAGGAGGTGCAGGAACGCAAGACCCTTGTCGTTGGCATCAAGGAGCTTCGAATGGATAAGATCAACCTTGAGTATCAAGACCATACCTTGCCGGATCCTTTCATCTATGAGGTGTCTGACATCAGCATCAAATCCAATCATTTCACGCTGACGGGCGATAACGCAGTCCATCTGGAGGCCAAGCTCAACAATGTTGGAAGGCTCAGGATGCAATGGCAAGGTGACGTACATGGCTTGGAAAACCATAACCTCACGCTGATGCTGAGCAATGTGAAACTCTCCGATTTCTCGCCCTACGTCCAGCAGATGTTCGGCTATCCGCTCGAAGACGGCACGTTATCTTTCCGCAGTCAAAACAAGATTGTCAACGGCAACCTTGAGGGAATCAACAAGTTGCAGTTGGCCTCTCCTTCTGTGGGCAAAAAGATGAAAGGTTTTGAGCCGCAATATCCCAAGATTCCGTTGAAGCTGGGGCTTTATCTGCTCACCGACAAAGACCACAACGTCAGCATCGACCTGCCTGTTTCGGGCAATCTCAACGACCCGCAGTTTTCTTACCGCAAGGCATTGCTGAAGGTACTCGGCAAGCTGCTGGTCAAGGTGGTGACCACGCCGTTCCGTCTCTTTGCCGACGACGACATCCAATACATACCTTTCGACCTGCTGCATCCTGATTTCTCCGCCGATGAATACGTGATGCTTGACGATGTGGCCTCCACCATGAGCGCCCAGCCCAATCTGTCCGTCGTGTTTGAGCAACGGGTGAACTATGAGGAGACGCTTCAACGCCTGTGTAACATGCAGTTACAGCGCGACTATTACCTCTCGCAACATCCTGAAATGGACCCCAAGGGCATCGACTTCCTCACCAACGAAGCCATTCAATCCATTAAATTGAACGACAAGGGTTTGTGTGACTATGCCGTGCAGTTTTCTGAGAAGGAGAAGCTGTCGTCGAAGAAAGATGTCGCCTCGGTAGCCTACGCCGAATATCACGAAAATTCAAAGGATATCATATTGCGTTTGATGGACAGAAGAAATGCCTTGTTATCCAATTATCTGTTGAATGTCAAAGGATTGCCGAGCAAACAGGTTTCGGTGACGAAGCTGGACGAGGCCTCTTTGGAAACCTACAAAAAGGAGACAAGATATGAGTTGCATATCGTCACCGAAGAGGAAATGGAAGGCAGGTTAGTTGATGATTAATCGTTTGGCAATCAATCCGTTTTCTGTCTTGATTTTCACCACATAAATACCTGAAGCAAAGTCGCTTGTGTTAAGCGTGCATTGGCTTGCTTTATCCAAGTCTTTTATTGTGATTTGTTGTCCAAAAAGATTGTAGACGCTGACATTCAGCATGTTGTCATCGGCAAGGATGGTGACGGATTCACGTGTTGGATTAGGAAACAAGGCTACGTTGATAGCTTCAGTTTCAGCGATGCCCTCATGGTTGATGCCCGCCAAAGTTGCCACCAAGCCTAAGTTAAGCTCCGTGAAGCGTTTGGATTGCTCCAAGTTGTTGACACTCAAGCCTAAGACATCGTTGCGTGTGTGGATATAAGGCGAGCTGGCATGTACATCCTCGAAGGGATGCACGGCGGGATAGCCGTTGCGGTTGAAGGAGGAATAGTCGCTGTCGCCCCAGGCCAGCCAGTTCTGTCGGATGGGCATTTCGGGAAAGTAGACGTGACTGAAATTGTAGACATACTTGGCGATGATCGAGTCCTGAGTGGTGTACATGAGATGGACGTGGATGTCGGTGCCCTCTTCAAGGTAGCCCGTCATGTCGAGGTTGAAATAGCCCACGATATCCATCAGTTGTGCGGCACAGTCGGCGGCGTATGCGGCACTGCCCACGAGACCAATTTCTTCGGCGCACCAGTTGCCGTAGATAATGGTACGGTCGAAACTGTAATGGCTTAGTATCCTAGCGGTTTCGAGAATACCTGCCACGCCCGAAGCGTTGTCGTCGGCACCTGGCGAGTGTATGGTGTCAGGGTCGGTGCCGTCGTCGTTCCATGAGTCGTAGTGGGCTCCGCAGATGACGAACTCTTCTGGGCTTTTGGTGCCCCATTGTACGGCGAGGACGTTGTCTGCAGTTTCTTCCGGGAAACCCTCCTTATGAATCTTGAAGTCGTGTAACAAGACCGTGTCAACGCCAAAACCTTGATAACGACTTGTCAACCAGTCTTGTACCTCCCAGATATAACGGCTGTCGCAGCGGCGGTTGTGATAAGAGGAGAGATGCTGGATGTTGGCCACGATGCTGTCAATGGAAACGGAATCCATTAATGCACGAATCTCGGGATTCTCATTCTCAATCACGGGATAGGTATGCTCAAAGAGATGTGGTGCCTGTGCCTTGACGACAAGACCTCCTGCCAAAAGCAATACGATAAACACAAATCTTTTCATAATTCTAAACTTTTAACTCCTACCATTTCCGCTCATAGATCCCCTCTTTCGCACAACCTCTGCTGGGATGACATGAGCGGAACAACTCCTAACTTTCAACTTTATACTTTCTACTCTCAACTATCAACTACTCTAAACTCTACACTCTCAACTCTAAACTAATCCTTTCACATGCGGCTTGCCCGCAATGAAATCCTTCAAATAAAACGGTTCAAAATAGGCCACATCGACAAACTGCTGTTGCTGCAAAGCCTGTTCTGCCAAGATCTTCATAAACGCCGCCGAGGGCTTGAAGCCGTCAACAATGTTGATATTCGTTTGGTTTTCAAAAAGTTTACTTAGTTTTGGTGCACCATCACCGAAAAGCCAGAGACGATGGTTTTTGCCGAGTTCGTCAAAGGAATGCTCATCAATGACCATGGCGGCTGTCTCGTTGATTCTCTGTAAGTTGGCATCGAAAACGGAAGCATAAACTTCCATTCTTCTTGCGTCAATCATAGGGATGAGTAGGTCGTCGGGACCAAGCTGGGCGCCCAGTTTCTCTTTCATGCCGTGAGCCATGGCTTCAAGCGTGTCGATGGCCATGAGCGGAAGGTCGGCGGCATAGCAGATGCCCTTGGCGGTGCTCACCCCGATGCGCAGCCCCGTGTAGGAGCCTGGGCCTTTACTCACTGCCACGGCATCCAGCTTCGGATAGTCGATTTTGGCCTCTTCCATCACCTCACGGATGAAGTTGGTAATCTTCTCGGAATGAGCGTTTTGTCCCTCAGTTTCGCGCATTGCCAAGGTGCAACAAGACGAGTTGAGTGCGACCGAACAAACAGGCGAGGCCGTTTCCAAACAAAGTATCATGTTCTTGGGTTTTTATCAGGCAAAAGTAGACAAAAAACGTATGAAAAACACGCCTCGTTTATTTTATTCCACAAATTAGTTGCAAAACCAAAGAAATACTTATATTTGCAGGATTAATATGCCTTATTGGGCGATTTTGTATATGATTGAAATAGAGTTCGTTAAGTAAACTTGATGGGACTTAGGAGGCGAAGCTGTATCATGACGGAAACCAACCTTTTCATATCGAAAGCCACCCAACGCAACTGGGACAAGCTGAAAAACGACGGCAAGGACCGTTTGACGCGACGTGCAAACAAGAGCCGCTCGCAGCGCATCATCACGCCCGAAGGTTATGTGATGGCAGGCAGCCTTCCGCGTTTTGTGGAGGAGTTGCGCGACACCACTTATCCCATCAACGACTTGATTTTCAGTCTTTGTGCCTCCTACGTTGAGCACAATAAAGTCAACGAGGCCAACAAACAGCGTTTCTTCGAGGAATACACGCATTATCAGCGTCTCGGCCTTGAGGTGCCGCGTCAGATCCTGAAAAACCGACAAGACGATTGGATCGGTTTCATCTACCAGTCGCTGACGGCGGAAGGGCATCGCATCTTGAAAGGATTGTATTATACCAAGCCAGTGATTGTCAACGAGATGCTTTCCGATATTCGCATGTTGAGCGGCGAGAAGTTCCTTGACCCTTGCTGCGGTAGTGGGATATTCCTCTTGAAGGTGCAACACGCCCAATTGGAGCAACTCTATGGCATCGACAACGACCCGCTTGCCGTGATGATTGCCAAGGCTAACCTGATGGTAAGATACAATGAATCATCGGTTTATCCTCAGATATACCAGATGGATTTCCTGCTGCACGCTGCCTCGGCCTTGGGCGATTTGAGGTTCGACTATATCGTCACCAACCCGCCTTGGGGCACCGAGAAGGGCAAGCTGCACGCCTCTGAGGTCATACAATCCAAGGAAAATGCTTCTTTGTTTTTTACCGAGTCCTTCAAGTTCTTGAAACAGAATGGAATACAGCATTTCCTTTTACCTACCTCGATGATGAAAATCAAGGTACATGCCGACTTCCGTCATTTTGTGACGCATGAAACACGCATGGAGACCTTGAAATGCTACTGCGAGCGTTTCAAAGGAGTGTTCACCGATTTCATTAGCCTGAAAGTCAGTAGAAAACCGACGTTTGGGAGCCAAAGCTACAAGGTGTATGGCATCAACAATGAGGTGTCGAAGAAGGAGTTCGTGCCGAGCGAGGACGACTTCTGTGCCATTCCCATGCTCAACGACCGCGACGAGGCTATCATCAGCAAGGTGGAACGCATGCGCCATGACGACCTCTCGCACAGTCAATGGGCATTAGGTATTATTACGGGCAACAATGCCAAGGTGCTGAAAGACAGACCGCGAAAAGGCCTGGAGCCTATCTTCACGGGTAAGGACATCACAAAATATGGCCTGAAAAAGGCGAGTCGTTACATCAAATACAACCGCGCTGATTTCCAACAATGTGCCAAGGATGAGTTCTATCGCGCCAAAGAGAAGCTGGTGTATAAGTTCGTGTCGAGTAGGCTTTGTTTTACCTACGACGACAAGCAGCGCCTTTTCCTCAACAGCGCCAACATCCTCATTCCCGAAATTGACGGCATGAGCATCAAGACGGTCCTGGCGTTTTTGAATTCGGAGTTGTTTAACTTCTTGTATGCCAAGAGATTCAATGACATCAAGATACTGAAAGGCAACCTTTCTTCCTTGCCATTTCCGAAAATTACATCCGAACAAGACCAACAGTTCAGCGCTCTCGTCGACCGGGCTTTGAGTGGTGATAAGGACGCCCAAGATGAAATCGACGAAAGGATTTTTTCTTTGTATGAGTTTACTCCAGACGAGATAGATTTGACAACAGAGTAGAAAATCAAGCCTCCTATGTCATTCCAACGTTGGCTGGTGGGAAGGCGGGAATCTATAGGAGGCGGTTCAAGAAGAAATAATTTTTAAGGCAGGCCATTAAAGCCATAGATTCCACGCCATCGCACGGCCTACCGCAGGAATGACATGGCTTCAATGGCCTCATAAACACTAACATATGAAAATCCTAGTCACAGGCGGAGCCGGCTTTATAGGCTCTCACACCTTAGTTGAATTGAACGCTGCGGGTCATGAGACCGTAGTCATCGATAACCTCTGCAACAGCAATCCCAAGTCGCTGGAACGCGTAGCGGAATTAACAGGGAAACAAATCCCCTTCTACCAAGTCGACATCCGCGACCGTGAAGGCCTCAACCGAGTGATGGAAGCCCATCATTTTGATGCCTGCATCCACTTCGCCGGCTTGAAAGCCGTGGGCGAAAGTGTGGAGAAGCCTTGGGAATACTACGAGAACAACATCGGCGGTACCTTGACTTTACTTGACGTAATGCGTCAGCATGGCTGCAAGAGCATCATCTTCTCTTCGTCGGCCACCGTCTACGGTGACCCGGCCATCATTCCCATCACAGAGGAATGTCCCAAAGGACATTGCACCAACCCCTACGGTCAGACCAAGAGCATGCTCGAGGAGATCATGATGGATATGCAGAAAGCCGACAAGGAGTGGAACATCGTGCTGATGCGCTACTTCAACCCCATCGGCGCCCACCCGAGCGGCAGGATAGGGGAGAACCCCAACGGCATCCCGAACAACTTGATGCCCTACGTCACCCAGGTGGCTGTGGGCAAGCGTCCTGAACTGGGCGTCTTCGGCAACGACTATGACACTCCCGACGGCACAGGCGTCCGCGACTACATCCATGTTGTGGACTTGGCCCGTGGTCATGTGGCGGCCCTGCAAGCCATTGAGCGTAAGTGCGGTATTGCCATCTATAACCTCGGCACGGGACAAGGCTATTCGGTGTTGGACGTAGTGAAGACCTTCGAGAAGGTCAATGGCATCAAGATTCCATACAGCATCAAGCCGCGACGTGCAGGCGACATTGCCACCTGTTATTCCAACCCGGCCAAGGCCTATCGTGAGCTGGGCTGGAAAGCACAATACGGCCTCGAAGAGATGTGCCGCGACTCGTGGAACTGGCAGAAAAACAACCCCAATGGATATTAACAAACAAATACCAACTATATCATGAATTACAAACGTACAATTATCATCACCGGTGGCGCCGGTTTTATCGGCAGCCATGTCGTCCGCCTCTTTGTCAACAAATACCCCGAGTATAAGATCATCAACCTCGACAAGTTGACTTATGCCGGCAACCTCGCCAACTTAAAGGACATCGAGGACAAACCCAACTATCGCTTCGTCAAGATGGACATCTGCGATTTCGAGGGTGTTTACAAACTAATGCAAGAGGAGCATGTCGATGGCATCATCCATCTCGCTGCCGAAAGCCATGTGGACCGGTCGATTAAAGACCCGTTCACCTTCGCCCAGACCAATGTAATGGGAACGTTGAGCCTGCTGCAAGCGGCAAAATTGTATTGGGAACAGGTGAATGCAGAATGCAGAATGCAGAATGCAGAATTGCCTACCGGACCTGGTCATTCAGCATTCAGCATTCATAATTCAGCATTCCGTTTTTACCATATCAGCACAGACGAGGTCTACGGCGCTCTGGAGCTCACCAATCCCGAAGGCATCCTACCGCCTTTCAGCACCAAGGCCAGCAGTGGCAAACATCATCTGGCCTATGGCAGCAAGTTTTTCACCGAGGATTTGAAATACCAGCCTCACAGCCCCTACAGTGCTGCCAAGGCCAGCAGCGACCATTTCGTGCGTGCTTTCCATGACACCTACGGCTTGCCGACCATCGTGACGAACTGCTCGAACAACTACGGCCCTTATCAGTTCCCCGAGAAGCTTATTCCGCTGTTCATCAATAACATCCGTCACCGCAAGCCGTTGCCTGTTTACGGCAAGGGCGAGAACGTGCGCGACTGGCTTTATGTGGAAGACCACGCCCGCGCCATCGACCTCATCTTCCATGAGGGCAAGGTAGCCGAGACCTACAACATCGGCGGCTTCAACGAATGGAAGAACATCGACCTCATCAAGGTGTTGATCAACACCACCGACCGCCTGCTGGGTCGTCCAGAGGGTGCCGACATGGATTTAATCACTTACGTCACTGACCGCGCTGGACATGACCTGCGTTATGCCATCGACTCGACCAAACTCCAGAAAGAATTAGGCTGGGAGCCGAGTCTCCAGTTTGAGGAGGGCATTGAGAAGACCGTTCGCTGGTATCTCGACAACCAAGAGTGGATGGACAACGTCACCTCTGGGGATTACCAGAAGTACTACGACGATATGTACAAGAACAGATAAGATGGTTAAGGATAAAAACGGCATAGCACATACTAACGATCAGGAACACAAGGACTTGATTGACGCCATGAAAGGCTTTTTGGACGACGGAGAGCCTCAATTGGGTATATTTTGGTATGACCCTAACGATGGTTCCTTGTTCGGTGTTGAGAAGATGGATGCCGACAAAGCGCCTTTCATCAACGGTAAGGCGACCATCAACAAGCTGCATAAGACCTATTGGCAGAAGCAACACCATCGTGCCAAAGCCAAAGGCAAGACAGATTCCATTTTTTATCAGGAGAACAACTACACAATGATTCCTCGAGGCCATGTTTTCTTGGATGAGGAAACGGACAAGTTTTATGTTTGTGTCGGACACTGGCTTAACGATGGAATGGATGGAAAAACAATTGATATTGAAACGTTTAGGGAGTTATTGGAAGACGAATTCAACCTACCTGAGGATTTCGACTTGGTGGTCGATGTCCATTGGGATTTAGGCCATGGTTGGTCGGAAGAATTTCTGTAAAAACTACATATATGGATAAAGTAACGATTATTGACTACGACCGGATTTACAAGAACTTCATCGATGAGAAGTACTTGCACGGTCACGACGAGTACTACTACCGCAACCAGCAGGTGAAGAAACCTGAAGGTGGCTGGCGTCATCTGCGTTCCGACGAAATCGAGCGCTTGGTGAAAAACAGCAACTCCGCCAACAACTGGGACGACATCTGGGTCACCGATGAATTCGATACCAATATGGTACGCAACAACCACTTCCTTGGGATGGTGCGTATTGGCAGGGTGACCAACAAAGTGCTGCAATACCATGACCTCCGTGTGCCTATCGGCATCACGGACAGCAGCATCATCTCGTGCGATATCGGCGACGATGTGGCCATCCACGACGTGCATTACATGGCCAACTACATCATCGGCGACCGTAGCATCCTCTTCAACATCCAGGAAATCTCCACCACCGACCATTCCAAGTTCGGCAACGGCACTATCAAGGAAGGCGAGCCCGAAGACGTGCGCGTGTGGCTCGAGGTGATGAACGAAATCGGCACCCGCAGAATTCTGCCTTTCGACGGCATGATTACCGCTGACGCCTACCTGTGGGCCAAATACACCGACGACACCAAGCTACAAGAACGCCTCAAGGAAATCACCCAGGCCAGTGTTGACTTCCACCGTGGCTACTATGGCACCATCGGTGAGTCGTGCGTCATCAAGAACTGCTGGATCCTGAAGGATGCCAAGGTGGGACCGCATTGCTATATCAAAGGTGCAAGTAAACTGAAGAACGTCACCATCAACTCGTCGGAAGAAGAGCCATCGCAAATCGGCGAGGGTGTCATCTTGGTGAACGGCGTGACAGGCTACGGCTGCCGTATCTTCTATTCGGTGGTGGCCACGCGATTCGTGTTGGGCGATAATTGTAACCTGAAATACGGCGCACGCCTCATCCACTCCGTGATGGGCGACAACTCCACCATCTCGTGCTGCGAGGTGTTGAACAACCTTATCTTCCCCTCGCACGAGCAACACCACAACAACTCCTTCCTCATCTCGGCTTGTGTCATGGGACAAAGCAACATGGCCGCTGGTGCCACCATGGGCTCCAACCACAACAGTCGCGCCACCGACGGCGAGATTGTGGCCTCGCGCGGCTTCTGGCCAGGACTCTGTTCGAGCGTGAAGCACTCGTCGAAGTTCGCCTCGTTCACCTTGCTCAGCAAGGCCGACTATCCCAGTGAGCTTAACATCATGTTGCCGTTCTGCTTGGTCAACAACAACACGGCCAAGAACGAGCTAGAGGTCATGCCTGCCTATTGGTGGATGTACAACATGTACGCCATCGCGCGTAACACCTCAAAATATGTGAAACGCGACAAACGCAAACGAAAGATTCAAAACATTGAATTTGAAACACTTGCACCAGATACCGTTGAGGAAATCATCGAAGGTCGCAAGCTCCTTGAAGTATGGGTCGCCAAGGCTTATCTCCGAAAGAAAGGCGAAAATCCTGAGAAGTATGAGTATTACGATCTACGCGAATGTGGCAAGAACCTTCTTGACAACGAGCCCGAGACCGTGAAAGCCTTGGAAGTCTTCGGTGAACACATGGAGAAGGGCAAGCGTAAGGTGCGTATCCTCAAGCCTTTGGGGGCTTATCATGCCTACGGTGACATGATTACCTATTATGCTGTGACCACCACCATGCATTACCTTGAAGCCCATCCCGACACGGATATGGAGCATATCGTCAACCAGATGCGAGGCAAGCGCCTTCGCAAATGGATTAACCTGGGTGGTCAGACCATGCCCGAGGAATATGCCGACCAACTACGTGCCGACATCCGTGAGGGCAAGCTCAACACTTGGGACGAAATCCATCACCGTTACGATGAGTTGTGGAAGAACTATCAGGCTGAGAAACTGCGTCACGCCTATTTCTCGCTGATGTTCCTCTATAAGGACGATGCCGACGTGCTCACCGAGGAGATGTGGCACGAGAATCTGGACAAGGCCATCCGCATCCAGCATTACATCTGTGACCAAGTCTACGAAAGCCGCAAGAAAGACTACGAGAACGAATTCCGCAACGCCACCTTCCGCAACGAAGAGGAAAAGATTGCCGTCATCGGCAAGATTGACGAGGTGTCGTTCGTCAAACAGATTCGCCAAGAAACTGAGGAATTTGTGGCATTAATCCAAAAATACAGAGACACCCATTAATGGGCTACTGGCTCTTGGCTCTTGGCTCCTGGCAGCTTTCACAGAAGGGAAGACCCTCCTTTACCAAAAACTGCCAGAGGCCAGAAGCCAGAGGCCAAAAGCCACTAAACAACTGAACAACTGAACAACTAAACAATTAAAACCATACATCATGAGAGTCATTATCGAACAAAACTATGACAAAATGTCGCGTTGGGCCGCTAACCACATTGTTGAACGCATTAATGCCTTCAAGCCAACGGCCAAGAAACCCTTTATTTTAGGTCTTCCTACAGGTTCCACGCCTATCGGCACCTACAAGGAGCTGGTGAAGCTTTACAAGAAAGGCCAGGTCTCCTTCAAGAACGTGGTCACCTTCAACATGGACGAATATGTCCGCATCCCTGAGGACCACCCTGAGAGCTACCACAGCTTTATGTGGAACAACTTCTTCAAGCACATCGACATCAAGAAGGAGAACGTCAATATCCTCAATGGCAACGCCAAGGATCTGGAGAAAGAATGCGCCGACTACGAGGCCAAAATCAAGAGCTACGGCGGCATCGACCTCTTCATGGGCGGCATCGGTCCTGATGGTCACATCGCCTTCAACGAGCCCGGCAGCAGCCTGACCTCACGCACTCGCGTGAAGACCTTGACTTCCGACACCATCATCGCCAACTCACGCTTCTTCGAGAACGACATCAACAAGGTGCCGAAGACCGCTTTGACCGTGGGTGTGGGTACCGTGATGGACAGCCGCGAGGTGATGATTCTCGCTAACGGTCACGGCAAGGCCCGCGCCTTGGCGCATGCCATCGAAGGTGCTGTCAGCCAGATGTGGACCGTCAGTGTGCTGCAGATGCACCCCAAAGGCATCATTGTCTGCGACGATGCAGCCTGCGATGAGTTGAAATATCAGACCGTCAAGTACTTCAAGGATATCGAAAAGAATAATCTGTAATTTGCCTCTGGCTTTTGGCTTCTGGCCTCTGGCAATTTCAACAGAAGAGAAGACCCTCTTTTTACTTGAATTGCCAGTAGCCAGCAGCCAGTAGCAAAACAAACAATGAAAAACTTCGCCATCATAGGCGTCGGTGGTTATATCGCCCCACGCCATTTGAAAGCCATTAAGGACACGGGCAACACGCTCGTCTCGGCCTACGACAAGAACGATAGCGTAGGCATCATGGACAGCTATTTTCCCAAGGCTGCCTTCTTCACCGAGCAGGAGCTCTTTGACCGTCACAACACCAAGCTGCGTGACAACGGCACCAACATCGACTACGTGAGCATCTGCACGCCCAATTACTTGCATGATGCACACACCCGCTACGGTCTGCGCCTCGGTGCCGACGTCATCTGCGAGAAGCCGCTTGTGCTCAACCCGTGGAATATCGACGCCTTGCAGAAAGTGGAAGAACGCCAAGGTCACAAGGCTTATACCATCTTGCAGCTGCGTCTGCACGACAAAATCCAGGCGCTGAAGAAGAAAGTCGAGGATGGTCCGAAGGACAAGATCTATGACGTGGACTTGACCTATATTACTTCGCGCGGCAACTGGTACTATGCCTCGTGGAAGGGTGACATCAACAAGAGCGGCGGCATTGCGACCAACATCGGCGTGCATTTCTACGACATGCTGAGCTGGATCTTCGGCGATGTGCAGCAGAATGTCGTCCACGTGGCCTCTCACGACCGTGTGGCGGGTTATCTGGAACTGAAACGCGCCCGTGTGCGTTATTTTCTCAGCATCAACGCCGACACCTTACCAGCGAATGCCATAGAAGGGGAGAAGCGTACCTACCGCACCATCATGATTGACGGAGAGGAGTTTGAGTTCAGCCAAGGCTTCACCGAGCTGCATACCAAGAGCTACGAAGAGATTTTGGCAGGTCGTGGCTTCGGCATCGAAGAGGCGCGGCGTTGCATAGAAATTGTCTATCAAATCCGCAACGCCAAGCCAGTCGGTCTCGTCGGCGACTATCACCCAATGGCCAAATTACCGTTGAGTGAGCATCCTTTCGGGTGGAAGTAAAGGTTAGCTGCCCATGTTATTCCAGTTAGCCTCCCATGTCAAAGCTCCGCTGACCATGTCATTTCTTCCAGCAGCGCATGTCATTCCAACGTGGGTAAGTGGGTGGGCGGGAATCTATGCGATGCGAAATATAGAAAAAGAATCTATGGGCAGTGGAATGTAGAAGTATAACCTTAATGGATGGTTCTTGAAGCCATAGATCCCAAGCCACCGCACAATCCAGCGTAGGGATGACATGTCTTCAAGAACCTGTACAAGCACCCGTAGGGATGACATACCTGTTGAGGCCTATATGAATTAGCATTATGGAGTTTTTCGCCTCCCATTGGCTAGACATCACCACCACAGCCCTCGGCTTAGCTTATATCCTCTTGGAGTATAAAGCCAGCGTCTGGATGTGGGTCGTGGGCTTCGTGATGCAGGTTTTGGGCATCGTGCTCTATTACCAGAAGGGCCTCTACGCTGACTGCGGCATGGAGTTCTACTACCTGGCCATGACGGTCTACGGCTTTATTGCCTGGATGCGTCACAAGCAGAAAGCCAAAGACCTTCCTATCCGTCACATGCCCAAGAAGATGGTTTTCATTTGGGTAGGTGCGGGACTGGCCATCTGGGCTTTGATCTATTTTGTTTTGAGTCGTTTCACCAACAGCAACGTTCCCATGGCCGATGCTTTCACTACCGCCTTGAGTATTGTTGGCATCTGGGCCTTAGCGCGTAAGTATCTGGAACAATGGTTTGTCTGGATCGTCGTTGACATCGTCACCAGCATGTTGTATTTCTATAAAGACATCCCCTTCAAGGCCAGTTTGTATGCTCTTTATGTTGTTATCGCTGTGTTCGGCTATTTCAAGTGGCGAAAGATGATGGAGATTGCTAAAGTATAAAAAACCATTGGAAATTTGGATTTATATTTCTATTTTTGCAACGAAATAAAATTAGGCGAAATCGGTAAGGAGGATTCTTTTCAGATTTGCCTATAAATAAAAGAAAACCAGCCCTTTGTCATCGCGGAATGTGACTGACAGGGCGGAGCCGTAAAAACACAACAATCATGAATATTGCAGTAGCAGGCACCGGCTATGTCGGCTTGAGTATCGCCACCTTGTTGGCGCAGCATAATCATGTTGTTGCTGTTGATGTCGTCCCCGAGAGGGTGGAACTCATTAACCAAAGGAAGTCACCCATTCAGGACGAGTATATCGAGAAATACCTCGCTGAGAAGGAACTCGACCTGACGGCCACCCTCGATAGTGCTGTGGCCTATAAGGATGCTGAATTTGTCGTCATTGCTGTTCCTACTAACTACGACCCGCAAAAGAACTTCTTCGACACCAGCCATGTGGAGGAAGTCATCGACTTGGTGTTAAGTGTCAACCCTGACGCCGTGATGGTTATTAAAAGCACGGTGCCTGTGGGTTATTCCAGGAGTCTGTATGTCAGGTATGCTGCCAAAGGGATAAAGAAATTAAACTTACTATTCTCGCCCGAGTTTTTGCGTGAGAGCAAGGCCTTGTACGACAACCTTTATCCGAGCCGAATCATCGTCGGCTATCCCAAGGCCATCGAAGGCTATGACGTTGAAAACGAGGCTTTAAAGCATATGGCATGCCCCGATATAGTAGAGAAAGCACATCAGTTTGCCCAGCTTTTGCAGCAAGGTGCCATCAAAGAAGATGTCCCCATGCTTTTCATGGGAATGAAAGAAGCCGAGGCAGTGAAGCTCTTTGCCAACACTTATCTCGCCTTACGCGTGAGTTATTTCAATGAACTGGATACCTACGCCGAGGTGAAAGGCTTGAATCCCCGCGCCATCATCGATGGCATCTGCCTCGACCCACGCATTGGCAACAATTACAACAACCCCAGTTTCGGCTATGGCGGTTATTGCTTGCCCAAGGACACCAAGCAATTACTGGCTAACTACGAGGATGTTCCAGAAGATCTCATTCGTGCCATCGTGGAAAGCAATCGTACCCGCAAGGATTTCATTGCCGACCAGGTGCTGAAGATGGCCGGTTACTACGACTATTACGATCAGGGTCAGTACAATGCCGCCAAGGAACGCCACTGTGTGATTGGTGTGTTCCGCTTGACGATGAAATCGAACTCTGACAACTTCCGCCAGTCGTCCATCCAAGGCGTGATGAAACGCGTGAAGGCCAAGGGTGCCGAGGTCATCATCTATGAACCTACATTGGAAGACGGCAGCACTTTCTTCGGCAGTTTGGTAGTGAACGACCTTAAGGAATTTAAGCATCGTAGCCAAGCCATCATCGCCAACCGTTACGACAACTGCCTGGATGATGTGCGGGAGAAGGTGTATACGAGGGATATCTTCAAAAGGGATTAGAGATAAGCAGTTTTAACGAAATGATTAACGTTGGAATTATCGGATGTGGCTTCGTAGGTGGAGCCTTGAAGGATTGGTTAGAGCATAACAATCCGGAGTGTAAGCTTTTCATCAGCGACCCACCAAAGGGTTATCATGATGACTTGAGTAATATAGACATCGCTTTTTTACAAATCCATGTTCCTACCGAAGCGGACGGCACACAGGATTTGACGCTCATGAAGGAGTTAATCACCAACCTGCCTGATGTGCCTGTGTTTGTCCGCACCACCATCCTTCCGGGTACCAGCGAGATGCTCTCTCGCGAGACGGGACACAAGGTGCACTATATGCCTGAGTTCCTTTCTGAACGCACGCATATCGAGGACTTTAAGAAGCAAGCTATGGTGTTCACGGGTGCACACGATTTGCTCACCAGAATTTTTGTTGGCAAGAAGTTCACCGTCATGACCCCATTGGAGGCCGAGCTTACCAAATATATGCACAATGTGTTCGGTGCCTACAAGGTCACCTATTTCAACGCCTGCCGTGAGTATTGCGAACAGATGGGTGCCGACTGGCGCAAGGTGCATACAGGCGTGCTGCTTTCGGGTTACATCAATGATACACACACTTATGTACCTGGTCCCGACGGCAAATTTGGTTATGGCGGCAAGTGCTTCCCCAAGGATGTGAATGCTTTTGCCAAAATGACAGAGGGCACGCCCCTTGGAACACTTCTGGCACCACTCCACGAACTTAATGTCCATTTCCGCGGGGTGGAAGAACATATATAAAAAAGCAAAACGAGAATTGCCCTGAAAGCTTAATTGTCAAATTCCAATCAACTATGGGCAAATATGAAGAAAACATAGTACCGATTAAACTATCGAAACTGGCTGAGTATGTGTCACAGAGAAAACGAATCTCTTTGGACGAGGCGCTAATTTATATTTATTCCAACCCCATGTATAAGGAGTTATATAATGAAGGTGCCAAATGGTGGTATCTCAGTTCGGAAGCACTTTACGAGGAGTTTGAGAGAGCGCGTAAAAACATAGTCTACGAAGTATCCAAGCCTGAATTTGAATTTTTCACTTATACCTTGGAAAAGTATGCCCTCAGCAAGGGGGTAGGGGGATTGCAGGTGTTAGCACTCTTCAAGGAGTATGATGCTGATGCGTTTTTGTTCAATAACTATGATTTGTTGCACACCCAAGGTACGGGGTATGTGATTGATGAGATAGACCGTTTTATTCAAAGGAGAAGAAGAAAGTGAGGCTTTATCATGGTTCTATAGTAGAGGTGCATAAACCTTCGCTCCGTTATGGTCGGGAGAGAACCGATTTTGGAAGAGGGTTTTACACCACAACCCTTGCAGAGCAGGCTGAGCATTGGGCGAGTATTAAGAAAGACAGAGCTAAAGCCGCCAAAGCCATTGTGTCTGTCTATGAGATAGATGATGCTGTTTTGAATGACCCGACATTAAAAATCCGCGAGTTTCATGGCGTGGATGAAGCTTGGCTCAACTTTGTGGTCGGTTGCAGAAAAGAAAGTGCAATAAAACACGATTATGATCTGGTCTTTGGTCCTGTTGCCAACGATAACGTGTTTACCACGGTGAACCTTTATGAAAGCGGTATCTTGGATGCTGCTGCGGCCATACTCCAGCTGCGTGCCTATAAGACCTATGATCAGCTTTCTTTCCATACAGAGCGAGTGATCAAGGCGCTGAGGTTCGTGGAGAGTTATGAGGTGAAATAAAGCGCGGGTTGGATAGGGTTAAGGTATTGTTGAGAGGGATTGTTATTTGATGTTGATGGTGGCTAGGAATTTGGCGATACCATAAAAGCGAGAATAACTGCTCTATTTTAAAAACTTATCACATGGCACAGAAGCTAGATTGGAAAAGTTACGAAGAACTCGTAAAGGATATTTACGAGCAGCTTGGCAAGATGTCTAATGTTATGATTTTGGGATATGGTAATAAGTGTAAACAGACGGGTAAGTCGGGGGTTGAGCACCAAATCGATGTTCTGACTGCTCATAGTGATGGATTGCATGATTATTTGACGGATATTGAATGTAAGTATTGGAATCAAAAGATCAATAAAGACATTGTGATGAAGGTGAAGGAAATTGTGGTGAAAGTGAAAATTGTATAAACTATTTATATTAAGTAAACTAATAACTATAACAAATATAAATATATATGTCAGTATTCAAAGACAAAGTCCTCCTTATCACCGGAGGCACCGGTAGTTTCGGTAATGCCGTACTCAACCGATTTCTCCGCACCGACATCGGTGAAATACGCATTTTCAGCCGCGATGAGAAGAAGCAAGACGACATGCGTCACGATTTTCAGGCTCGTATGCCCGAAGTAGCCAACAAAATCAAGTTTTACATCGGTGATGTGCGCAACAAAAGCACGTTAAAATACGCCATGAAGGGCGTGGATTATGTGTTCCATGCCGCTGCTTTGAAACAAGTGCCTTCGTGTGAGTTCTTCCCAATGGAAGCCGTGAAGACCAATGTGATGGGTACAGACAATACGTTGGATGCCGCAATTGATGCTGGGGTGAAATGTGTGATTTGTCTCAGTACTGACAAGGCCGCTTATCCCATCAATGCGATGGGTATCACTAAGGCCATCGAAGAGAAAATAGCTGTAGCGAAAAGCCGTCTGAGCGGTGATACCAAGATTTGCTGCACGCGTTATGGCAATGTGATGTGCTCGCGCGGCAGTGTCATTCCCCTTTGGATAGACCAGATTCGCAAGGGCAACCCCATCACCCTCACCGAACCCAACATGACCCGTTTCATCATGTCACTCGAAGAGGCGGTAGACCTTGTCCTTTTCGCTTTTGAGCATGGCAAGAACGGTGACATCATGGTTCAGAAAGCACCTGCCTGTACTATGCAGACCCAAGCCGAGGCGGTCTGTGAGCTGTTTGGTGGCAAGAAGGAAGAAATCAAAATCATAGGCATTCGCCACGGTGAAAAGATGTACGAGACTCTGCTCACCAAGGAAGAAGCGGCAAAAGCTATCGACATGGGCAATTTCTATGCTGTGCCGGCCGACAACCGCGACCTCAATTACGACAAGTATTTCAAGGAGGGCGACGTCAAACGTGCCACCATTGAGGAGTTCAACAGTAATAACACCTATCGCCTCAACCTCGAAGAGACCAAAGCGAAGATTGCTTCGCTGACGTATATCCAAAACGAATTAAATGGCATTCCAAATTTAGTATAATATCGTGTAGTGTTTAGAGTTGAGTGTTTAGAGACAGTTTTAAAGTATAGAAGTTGAAAGTATGGAAGTATTCGGTTATAGGAAGTTAATAGCTTATCAGAAAGCCAAAGAAGTAATCAAAAGAACTTATAAGTTGTTAAAGAAGTTTCCTTCAGAAGAACGCCGGGCTATGTGCGACCAACTCAGGCGAGCTTCGGTTTCAATAACTTCGAATATTGCGGAAGGCGTTAATAGATTCTCTGTTAAAGACAAGTCGCATTTCATCGAAATGGCATACGGCTCCTTGATGGAGGTTTCTTCGCAGTTTGAGATAGCAGAAGAACTCGGATACATTACTTCTGAAGAGCGATTAAGCATGGATCAGTTGATTGAAGAAGATGCAAGATTGCTTTCAGGCCTTTTAAATTCCTATAAACCTTCAGACACAAAACAATAAACTTTCTACTCACTTCTTAAAACTTCAAACTCTAAACTTTCCACTGACTCTAAACACTAAACTCTAAACTCTAAACTTAAAAAAATGGCCGAATTTAAAAATAACGGAAAACTCAAACTCCTGATCATCGTAGGTACCCGCCCGGAGATTATCCGCCTCGCGGCCGTCATCAACAAATGCAGGACCTATTTCGACTGCCTGCTGGCGCATACGGGTCAAAACTACGACTACAACCTCAACGGTGTCTTCTTCAAGGACCTGAAACTCGCCGACCCTGACGTGTATATGGATGCCGTGGGTGCTGACCTCGGCGAAACCATGGGCAACATCATCGCCAAGAGCTACCAGCTGATGGTGGAGGTAAAGCCTGATGCGGTTTTAGTCCTTGGTGACACCAACAGCTGCCTAAGCGTGATAGGCGCCAAACGCCTGCACATTCCTATTTTCCACATGGAAGCTGGCAACCGCTGCAAGGACGAATGCCTGCCCGAGGAGACCAACCGCCGTATCGTGGACATCATCTCTGATGTGAATATGGCTTATTCTGAGCATGCCCGCCGCTACCTCGCCGACTGTGGTCTGCCCAAGGAGCGCACCTATGTGACGGGTTCGCCTATGGCCGAGGTGCTGCACAACAACCTTGCGGAAATCGAAGCCTCCGACATCCACAAGCGTCTGAACCTTGAAAAAGGCAAGTACATTCTATTGAGTGCGCACAGGGAGGAAAACATCGACACCGAGAAGAACTTTCTCAGTCTCTTCAACGCCATCAATGCCATGGCCGAAAAGTATGACATGCCGATTCTTTACAGTTGCCATCCTCGTAGCCGCAAACGTCTTGAAACTTCTGGTTTCAAGCTCGACCCGCGTGTCATCCAGCATGAGCCTTTGGGTTTCCATGACTACAACTGCTTGCAGATGAATGCCTTTGCGGTGGTTTCCGATAGCGGCACCTTGCCAGAGGAAAGCTCTTTCTTCACCAGTGTGGGTCATCCTTTCCCTGCCATCTGCATCCGTACTTCGACCGAGCGCCCCGAGGCCATCGACAAGGCTTGTTTCATCATTGCCGGCATCGACGAGAATTCACTGCTACAGGCGGTCGACACGGCAGTCTCGCTTAACCGCGACGGCCAGCATGGCATCCCCGTGCCCGACTATGTGGATGAGAATGTGAGCACTAAGGTGGTGAAGATCATTCAGAGCTATACTGGTATTGTGAATAAAATGGTGTGGAGGAAGTTTTAATGAAGATTCTAGTAACAGGAGCTAAAGGATTTGTAGGCCGTAACCTCTGCGCCGAACTCAATAACATCAAAGACGGCAAGGCCCGCTGCTACGACGACCTTAAAATAGATGCCGTCTATGAATACGATATTGACAGTAAGCCCGAAGAGCTGGATGCCTACTGCCAAAACTGCGACTTCGTCTTCAACTTAGCTGGCGTCAACCGTCCCCAGAACCAAGAAGAGTTCATGCAAGGTAACTTTGGTTTTGCCAGCACGTTGCTTGACACATTGAAGAAATACAACAACCGTTGCCCCGTGATGCTCAGCTCATCCCAACAAGCCTCATTGGCAGGCCGCTTCGGCAACTCGGAATACGGCCGCAGTAAAAAAGCAGGAGAGGAGTTGTTCCTGAAATATCAGGATGAGACAGGAGCCAAGGTGCTAATTTATCGTTTTCCGAATCTTTTCGGGAAATGGTGTCGGCCTAATTACAATAGCGCGGTAGCCACGTTCTGCAACAACATTGCCAACGACCTGCCCATCACCGTCAACGACCCGAGCGTGGAGTTGGAATTGCTCTACATTGACGATCTGGTGGCGGAAATGATGAACGCCCTTCAGGGCAAGGAACACCGTTGTGATTTTGATGGTTTGGGCGTGTTCCCTTTGGAGAAGGGCAAGTATTGCTATTGCCCTGTCACACATTTCGTTAAATTGGGCGAAATCGTGGATTTGTTGTATCACTTTGCCGAACAGCCTAAGACTTTACTGATTCCAGAGATACCGGAAGGTAGTTTTGCAAAGAAACTGTACTCCACCTATCTCTCCTATCTCCCGAAGGAAAAGGTCGCCTATCCGCTAAAGATGAATGTGGACCAAAGAGGTTCTTTTACTGAGTTGGTGCATCTTGCCAACTGCGGTCAGGTGAGCATCAACATCAGCAAGCCGGACATCACCAAAGGGCAGCACTGGCACCACAGCAAGTGGGAACTTTTCATCGTGGTGAAGGGCCACGGATTAATCCAGGAACGCAAGGAGGGCACGGAGGATGTCATAGAGTTCGAGGTGAGTGGCGACAACATCCAGGTGGTGCACATGCTCCCGGGGTATACCCATAACATCATCAATCTCAGTGACACCGAAGATCTCGTCACGGTCATGTATTGCAACGAGGTCTTTGATCCCAATAAACCAGACACCTTCTTTGACCCTGTATAATTAACATCAGAAAAACCGGTAAATAATAGATGTTGATTACCACCACCGTATTAGATGAGTTGACTGCTCAGGCAAAGGCATCCCAAAGGCTAAGGATGAACCTCGACCTGCGCAACAGCCCTGCCGACCAAAGCCAACGCATGCTGAATGCCCTGGAGCCAGGCACGGTGATGCCTATCCACCGTCATCAAAACACCTCTGAGACCGTCGTGGTTCTTAGAGGTAAGGTGAAGTGGCTGTATTACAACGATCAAGGCGAGCTGATTGATACTATCCTCGTTGAAGCTGACGGCGACATTCGCGGCCTCAGTGTTCCCATGGAGCAATGGCATTCCATCGAGTGTATGGAATCTGGTTCTGTCATCTTGGAGACCAAGGATGGACCTTGGGAGGCGTTGGGGGAGGAAGATATATTATCTTAAATACTAAAACGAAAATGATAGGTTTGCTTGAGTTTTCTGTAGCGAATTACCGTTCCTTTTATTCGCGTAAGACGTTTTCGATGATGGCTTCTGCGGAAACCAAGACACTGCCTGAGAATGTAATGTCTAACGGCAAAATCAGGTACCTCCGCTCATGTGCTATTTATGGTGCAAACTCTAGCGGAAAGAGCAATCTCATTACTGCCATGGGTTACATGAAGACGTTGGTTGTGGATTCTGTAAAACTAAACGACGGTGATTTACTTCCGTTCGATCCTTTCGCATTATCAACAACTTCGTTATCGAAGCCTACGCTTTTTGAAGCAAGTTTTTTTGTGGATGAGAAAAAATATCGATACGGTTTTGAATATAACGATACAACTATAATATCTGAATGGTTGTTTTCAAGCAAACTGAATTCAAAAACCGAGAAAGCGTTGTTCGTCAGGAACACAGAAGGCATTGCCATCAACGAAAACGTTTTTCATGAGGGTGTCGGGCTGGAAGGCCGCACCAAAGACAATCGGTTGTTTTTGTCGTTGGTAGCGCAGTTGGCGGAAGGGAATGAAGCAGTCTCAAAGGAAGTCATGTCGTTCTTCTTTAAGTTCAATGTGATTTCAGGTATTGACAATTCGGGCTATGAGGATGTTACAAAGCGTTATTTTGTCAATATGACTAAAGAAACAAAACAACTCATGAGCATGTTTAAAGAGTTGCAGTTGGGGTTTGATGCGGTTTTTGCAGAAGAGAAACCTGTGATAAGCATATTTACACAGCATCGTGTTTATACCAAAAACGGCAAGGTCAAAAGCAAGCTTCTTTTCCCGTTGGAAGACAGGGAATCGGCGGGTACACAAAAGCTATTTGTGCTGGCAGGACCTATTGTCAACACCCTCATGGAAGGGAAAGTGCTTGTCATAGACGAGCTTGACGCCAAGGCGCATCCTCTTATATCACAATATTTGGTGGGTCTTTTCAACAACCCTGAACACAATCCAAACCAAGCCCAGTTGATTTTCTCAACGCACGACACCCACTTGCTATCGTCGGCATTCTTAAGAAGAGACCAGGTGTGGTTTACGGAAAAGAACGAGAAAGAGGAGACGGATTTGTATTCCATGACCGAAGTCATTCTTCCCGACGGAACCTTGCCGCGTTACGACACCAGCGCCAGCAAGGATTATATTATGGGCAGATACGGAGGTATTCCTTATATCATGAACAATTAAGGAAGAGAGGAATGGCAAGGAAGATCACGCTGACTGGAAATCTGACCAAAAAATATGCGAAGAAGACTGCCAAGAGGAGTCAACGGCGTGTTATTGGAAGAATCCTCATCGTTTGCGAAGGGAAGAAGACGGAACCGAATTATTTCAATGCGTTCAAGCGGATTAATAATGGTGTCTACTTGCTTGACCTCGAAGTCGGTGGTGGTGGAATCAACACAAAACAGGTTGTTGAAGAGGCGGTGAGGCTGAAGGTTAATGCTGAAAAGCGGAAAATGCCGTATGATGCAGTTTGGGCAGTTTTTGACCGCGACAGTTTTCCAGCCAACAACTTTAACAGTGCCATAGCAAAAGCAGAGGCCCATGGTGTGATGAGTGCATGGAGCAACGAGGCATTCGAATTATGGTACTTGTTGCATTTTGAGTATCGCGACACACCAATGAGCAGGGTCGATTATGGCAATGCGATAGCACAGCATATCAACGCATCTCCATTATATACCTCAAAAAAGCAGTATTCATACGTAAAAAACAGCAAAAGTCATTATGATGATATGAAACGTTACGGTGACCTTGAGCAGGCCATAGCCAATGCGACCAGGCTTGATGGAGTGTATAATGATGCAAGATATGCCAATCACAATCCCCGCACCAAAGTTTATTTGTTGGTGCTCCAAATGCTTGGCCGGGATGAAGCGTTCAACCGAAGAATTAGCGAGAACCTTAGATAGAATGGTCAAAGCCATATCGATGAAATAAAACAACGAGTAGAAAACCATAGTGAGTAAACTAAGAATACAGCACGGAAAACAACATTAGGAACATCAATAAGATAGAACTCCCAGTGCGCCCAAAAGATGATAATATGGATGTTTTAAAGTATGTTGAACCCGATTTGGACGCTCCCCCTCACTGACTAAACTAAAGGCATAAGTGGTTTGGAAGCCTTGTCGTTGTTAAAGAGATACGATGCCGACCTTTTCTTGCTGAATAATTACAACCAGCTTTCATTCCACACGTCAAGAGCAATAATGATGTTGAAGTTCGTGGAGTCTTATGAGGTCCCACATATTTTAAACTCAAAATAAACACAACTGTCAACTCTCAACTCTTAATTATCAACTAAAGAATTGTGACTGACGGGGCGGAGCTGTGAAAAGAAAACCCGATAAGCCCCATTTACCTATTGATTCATCATGAACCTTTTTTCTAAATTCCAAAACAAATACTTCAGCGCCAAAGCCTTCTTTGGCTTGGATCTTTGCCTCTCTGTCGGGGCGTCGGTCATCGTGTTGCTGGTGCTGAGCTTCTTCACCAGCTCCGATTACTATGCCGGGCCGTTCGCCTGGTGGTGGGTTGGAGGCGCCTTGGGTGCCAGTGTCGTGGCCATGCTGGTCTTTAGGGAGTATAAGCTCGTGGTGCGTTATTCCTCTTTCCATGATCTGTTGCGCTATGCCTTGACTTTCCTGACTAAGGTTGTGCTGTTGGGAGTGTTTATTGCGATAACATGCCTGTTCAACTCCAGCATCTTGGTAGCACTCTGCTGTGATTTCCTGCTGTCTTTGTTCTTGGTGTTATTGGTCCGTGTGTTGATGGTGGGGGTCTACCACCGCTACAAGAGCAACATGAACGATACGAAGAACCGCCAACGTGTGCTCGTGTTTGGCACTTCTGACAAGTCGGTGGCGGCCATCACTCGTCTGCAAAGCTCGCCCCATTACCGCGTAGTCGGTTTTCTTTCTCCCGAAAGTACGACGAAAAAGCTCAAGCTGTCGGATTATCCGATTTTTAATTACCAGAACGACAAAGAGCTACAGGACATCTTCGACCGTTTTTCCATCTCGGCACTCCTTTTCGCCAACGAGAAAGATGCCCAGCACGAGGATGCACTCATCGACTATTGCAACCACCACAACATAAGGCTGCTCATCGCCCCGACCATCAACGAAGTGGAAGAGGGACATCAGTCGAAGAGCAGGGTGAGGGCCATCAAAATTGAAGACCTGCTGGGCCGACCGGAAATCAAGCTGTCCATGGATGCCATCATCAGCAATTTCAAGGGGAAGATCATTCTCGTTACGGGTGCGGCAGGCAGTATCGGCAGTGAGTTGTGTAGGCAATTGGCCACTTTTGGGATAAAGCGACTTATTCTGTTCGATAACGCCGAGACCCCTATGCACAACCTTCGCCTTGAGCTGGAAGGTCGTTTCCCGGAATTGGATTTTGTCCCTGTGATTGGCGATGTGAGGCAACAAGCTCGACTTGATTTTGCTTTCAGACACTATCATCCTCAAGTTGTCTTCCATGCGGCTGCTTACAAGCATGTGCCGCTGATGGAGGAGAATCCATGCGAAGCTGTGTTGGTGAATGTTTACGGTTCACGCAACGTGGCCGATAAATGCATTGAATATGGCGTGGAAAAAATGGTGATGGTCAGCACTGACAAGGCAGTGAACCCTACCAATGTCATGGGCTGTTCGAAGCGTTTGGCGGAGATTTATGTGCAGTCGCTCGGCCTGGCCGTCGAAAGTGGAAAACATCAAGGGAACACGACATTTGTGACCACGAGGTTTGGCAATGTGTTGGGGAGCAATGGCAGTGTCATCCCACGTTTCAGGGAACAGATAGAGAATGGTGGTCCCATCACGGTGACCCATCCCGACATCACAAGGTTCTTCATGACCATCCCTGAAGCTTGTCGTCTGGTGATGGAGGCCGCCACGATGAGCACGGGCACACAGATCTTCGTGTTCGACATGGGCGAAAGCGTGAAGATAGACACCTTGGCGCGCCGTATGATTCAGCTTGCTGGATATGAAGTGGGCAAAGACATTGAAATCAAATACACGGGACTTCGTCCTGGCGAGAAACTCTACGAGGAAGTGCTTTCGAACAAGGAGAACACGCTTCCCACTTCGCACGAGCGCATCCGCATCGCTAAGGTAAGGGAATACGAATACAACGAGGTGGCTTCCGTCATCGACGAATTGGAAGACCTGTCCCGCAAAGTCGAGATACCTGACATGGTGAAACTGATGAAGAAAACCGTGCCGGAGTTCATTAGTAAGAATAGCAAATATGAGATTTACGACAAGCACTAATTTTGGCTTGTTGTTTTTGTGGTAAAATAAAAAAAATATAAAAATAAAAAAATATGAAAGGTATAGTATTAGCAGGCGGCTCTGGTACCCGCCTTTACCCGATTACCAAGGGTGTAAGTAAACAATTATTACCTATCTACGACAAGCCGATGGTGTATTATCCTATCAGTGCTTTGATGCTGGCTGGAATCAGAGATATTCTCATTATCTCTACGCCTTACGACCTGCCAGGTTTCAAACGTCTTTTGGGCGATGGCTCTGACTATGGCGTACATTTCGAGTATGCTGAACAGCCTAGCCCTGATGGTCTCGCCCAGGCATTCATCATTGGCGAAAAGTTTATAGGCAACGACAGTGCTTGCCTCGTTCTTGGTGACAATATCTTCTACGGTGCCGGATTCACCACCTTGCTCCGCAATGCAGTAAAAGATGCTGAGGAAAACAAGAAAGCTACCGTGTTCGGCTACTGGGTAAGTGACCCGGAGCGTTATGGTGTGGCGGAATTCGACAAACAGGGCAACTGCCTTAGTATTGAGGAGAAGCCAAAAGAGCCCAAGAGCAATTATGCTGTGGTGGGTCTGTATTTTTATCCCAACAAGGTGGTCGATGTGGCCAAACACATCAAGCCATCGGCAAGAGGTGAGCTTGAAATCACCACGGTGAACCAGGAATTCCTAAAAGATGGTGAGTTGAAAGTTCAGGTCTTCGGTCGCGGTTTTGCATGGCTCGACACAGGCACGCACGACAGCCTCAGCGAGGCTTCAACATTTGTTGAGGTTATTGAGAAGCGCCAGGGCCTGAAGGTGGCTTGCTTGGAGGGCATTGCCTACCGCAATGGCTGGATTACCGAGGAGAAGATGCGTGAACTGGCCAAGCCGATGCTAAAGAACCAGTATGGCCAATACCTGCTCAAGGTAATTGAGGAGCTAAAAGAAGACATTTCATCAGATACTTTCAGAAAATAAATAACCCATGAAGAACATCATCATCACCGGCGGAGCCGGATTCATCGGCAGCCATGTAGTAAGGCTGTTTGTGAACAAATACCCAGAATATAAGATTATCAATCTGGATAAGCTTACCTACGCTGGCAATCTGGCTAATCTCAAGGATATTGAGGACAAGCCTAACTACAAGTTCGTGAAAATGGACATCTGCGACTTTGACGGCGTATTGAAACTCATGCAGGATGAGAAGGTGGATGGCATTATTCATCTTGCTGCTGAAAGTCATGTTGACCGCTCCATCAAAGACCCGTTCACTTTCGCACAAACCAACGTGATGGGAACGCTCTCTATGTTGCAAGCTGCTAAAGCCTACTGGGAAAGTCTGCCTGAAAAGTTTGAGGGCAAGCGATTCTACCATATCAGCACCGACGAGGTGTATGGCGCATTGGAGGTGACTCATCCCGAAGGCATCAAGCCTCCGTTTACTACCAAAGCCTCCAGCGGTGAGCATCATTTGGCATACGGTGAGAAGTTTTTCACCGAGGATCTGAAATATCAGCCCCACAGTCCTTACAGCGCGGCCAAAGCTAGCAGCGATCACTTTGTCCGTG
This sequence comes from Bacteroidales bacterium, assembly GCA_017632935.1. Lineage (GTDB taxonomy): Bacteria > Bacteroidota > Bacteroidia > Bacteroidales > F082 > Limimorpha. Next base: position 126,234 of record JAGBQJ010000001.1, on the reverse strand, counting down.
CTTTCCATGACACCTTCGGTATGCCTACCATTGTGACTAACTGCTCCAACAACTACGGCCCCTATCAGTTTCCAGAGAAGCTTATTCCGCTCTTCATCAACAATATCCGTCACCGCAAGCCTCTTCCTGTTTATGGTAAAGGCGAGAATGTGCGCGATTGGCTCTATGTGGTTGACCATGCAAGAGCGATTGACTTGATTTTCCATAAGGGCAAGATTGCCGAGACCTACAATATCGGTGGTTTCAATGAGTGGAAGAATATCGACATTATCAAAGTGGTTATCAATACGGTGGACCGTCTTCTTGGTCGCCCTGAAGGTCAGGATATGGATTTGATTACCTATGTCACTGACCGTGCCGGACACGACATGCGCTATGCCATCGACTCCACCAAGCTTCAGAAGGAACTTGGATGGGAGCCAAGTCTCCAGTTTGAGGAAGGTATTGAACTGACTGTGAAATGGTATTTGGACAACCAGGAGTGGCTCGACAATGTTACCTCGGGCGAATACCAGAATTATTACGCCAACATGTATAGTAATAGATAATTGCAATAATGGAGAAACAGATAACAGTTACCTCACCGTTATTGCCAGACTTGGGTGAGTTTAACGAGATGCTCAAAGAGATTTGGGCAAGCAAATGGATTACCAACAACGGCCAGTTCCACAAACAGCTGGAAAAGGCTCTTGCAGAGTATCTGAAAGTACCGTACATCAGTCTGTTTACTAACGGAACCCTACCATTGCTGACTGCATTGCAGGCACTACGCATCACAGGTGAGGTAATAACCACACCGTATAGCTTTGTGGCCACAACCCACAGCATCTGGTGGAATGGTTGTCGTCCAGTTTTCGTAGATATTGAGGAGGAAACCTGTGGTATTGACCCTGATAAGATTGAAGCCGCCATCACGCCTAAAACTACGGCCATTATGCCCGTGCATTGCTACGGCAAGCCGGTGAAAATGAAACGTATTCAAGAGATAGCTGACAAGTATGGTCTGAAGGTTATCTACGATGCAGCTCATGCCTTTGGCGTAGAAGTGGAAGGTGAAAGTGTGTTGAACGCTGGTGATATGGCTACACTCAGTTTCCATGCCACTAAAGTTTACAACACCCTTGAAGGAGGAGCCTTGGTGATGCATGACGAGCAGACCAAGAAACGCATTGATTATCTTAAGAATTTTGGTTTTGCAGGCGAAACAGAAGTGGTTGCACCTGGTATCAATAGTAAGGTTGATGAAGTTCGTGCAGCATACGGATTATTGAACTTGAAACAAGTAGATAAAGCTATTGCCAATAGACAAAAAGTGGCTCAAAAGTATCGTGAAGCTCTTCGCAATATTCCAGGCATCCGTTTCTTCGATGATATGCCTGGAGTGCGTCACAACTATAGTTATTTTCCAATTTTCATCAACGCTAAAGAGTACGGAGCAACACGTGACGAGCTCTATTTCAAGATGCGTGAGGCAAATGTTTTTGGTCGCCGATATTTCTATCCATTGATTAGTACATTCAGCACTTATCGTGGTCTTCCAAGTGCAGCACCTGAGAATTTGCCAATGGCAACTCGTCTGGCTAACGAAGTTATTTGTCTGCCTATGCACCACGAACTGAGTAATGAAGACATAAACCGAGTATTAGACCTCGTTGAAAATAAAGGACAATGCAAAAAAAACTGATGCTCCTTGGAGGCATTCGCTATTTGCTTCCTGCTATTGAGGCTGCGCATAAGCACGGCATTCATGTCATCACGGTGGACTATCTTCCTGATAACATCGCCCACAAGTATTCCGACGAATATCATAATGTGAGCATACTCGACAAAGAAACTGTGTTGAAGCTGGCGCAAGAGCTCAAAATTGACGGCATTCTTTCCTATGCAGTCGATCCAGGTGTGGTGTCTGCAGCCTACGTTGCAGAGCAGATTGGTTTACCCTTCACTTGTTCATATGAAGCCGCATGCACCTTACAGGACAAATCTCGCTTCCGCCGTTTCTTAGCAGATAATGGTTTTAATGTACCTAACGCAAGAGGTTACGAGAATGCAGAAGATGCTTTAAGGGATTTTGATTTTTTCAACAGGCCTGTGATTGTCAAGCCTGTGGACTCTGCGGGTAGCAAAGGAGTAACGCGAGTGGATAACCCGAAAGATTTGCCCCAAGCCATTGCACATGCGTTGAATGAGTCTCACAATGGCCATTTCATCATAGAAGATTTCTTGGAGTTGGATGGTTACCAGTCCAGCGCAGATTGTTTCAGTGTAGGTGGTAAATTGGTATATGCCGACTATTCCGACCAGTTATTTGACAAGGATGCTGCTAACCCTTATACGCCAGCATTGGAAATATGGCCATCTACCATGCAGCAGAAGCATCAGGACTACCTCACTAGTGAATTGCAAAGGTTGCTGACCTTGTTGCATTGCGGCACAGGTCTTTATAATGTGGAGAGCCGCCTTTGCAAAAATGGCAAGCCTTATATTATGGAAGTGTCTCCTCGTGCTGGTGGAAACCGAATTGCTGAACTCCAACGTATAGGTACTGGTATCGACTTGATTGAAGCCGAAGTGCTGAAAGCAGTTGGCGAACCCATTCCGGGCATTATTAATATGCCACAATATGATGGTTGCTATGTGAATGATATAATTCATTCTCTACAAGCAGGAACATATCAAGGTATCTCCTATGACGAGACCTTCCAGAATAACCATGTCATCAGCGAGGCAATCTACCCTGCTTTTGGTGCTCCAGTAGAGGCTTTTCATGGTGCGAATAATGCAATAGGCTCTGTTTTTCTTAGATTTGTAAACCGCCAAGAGTGTGATAGCATGTTGGTAAACTTATCACAATACATTAAAGTCAACGTAGAATGATGGAACCCATAGGCGGCTATTTCAGTTTGGAACTCCCCTTGAGGGAGGAATATCACAAGTATGCCCTCAGCCTTAATACTGGGCGGAATTGCCTGGAATATATACTAAAGGCAAGGGGGTATAAAAAGGTCTATATCCCCTATTATACTTGTGCGGTGATTTTGGAGCCCTTCCAAAAACTGGGAGTCACTTATGCGTTTTATCATATTGATATTAATCTGGAGATAAGTGAGAAAATTATACTTAAAAATGACGAGGCTCTGTTATATGTAAATTATTACGGCTTTAAGCAGCGTTATGTTGAGGTTTTGGCAGGACAATACGGAGAACGCTTGATTGTGGATAATACACAAGCTTTTTATGCAAAACCTATTGCTGGTATAGATTCCTTCTATACTTGCCGTAAGTTCTTTGGCGTTCCCGACGGTGCTTATCTTTATACTGACAAGTTACTGGATGAGGAAATAGAACAAGATGTATCATACGACAGGGTTGATTTCCTTGTAAAACGAATTGACCTTGGAGCAGAAACGGGTTATACTGATTTTCAGAAGTTAACCAAAACACTTGTTGGACAGCCGATAAAGCTGATGTCTAACCTAACACATCGCTTAATGCAGAGCATCGACTACAAGGTTTCAGCACTTCAAAGGAGGAAGAATTGGTTATACCTTGATAAACAACTTAATGCAACTAACCAACTCAAATTCTCACTGTCGGAGAATACGATCCCAATGGTTTATGCATATCTAACTGACGATAAGGAATTAAAGAAACGACTTATTGCAGAAAAGGTTTTTGTGGCTACATACTGGCCAAATGTATTTGAGTGGTGCGAGCCTAATGATTTGGAATACCTATTAGCGGAACGCACTGTTTTTATACCAATAGACCAGCGGTACGATGCTAAAAACATGAAACGTATAATTGATATAATATGCAAGTAATAATAAGACCACTTCAAGAGCAGGATGCCTACACTTCAGTGCAATGGCGTAATGATCCAGAGGTGTTTAAATACACTGGTAACACCTACGACCACGAGATTACAATAGAATCTGAACTTGGTTGGATACGCAAAGTAATAGCGAACCCGAATGATTACCGTTGTGCAATCTTGGTTGATGGCGTATATATTGGTAATATTTATTTAACTGATATAGATGGCTATTCTGCGCACTACCACATATTCATTGGAAATAAGGATTATTGGGGAAAGGGTGTTGCAAAGAAAGCTTCACAACTCATTCTTGACTATGCTTTTAACAAACTTGGGCTTAAAATTGTAAAATTAAAAGTAAGAAAAGAGAATATTTCTGCGGTGAAATTATATGAAAAGCTTTGTTTTAAAGCAGTTGAAGAGGATGGTAAATGGATTGTCATGGAAAAACAAAACATAATAGATTATTAAAATAAGTGAAATAATATGATCGAACCTAAGGTTATTACTTTACCAAAGTTCGCTGATCCACGAGGGAACCTTTCTTTTGTGGAACAACTGAACCATATTCCGTTTGAGATTAAACGGACATACTGGATTTATGATGTACCAGGAGGCGAGAGTAGAGGCGGTCATGCTTTTCATAAGAACGAAGAGTTTATCATTGCACTGTCAGGTGCATTTGAAGTTGTTGTGGATGATGGAAAGAACAAACAGCGGTTCACTTTGAATCGTTCTTACTATGGTCTTTATGTCCCTGCTGGATGGTGGCGAGTAATAGAGAACTTCTCCACCAACTCTTTGGCATTGGAATTCGGTTCTACACATTACGATGTGAGAGACTATGTCCGCGATTATGATGAATTCTTAAAAATGAAGCAAAATGGGGAAATATAGTGTATTCGACTGTACGATGGTTGAGCTTGACAAGCATCATAGCGACCGTAAGGGTAATCTCTCCGTGGTTGAAAATGGGACGACACTTCCTTTTGATGTCAAGAGAGTGTATTACCTCTATGATATACCGGGTGGTGAGGGTCGTGGTGCCCATGCCCATAAGGAGTTGGAACAACTGATAATAGCTGCTTCTGGGTCTTTTACCGTAACACTTGATGATGGCAAAAGCAAACGATCTTTTTTCCTGAATCGACCATATCAAGGGCTTTATGTCAAGCCAGGTCTATGGCGCAACCTTGTTGATTTTTCCTCTGGTGCAGTTGCGATGGTTTTGGCTTCTGAGGTCTATCAGGTGGAAGACTATATTCGTGATTATGATGAATTTATAAAATTTAGGGAGGAACTATGATACATAGATTGGCAGATTGCCAAAATAAGAATATACCCGACAGCACAAATGTCTGGCAGTATTGTGTAGTATTACCTGGGGCACAGATAGGGGAAAACGTGAACATCTGTTCGCATTGCTTTATAGAGAACGATGTGAAGATTGGTAATAATGTCACCATCAAGTGCGGGGTTCAGGTATGGGACGGCATTGAGTTGGAGGACAATGTAATGATAGGTTCCAACGTGACCTTCACCAACGATAGGTATCCTCGCTCTAAGAATAAGGATTGGACGCTACTAAAGACAAAAGTGTGCAAAGGTGCCACTATTGGAGCAGGTTGTGTTGTGCTGCCTGGTATTATCATAGGTGAAGGTGCTTTTGTGGGTGCAGGTTCTGTGGTTACTAAGGATGTGCCACCAGGCGAATTGTGGTTAGGTAATCCTGCAAGATTCTATAGAAAAGTAGACTTCTAATAATTGAGATTTGATAATTAAAAATAGATATAGTTATAAATGATTCCGTTTCTTTCATTAAAAGACGTTACGGCCCTGCATGGTGCAGAGATTAATGAAGCAGTAACCAGAGTAGTAAACAATGGCTGGTATCTCCAAGGCAAGGAGAACGAACGCTTTGAGGAGGACTATGCCAAGTTTATAGGAACCAAGTATTGCATTGGCTGCGCCAATGGTTTGGATGCCCTCATCTGGATTTTCCGTGCCTACATTGAGATGGGTGTCATGCAGCCAGGTGATGAGGTGATTGTTCCTGCAAACACTTATATTGCCACCATTCTCTCCATTACAGAGAATGGCTTGAAACCCATTCTTGTAGAGCCTAAACTCAATACGTTGGAGATTGATGATGACCTCATTGAGGCTGCTATCACTCCGCGTACAAAGGCCATTGCTATTGTACATCTCTATGGCCGCAATGCCTACACTGAGAAGATTGGTTCGCTTTGTAAGAAGTACAATCTGAAACTCATAGAGGACAACGCACAAGCCCATGGCTGCAAGCATACAGATGGCCGTACTACAGGAAGCATTGGTGATGCAGCAGGACATAGTTTCTATCCAGGCAAGAACCTTGGTGCGCTGGGTGATGGGGGTGCTGTTACCACCAATAACCCTGAACTGGCTGCCGCTGTTCGCGCTTTGGCCAACTACGGCTCGCAGAAAAAATATGTGTTCAAATATGCTGGTCGTAATAGCCGCTTGGATGAAATCCAAGCAGCAGTGCTTGATGTCAAACTGAAATACTTGGTTGAGGATAATGCCCACCGCAAGCTTGTGGCTAACTATTATTATGACCATATCAACAATCCGATAGTGTCGTTGCCTGATCGTCTGCCTGATGCACAGAATGCTTACCACCTGTTCCCGATACTTGTTGCTGATGGCAAACGCGATGCTCTTCACGATTATCTAGAGCAGAATGGTGTAGGTACAGTGATTCATTACCCGATTGCACCCCATAAGCAGGAGTGCTATAAGGAGTGGAATAAAATAAGCCTGCCTATTACAGAAAAGGTTGCAGATGCCGAGTTGAGTTTACCGATAGGACCTGCTATTTCAAATGATGAAATACAACAGATTGTGAAACTGATAAACAATTTCTAAGCGAATGAAAGTTGGCAACATAGGAAAAGGAGCAATCATATCGTATGTTTCGATATTTGTAAACATTGCGATATCCTTTTTCTATACTCCTTGGATGATACGGCAAATAGGCATGTCGGACTATGGTCTTTATAGTCTGATCATGTCCTTCATCTCGTATTTCCTTATGGATTTTGGATTGCACCAGGCCGTACAGCGATTTATTGCAAAATACCGAGCGGAGAATAATGAGGATAAAGTGGCGAAGATGGTAGGTCTCACCACTCGTGTTTACCTCATCATCGATGCGGTGATATTCCTGGTGCTCCTTGTTTGCTACTTCTTCATTTCTAACATTTTCACGGGGCTTAATCCCAGCGAAATCAATACGCTCAAAGGGCTTTATATCATAGCGGCAGTATTCAGCATCCTCAACTTCATGTTCAAGCCCATGGCAGGTGCCATGCTTGCCTACGAGTTTTTCGTTGAAGAAAAACTGCTGGAAATGGTGAACAGGGTGGGGACGGTCGTGCTGGTATGTGTTGCTCTTTTAATGGGTGCAGATGTTTATGCCCTTGTCCTGATTAATGGAGCTGTTGCTTTGCTGACATCCTTCCTGAAGTTCATTGTTTTCAAGCGTAAGTCGAAGCTGAAAATCCAGTGGGGTTACTATGACAAGGGTGAATTGAAAGGTGTGTTTTCTTTCTCCATGTGGACATTTGGTATCAGTTTAGCACAACGTCTTAGGATTTCACTGATACCGACCATTCTTGGTATCGTTTCAAATAGCACAGAGATAGCAGTGTTTGCGCTAAGTGTGTCTTTGGATGGTATGATTTACATCTTGTCATCTGCCTTGAATGGTTTGTTCCTGCCTAAGGTGGCGCGTGTGGCGCTTAATCAAGATAGGGAATCAATAGGAGATTTAATGATTAAGGTGGGTCGTATTCAACTTTATATTATTTGGCTCATATTTTCAGGTTTCTGTATATTTGGAAGTCAGTTCATCCACCTATGGGTAGGCGATGCTTTTAAAAATGCCTATTATATTTTGATATGTGGTATAGCTATCCAGCCCATTTTACTCACAGAACAGATAGCCAATGATTTGGTTTATGTTGAAAACAAAGTTCGTTATACTGGAAGTCTAATATTTGTTACTTCATTGATAGGTTTTGGTCTTGCAACCATTTGCGCCCGTTCTTTGGGCGCTTTGGGCGCCGGCTTTGGAACAGGTATCGGATTAATCGTTTACATCATTTGGCTGAACATTTTCTATAAGAATAATTTAAAATTAAATATGGGACGATTTTTTAAGGAGTGTCATGGAAAAATTCTGCCTATTTTAGCTACTTTTTCCATTTTATCATTCTTCCTTGTCAGGATGGTAACAATAGATAGTTGGTTCAAGCTGTTTGGAGTTGTTGCCGTCTATACACTTATATATTTCGTTATTGCATACTGCTTTACGTTTAACAAAGAAGAAAAGGATTTGGTCAAAGCATTAAAAATATCCAGAAAATGAATAATAAACCTTTAGTCTCATTCTGCATATTCTCTTACAATCAGGAGAACTATATCCAGGATGCTTTGGAAGGAGCTGTTGGGCAAGATTATGAGAATTTGGAAATTGTCGTTTCCGACGATTGCTCAAAAGACGGAACACAACAGAAAATAGATGAGTTTGTGGCCGCATATAAAGGTCCCCATCGTATTATTGTCAATAAGAACCAGCAGAACATGGGCATTGCCAGGCATGTCAACAAGGTCCTTTATGAAATTTCCCATGGCGATATTGTGTTGCTTGCTGCCGGTGATGACAAATCATTACCCAATCGTACAACTATGTCGGTGGAATTTTTTGAGCGATTTCCCGAGATAGCTTCGTTAAGTTTCCTCTCCCAAGCAACTGATGAGAACCTGAATCCGAAAATTGATTACGAGAAAACATGTTTTCGACCACACACATTCACAATATTAACATTGAATGACTACCTGAGATATAATATAGGCTGCTTCTCTGGTGATTCGCGGGCATTGCGTCGCTCTGTGGTGGATTCATTCCCCCCTTTGAGCTATGCTAAAGCTGAAGATTATTTCTTGTATTTACGTAGTCTAATGATTGGTTCAATATGTTATATACGCGAACCTGTTTTACTCAGAAGAGTACACGGAAATAATGTTTCCGCTTCTATACCTACAAGAGAAGGAAACAAACGCAATTTTCAGCAATTCAAAGCTGATATTGATTGGGCTTTTGAGAAAGGTTATATAAACGAAACCTCCAAACAAAAATTGATTGAAAAAACGTCCACTATAACTAAATACAGCGTTAAAGAAGTTTGGCACAAACGTTTTGTAAACTTCTGCCGTGGGAATAGGTTGATTAAAAACGTGTATTCTAAGATTAAATAAAGACCGTAATATAATGGAAATTGATAATTTCGCCCCAATACTAATTCCCACACTCAACAGATATGAGCATTTTAAATGCTGCGTTGAGTCATTTGCCAGGTGTACTTACGCAAACCAGTCCGAGTTGGTAATAGGGTTAGACTTCCCACCATCGGAAAAATACCATTTTGGTTATAATCAAATCAAGGAGTATCTTCCGGCGATTTCTGGTTTTAAGAAAATTACTATTCTACAAGCAGACCATAATCTTGGTGTAATAGAGAATTGTAATAGAATGTACAGTTATGTACGTGAGCAAGGTTATGAGTGTTATATTATCAGCGAAGATGACAACGAGGTGGCACCATGTTTCTTGGAGTATGCTAATTGGGGCTTGCAATACACCAAAGACAATGACAGTATTTATGCCGTATGTGGTTTTAAACGAGTCGATACTTCATTTCTCAAGAATAATGTATATACATATCCCAGGTTCAATGCTTGGGGGTATGCTCAGTGGTTTAAGCGTCGTGACAAAGTTGAGAAGTTTAGAAGTCTGGAGGTTTTGAAACAGTTTCTTGATCAAATGTCATTTTTTGATGCATTCACTTCAAAAGTATATCAAGGCGCTTCAATTATTCATATGCTGAAAGAAGGTAGGGTATACGGAGATGTGATGCCGAAGTTTTTACCTATTGATGAACAATATTGTTTGTTCCCGACAGAACCCATGGCGAAGAATCACGGACAAGATGGGAGTGGGATACATGGAGGTACGGTCAAGACGAAGAATTTATATGATAACTTAAGTCTTAGTGAAAACAAAAGGTTTGAGCCCCATATAGAAGAACCGTTGTACAATCACCAGCTAAAAAAGATTTATGATAGTACATATACAACATCATTGTTTTGTAAAATTAGATATGTATTTGATTTCTTGTTATTTAAAATTAGTGGCTTAGGTATTTATCATAAATATGGTCAACCCAAGTATAAGTTTAATGTTAGAAAAATACGAATAGAATAATTCATTATGAATTATGTAAAACATTTCATTTATAATCATATTATTCCCGTAGTTGGTCGTTTGAATGTAGGAAAGAACAAATTTGTCAATGTTATCTATTATCATGACATTGTGAAAGGCGAAGGTCAATCCTTTATGCAGACAAATATTGAGGTGTTCAAACAACAGATGGAATATATCGCTAAAAATGGATATACGACATTACGATTTGACGAACTGGATGACAAGGACAACCAGAAGTTCGAAAAGAAAAAAGTGGTTATTGCTTTTGATGATGGCTGGTTATCGAATTACACAGAGATCTTCGATTTCATGAAGTCGTTGGGCATCAAATATAATATTTATCTCACCATTAGTGAAATCGAAAAAAATAAAGATTATCTGACTTGGGATTTGGTGCGTAAGATGCACGATAGCGGTTGGGTTGGATTTGGTGTTCACACCTTCACCCATCCTCATGTGGCTGATATGAAGGACATTGATCCACAATTGGAGTTTGTTCAGGCCAATGAAATATTCCAAAAGGAATTGGGTTACGAGCCTTTGGATTTCTGCTATCCATATGGAAGCTGTTCCGAGAAATCGCATGAATACCTTACAACTCAAACCAACTACAAACGGATCTATACTAGTACAATGATGTACAGTTACGAACAAAACGGCCGTATCATTTTTGGACGTAACGGTATCAGCAATGACGAAACCTTTGGCGTATTCAAGGCGAAACTAAACGGATACTTTAATGTTTGGGAAACAATTATTCATTAAAACATGGGAGATTTCATCATAAGAAAAGTGACAGATGCTGATGTTGATTCATTGGTGCAATTATATTGTGAGGTTTGGCCCGAACTGAAAGCCATACATCAACAAAAAGCCAATTTTGTGCTTCGTGAATCAACCGGTGTTAGTTATTGTGCCGAGAAAGAAGGAAAGATTGTTGGAAGTCGAACCTCTTTCTTTATGCCGGTTTTCTATGGTTCACGAAAGTTGAATTGTGTTCAGTTTGCTGACTCTTGCATCCATGACAGTTGTCGCAGACAAGGCTTGTTTTTAAAACTCAACCAGGCTTTTCTCAATGATTTTTTCAATGAGAAGGGTGGAGAACTTGTTTATAACATTAGTGTACAAGCCTCGAAAAACGCTTATGAAAAATTGGGATGGGTCTATATTGAATCATTGGCATTGTTTGATAAATATGCCCGTCCGTTGAATATCTTGAAAAAGACCAAATTTGACATTCGTAAGTTGCATGGTCAAGTTAGGGAAGACCTCGAAACAGAAGTCCATGAAATAGATAGTCGCTTACTTGATGCACGGAATAAGTGGTTTCAAGGGAAAGAATTGATACATGTTGATTATACACCAGAAACATTTCAGTGGCGCATGAAATCTGGCAACGGGATCAAGATGTTCCAAGTGGAGGGCGTTGGTTGTGCAATCTATAAAATCAGTTACAAAGAGTGTGGCATCAAAATACTAACCTTGGGCGATTTCTTCCTTTATGACTATACGAAAGAGAATCTTAAAAAACTGGAAAAAGCATTGCGCAAACACGAAGAACCCGATAGGATCATCGGTTACTTCACGTTGTCACATCCTCTTTTCGAATTAATGGGAGAATGTCATTATCGTGGAGGCAAACGTTTTTTGTTCCATGGTGTCAAGGTTGTGACGGATGAAATGCGAGAGATATGCCTGAATCCGAAAAATTGGGCTATATCGTTTTTAGATATTGACACATTCTAATGAAAGTCGTTCAAATCAATGCCATTTATGGCAGCAAGAGTACAGGTACGATTGTCAAGGGGATACAATCGTGCTGCGAAGCTCATGGGATAGAGTGCTATGTCGCTTATTCTATAACCGATGGGCCAGACAAAGAAGTGCCTCGAGGTTATCGTATTGGCAACAAACTGACCGCCAAATGGCATGCCTTGATAAGCCGCGTGTTCGGCAAACAGGCCTATTTTAACCGGTTGACCACTTGGAAGTTTCTGCGATGGCTTGATAAAGTCAATCCCGATGTTGTCCATTTGCACAACTTGCACAGCAATTATATTCACCTGAATATGCTGTTGCGTTATTTGGCAAAGCATAATATTGCTACAGTGATTACCATGCATGACTGCTGGTATTTCACAGGTGGATGTATGCATTATGCTTCCATAGGTTGCCAGCGTTGGCAAACGGGATGTGGGCAATGCCCGAAATGGAGACAGATACCCTCCTATTTCTTTGACCGAACCCAATCCGTTCTCAAAGACAGGAAACAATATTTGAGTGCTATCCCTCGATTGACCATGGTGGGCGCATCCGAGTGGATTGCCAATGAGATGAAACAATCCTTGTTGAAAGACCTGAACATTACATTCATTCATAATGGTTTTGATTTAAATATCTTTTCTCCATCTGTTTCAGACAAAAGAAAAGACTTGGGTATAGCAAACAAGTTTGTGATTTTGGGTCCAGCCTCAAAATGGCTGTTGCCCATCAACAAACCTACATTAGATTATTTCGTTTCCCGAATGTCCGATGACATGGTATTGGTGCTGTTTGGTTGTACCCAGACCAACAATGCGCTTCCATCAAATTTTGTGCAGATAGGTTATACAAAAAGCCCTAAGGAGATGGCAGAGTTGTATTCGATGGCTGATGTTTTTGTGAATTGTTCGAGAGAAGACACTTTGAGTAGTCTGAATCTGGAGTGCCAAGCGTGTGGGACACCCGTGGTCACATACGATGCTACGGGAAGTAAAGAAACTGTCGATGGAGAATGTGGCTTCGCTGTGTCAACGGGAGACTACGAGGATTTATGGGGGAAAGTTCTTGAAGTACGGTTACAAGGCAAAGATTCTTTGACAAAGCAATGCCGACAATGGGCATCAGGCCATTTTGAGAAAAAATCGAACTACGAAAAATATATCGCATTGTATCGTTCAAGCACAATTTAAATAATGCACGCTAAAAAAAGGATATTTCTTATCACTGCTTTATTGTATATTTTTTATACAATTTTTCCGCTGTTTGCTGATACTTTCAACATTCCAGTATGGTTACCGAGTATGTTTGCTGTTGCTGTCATGCTGATATTATATCCTAAGGCTTTTGCAAACAAGGCTTTTTATTGGTTTTTGATATACGCTTTTGTGTTGTTGTTTAACTTGATGTTGGGTCGTCCTCTGACCGTTGGTATTGGAAAATTGGCCGATTCGAGAAAGATTCTTATTGAGCTTGCTTTCATACTTCCTTCCTTGAGCATGGCTTGCATTTTACTATATTTGAAAGATATTGAATTAAATCGAAAGCTGGTTCGTTGGTCGGTAATTATACTATATGCGTCTTTTATAGTGACGTTGCCCTTGATGTTGAGCTACAATTCTATACGAGAAGCGTTGATGGAGCAAAACGAGGAGAGCTTTTCCGTTCCGGGGCTTCCGGGTTATACGCTTATGCATGCATATACTTTTTTCCTTCCGGTCATGTGTTATGTTACAAAAGCAGTCAATGTAGGGAAAAAATGGTTGGCCATCGCAGGTTTGTCCGTATTGTGTTTTGTGATTTATGACACATTTGTTACGACAAGTTTGTTAGTGATGATAGCTTGTATCGTTTTTACCATTTTTTATTCCGATAAGAGTAATCTCCTTTTCTTTTTCATTTTTGGTATCCTTGCATTGTTGTTGTATATAATGTATAAAGCGGGTGTTTTCATTTCACTTATTGATTGGATAATGCCGGCTTTTGAAGGAACCCCCGTTGAGTTCAAACTTAACGATTTCCGTGATTCTATGTTACAAGGGCAGTTAACTGGCGGCTCTATTACTGGTAGAATGGATTTTCATGATGTTTCAAAAGGAGGTTTTATAAGCAATCCTATTTTTGGCTCATCGGTTTCTGGAGGACATTCTTCCTTACTTGATCGTCTTGGAGGCATGGGTTTGGTTGGGGCATTGCCGTTTATCATGATGTTTATTGCCATTTTCAGGCAAATGTATAAGTTGTATACCACCAAATTAGCAAGGGCGTTTTTCTTTGTTGGTGTTATTGTGGGCTTTGTTTTTTTGTATAACAAGGGTTTGTTTGGTAGTGAAGGATGGTTGGTTTATACTGTGCTGATGCCGATTGGAATATTATCATTTGAATACAAAGTAAATAATAATGAGACAGCCTAAAATTTTAGTAATCGTACGAGGGGCATGGGATGACACTAAAGGCGCTTCTAGTACGGTCAGCAATTTGTTTATGGGTGCTGATCCAGAAAGGACAGCGTGCATTTATATTGAATCAAAAAAGCCGAAATCCAATTATTGTAGGTTTTTTTATCAAATATCTGAAATAGCATTAGTTAAAAAACTATATCGGTGGAGAATCAAGACGGGTAAAAGGTTAGATTTGAGTTCAGGAAATGTTACATATTTTGATGAGAAAACTATTGAACAAGAAGAAAAAACCATGAATTATGTTCGTGGACATCGTTCGCATATTTATACTTGGCTTAGAGAAATGCTGTGGGGATTGAATGGCTGGAAGACAAAAGAGTTAAAGCATTTTATTACGGATTTCAACCCCGATGTGATTTGGTTTTTTGGATCTCCTTTAGTTTTGATGAATAAAATAGCATCGTATGTTATAAGAACGTGTAATAAGCCAGCTGGTGTGTTTTTAATGGACGATGCTTATACATACATTGATGAAGACAAAGGCCCTATAGCTCATTTTTATAAATCAAGGTTGCGTAAATCAATTAGAGAGGTTGTTGGTCAGTGCAAAAAAGTATTTGTTATAAGCCCCAAGATGAAAAAAGAGTATGACAAGGCTTTTGGAGTTGATAGCGTTTTCATTACTAAAGGTATCGATTTCTCTAAAAAGCATTTTGAGCCATTGAATCCTCATAAGCCATTAAGGATGGTTTATATGGGTCAAGTCATATATGGAAGGATTTATTCATTGATTGCGATGGCTAATGCTATTAAAGAGTTTAATGTCGAGGAAACCCGATTGACGTTAGACATTTACACTACAAATAGCCTAAATGATAGTGAAAAAAGAAAATTGACAGTAACAAAAGATGTCAATTTACAGAAACCTGTGCCATTTAGTAAGGTGGAAGAAACGATTGCACAGTATGATGTGGTTGTCTTTGTTGAATCATTTGAGAAAAAGTTTAAAAATGCTGCAAGATTATCTTTTTCTACAAAAATTACTGATTATTTAGGCAGTGGAAAATGCATATTTGCCGTTGGTCCTTCAACAATTGCACCTATTGAATACTTGGTTGATGAAGACGCTGCTATAGTAGCGACTTCATTAGATGAGATCGTCGAAAAGATGAAATTGCTATGTAATGATGATTTGGTAAAACAATATGCCCAAAAGGCATTTGAATGTGGAGTAAGAAATCATAGCAACGAGCGAATCCGACAAGAAGTATATGATAATTTTATAAATCAATATTCATATTAAAACATGAGAGTGTTACAATTGGTTAAAACATCTGTTGGTGCTGAATGGGCTCTCCAACAAATGCGGGATCTTCTTAAGGATGGTTTTGAGGTACATGTTGCAATGCCCATAGGTGGTAGATATACAGAGTCGTACTATGCATCTGGAATCCAAGTTCATGACATACAATATTCATTAAAAAGACCATATAAAACCATAAGATCATTAAGGAGAATTGTTGACGAAGTTAAGCCAGATGTAATCCACAGTCATTTTTATTTGACCACGTTGATTATGCGCATGGCATTAAGGAAAGATTCTACACCTCGCTTATATCAATTACCTGGACCTACTTCGTTGTTTAAAATACCTACCACAATAGAATTATGTTTGGCTCAAAAAAAAGACTATTGGGCCGGTGCTTGTCGTGCTAGTTGTCAAGCTTACATAGATAGAGGCATTAGTGAGAATCGTGTGTTTTTGGCTTACTACCAAGGTACACCTTTGGAAGATGTGGTGTTCGCTAAAGATGAAAAAAAATTACGTCACGAATTAGGATTACCCGACGATGCTTTGATGGTAGGTATGGTTTCTTATATGTATGCGCCCAGATGGTATATTGGAGAAAAAAATGGCATAAAAGGGCACGAAGATTTTATTGATGCTATAGCTATAGCTTCTAAAGCCAACCCACACATTTATGGTTTGTGTATTGGTGGCGCATGGAACGGTGCTGTCAAATATGAACAAAAATTGAAAGAATATGCCAAAAAGAAAACGGACCATGTTATTTTTTGTGGCACACGCACAAATGTACCAGAAATATATCCCGAATTGGCAACAGCTGTACAACCTTCACACCAGGAAAACTTAGGTGGTGCAGGTCAAGCCTTTAAATATGGTTGCCCTATTGTTTCTACTAATGTAGGCGGGCTTCCTGATATTGTGCACGATGGGGTTACTGGCTTTTTAGTTAATCCAAACGCGCCCCAAGAATTAGCCGATGCCATATTGAAAATGGTTTCAGATCCCGTAAAAGCTCACGAAATGATGTTAGCGGGCAGAGAATACTACATGAAATTAAAAAATGACAATAAAGGAGTAATTAATCGAATTTATAATGATATAACAACAAGAAAATGAAAAAACTAGTAATTATTGGTGCTGGTGGGATGGGAAGGTCTCTGTACAGTTATGCCCAAGAATCGATTGGATATAACGAAACTTTTACCATAAAAGGATATTTAGATGATAATGTTCACGCATTAGATGGATTTGACAACTATCCGCCAATTCTTGGAACTATCGGAGATTATGATATTCAAGAAGATGATGTTTTCATCAACTCATTAGGTAGCATTATCTATAAAAATAAAACAAACGACATTATTAAATCTAAGGGAGGAGAGTTTCAATCATTAATTCATAAAACAGCCATTATAAGAAACAATGTTAATCTAGGAGCTGGTTGTCTTGTTGGACAATTTGCCTCTATTGGCGCTGATACAGTAATTGGCGAGCATTGTCTTATTCAAGCATATTCAGTTGTCGGTCATGATTGTCATCTAGGAAATAATGTTAGGATTGACACCCATGTGGTTTGTATCGGAGGTGTTACAATAGAGAATAATGCTATTGTTCACACTGGTGCGATTATTAATCATAATATAGTCGTCGAAAATGGCGCACATGTTGCTGCTGGTAGTTTTGTAATTAAAAGAGTAAAAGCAGGTACTACCGTATATGGTAATCCTGCTAAATTATTAAAATAAAATAATACTAAATAAAATGAAGGCTTTTATATTTTCTGGCCAAGGTAGCCAGAAACAAGGAATGGGAAAGGATTTGTATGATAACTTTCCCAAAGCAAGGGCAATCTTTGAACAAGCTAATGAAATATTAGGCGATCGATTCTCGGATTTCCTTTTTACTGCTAATGAAGAGGTATTAATGGACACGCGCTACACTCAAATGGGTATTTTTATTTATGAGTGTGCACTTGCGTTGGGTCAGGATGAATTGAAAGCAGATTGTACAGCTGGGCATTCTCTTGGTGAGTATGCCGCCCTCGTGGTTGCTGGCGCATTGTCATTTGACGAAACCGTTCCTTTCATAAAAAAACGTGGCGAAGTTTTTTATGAGGCTTTTCAGAAACATCCAAGTGCAATGGGTGCTATCATTGGAATACCAGAAGAACAAGTTCTAAACGTTCTAAAGCAGGTTGGCGATGAGGATGGTGAGAACCTATACATTGCCAATTATAATGGACCCGGACAATTGGTTGTTACAGGAGCAAGGGCTTCGGTGAAGAAAGCCTGTAAGGTGCTGAAAGAAATGGGTGCAAAGCGTGCTTTAGTTTTGCCACAAAAAGGAGTAGGCCATTCTCCTAATTCAGCAGAGGAAGGTGCAATACTTGCTGAAGAGTTGAAGAAACTTCATTTTATGACGCCACGAGTACCAATTTATCAGGATGCGGACGGCTTGCCTCATATTGATCCTAAGGAAATCTTGGAGAATCAGATAAAGCTGATGACCTATCCTGTGCAATGGACTAACATTACATTAAATATGGTGAAGAATGGTGTGACTGAATTTTATGAGTGTGGAACTGATGATACACTCCAAAAGATTGTGAAGCGCATGACACCGGAATCATTAGTTACTTCTATAGTTCACACACCCTTTTATGAAGGGAAAGTTGAGGATTATTCAATTGTAAAAGAATAATAATTCACATTTTTATTAACATTTAAATTTAAAAATTATGACATTAGAAGAATTTGTAAGTTTGTTCGCAGAACAGTTCGATGACACCCCTGCAGAGGTTTTTACCCCTGAAACAAAGTACAGTACTCTCGACGAGTGGGGTTCTTTGGTTGCTTTGTCGGTTATCTCAATGGTTGACGAGGAAATGGATAAGTCCGTTTCCGGGTCAGAGCTTAAGAAATGCTCAACCATTGAGGAGCTTTATAACCTAATTGAGGCAAAGTAAATGTATTTATTATGGGGTGTCATATATATTTGACACCCCATACCTAAACGATGAATTATGATTGACTATAATCCGTACTCTTTAATTGGAAAACGGGTTCTTGTTACAGGTGCTTCTTCTGGTTTAGGAAGGGCAACGGCCATAGAATGTTCAAGACTGGGAGCTACCTTATGTATCACAGCCCGCAATGCCGAAGAACTTAACAATACCTACAATATGTTGGATGGTACAGGGCACATCCAAATTTTGGGCGATTTATCCAAAACGACTGATATAGATTTACTGGTGGAGCAATTGCCGGATTTAAATGGAGTGGTTTGCAATGCTGGTACAACAAAAGTTGTAATGACGCCTTTTATAAAAGAAAATGATTTGGAGTATGTGTTCAAAGTGAATACGTTTGCTCCTATCATGCTTACTCAAAAGTTAGTAAAAAAGAAAAAAATCGAGAAAAACGGCTCAATAGTTTTCGTTTCATCAATTTCTGGAACATATATTGAGTCGATAGGCAGAACTTTATATTCTGCTTCCAAAAGTGCCATTAATGGCTTTATGCGTAATGCTGCTGTTGATTTGGCGCCAAAAGGAATTAGATGTAATTGCATTATGCCAGGAATGGTTCAGTCGAAGTTAATGCAGAGTGTTAAACTAGACGAGGAACATGAACTAAACGACATCAACTCATATCCATTGAAACGGTATGGAAAGCCTGAAGAAATTGCTTGGGGTGTTGTTTATCTCTTGTCAGATGCAGCAGCTTGGGTTACCGGGACTTGTCTTGTAGTAGATGGTGGAAAATCATTATAAATTATAAATAATAGAATCATAATCGAGATAATTTCAAAAATACAATATTATGGCATATTTCACAGTGGATAAGGTGGCATTTAGAGGGGTGGCCGCCTGTGTACCAAAAACTGTTTTAAGAACAGAGGATATATCCCTATTTACTCAAGAAGAGGCTCAAAAATTTAATGAACAAGTTGGCATTTTTAGGAGGCATATTGCAGACGAAAGTGTTTGCACATCTGATTTATGCTATGAAGCGGCCGTAAAACTAATAGAAGAGTTGCATTGGGAACGTAAAGACATTGATGCTTTAGTGTTTGTTTCCACAACACCAGATTATCGAACACCAGCAACATCTTGTATTCTTCAAGATAGATTAGGCTTGTCAACCAATTGTTTCACTCTGGATATTTCATTGGGATGCTGCGGTTATTTACATGGGCTGACGGTCCTGTCAAGTCTAATTAGTGCCAATCATGGACTAATTAAAAAAGCCTTGTTATTGGTAGGAGACACTCTTTATCGCACTTCTTCGCCCTATGACAAAAGCCGTTTGCCATTGTTTGGAGATGCTGGAACCGCATCTGCTTTGGAGTACGATGACAATGCTCCAGCATTGGATAGCCTCTCTCATACAGATGGGTCATTCCACTTGGTAACAATTACACCCGATAGCGGGTTCCGTCATCCAGTTACTCTAGAATCATTTATCTATGAGGACTATGGCGATGGTATTAAAAGAGCAAGAATTCATGGAAATATGAATGGTCTAGATGTTTTCCCCTTTGCTATCAAGCAAGGACCAAAGGTAATGAATGAATTCATGGAACACTATGGAATTGATAGGGATAAAGATGTGGATTATTTTCTTTTTCATCAGGCAAATCTTCAAATTATGAAAATTGTGGATAAGAAACTTAAAATTGATGAAAAAAACAAAGTACCGTTTGCCATCGAGGATTTCGGCAATACTTCATGCGCATGCATTCCTCTGGTGATGGTTTCTCGCATACGTGAGCAACTACAAACAAAACCATTAACAATGTTATTGTCTGTTGTAGGTGTCGGTTTTACATGGGGCGTTGTAAGGCTCAAAACAAATAAAATAGTTTGTCCAGAATTGATTGAATTATAACATTATGGCGGAACTTAGTATTAAACACGTGAAAATTAGAGGAATTGCCGCTTGTGTTCCTGAACGTGTGGAAGAAAACAAGGACTACACGAGAATTCCTCAAGAAGAAATTGAAAAATATATCCAAACAACTGGCGTTGTGCGAAGACATTGTGCTATTCATGATGGCTCAATTTGTACATCAGATTTATGTCAAAAAGCAGCGGAAAAACTGATAGCTGATTTGGGATGGAGTAAGGATGAGATAGGTCTATTGGTCTTCGTTTCTCACACAACAGATTACCGTCTTCCCGCGACAGCATGTGTTTTACAGGACAAGATGGGAATAACAAAAAACTGTCTTGCTTTTGATATAACACTGGGTTGTTCTGGATATCTCTTAGGAATGGGGACCGTAGGCAGTATCGTTCAAAATGGTACAATTAAAAAAGCCTTGGTAATGGTGGGCAACACTCAATCAGAATACGCAAGTTATGAAGACAGAAGCATGTATCTCTTACTTGGAGATGCGGGTACGGTTACGGCTTTGGAATATACAGAAGATGATGACTATGATCAAATGGATTTCAGTTATATGACTGACGGTTCTGGAAGAGCTTCTGTAATAGTGCCAGATGGCGGGAGTCGCAATCCTACGAATGCACATTCTTTTGAGTATGAAGATTGTGGTGATGGAATAAGAAGGACACGATTGCACGAGAAGATGGATGGGACAGATGTTTTTTCTTTTGCCATGTTCAATGTTCCACGTAATTTCAAGGCTTTATCGGAACGAATCAATTTGGATAAAGAAAAAGTAGACTATATGTTAATCCATCAGGCCAACAAATTTTTAATGGAAAAATTGAGAAAAAAACTGGGTTTTGAACCAGAAAAGTGTCCATATAATATCCATGAGTTTGGAAACACAAGTGGTGCTACTATACCACTATTGATGGTAACAAATTTGAAGAAAGAATTGGAAAGCAGACCTTTAACATTGTGTATGACAACAATTGGAGTCGGCTTTTCACTTGGTTCAGGTTGCATTCATACGAATAAAATAATTGTTCCAGATTTAATGTATTTATAATTATGTTTAATCCATTCTCCCTTGAAGGGAAAACTATATTGGTAACAGGTGCCTCGTCAGGCATTGGACGTGGCATCTGCATCGACTGCTCAAAGATGGGTGCAAAAGTCCACTTGATGGCACGCAACGAGGAGCGGTTGAACGAAACCCTTGCCCAGATGGAAGGTGAGGGGCATGTGATTCATAAGGCCGACCTGTGCAGCACAGACGATATAAACGCGCTGGTGGATGAATTGCCCGTGATGGACGGTGTGGTGCTATGTGCCGGCATCATCAAGACCATGCCCGTGAAGAACATCAGTGAAGAGGCTATGACCGAGATTTTCAACGCCAACATCATGGGCGACATCAAGATTTGCAGCCGTCTGTTGAAGAAGAAGAAGTTGAATCATGGTGGATCAGTGGTGTTCATCTCATCGGTCTCCACATTCAACGTGAAGGTGGGCAATTCGCTATATTCGGCCACCAAGGGTGCGGTCAACTCATTTGCCAAGGCTATGGCTTTGGAGGTGTCGAAGCAGGAGATGCGTGTAAATTGCATTCAGCCTGGCTTTGTGCCGTCGAGCATATTGAGCAGCGGTGCCATTGAAGAGGATGCTTTCCTGAAGTTCTATGCCGAACGCCATCCGCTGGGTTTTGGGACACCTTCTGATATTGCTAACGGATGTATTTACTTGCTTTCGGATGCTGCTCGTTGGGTGACTGGAAGTATTTTTACAATTGACGGTGGATATACTTTGCAATAACGGTACTATTGAAGTGATTAGGTTTATTAACAAACCAGTCTCTTCTAATGCTTATCTTCTAATTGGGAATAGGAGCGAAAACTGTATCGTCATAGATCCGGGTTCTAAAGAACAAACGGAATTGAAGGACTATATAGTTAATAAAGGTTTATGTTTACAGTTTATTATTCTTACTCATGAACATTTTGACCATTGTTGGGGCACAAACTATTTGAAATCATATTTTCCTAACGCTTTGGTTGTTTCTACAGTAAAAACTGCAAAATGGGTCGCTCAAGAACTGAATTACTTCAACAAATTGTATTACAACGACGAAACGACTTATAGTATTCGTAATGTTGACTATCTTGTTGAGGATCATGATATGTCCCTAACATTGGACGATTACCCCATTCGTTTTTTTGAAGCCAAAGGGCATACTGACAAAGGTATGTGTGTCTATTTTGAAAATTATCTTTTTACGGGTGATACAATGATTAAGGACACTAAACCTGTGCTGAAAAAGAGATATGGTGCTTCTAAAACTGAATTAAGGCAAACTATTGATACGATTTTTTCGAAATTTCCAGAGAAAACTATTGTGTTTCCGGGACATGGGGATTGCTTCATGTTATTTGAAATGAAACAGTTTTATATCAGTTATTTTGAAAAACACTAATGAAAATAACTTTTATATTAAATTGAGAGTTAATTGCTCGATAATTCAAACCTAAAAGAAAGTTCTTTATATGGAAACAGTATTATGTGTGTTACACGATGAAGACATGATGGAAAAATTGGTTTGTCTCCAGAATGAGGTATATAAGGAACGGGGTCTTCATTTCAATAAGGATTTTTTCCAGCATTTGTTTATTGACAATCCAGATGGACAAGCAATTTCATGTAATGCTTTCGACGGAGGAAGAATGATCGCTCATATATCGCTAGAACCGGAAAAAATGCTCGTAAATGGACATGTCGTCAAATGTATGCGAGAGATGTCGGTTGTTACTCATCCAGATTATCGAGGTAAAGGGCTTTTGTCTGGTTTGACAAATATGGCCATTGAAGAAGCAACTAAACAAGGTTATGCGTTTGTATATGGATTGGCCAATGGAAATAGTTTTCCAGTATTTGTTCGACATTGTGGTTTTTCTTTTATAACACGTTTGAATGTTATGATGGGATTCGGGACAGAGATATGTGGAGATGGTGAAAAGACATATCGCCGTTATTGGTCTGAGGAAGCTTTAGCGTGGAGATTTTCACAAGGTAAGTATAGGAAAGTGGGTAATTGCGTTCTGGGACAATTCAGAACTGGTGTTGAAACATATATGGGAACATTGCCAACACGATCTCAAGTTCAAATATCAGACAATAATAACTATAAACCTTTCTTCCCTCAGCTTAAATTGTATGTTGGTTTGGGTGCGAAATTACCTTGGTCGTATGTTAAGGTTCCCAAATTCATCAAACATTCGCCATTCAATTTGATTTTTCGGGATCTTACAGGTGGCAGTCTGCCAATGATGACAAAGGATAATCTGTTTTACCAGTTAATGGATTTTGATGTAGCATAAATGATAATAGTATGAATACATCGGTTTTATCGTTTGATATAGAAGAATGGTATATAGAGAAAGCGTATTTTGGAGCGAAAGAAACAAAGTATGCTGAATATGATCGCTTACTTGAAGAGCTATTGGAAAAACTTTCATCTGCTGGATTAAAAGGTACTTTTTTCTGTGTTGGAAAAATGGCTACTTATTTCCCACAGGTAGTTCGGAAGATAGATGCAGCAGGACACGAGATTGGCTGCCATTCCAATATCCATAAATGGTTGAATAAAATGACATACAAAGAGGCCATGGAGGATACTCATGCGGCCGTGGATGCTTTGGAGCAGTGTATTAGCAAGAAAGTGTTAAGCTATCGGGCACCTGCATTCTCGATAGGTAGTTCCAATAAATGGGCTTTTGAGGTGTTGGCCGCTAATGGCATCACTCGTGACGCCTCTGTTTTCCCTGCATCGCGCGATTTTGGTGGTTTTCCAGAGTTCTCAAAAATGGAACCAACAGTTGTAAGATACAATGGCATAGAGATTCATGAGTATCCGATAGCAACGACTAAGGTTTTAGGTAAAGATATGGCTTACTCTGGTGGAGGGTATTTCCGATTCTTTCCGTATTCTTTCATTAAAAAGGAAATGAAAAGAGCACCATACTCAATGACATATTTCCATTTGGGTGATTTATTGCCTGTTGTTTCTGGTGTTATGTCAAAAGAGGACTATGAAAGATACTTTGAAGAACCGGGAACAAAGAAGGCTCGTTATTTACGCTATCTGAAGTTTAATGTTGGCGTGAAAGGGAACAGGAAAAAGCTATTCCGACTGCTTGACGAGATGACATTTTGTAATATATCCGAGGTAGAAAAGAAGATAGACTGGGCTGTTGCCCCAGCAAAAAACATATAATTTATGTTATACAAACTAGCACATATATTAAGAGATAAAATGAGATGGCTGTGGGATTTTATAGAAATGATGAATTCTGTGCTTTTTTCATGGAAATATGGGAAGAAAGTAAAGGATTTCGTTTTTTCTTATATTCCAGAGGGGTATAAATTATTGCCAATAAAGGATATTTCTACGGAGAAGCTGGTGGAGTTTTTCGACCGTCAGCCAGAAGATGCCTTTACTTATTTCAAACCACACGGGTTTGATGACAAGTCGATCAAACGTCTGCAACGGAATAAGGCTTTTCTTGCATACGTGCTGATGGATAAGAGCAATGAGCAAATTACTGGTTATTGTTTTAACCGAAGTTTCTTCCATGGGACGGGATTCCGTGGAAGAATGGTGGATGTAAGCTATAGAAACAAAGGGCTTGGTACGGCCATGAACAAGATACTTAATGACCTTGGTTTTGGTATTGGCTTGCGTTTATATGAGTCGGTGTCAAAGGATAATGTAGCCTCCTATAAATCTGCTATTTCAGCCAGCCAGATTAAGATTTTGAAGGAAATGCCAAACAACGAGATCCTTTTAGAAATTCTTCCGTGAATATTTGATTTTGAATATTATGATTTTAAAGTTCCTTTTTGACCGGATTGTATCTTTCGTAGCCCTACTTTTATTGTGGCCTATCTTACTGATAGTGGCAATATTAGTGAAGGTCAAAATGCCCGGAGGACCGGCGTTTTTTGTTCAGAAAAGAGTGGGCAAAGGTGGCAAACTGTTTAAATGCCATAAGTTTCGTACAATGACAGTGAATCATAGTGGCAGCTGTGTAAGTGTGGCTGGCGATAACCGCATTACACCTTTTGGAGCCACTTTGAGGCATTATAAATTGGACGAACTACCTGGGTTGTGGGATGTTTTCATTGGTAATATGAGTTTTGTCGGTCCCCGCCCAGATGTTCCCGGCTATGCCGACAAGCTGGAAGGGGATGACAGGGATGTACTGAAACTTAGACCTGGAATAACGGGACCAGCAACACTGAAATATCGCTTAGAGGATGAGATGATGGCCGAGTATGTAGCCCAAAAACAGAAAGAAGGCGACACCCGCAACGCGCAAGACATAGCGGTGGAGTATAACGACACGGTCATCTATCCTGATAAGGTGCGGCTCAACTGCTATTACTATCGGAATTATTCGTTTGTCAAGGATATAAAGATGATCTTTTGCACGGTGCTGGGGAGGAAGATGGAGTATGCAGGGGAGAGAATTTGAGGACGACACCTTCCATGTCAGTCTTCAGTCACGTGCCGGTTTGGACTATTTTGCTTCTGACTTGGAGGAAGCCAAAGTGCAGTTGGCAGCCGTCACATGCTTGATGGACGACCTTGAACCAGAAAACGACAACAGCCCAGCGATTATCCATGTGGTGAACTACAGCGAGGCAGTCCGATTGGCAACCCCACCTATTATTAAGGACAGCATTCGTATCACGCTCAATGCCCTTCATGAATACCGCACTGCCCGTGCTTTGGGCAAGGTTCCGAACATGAAGTATGATACGGAAGTCAAATATCGTGAAGAGGCCTTGTATAACGAGGCTAAAGACGCCATCGCTTTGATGGAAAAGGCAGTGCCCAATCTCTACACCCCCGAAGGTTTCTACAAAGTGTTCGTTGAAGGCTTCCTGCCTGTGCCGTACCTGATGGACCAGAAACGCAAGTTCCCGAAAGCGACACAATGGCATACTGCCATTAAGAATGGAGGTATTTCTGTGGTGGATGACGAGGGATAGATTATCAACACGTTGGATAGGTATAGGAAGATAATTGCAGGGTTGGAGAACTAAAAAACATGTGATAATTAACTTTGCAAATTAATCTGTGTCATCGTCGACTATTGCCATATTGCTTCTCATGCGACCTTGTGTGGTCAGGTTCATGTTGGGGAAGGAACTTTGATAGGTGTTGGGGCTTCTGTTATCCCATGTATTAACATTGGAAATTGGTGTACAATAAGAGCAGGAGTTGCTGTTGTGGGAGACGTTCCTGAGAATGTGGTAATTGTGGGGGTGCCGGCGCGGGTGTTGAAAATTAAAGAATAGACACCTTTGTCCAATCTTCTAATAGGCTTCTACTTATTATCCCAGCAATTGAAACTCCGCCAAAGCGGAGTTTTTATTCGGTTATGAGGCTGATGTGAATCTGCCTAAAGCCTTCCTGCAATGGTTGAAAATTGAAAAAGTAACCCAAAGATGTTGCAGCCTGAATATGGCAGGATGTTTGCTAAGAATGATTGGTTGGTGGAGATAAAGTAGGCTGGTGATATGGCTGGCGGGAAATGAGAAGTATGTGGTGGTTTTCGGCAGAGCTATGACTTGCGCAATAGCGAAAAGGATGACTCTCGACGCATGTTGAACACCATTGAGCCAGGGAGTGAAACGCCCATACATGGGCACAAGTATACATCGGAAACGGTTGTGTGCTTGCTTGGCTATCTGGTGGAAGAGTTCTTCGATGAGTTGGAACGAAAATGCACAGAGCGCATTGAACTTTCGCCCAATGGCTCTGTTGTAGCAATGGATGTGCCAGCCGGGCGATGGCACAGAGTGTATGCCAAAGAATCAGGAACCGTGCTGATGGAACGTAAGAACGGCAAGTGGGAACCGCTAAGGGAAGAAGACATTTTGAGCTTGTTGATAATGATTTAGAAAGGTTAGTATATGTATGTATTCAATCTGAACAAACTGAAGAGAGGTGATATAATCCTCGAAAAGTCAGATAATGAAACAAGCGAACTTGTGAGGAAGTTTTCTCACAGTACTTATTCACATGCCATCTTGTATGTTGGTGGTGGCAGTTGCCTTGAAGCTGACGATATTGTTATATCATTTAACCTTCAACGGAGACTTGTTGAGAATAAAGAATACGTTTGTGTGCTAAGGTTAAAAGATGAAGTTGCCCCGGAAGTATTAGATAATATAATTCTGAATGCCAGGATGAACGTGGGCATGTTGTATTCAATTGATGATGCAAAGGGTATTATCTCTGAGAAATATCGTCCAGGCAATTTGCGTCGTCAGACTTGTACAAGATTTGTGGCCCAGGCGTTTGAAAAATCAGGAATTCATTTAGTCGAGAACCCGAATTTCTGTAGCCCCGAAGAGTTATTGACGTCGGACTTGCTGGTAAAAGTGGACGATGTTTTGAGAGAGGCCAATGAAAAGGATCTGGAATTGGCTAACAGCGAATCTGTTCTGACAAAACAGCATGAAATAATAAAGACCGTTTTACAAAAAGCAAGGGAAGCAACGAATGCAGATATTCAGGAGATAAATGAATTGAAGGATTTTGTTATCAAGAACCAGCAATATGATGAGGTTTTGGCTACAATCCTTACGGAATCTGGATATTTGGATTTATGGAAAGAGGAAGAAAACCGTATGCCGCAACACTATGATTTGGCTAAGTTTGTGCAGTACTATGGAAAAAGTGTTTTAGGAGCAGCACGAGATATAATGGAAACATCACAGCCGGAATTGATGAGATATATGTTTTGCCATTTCCAGCTGTTGCAGGACATGAAAATGTTTGGTCATTTGAAGGTGGTTAGGTTGTTTACGGAATTATATGAGAACTTGACTGATTTTACAATGAGAAGAATGGCAGTGGCAGAAAGAGTGATAGACTTTTTCTTCCATGGTTTGACAGAAGAAGAGGAATAAGACCATGATTCCAAAGGTGTATTTTGATGAGGCGGGTAACACTGGTTCGAACATAACCAATCAGGTGCAGCCATATTTTGTCTTATCCTCGGTATGCTATACTGATGATGAGTTGCAACAAATACAGAAAGATGTGGCTTATGGCAATGAGTTGCATTTCATGAATATCAAGAGCCAGTGGCAAGGAAGGGATGCAATAAGACGATTGCTGGGGCATCCGTTGCTTGATAAGAATCATGTCACATTCCAAATCGTGGATAAAACATTTGCCACCTATGCTTTTATGGTGGATATGTTGATTGAGCCATTTATGAAGTACCGCCTGAACGAAAACCTGTATAAGGGACGCTCGAATGTGATAATGGCGAATTGTTTATATACTTTTGCAGAGAATGCGTCTGAATCAAATTCTACAATTGCGTCATACGTAAGCGATCTGAAAATTGGATTTGAGAAAATGATGCGAACTCAGACGCAAGAGAGTATAGATGACTTCTATGAGACAGTGAATATCCTATGCGCCATGACAAATGGAGGATTTCAGGATATTTTATGTTGGATGCTACCGTCACAAGATATGCTGGATATTATTCTGACAGACGACAAAAAATATTGTTTGGATATTACGCTGTCATCACTGCTCGTTTTGACAGACCATTGGCATAAAAGACATAATGTGAAGATTGATGTCATAACCGATGACTCGAAGCAATTGTATGCCAAGCGAGATTTAATTAACAAGTTGATTTCAATTGATGGCTATCAATCTGTAGGTTATGACACGAGGAAAGCGACTTTTCCTCCTCAGATTTATTCCATGACCTTTGTTGATTCTGCCACGAACTTTGGTGTTCAAATTGCAGATATTGTGGCGAGTGCTGTGGCTTTTTCGTTAACAGGAACAAAGGGCTTGGAACTGTTTCAGCAAGAATTGAAAGCCAGTAAATTGTTGCAGTTCCCGTGCTATCCGCTTATGCCATCATCTTCTGATTATCTTTCGAGAGCAGTGGACACAAGCAATGATTCAGATCCATTGGATTTTATCGTGGAGAAACTGCATGGAGAGTAAATTCTTGAATGGTTGAAAAAAACTTTTTATGACGCAAGACGAACGATGGATGACAAGGTTCAAAGAGATGAAAGAGTTCATCGAAACGAATCATTGAAATCCGTTAAAATATTACGATGAGGAAAAGTTGATGGTGCATTTCCTCAAGAGAGGAGGAAAACTAATGAATGCAGGGGAAATGAGGTAGCCAAGGTTGGGGATGTTTAAGGAATTACTTGCTTTAAGTGAACAGTATTAGAGGAAGAATCAATATTGATGGCTACTTCAACTATTAACTTATTGCAAAACTGCAAAATCATAAAAAGATTGTATTTATGGCAAATCCTGTAGCCCAAAAACAATATACGTTTAACCATCATATTATTAAAAAAACTGACCCTGGTCAGTCGGAGGTTTACGATTGTACTTATTCTCCTTACAAGAAACATCGTGACGGGACAGGTTCAAAGAGTCAATGGAAAGCCATAATAACAGAAGATCTTGAGTTTCTCTTATTTAAAGATGCTTTGCAGAATGATTGGGTAAGACAGGAAAGCTTTAAATACAAAAATAAAAAGTATAGTCGTTTGCTGTCGCCTAATGGAAGGGGATGGGGACTTTATGTAGTGAACAACAGTTTGGAAGAGTTAGGCGTTTTGGAAAATAGGAAGATTAGTGTTAGGATATGCATATTTGAAGAAGGGAACGCAAAACTATGGCATGGTTATCCTGCGGATTTTAAGAAGCCGCAAGATAAACCGCTTGATCATGTTTTGAAAAAGTGGCGTGACGCAAAATTTATCACAAAGGCAACAATGAGTAAGATTAAAGGAGGAAAGATAAAATCGTTATGAAACCATATAAACTTTATAAGATTAAAGGCGACTTCTTTGACTGTCAGCTATACAAAGGATACCTGTACCTTTGGGATATGGATGGTGTTCTCAGTGTATATGATTGGGATGCCATCAAGCATACCATGGGATTAGTGCCTAACTCTACAGCAATGCATGGTAGTATAAAGGCGTTCCAACGTTTTAGGAAAGGTCTGCCTGTTGAGGTGACAGGCGGAATGTTCCCGACAGACACCGCATTTGTTGGTGGCTATTTATACACGGCAGTAGAAACTGGATTATATAGGGGTAGTGCCATAATGGACGCATACCGACAATCTCGTTATTTTACGAGTAGCCGACCTCTGCGAGTTTGGGATTGCCCTCCTTTGTCGTTGACTGCAAACTATAATGGAATGCAGCTTGCCATTTCTACTGGTGAAGATGGCTTGTATGAAATTAACTTATCAAAGGACGTACAGACAAGAGGGTTAAAAAAGGTTAAAGGTAACATATATACAGTAAGCACAAAAAAGGCCATTCGGTCGCGTTATGTTAAGAAAGGAAGCATTTATTCTACAGATGAAAATCTTAACAAACACTTTCACGAATTTGCCCTTTCAAGACTAAATAATGGTGTTGCCATAAGAACTTACATTCGGGATTATGATTTTGGATCCATCATGCAAAGCAAATGGGAGGCAATCGCAGGGACGGAAAGTTTCAGCAGTATTTCTAGAATAACCAATAAAGGAGTTGAGGTTTATCCCTTGTATAGAAGCCAACGTTCAATCCGAAAAGAACCCTTGATGGAATTTGAAGGGACGAAAAAAAAGTTGATTGCAGTTGAGCCTGTTGAGATAGGTAATATCGTTGAGTATGAGAACGGTCTTCAACTGCTTAACCGCAAAGGTGTGGAAATAATCAAGATAAATACCCCAGTAACCCGTTGGCGCTGGCTGCCAGATGGTGATAAGAAACTACTTGTCGTGGTTTTGGAAGAATACTTGGAGTTATACGAGATTTGATTAGAATTAGGGATTGTCGTTAATTACTAAGAATATTATAATAAAAGGATAGTCGATTCAATAATTATTTGTGTTTTCATTATTTAGAAAAGAATCCCGAAAGCCGTAGAAAAGTAAAATTCGGGGGAATTCTAAAACTATAGAGATGGCAAAAACACCTAGTTTATCCGAATTAAGCCAAAGTTTACCGTTCTTGGAGTATGATTTTTATGGTTTTTACTACCAACATTGCGCTTTTGGCAGAAAGGATGATGGGACAGTGACAGGCCGAGGCAGCATAGAAAGAGGCTTCAAACGGCTTTGTTGTAAGAACAAAAATAAAATGACCGATTAGGTCAGGATAGTAGAATTAGATGACAATTCCTAGAATAATCGCTAACGAATGTAATGTGATTAGCAGGAAATCTTTATTTTTGCGAAGTGTATTGTTAATAGGATGCGTCGTGTATCCATAAAAATATAAGGATATATGAGACTTAACGAAATTGAAATAAAGGACTTCAGGTGCTTTGAACATTTCAAATGCCAGTTCTCTTCGGGCGTGAATGTGTTGATTGGCAGGAATGGTGCAGGCAAGACCACATTGGTTCATGGCATACACAAAGCCCTGAGCTTTATCTTCTCCAATGACCGTTCGCTGGGTAAAGAGTTTCTTTCGCAAGGTAATAATACCCTGAATGTTCGTGGCTTTAAGGAGGAAGATTATCGCTTTGACTTCAAAACGAGGGAGGCAGTTAAAGATGCAAGCATCAAGGCTGATGCTTCATACGGTGATGTGGATTTGGCATGGAAACTATATAGGAGAAATCAGACAAATGCCGCATTATACCAACGATATTACAAAGAGGCTTTTGCATCTTTTATGCACGAATGGAAAGTGAATGGCGCGCCACTCCCTTTGTTGGCGTATTATTCTGATTCATATCCTCATATCAATGCAAATGTCGTAAAGAAAGTCCTTGACAAGGTAAACAATGGAGTGTTGCCTCGCAACTTCGGATACTATCAATGGGACGATGAAGCGGCTTGCACTTCCATTTGGGAGATTCGTATTTGCAACTGCATTAACCGTGTGCAACCTTTCTATACCCTAATGTCGAGGGCAGTCTCGGAAAACAATGAAAAAGAAATAGAAAGAATTAATAGTATCACGGCAGCTCCAATGGCGGAGATAGAATTTGTTGAGAGTCGTTTGAAAGATTTTGTGTCCCGTCTTCCGGGCATCAAAGATCAGGGTAAGGAAATTGATTACTTCAGTTCTGCGCAGACCAATAGCGGCTATCGGATGCGACTGCACTTCAAAGACGGCTCGGATGCCTTGCTTGAAAACTTGCCTGCAGGTTATCGCCGTTTGTATTCCATCGTGTTTGATATGGCCTATCGGGCCTATGTCTTGAATCAGGATGTTGAGCCAGAAGGTGTTGTCATCATAGACGAAATAGACCTGCATTTGCATCCTGAATTGGAGAAGGATGTCATGAACGTGCTCCACAAGACATTTCCCAAGGTGCAGTTCATCGTTTCCACACATTCAGCAATGGTTATCTCTAATTTAGAGGTCAGCAATGGTGAAAGCCGCATCATCCGGATGGAAGAGAACAAGCAGCCCACGGTTGTAGGAGATGTCTATGGTTTAGACTATAATACTAGCGTGGAGGATATAATGGGCGTGGATGCTCGAAATGTTGAGATTGACAACCTGCTGAATACACTCGCTTTCTTTGAACAAGGTGGTATGGCTGAACAATCAAGAAATGTGAGGGCACTGCTGTTGGAAAAACTCAATGGTGACGAAAGCCACCTGGATAAGCTTCTTGCCGAACGCAGAAAGGATATGGGCAATGAACTACGTCGATAAGGATGCACTTATCCAAGCTGGACACAGCATTACAGATGACTATCTGAACAGCCATTGCCGTATAGACGATGCAAATGGAAGCTATCATTATCAAAACGTTGACTACGACGGAAACTTTGGTGATTCGGGCGCAAAAGATGCAATACTGCGATTGGCATTGGCCTCGCAGGACAACTACTGCTGTTATTGCATGAGGGATTTGAGCTATCAAAATCAACAGGTAACGTTGGAGCATGTCATACCACAAAGTGCTTCTGCTGAAGAGTTTGGCAGATATACTGCTTTGGGTGTGCATTCACTGACAGACGCGGAATTAATACGAACCGCAGACTTTACAGGTGTACAAAACATAGCCATACCGCCATGTCCGCATACGGTGACGTTTGAAAACCTTATGGCCTCTTGCGATGGGACATTTCCGGACAAAAATGGGACGTCCCAGTGTTGTAACCACAAACGAGGGAATGATTTTGTGTATCCAATGTTCTATATCGCGAGTGTTAGGGATGAAATCACCTATATGGAGGATGGCACAATGCAGCCCAACGCCAACTGTGCCTATCCTGACGAGTACCGTCAGACCATCGTGCACACGAGATTGAACTGCCAGAACCTGAAGGATATCAGGAAGTTGTGGCGTCTGCTTGCCAGTGAGAATTATGAGGTTTTGGTAACTTGTGTAGGCGACAGAAACCTCCGGTCAAAGATTTTGATGACAGTGTTATTTAAGAAAGAGGACCAGTCGGAGGCGGACTCCAAGATTCTTTGCAAATTCATGAAAGATGATTACTGGAAAACTTTCTTATTGTATCACTGGTTTTATAACAGAATATAGAATTTGAAAAACACAAGAGTTAATTTTAACAATTTGTTTTTTGTGTTCATAATAACGAATATTATTATATGCGGTTTTTTCACAACGCAACGGATGCACCAAGATACTCTTTCGATATTAGAAGGCCATGAACCCATTTGAATTTGCATCGAAAACCCTATTGCTTTATTCGCTACGAAGAAAAATAGAGCGAATAGACTTGTCGTCACTGACTGATGACATCTTCGATAAAGTGTTGGCAGGTTTGTCGGCAACGAAAATGTGTGTGGAGGGTAGCCCTTTTACGGGCGAGTTTGTGTTTAAAAGCGGGGCATCGTCGTCGTTTTGTTCTATGTTAGAATCTGAAGTCGCTCCTGCATTTCCGCGTGTAAAACAGCTAATGGCCTATCTCAACGCGCTCCAAGATGGCGATGTGTTTAGAATCGTTTCGGAGGATGCTCCTACAATGAATAAACAGTTGGCTGTCTTGAAGACAAAGGGGCTGGAGACAGGCGAGGATGAAAGTGTCATCCACAAATCGTATTTGTTGAAATGGGGAGCCTTGTCAACCGGTTATAGGCATTTTGCTTTTGGTTATGATGGCATTCGCACGGCGGTTGGGGAGGGTAACAAAGCCAAGAGAGTGTGCCGTTTCTGTGGTCGAAAGATGCCAGAAGTTACCTTTAAGGATGTGGCTCATGCTGTTTCTGAGGGACTGGGCAATAAATTGTTGTTTTGCAATGAGGAGTGTGACAAGTGCAACCACAGACTGTCAAAGTTGGAGAGTAATTTGACGCACTATTTGGATATCAGACGTGCGATGGGCGGCATTTTGACGAAGACTGACGGGATGGTGCCTTCGGTCGACGGCAGGGGTTTTGTCATACGAGGGGATAAAAACAATCAAGCCATATTATACATAGAAGACGATGGTCTGCTGAAAGGCAAAGATTTGAGTCAACCAAATGTGGTGAAACTGGAGACGACGGAAACCGTCACTCATCAAGGGATATACAAATCACTTTGTAAAATAGTGATCGACTTGCTGCCCACGGATGAAATGGTTCACTTCGGCGAGACGATAGGATGGATAAATGGTTCGGTTTTGGATAGCGAGCTGCCTCCATATTTGGCCACCTATGACCGCGAGAGCATAAGCCAACCCACGGTTGACCTGTTTTTGAGTATGCATTCGGGCACCGAACCTTATTGCACGGCGATAGTTCATATACTGGATGCCGTTTTTTTGTTTGTTTTACCAGAAGTGGATGTAGATAAAGGCCGATTCAAATCTTATGATGCTATAATAGACCATTTGGCGAAGTTTATCAGTCCTTATGGTGGCCGGTGGCAAGTGGAAGATGCTTCGGAGTTTACGTTGGCTTCGCCTTGGAGCATGTGGGAAGTGCTCCCGGGTGACCCGCGTGTTCAAATTCCACCCAAGACCGATCCCGTGTTTATGCGTTATCAAAAACCCAAAAAAGATGTAGAAGAAGAGGTCTTTCCGTCATTTTCGCCAGAAGGTATCTCGGTGGAAGCCGTGTCCAACGTGTTGTTCGAACGTAGGTCGTCGTTTCCGGTTACAACGGAAGACCTCCTGCAGGTTTCTGTGAATTATAGAAAGATGGTTTGCCTGCTTGACCGAGGGACTTCAACTGCGCGCTTTGTTTTTGATATCAATTTCTCTGATTCAGCCAATCGACTGAGCTACTTTGATTTTAGTTTTGAGGCTATGGTCAAATTGGAGGATTTTGATGCATACATCAAGATTGGGGATTATTTCTGCATTGATTATCACTTAAGGGACTACATGTTAGAGATTGTCATGGCTGCAGCTGATGAAAAGCTGCAAGGTTTTACTAAAGGAACCGACTTGGCTCCTGTGACTTTAAAGAAGATCATGGATCGTCGCACGGTCAGGCAACTCTATTATCATGTGTCTTTGGGCGACGGAAGGTATTTGGCGGTTAGCGATGCCAAGTTGCATAATTTGTAAGGCTAAAGCGGCCTGTCTTTATCGGACGGCCGCTGTTTGGAAAAGAAGCAAATGTTGGCAAACCAAAAGACTTGCGGGACTTTGGTTTTTTGTATAATTTTGCAGCAAATAATAACCTACTATGTGCACGAGGACAATAAAAATCAACGATACGCTGATAGAACAGGTGAGACCTATCTTTCCTGATGACGAGGCGTTGCAAGCCTGGTTGGAACAGCAGCTTGAGGCGGCTCTTATCCAGGTTGCTACGGAAAAACGCCTTGTTCCACCTTGCTCTTACACCGATGAGGAAATGTACGCCATCGTAAAGCAGCGCCTTCAAAGCCTGGAGGACGGTACTGCCAAGCTCGTTGATGGTGATGAGGTGTTCGCACAAATCCAATCCCGTTATGGCTTTAAGGCATAAATGGCTTGAAGAGGCACAAGCGGAATTAAACGAGACCGTAGATTATGTGTTTCGTGAGTTTGGGGAACGAGCGTCCGAAGGCTTGTATGCTGAGTCAAAAGATTGTGTCCAAAGGTTGACACAGTTTCCAGAGATGGGAATGCGGTATAAGGATCTTCTCTTTAAAGGAAACGAAGTGAGGATTTTTCGGATGCGGAATTCGTCAATCATTTATTGTCACGATAATGAAACGATTTTCGTGCTTTCTTTTTGGAATAATCGGCGTGATGATTCCAGAATTGAGGAAGTGTTGGCAGAACGTGAATGATTGATGCTCGCCGACGGCATGACGGAGTTTGTGGAGTGCGGCCCAGGGCAGGTGCTTACGAAGCTGGTGGGGAGGATGATGAAGGGGTAGAAGGTTTTTGTTCCTTCTCCTTGATGAGAAATCGAAGATTCGACGAAGCAAAGCGAGTCAATGAACCGAAGAATCAAGGCCGACATCATCGGACCCAACGCACAAAGCGGGCGCTTCCCCGCCATGTCGGCCATGGCCCGCGCACCCAGCCCGGTGGAGGGTGGGAGGAGCCCGTGGACGTTGCTAATGCCTGCATCAATCTCTTGAGCGATGCCTCGAGATGAGTGACGGGGAGTAATCTGGTGGTGGATGGGGGATATACGACGAGGTGAGGTTAGAACACGGATGATGTTTGTTTTGAACACGGATTGGCACGGATTGAACGGAGGAGGATTTGGAATTAAGAATCTTGACATGTCGAGAGACGATAATATTGAAGATTGTTTGAAAGTTCTTGTGAAGGATATTAATGAGACATAATAATTTATAGAGTGAGATTATGGACAACAACGACAATTATCTATGATTATTACTAAAGAAATACCTACAGATTGGCGAGACTTGCAAGACAAGGTTTGTAAATACCTGAACCAAGCAGGGTACCAGGCAGAAACAGCCAAGACTATTGAACTTGTGAGAGGCAAGGTTGAGGTTGATGTATTTGCAATGACAGATGACGAAATGCTGAAACAGTTCGTTTGTGAATGCAAATATTGGAATGCGCCTGTTTCACAAGAAAAGATACACGCTTTTAGAACTGTTGTTCAAGACTCCGGTTCAATGTTTGGAATCTTTATTTCAAAGAATGGGTATCAGAAAGGTGCTATAGAGGCGGCAAAATGCTCAAATGTAATACTAAAGAATTGGGACGGCTTTATTGAAATGATTGCTCATAAATGGTTGAAGAACCGATTTCGAGAAATAATAAAGATTGGAGCCCCGCTGTCGGTATATACGGATATTCTTGATGTCCCAGTTGAAAAACTCTCAGATGGCGCAAAGAATCAGTATATCAGTCTTCAGAATAAATATTTGCCACACTACATGTTAATCGGAGGTCTGGAAATGGGGGCGTATAATCCTAAAGATGCTATTGTAATAGAAGGCTTCCAGTTTGATGACTTTAACAGTTTATTTGATTATCTTAAAAAAGTGATGTCTCAAGGTATCAAAGAGTTTGAAGAACTGTTTGCTAAAAACCCAATTGAAGACTGGAAGTTTGATTATTCTGATAGAATGCGCTTTGAGTCTCACATTACAGATTATTTGACTATATAACAAACAATATTCAAGCGGAAGATGAAGCTAACAAGTTTGTATATCGACGAATATAAGAATATTCAACAGGGAAGTTTGTTTTTCTCTGATGATGGCTACACGGCTTTGGTAGGTGAAAACGGCTCAGGGAAAAGTAATTGGGTGGAAGCCGTTGCCGCAGTCTGTTGCCATTTGATTGAAGGGCAAGACCCAAAATTTAGCTATAAGCTCAGATTGGATGATGAAAAGCAAGTTGAATTTGACGGCACTAATCTCTTGTTTAAAGGCGGAACCAACGAAGTAGCCAAAGAAGTCTTCGATCTCCCAAAGAGACTGATAGTATGCTATAGCGGTGAAGATCATCGTTTGTGGGAAGAGTACATGAAGCATAGTTACGTAAAGTACTTCGGAAACACACAAATGAACGCAGTGGACGAACCAACGATACTTTACGTAAACAGATACCAATGGGCTATAGCGCTCATCACCCTTCTATGCTCTGAACAAGATGAGGTTAAAGATTTTGTCAAGGAACTATGGGGCAAAGAAATACCACTTGACAGAATCAAAGTTGAAGTGGAAATAGATGAAAACGCTAAAGGTTACAAAGATGCCAATGCAGTGCAATTGTTGGAAACTCTGAAACAACCAGATCTCTACATGAGGGCCATCAAAACTACCAATCTGGGTATAGTGGGTGATGATGAACTGGCCAAGTGCAGACGACTCTATTATTTGCTTTATGCGCTCGCAATGCCTGAAGAGAATAAGGAGTTGGGGGTAAAAATGAAGAAAGCTGTCAGATCAATAGAAATAAAAACAGATACGGGACTCTCTTTGACGAACCTTAGCGAAGGTCATAAGAAAAGGATACTGATGATGCTTATGACCAGAATTTTGGGTGATGAACAAACAGTGTACCTATTGGATGAACCTGATGCCCATGTGGATGTGACAGCCAAGAAAAACATCCTTGACTTAATTGCTTCGGCAAAAGGATACACGTTGATGACGACCCACTCGCCAATTATGACTAGTATGATGAAGCCCGAAGCTGTGGAAACGGTGATGGACGGTTTCCCAAATAAGCAGAAGTGGTCGGATGTTGTAGGGAATCTTTCGGGCAAGCACATCACATTCTTTGATAGCTTTTTGTTTTCATTTAGAAAAAAAGTCTTCATCACCGAGGGGAAGAGCGACATCTTGTATATACAGCAGGCAGTTGAGCGATTAAAAGAAAAGTATCCACAAGTGGTGAAGTTAAAAAAGGAAGCCGCTGCTTTTTGCATGAATGGGGCTGGCGGTGTTGACTTTTTCTTGGAAAACTCATTACTCCCCATCGCCGATTACTATGATAAGATACTTTTCCTTTTCGACAACGACCAGGCTGGAAAGGATGCACAAAACAAGTTGAATGATTTTTTGGACAGTCACAAAGAGCTGAGGGGAAAGATTGATAGCAGGTTGTATGCCAACATCTATAACCGTACGATTAATCACGACTTCTTGGTGGAAGACTATTTCCCCGAATCATGCTATAAAGGAAAAGATGAAAACATACCGGATTTCAATATTACGGGATTCCCGAAATACAATGAGATAAAGAGGATGAGTGCGGCGGAAACCGCAATAAAGAATTATATTTTTAATCATTTCCATGAGGCTACTTTTGACATTAAAGTATATGAGGGCTTTTGGCCTCTGTTGGAGGAAATTATTAAAGTGTTGGATTTGTAAACAAGACTATGGTGGAATACGATTATATACAGAACTTTAGGAACACTCTAAATCGGTGCCTTGCAACGATTAAGAGGTTAGAAAGGCTTTCACAAGAAGCCTGTATAGAAGAATTGTGCAAGGTGTTGGTGGTAAAACTAGGTGCGTCGCTATCTTCGTTTGCAGGGTGGAGCGAAAAAGTCATTAAATCCAAAACATTTGATGAGGTCTATACCTCGCTCGAACCATATTGTTTTGACTATGGCGAAAAACATGAACTGGGACGGGCGTTTACGGAGTTTCTCCAAGAGAATTTTGGAGGGAATATCAGTGATTATTCAACGCCAAGCATATTGACAAAATATGTGTTCAACGTGCTAGACTTAAATGGCATTGAAAGTGTTTTTGACCCTTGCTGTGGCATAGGTGGTTCGTTGGCTGAAGCTTATTGCCAAAAAAGTGGCAAAATTAAGCTTTATGGTAATGACATCAGTCGGACAATGGTGAATACTACCAAATTGGCACTAATGATATATGGCTACGACGAAGACACATTTACTTGTGAGGACTTTGCAAAGAAAGCGAACGAAGTCCCTGTTGCAGGATACGACTGTATAGTCGCCCATATTCCAACAAGACGGCAAGTGCTCAGTGAGATTGGCGCTAATTGGGAGCGGCCCACCTATGATTATCGGGAAATAGAAGAGATTTTCATCGAGAAAATACTGACAAGACTGAATCCAGATGGTATTGCCGCTATCATCGTTCCTTCTGGCTTGATGGAAAAGCGTGCCAAAAGAAACTTCAGACAAATCATGTTGAATAAATCCGAAATTCTAAATATCACCAGATTTGATGAAGTGGCATATTCGGGACATTCTTCCAAGAATTCATTTCAGGTTATTTTCCTAAAGAACTCGGGACGGAATTCGCATTTCAGACAGTGCAGTGCTACACTGCTCAAAGGCGGTTTGGCTGAATCTGAGATTAAGGATGCTGTTTCGCAGGTAAGTGCGTTTGTCTATTCAAACCAGCTCCCATTAGAAAGCGCTTCTTGTAAAGTTTTTAGTTTCTCAAATGTTGAGAATTGGAACATTACACTTTTATTCCTTCGTGATGGGATAGGGAAAAAATACCCTACCGTTACACTTAAAGAGATTCTTACACTCAGGAGAAATAAAGCTGTGACAAAGCCCGACAAAGAGTACAAAGTATTAAGAGTAAGACGCAGGGGTATGGGAGTGGATGTAAAGCGCATTGAATATGGCCGTGCATTTGCAGAGAAAATGTTTGTGGTGCACCCCAATGACTTGGTTGTTTCTTCGTTTGAGGCTGATATGGGTGGAGTGGGCTTTGCTGCAAAAGAATTAGATGGCGCTTTGGTAACGAAGGATTTCTATTTATATGAAATCGATAAAAAAAGGGTTGATTTGAACTATCTTATGATGGTGTTAACAAGTGACCCTGTATTAGAACAGCTTCAAGCTATGAACAAACGCACATACGTTTTGTCGCGATTGTCGATGAGCGATTTCTTGTCTGTTGTGATTCCTTTACCGGAACTGGCAGAACAAAAGGCAATGGCCAAGGAGTTACAGAAATATATCAATAAAGCCCAAAAAGCAGAGGAAGAATTGGAAGAAGGTCGCAAGGACTTTAATATGAATCTTTTTGGGAGGGAGTAAAGTTCTAACATAAATCATAACACAATGGACATCCAATTAGCTCCATTCAAAGATATCGACTTGGCGGATCCGTTCTTCGATTCGTTGAAGGCGGCGTACCCGGAATTTTCGGAGTGGTACACGAAGAAAGCTGCCCAAGGTGCTGAGGCTTACGTGTTTCACGATGCGGAAGGCCACGTGGCTGATTTCCTCTACTTGAAAGTAGAAACGGATGATGTGACCGATGTGGTTCCTATATTGCCAGCCAAGAAACGACTGAAGGTGGGCACCTTCAAGTTGCTGAGCCGCGGCACGCGCCGTGGCGAACGCTTCATGAAGAAAATCATGGACAGGGCCATGGCCGAAAACGTGGATGAGGTGTATGTGACCATCTTTCCGACCGAGGAACTACAATATCTTATACATCTGTTCGGTCGATTCGGGTTTAACCACAAGGCTGACAAGCCCCACCCTTCGACGAGCTCAGAACGAGGGGCAACCAGTGAATGGGTGATGGTGAAGGATATGAGGGCGGTGGAAGGACATTTGCTGGAAGACTATCCACGCATGAAAACCGAGGGTAAGAGGAAATGGCTGTTGGGTATCTACCCGATGTGGCACACTCCTCTGTTTCCCGACTCGATACTGAAAAACGAGAGCTACGACATGGTACAGGATTGCACCCCTACTAACGGCATCTATAAGATTTACATCAGTTGGAATCCCGAATGCGCCCAGATGATGTTTGGCGACCTGGTGGTGATTTATCGCACCACCGATGAACCCGGCAGGGCTTGGTATCGTGCTGTGGTGACCACGGTGTGCACGGTGATGGAAGTGAAGAAATGGTGGGACTTCAAGACCGAGGAAGAGTTTATGCGTTACACCCAATATAGTGTATTTCCCGAGCGTGACCGTCGGCAGTGGTTTCGCTCGAAAAGGAACTTGGTGGTAATAAAGATGCTGTATAACGTGGCTTTCAGCAAGCGGGCCATCAGGAAAGACCTGGTAGAAGGCGGCGCATTGGACGCACAGGCCCGTCCGTCGCTGCTGCAGCTGACGGACGAGCAATTTAAGAAAATCATTAAGTTAGGGAAAGCAGATGAACGCTATTTTATCGATTAAGCCACAGTTTGTGGAGGAAATACTGGCCGGAAAGAAAAAATTTGAATACAGGAAGAGCGTTTTCAAGCAGCCGGTGAAAAAGGTGTATATCTACGCCTCTGCACCGGTAAGCAGAATTGTAGGGGAGTTTGAGGTGGCTCAGATTCTGGCATCGGAACCCTCGCAGATGTGGCGGCAAACCAAGAAATACTCTGGCATTAGCAAACGGTTTTTCGACGG
Source organism: Bacteroidales bacterium (assembly GCA_017632935.1). Lineage (GTDB taxonomy): Bacteria > Bacteroidota > Bacteroidia > Bacteroidales > F082 > Limimorpha. The sequence continues at coordinate 83,465 of JAGBQJ010000001.1, read as the reverse complement.
CTATTTCAATGGCCGATCGGAGGGCTACGCCATAGAAATCAAGAACCTGATTCATTACGAGAACCCCGTGAACCCTTACGTGAGGATCGTGGGCTTTCATGCTCCCCAGTCTTTCTGCTATATTGATGAGATATAGTTGCTTTCGTCTTACCACTTACGATTTAATTTACAAAACCGAGTTGATAATGAAACAATGAGAGTTGACCTTTTCTGGTTGTTTGAGGCGGTGATTTTGTGTCGCCCAAAATAGCAGCAAAGAAACCCGCGCGACGCGCAAGACATAGCGGTGGAGTATAACGACACAGTCATCTATCCCGACAAGGTGTGGCTGAATTGCTATTACTATCGGAATTATTCGTTCTGGAAGGACATAGGTCAATCCACACAGCCTGCACTGCCCATGTTTTTCTTGGTTTATGGTTAGTGGTTAACGGTTAGTAGCGGTTCACGAAATTTAGTTCACGTTCACGATTAAGGGTTCATGGTTATTTATAGAAAAAATAAATGAGGGAAAAGAATCGTTATTATTGAAAAAGAGAATCTATTATGACGCTGGAGTATATACAGAAGACAACGGAATTCCAAATCTTCGACCGAAAGAGTGCGAAGATTGATGCCAAGGGCTTGGCTGTTGTTCTCATTGCGTTTGCAAACGCTGATGGGGGCACAGTGGCCTTAGGCGTTGAGGATGATGGTGAACTTTCTGGTGTTGACGGTATGCAGAATCATTTGAATGACCTGCTCAGGGCTTCGTATGATTATTGTGCGCCTTCTATACCCACTACTCCAGAATACATGGAGGTGACGGATAGCAAGGGGAAACCGAATCATATCATCCTGCTACGTGTTGCTGCCAGCATGAAGGTGCATGCGAATCAGGCGGACGAGGTTTATTACCGCGTGGGTGACAAATCAAAGAAGCTGAACTTCGAGCAACGGATGCAACTGGTGTATGCCAAGGGAGAACGCTTCTATGAGAATGCCCCGGTGCATGACGCAAAGAAAGAGGACTTGGACGAGGGCCTGATAGATGATTATCTTCAGAGGCTCGACTATCGCAAAGGATGGGATGCATTTATTCGTGAGAATGGTTTTATCGCACAAGTGGAGGATTTTCATGGTTCCACTAAAGAGTATTTGACTGGTGCAGCGGTGCTGCTGTTCGGCAAGAATCCTCAGAAGTTTTTCCCGAGAGCCAGGGTGCGTGTTATCCGCTATGAAGGGACAGAGGCCAAAGTGGGACGCGAGATGAATGTCGTCAAGGATGAGATGTTTGAAGGCCCTATCCGTACAATGGCACAAAATGCGTTGGCATTTGTGAGGACACAAGTGAAGGAGCATACTTATCTGGGCGCGGACGGGTTGTTCAAGACGGACGAACAGTATCCGGAGTTTTGTTGGACAGAGATATGCGTGAATGCCATCTGCCATCGCGACTATAGCATTCTTGGCACGGACATTCAAGTAAAGATTTTCGATGACCATATCACGGTGGAGAGTCCGGGCATCTTTCCGGGACTGGTCAGACCTGCAAATATCCGCAACACGCATTTCTCGCGCAACCCCAAGATTGCGGCATATATGCACGAATATAGGTTGGTTAAAGAGTTTGGCGAAGGTGTTGACCGTATGTACCGTGAGATGGAGGAGGCAGGATGCCCAGCTCCTGAGTATCGGCAGAATGGTTTTATGGTGTATGCTACGATTAGGCAGCACGGGAGTACGGTGTCTACGGAAAAGACTACGGAAAAGACTACGGAAAAGACTACGGAAAAGATTCTTGGTTTCATTTCAGAGAATCCCAAGGTAACGACAGAAGAACTAGCTCGTTTGTGTGGATTGACACCCGATGGCGTGTATTATCATACCAAACGACTTCGCGAAAAAGGTCTGCTGATTCGCGAAGGAGGTCGTAAAGAGGGATATTGGATTATTATTAAGAAATGACAATCGATTGTACGGATTATTAAATCTATCATAAATCTTCGCTCCACCTTATCTTCGATTGCGGAGGTTTTTTTGAACACGGATTGGCACGGATTGAACGGATGGGAATAGGGAAGCAAACGCTCTGCGTTCGACGGAGTCAAATCTTTCGTAAATCTAATTTAATAGACGGCGGCCTGTCCTAATCGGACGGCCGCTGTTTGAAAAAGAAGACGGCTTGGCTGATTGTCTAGGCCGACATCATCGGACCCATCGCACAAAGCGGGCGCGGTTAGTGAGCCCTGAGTTTATCGAAGGGTCGAACCATCCCCGCACATCATTGCGGACTTGTTCCGCAATCGGCCGTGGCCCGCGCACCCAGCCTGGTGGAGGGTGGGAGTTGTAAGGCATTACAAGAGTAAGAAGAAGGCGGCCTAGTTTGGCCTCCTTCGTAATAATAATACGACATCAGTCGTACAGATACTTGGCATTCCTTTGGATGTAAGAGCACAAACCGATTCCTCTTAATGCAAGTGCTTTCATGTTTTCAACATGCATGTGACCTGCCTTCGAATAGCTGTAACTATACCATCTGCCTCCATCAAATTGTACTCTAATGGAAGCAGGCATAATCTCGTAGGCCCTGACTCCAGAATTGCCACCTAAGTTTTTGTAGATACTAATCATTCATGATTGTTTCTGTTCCTTCTACTGTGGTTTCGAAGTTTAACCCGGTCCATTTCAAGGCTGGTGCCGTTACCTGACGGGTGGTTACTTGCCCGAATCATTCTGATTGTACTTGGGCCTTTCACCACCGTGATTACGCTTGTAGGTATCAATTCTTTCCTCTTCCCACTTGCCAGCGCCTTCGCTTGTTGAGAGGCCACCAATAATGGCCATCTTGGTGAATTCTTTACCGTCAGCTTGATGTTCGGCCTTGCGACGTTCTGGATCCTTGGTGGTTCCGACGTAAACGGTACGGTGACCGTCATGTAGCTCGTACTAATAGGTGTCTTTTTTCGCCATAGGCATTCGTTACCCTGCCTTTTCAGGGGTTCTTGGTGAAGGCTTGTCCGATGCCTTCGGGTTTGACATCCGGTTTGGACAACCGCAGGAGTGTTTCCCGTTATTCACAACTGTCAAATTCCATTCCTCTTACATTTTTGACATGAATTCGTGACATTAATTCCGATTGTCTGACAAAAATTCATATTTTTATAAAATATCAAACGAATTCGTTGAATTTTTATATAAATCTATTGCCGAATCAAAAAATTGAATTATCTTTGCAACCCCGTTTGTAGAAATGAAGAACAACCAAGCCACAAAAGAAGAGGTCAATGCGTTTTTGAAGGAGTTTAAGGAAAGGGCGCAATTGTTCGGCATAGTATATGTTGATAGCAAACCGAATAATATCGACACTTTAACCGCATTGGATATTACTCAAAACGACAGGAAAAACTATGTTTTGTCCCTTGATACGGAGGATTATTGCCAAGGACCGGATAAAAACGACTATCCTGGACAAAACGATGTTTGGGTGTTCGGCAAACAAATCAAGGGGCAAGAGGTTTACATCAAGATCTTTATCAATGCCATACTCAACCAACCCAATGTGTGCATTTCCTTCCATATTGCAAAATTTAGACTTACCTATCCATTAAAAACAAAGGAGGATAAACAATGAACAGCCCGTTTACCAGTGGTCACGCCACCCTTGTCGAAGAAAAAGCGACTACTACTTACCGAGGCGAAGAATTTGACTATACTCGTCGTTATTATCGCTGCGACGACACAGGCATCGCTTTCACCGATGATGAAACCGATGCATGGGGCCTTGAGCAGATTTATTCCCAATATAGGGAAAAATACGGCATCCCTGCTCCTGCAGAGATCAAGGCCATACGTGAACAATATGGATTGTCGGCGACAACCATGTCGAAGATATTGGGTATCGGCGACAATCAATATGGCCTGTACGAAAACGGTGAAATGCCGACCAAAAACATAGGAAGGATGATAGCCACTATTAAAAATGCGGATGTCTTTCGAATGTATGTTGACATGGCCAAGAATCAATTGAAGGGAAAAGAGTATGAAAAAATTGTCAAAATCCTTGAAGCGTGGTCTTGCCGTCTTTCTTTTCTGGTCGATAACGAAAACTATGCTTCTGATTGGTGGTTTGTGATGGCACCAATCAATTCAGAGTATAAAGAAGATACTGTTAGCAGGTGGAATAGGGTTCCAAAACAACAATCATTTATTATGGCTTAATTCATTATGGAAAAAGAAAAATCAGTCAATATCAGAATCCAATCTATAGAGGAAACATCTGTCAACAATAACTGCGGGGGCAAGAATTTGTCAGGCCTTTCGGGAAATACACTAGTGTTTCAATTTAAGGACAATGCAGAAATCAGCCTGATCAAAAAAACCATATCCGTCACTGTAGCCATCAAATACAGATTTGAGAATATGGATTTATTCCAGGCCGAGTGCGTGGTTTGTTTTTTGGTCGACAATTTGGAAGACATTCTCACGTATAACAAAAGTAATAACGCCATTACCTTCTCTTTTGATGTCATCCCCACATTGGTTAACGCATCCTTTGGAACATTGCGGGGTATTGTGTACAAAGAGACAAAAAATGGTCCTTTGGAGAAATATCCTATTCCTTTGATTCCTATGAAAGTACTTGTCGAGAAGTGTGCGGTATCCATGGTGGATTAGAGAATAGTCTTTTGTAAATGATATAGCGGATCCGACTTTGGTCGGGTCCGCTTTTTTTGTGCCCTTTTCCCAGTAGCCCCACCCCCGAAAAAGTTAAGACCCATATCTAAACTTTTTTTGAGGTGGGTGTAAAAAAGTTTATACCCATATCTCCCCGGTTTTTGATGTACCCTGTCTTCTTCTTTGGAATCATTGTAAATTAGGTCTTTTTCATGCAAAACACTGGAATTTCTCAAAAAAAAACCTTATCTTCGCAAGCTTTTTTTTGCTTTTCCACCATGTTTATAATCATCAAAATATACAGCCATGAAAACAAACGAATCCTACACCTTGCAGGAACGGGTCGAGACCCTGGTGCTCAACCTCTCCATGGGCTGCTCCCTCTACACCACCCCTAAAGGCCGTAAGGCCTATGCCCGTAGCCTCCTCGTGGAGATACAAAATGTCATCCTCTTCCTTAACGCCGCCCTCGACGTCATCCAGTCCAATAACGCGTTCTTCCCTGTCGACCCCGTCTTTTTCACCAACTTCATCACGCTCAAGAAGAAAATCAAGGACTGGGTCAACCAACACCGAAACGAGCCCTATCTTTCCGATCAGCACTACAAGAGCCTCAAGAAACTGCAGAGCCTCCTTACCGAAGCCGACTCGCGCCTCAACAACCCCGACCTGGCCCAGATGATGGCCTGTTACCAGACGGCATGGGACACCTTCATCACCCAGAAATGGCCCTATATGCTTCACGAGACCGAAGTCCATACCCTCGTCGGCATGCCCACCCGCCTCGACTCGCGCCGCCGCATCCTCAACCACGCCCTCGAAAGCACCACCAACGACTTGCTTGAACACCCCGTCACCCGCGCCCTCAAGGCCGACGACATCCTGCCCGACGACATCAGCGCGAACGGCCAGCTCATCCCTCAGGTCATTGCTCCCACACTCTACAAACACCGCCGCGAGTTGCGTGAGAAGGCCTGCCTCTACGAGTTCTTCCGCCTCTTCATGACCTACCAGCTCTTCCGCGATGAACTCGACAAGCTGTCGGCCTTCAAGACCGACGACACCCAGGAACAACTTGAGCAGTGGTGGCTCGCCCTCGCCAAAAAGGTGCACGACGAAGTGCGCCCCGAATACCACGACCGCTTCCCCGATCTCGTCCTCAGCCTCTGCCACCAGCCCGACCTGAACGCCGCCTTCCTGAAGCCCACCCTTCAGGGGCCCTTCAACATCAAGCTGGCCTACAACCTCTTCGGCATCATGTTCAACAAGAACGTCTTCACTTTCCGCGCCGTGGCTCCGCTGCGTAAGACCTTCACCGACAAGAATGTCGACAACTACTTTTTCATCGGAGGTTATGGTGCCTATGGTAAGTACACCTCGGAGTTGGATGCTGCTTTGGAGGCCACTGTCACGGACCTCATCGTGGAGTGGAAGAAAGGAGTTTGAAGTTTAGAGTGTAGAGTTTAGAGTGTAGAGTAGTGGTAGGTGTAGAGTTGAGAGTAGGGCAGGCGCACAATCCCTTGCGCTAAAAGGATTTCCTGTCGCTTAGGAGATCGCGGATCAAGTCCGCGATGACGCTAAGGAGCGTAAGGGTAGAGGAGTAGGGTGAAATAATGGTAAATAAGGATGGCCTAGGCTGCGCGCTAAGCGCCCTAAGCCATCCTTTATCTTTTTGATTCACAATACCCTACAATTTCATGGTGCATTAATGGCAAAACCCCAACCCACTGATGAGGGTATTAGTATGTTTGCGGCTCCGAAGCTCGAGCATCGGTATGTCGCTGCGCATAGATCCCATGCCACCGCACGAGCCCACGTAGGGATGACATGCGCAGCCGGTTTGTACTGGGTTTTGTATTATTAATAGTATTATACCATGAAAAAACAAATCTTTGGCGTCATCAAAGACGCCACCCAAGTGAAACAGTTTGAGAAGAAGAACGGGCAAGTTAACGTGAAGTGCGTGCTCCACATCATGGCGCTCGCCGACGAGCCTTACCCCGAGGAGCTGGCCGTGACCGTCAGCGGCGACCTCACCCTCTATGCCGCCGCCGTGGGCAGTCCCGTGGCCGTCGACTACATCGTGCGCGTGTTCTCTTTTGAGAAGGACGGCAAGAAGATGTACGGCAACGACGTCTACGCCACCGCCATCCAGCCTTGGCAGCCATGAGACGGCAGGCCGCCACGCTTGTGCTGACCCGCGTGCAGTTTTATGAGGACTGCACTGTGGGTCGGCTGAGCGACCCTCAGGGCCACCTGCTTTGTATAACGCTGGAGCCTCGCTGGCGCCTTCCAGGCCAGCCTCGGGTGAAGGGGCAGACCTGCATCCCATCAGGGACTTACCCACTGGTGTACGGTTACGATGCTGAGATGAGGTATCAATGTTGGACACTGCCCCACCTGAAGTCGAGGCCTCGTCTCTGCTTCTATGCCAAAAACGGCTCGGTGGCGGGCCACACCAAGGGCGACCTCCTGTTGGGTTACCTCAGCCCTGAGGGCTACGAGGAGCGTCCTTTCGAGGGTAGGCTCTACCGCCCTGTGGAGGCTTTCGAACGTCTGCTGGACTACTACACCGCGCTGCGTGCCAACCACGGCGACTTCCGCCTGCGGGTGGAGCCCACCACGGGCCCGGTGACGCTCCTCCCCGCAGTGGCGGCCCCCGCGCTTAGTCCCGATAGGGTTGTGTTTAAGGATTATATCCTGCAGACGTTGTGAGTACTGGATGGGCCAGCCGCGCATGTCATTCCCGCAGAGGCAGGTGGGTGAGCAAGGAATCTGAGCGCGGCGGTTTGGCTGGTCAAGAACCTATTGGACGGCCTCAGCAGCCATAGACCCCATGCCTTTCCCCGCCTGCCCACGTAGGGATGACATGACTGCTGAGTCCTGCAAGTACTGGGCTATTAACTATCAAAACATTAAACATTATGTCAAAAATTTTAGTTAAGGCTCAACAACAGCCTGTTTTTAACCTGAATGGTAGCGGCACCACTGGCCTGGCCTACGTGCTTCGCCCTGTGCGCTACACCACCATGAATGCTGAAGACATCGTCAACTACTGTGTGGCCAACTCTGTTGTGCCGAAGGCCTATCTGAGCGCGTCGATGGTCGCCCTGGCGCAGTGCATCGAAAATTTCCTGCTCAACGGTCACTCGGTGGAGTTCCCCAACCTAGGCATCTTCTCCCTCACCTCGAGCGGCATCTCGGAGGCCGACATCGACAAGGTGGGCATCGAGCAGCTCCACAAGCTGAACGTGCGCTTCCTGCCTTGCACCCAGCTCAAGGTCGAGGTGGAGGCCGTCACCCTCGAGTTCGACGGCATCTACGACATCGCAGGCGAGGATGTGGTGGGCAACCGCAGTGACGGCAGCGTGAAGACCTTCAAGTATTACAAGAAGGTGCGCCGCGGCTCCGCTGGCCTGAACCGTAACGAGGAGGACGAGGCATGAGTCCTCGTCTGAGCAAGGCCGTCCAGTATGTCCTCATCGGGGGCATGCTGGTGGCCGGCCTGGCCCTGATGGCGCTCAAGGTGGTGTTGCCTCCCGATGAGCGCAGCATCGACGCCATCATCGTCCACTGCACCGCCACGCCGCTCGGCAGGGCGGTGATCGTCGACGACATCGACCGCTGGCATAAGGCGCGGGGGTGGAAGGGCATCGGCTACCATTATGTGGTCTACCTGGACGGGACGGTGCATGCCGGGCGTCCTGAGGCCAGCCAGGGGGCACACTGCAAGGGCTTTAACGCCCACAGCATCGGGGTGTGCTACGTCGGTGGCCTCGATGCCCAGGGTCGTCCTGCCGACACGCGCACGCCCGAGCAGAAGGAGGCGCTCCGCGAGCTCATCGGCATGCTACAGAAGAAGTATCCTAATGCGAAAGTCTATGGTCACCGTCACTTCAACAACACGTCCTGTCCCTGCTTCGACGCCGACAGTGAGTATGGGAGGCCGTAAAGGCATTGCCGCTAAAGGCATAGATCCCAAGCCCCCCACATGCCCACGTAGGGATGACATGCCTTTAGTCGCAATGCTCCTCATTCTCCTCCTGACCCTCACCGCCTGCAGCAGCCAGCGTCAGCGAGTCGAGACCCTTGCCGTGGCGCAGCGTCAGGAGCGTCAGCTGAGCCTCAGCGACACGCTCTGGCAGCAGTTCAGCATCCGTTTCGACGACCTCGTCGTGGAGTGGTGGGCCGACAGCCTCCCTGCCGAAGGTGGCTCCTCGGCTACGGTCCGTCTCAAGGCGGCGCGTGCCGAGGTCAGCCGCGAGCAGCAGTCAGCCACGACATTGGTAGCGGTGGCGCAGCGCACTGACACAGTGTCGCGGCAACGGGAGGAGATAACCTCAGAAGGGATAGCGGTCCCTGAGCCTGTCGAAGGGCCGCGTCACCGATACTGGCTCTGGATCGTGCCCTTGTTAGTGCTACTATTATGTGCTGGATTCTTCTTATTGAAGAAGCGTTACGGCTGGCCCCTCTAAGGGGCTGGCCGTATTTTTTTGTCCGCTTATCACCTTTTTCTTTATCTTTGCCTCGTAAAACAATAGTATAAAACAATGGAACGTAAACGTATCTATCTCTGCCTAGCTCATATGAGCGACGCAGGTCTCGAACAAAAGTATATCCAGGAAGCCTTCGACACCAATTGGGTGGTGCCGCTGGGCCCGAATGTCAACGGATTTGAAGCCGACTTGGAGTCATTTGTTAATGAGATTGCGGGTCAAGCCCGCAATGAGGACCGCAATGAGAACCCGTTAAACAAAAGGGTCGTGGCATTATCAGCTGGTACAGCCGCCGTCCATCTCGCCCTGATTGCCTGTGGCGTGAAGCCTGGCGATGAGGTCTGTGTGCAAAGTTTCACTTTCTGCGCCTCTTCACATCCGATTACCTATCTTGGCGCAACTCCCGTCTTTATCGATAGCGAGAAGGATACCTGGAACATGGATCCTGAATTGCTGGAAGAGGCCATCAAGGACCGTATTGCCAAGACAGGTAAGAAACCCAAGGCGATTGTGCCTGTGGCATTGTACGGTATGCCCTATAATGTCGACCGCATCATGGAAATCGCCAACCGCTACGACATTCCTGTTGTCGAGGATGCCGCCGAGGGCTTCGGAAGCCGTTGGAAAGGACAGGTGCTGGGCACCTTCGGTAAATATGGCGTGTTGAGCTTCAACGGTAACAAGATGATTACCACTTCTGGTGGTGGCGCCTTGATTACCTCCAACGAGGATGAGTGGCGCGAAATCATGATGTATGCGACGCAGTATCGTGAAAGTTATCCTTACTATCAGCACGAAAAGATCGGTTACAACTATCGCATGAGCAACATCTGCGCAGGCATTGGTCGCGGTCAGATGACAGTGGTCAATGACCATATCGCCCATCATAAACACGTACAGAAGATGTACGAAGATTTGTTGGCCGATGTGCCAGGTATTAAGGTGCATGCGCAGCCATCCTCTGGCGAGTACGATAGCAACTACTGGTTGGTCACCATAACCCTTGACCCTTCGTTAAAGATCAAGGGACAGGAGAATGCTTACAAGACCATCGTGCAAGGTGCCGTGGGTGGTGCCGCGGGTGTGATACATGTGGCAGATTCGGCTACAACAGATTGCCAACCTAATGACAATGTTGAGGCGCTGCGAGTGTTTATGGATCAGGCTGGCGTCGAGGCGCGTCCAGTTTGGAAACCTATGCATAAGCAGCCTGTGTATAAGCATTGTCCGGCATACGTGAATGGGGTAAGTGAAGCTGTTTTCAGAGTGGGTATGTGTTTGCCTGCAGGGCCTTATGTCTCCGACGAGGATGTGCATTATATTGTAGACTGCATCAAACAAGCGATAGAATAATATGTCAAAAACCGCTTTAATCACCGGCATCACAGGCCAAGACGGCTCTTTTCTTGCCGAGTTTCTTTTGGAGAAAGGCTATGAGGTACACGGCATCATCCGCCGCTCATCGTCGTTCAACACGGGCCGCATTGAGCACCTTTATTTGGATGAATGGGTCCGCGACATGAAAAACAAACGCCTGCTTACCCTGCACTATGGCGACATGACCGACTCGTCATCACTCGTGCGTATCATCCAAAAGGTGCAACCTGAAGAGATCTATAATCTCGCCGCGCAGAGCCATGTAAAGGTCTCGTTCGATTGTCCTGAATACACTGCTGAGGCAGATGCCGTGGGTACATTACGTCTTTTGGAAGCTGTTCGTATCTTGGGTTTGGAGAAAAAATGCAAGATCTATCAGGCTTCCACATCTGAGCTCTTCGGTAAGGTACAGGAGGTGCCGCAAAGAGAGACGACACCGTTCTATCCGCGTTCGCCTTATGGCGTGGCCAAGCAATACGGCTTCTGGATTGTGAAGAACTACCGCGAAAGCTATGGTATGTTCGCCGCCAACGGCATTCTCTTCAACCACGAGAGCGAACGTCGCGGCGAGACTTTCGTCACACGCAAGATCACGCTGGCAGCCGCCCGTATCAAGCAAGGCTATCAGGACAAGCTCTACCTCGGCAACCTCAACGCGCTCCGCGACTGGGGCTATGCCAAGGACTACATCGAGTGCATGTGGCTCATCCTGCAGCAAGAGCAGCCTGAGGATTTCGTTATCGCCACGGGTGAGTGTCACACGGTGCGCGAATTCTGCACTTTGGCCTTTAAGCATGTCGGCATCGAATTGCGCTGGGAAGGCAAAGGTGTTGATGAGAAAGGCATCGACGTGGCTACGGGCAAGGTGCTGGTCGAGGTGGACCCGCGTTATTTCCGTCCCGCCGAAGTGGAGCAGCTGCTCGGCGACCCTACCAAGGCGAAGACCCTCCTCGGCTGGAATCCGAGGAAGACTTCGTTCGAGGAGTTGGTTAAAATCATGGTCGAGCATGATATGAGGTTCGTGAAGAAACTGTATTTGAAAGCACATATGGAGGATTGAGATGCAGAAGGACAGTAAAATATACGTCGCCGGGCACCGTGGGATGGTGGGCTCGGCCATCGTGAGAGAACTTCAGAGGCAGGGCTACAATAACATCATCACGAGAACCCATAAAGAGCTTGACCTCACTAGGCAAGATGAGGTAGAAGCCTTCTTCGCGGAGGAGAAGCCAGAATACGTTTTCCTCGCTGCAGCCAAAGTGGGCGGCATCGTCGCCAACCAGAGTGCTCTTGCTGATTTCATGTACGACAACATAACCCTCGAGATGAACGTCATCCACGCCGCTTGGAAGAACGGCTGCAAGAAGCTGGAGTTCCTTGGCTCGTCGTGTATCTATCCCCGCATGGCGCCACAGCCCATGAAGGAGTCGTGCCTGCTCACAGGTGAGCTCGAGAAGACCAACGAAGCCTATGCCTTGGCAAAGATTAGTGGCCTGAAATACTGTGAGTTCCTTAACCGACAGTATGGCACGGACTATATCTCGGTGATGCCTACGAACCTTTACGGTCCCAACGACAACTACCACCCCGAACATAGCCATGTTTTGCCCGCATTGATAAGAAGATTCCACGAAGCCAAAGTCAACGGCTTGAAGGAGGTGACCTGCTGGGGCGACGGCTCGCCGCTGCGCGAGTTCCTCTATGTGGACGACCTCGCCAACCTCTGCGTCTTCCTGATGAACCACTACAGCGGCAACGAGACCGTCAACGCAGGTACGGGCAAGGAGCTGACCATCAAGGCCTTGACAGAGCTGGTGGCCAAGGTCATTGGCTACGAAGGCGAAATCAAGTGGGACACCAGTCGTCCCAACGGCACGCCGCGCAAGCTTTTAGACGTCAGCAAGGCCGCAGCCCTCGGCTGGACTTACAAGACCGAGCTGGAAGACGGTATCAGGCTCGCTTATGATGATTTCCTACATAATCCGATGAGAGCAGAAAGGTAGGATTCAGCCTCCTATGTCATTCCAACGAGGGCATGTGCGTGAGCGGGAATCTATAGGAGGCAGTGCAAAAAACATATTCAATAGTTCTTGAAGTCATAGATCCCAAGCCACCGCACATCCAGCGCAGGGATGACATGCTTTCTGAAGCCTTTTTTAACCTTTCCGTTGATTTTATTCTTGCATAATTGCTTTATTTCTTATCTTTGCAGATGGTTTGAATAGGAAAGCAATTCAAGAATATCAATTAAATAAATCAACATGGAAGAAAAAAAGAGACTCTTTGAGGAATTTCCTCCCGTGACGACTGAAGAATGGGAAGCTGTCATTGAGAAGGACCTCAAAGGGGCAGACTACAACAAGAAACTGGTTTGGCGTACGGCCGAAGGCTTCAACGTGAGGCCCTACTACCGTGCCGAGAACCTGGCCGACATCCCGTGGACGGGGCAGAACCCCAACGAGTTTCCTTACGTCCGTGGCAACAAAGCCGAAGGCAACACCTGGCTCGTTCGTCAGGACATCACCGTGAAAGACGTGCATGAGGCCAACAAGATTGCCCTCAACGCGATCAGCCGTGGGGCCAACAGCATAGGCTACAAGCTGGAGTACGACAAGCCTTACGACACCATCGCCATCTCGACCCTGCTCAACGGCATCGACCAGAACGCGGTGGAAATCAACTTCTACAACAACAAGTATCACCTGCCGTTGCTGGAGATGTTGTCAAAGGTGCCGGGTATCAAAGGTTCGTTGAACTACGACCCGCTGACACGTTACCTGCGCCGTGGCGTGTGGTACATCAACGAGGGTGCCGATATGGAGTTGGGCTATATCGTGGTGAAAGCCGAAATGCCTAGCTTCCAGACCATCGGCGTCAACGGCCATGTGTTCACCAACGCCGGTGCCACCATTGTGCAGGAGATGGCTTTTGCCCTCGCCGTGGGTGCCGAGTACCTCGACAAACTCACCGAGAAGGGCCTGACCATCGATGAGATCGCGCCCAAGATGCGCTTCAACCTCGCCGTGGGTCAGAACTACTTCATGGAGCTGGCCAAGCTGCGCGCCTATCGCCTGCTGTGGGCTAACATCGTAAAGGCTTATGGTGGTAAGGAAGAAAATTCTAAGATGCACATCCACGCCACCAACGCGGAGCTGGGCATGAGCCTCTACGACGCCTATGTCAACATGCTGCGCACCACAAGTGGCACGATGTCAGCCGTCCTCGGTGGCGTCGACTCGTTCACCGTGATGCCGTTCGACACACCGTTTGAGATTCCCACAGACTTCGCCGATCGTATCGCCCGCAACCAACAGCTCATCCTCAAGGAAGAGGCTCACTTCGACAAGGTGGCCGACCCCGCTGCAGGTTCCTACTACATCGAGAACCTCACCGAGAGCCTGGCTGTTGCCGCTTGGGACTTGTTCAACAAAATCCAAGACGAAGGCGGTTACCTCGAAGCCGTCCGCAAGGGCATGATCCAAGGCCTCATCAAGGAGAGCGCTGCCAAGAAGTTCAGCAACGTGGCTACCCGCCGCGAGACCATCCTCGGTACCAACCAGTTCCCGAACTTCACCGAGACAATGAAGTTCAACCCCGAACCTTGGGTGTTTGAGGCCGACGACCGCCGCGACGAGAAAGCCGAGGTCGAGACCATCGTCACCTTCCGCGCCGCCCAGCAGTTCGAGAAGCTGCGCTTCGCCACCGACGTCTACGCTCAGGATCACAAGCGTCCCGTGGCTTGGATGTTCACTTACGGCAACCTCGCCATGCGTAAGGCCCGCGCCAACTTCGCCTCCAACTTCTTCGCCTGCGCCGGTTTCCAGGTAGTGGACAACCCTGGCTTCAAGACCTTGGACGAAGGCATCGCCGCCGCCCGCGAGGTGAAGCCCGAGATTTTGGTCATCTGCTCGTCAGATGAAGAATACGGCGAAGGCAACGCCCTCAAGATCTATGAGGAGTTGAAAAACGAGACCATCGTGGTGCTCGCCGGTAACCCCGAAGGCACCGCCGACATCCTCAAAGAGGCTGGCCTGAAGTATTTCATCCACGTCAAGAGCAATGTGCTTGAGACCTTAACGGAGTTCCAAAAGCAATTAGGTATAACAAAATGAATGCAGAATTAAGAATGATGAATGCAGAATGTCGCGATGCGACGCTGGGCTTTGCCCTAATTCTGCATTCTGCATTCTACATTCAGCATTAAAAAAGAAAGGATTAAACGATGAAACCCAATTATAAAGATATCAATATCAACGCTATACCTAAGCACAACGGCATCATCCTGCCGAACGGCGAGAACTGGGAGACTTCCGAACATATCATGGTGAAGCCCGCCTATACCGAAAAAGACCTCGAAGGCATGGAGCACCTCAACTATGCCGCTGGTATCGCCCCCTTCCTCCGTGGACCTTACTCCACGATGTACGTGATGCGTCCCTGGACCATCCGCCAATATGCCGGTTTCTCCACCGCTGAAGAATCCAACGCCTTCTACCGCCGTAACATTGCTGCCGGTCAGAAGGGTCTTTCAGTGGCCTTCGACCTGGCTACCCACCGTGGCTACGACGCCGACCACGAGCGCGTCATGGGCGACGTGGGTAAAGCTGGTGTGTCCATCTGCTCCGTCGAGGACATGAAGGTCCTGTTCGACCAAATTCCACTGAACAAGATGTCCGTCTCCATGACCATGAACGGCGCTGTGTTGCCGATTCTGGCCTTCTATATCGTCGCTGCCTTGGAGCAGGGTGCCAAGTACGAAGAACTGCAAGGTACCATCCAAAACGACATTCTGAAGGAGTTCATGGTACGTAACACCTATATCTATCCTCCTGAGTTCTCGATGCGTATCATCGCCGACATCTTCGAGTTCACCTCGCAGAACATGCCGAAGTTCAACAGCATCTCCATCTCGGGTTACCACATGCAGGAAGCCGGTGCCACCTCCGACATCGAGATGGCTTACACCTTGGCCGACGGTTGGGATTACCTCCGCACCGGTGTCAAGGCTGGCTTGGACATCGATGCCTTCGCGCCGCGTCTGTCCTTCTTCTGGTGCTCGGGCATGAACCACTTCATGGAGATTGCCAAGATGCGCGCTGCCCGTATGCTGTGGGCCAAGATCGTGAGCACCTTCAACCCGAAGAACACCAAGTCGTTGGCATTGCGTACCCACACGCAGACCTCCGGCTGGTCGCTCACCGAGCAAGACCCGTTCAACAACGTGGCACGCACCTGCATCGAGGCTATGGGTGCCGCCCTGGGTCACACCCAGTCGCTGCACACCAATGCCTTGGACGAGGCCATCGCCTTGCCCACCGACTTCAGCGCCCGTATCGCCCGTAACACCCAGATCTACATCCAGGAAGAGACCAACGTCTGCCGTGTGGTTGACCCGTGGGCAGGTTCTTACTATGTGGAGAGCCTCACCCATGCTCTGGCTCATCGCGCTTGGGGTCACATCCAGGAGGTGGAAGCTATGGGTGGTATGGCCAAGGCCATCGAGACCGGTCTGCCCAAGATGCGTATCGAAGAGGCCGCTGCCCGCAAGCAGGCCAAGATCGACTCAGGCCGCGAGACCATCGTCGGCATCAACAAGTACCGCCTCGACCACGAAGACCCGATTGAGACCCTTGAGGTGGACAATACCGCTGTGCGTGAGTCGCAAATCAAGCGTCTGAAGGAACTCCGCGCCAACCGCAACGAGGCCGACGTGCAGCGTTGCCTTGAGGCCATCACCAAGTGCGCTGAGACGGGCGAGGGCAACCTGCTTGCCTTGGCCGTTGAAGCTGCCAAGTGCCGCGCTTCCTTGGGTGAGATTTCTATGGCTTGCGAGAAGGTCGCCGGTCGTTACAAAGCAGTTATCCGTTCAATCTCTGGAGTATATTCTATGGAAACGAAAAACGATGCAAGATTCGAGGAAGCCTGCCGCAAGGCCGATGAGTTCGCCAAGCTGGAAGGCCGCCGTCCGCGTATCATGATTGCCAAGATGGGTCAGGACGGTCACGACCGTGGCGCCAAAGTGGTGGCTACCGGTTATGCCGACATCGGCTTCGACGTCGATATGGGACCGCTGTTCCAGACGCCCGCTGAGGCCGCCAAGCAAGCCGTGGAGAACGACGTCCACATCCTGGGCGTGAGTTCGCTGGCTGCTGGTCACAAGACCCTCGTGCCGCAGGTCATCGAGGAGTTGGAGAAGCTGGGTCGTCCCGACATCATGGTCACCGTGGGTGGCGTGATTCCCGCGCAGGACTATCAGTTCCTCTACGACCACGGCGCTGTGGCCATTTTCGGTCCCGGCACGGTCATCAGCGACTCAGCCATCAAGATGCTGGATCTGCTGATTGCAGCCCGCAAACAGGCATAAAATGATGAAAGGGCGCTCAATTGAGCGCCCTTTTTTATGGGTATGTGCTAGCCTCCCATGTCATTCCAACGTGGGCATGTGTGTTGGATTGGAATCTATGGGAGGCGGTTAGATAAGAGATATGAAAACGTATTGGGTATATATGATGCAAAGCGCTAATGGCAGAGCCTTATACACGGGAGTCACAAACAACCTTGACAGGCGTGTTAGAGAGCATAAGGAAGGTAGTGGTTCTGCTTTTACGGCAAGGTATAAGTGCCATAAGTTGGTATATTATGAAGAATTTGGGTTGATAGATCAGGCCATTGAAAAGGAAAAGGTGATAAAGAGTCTATCTAGAGTAGAAAAAGAAAGACTGATAGATACTATGAATCCTGAAAGAAGAGATTTGTTTGAGTAACTTTATTTGACGGCTTCAGAAAGCATAGATCCCAAGCCACCGCACATGCCAGCGTAGGGATGACATGTTTTCTGAAGCCTGTTGACAGATTATTTCAACGTCTTTAACCATTTCCACTGGAAGAGCAGCATATAAAACACTCCAATGGTGATGGCCGCGTCAGCGAAATTGAAGATAGGTCGGAAAAAAATGAAATGCCCATCGGGGCCAAAAAAGAAATCGGGCAGCCATGAGGCGTTTTCCTTTGCCACATCGATGATGGGGAAATACAGCATGTCGACCACGCGGCCGTGCAGCCAGCCCGCATAGCCGCCTCCGTCGGGGAAGAGCGTCGCCACCTGGGTGAAGGTGCTCTCGCTGAAGATGCGGCCGTAGAACACGCTGTCGATGATGTTGCCCATGGCGCCTGCCGTAATGAGGGCGAGGCCGAACAGCACGCCGAACTTGGTGCCTTTCTTCGCCTGACGGATCAAGATCCAGAACAGGGCGACGATGGCCACAATACGGAAGAGGCTCAGCGCCAGCTTCCACCATCCGCCGCCACCAAGCCAGCCGAAGGCCATGCCGTTGTTCTCGACAAATAACAAGTTAAACCAATGCCCTAAAATAGGTGTCTCTTGGTTTAAGGTCATACTGGTCTTGACCCAGATCTTGAGGATTTGGTCAATGAGTAAGACGAGAAGAATCACCACAAACGACCAGACAAGGCCGCGGCTGCCTTGCTTTTTCACTTTTTCTTCAGTTTAGCGTCCAAGCAACGGGTGGTGATGGGCACGCAGCGGAGCCTTTCCTTGGGGATGAGTCGGCCGGTCTCGCAGCACACGCCATAAGTCTTGTTCTCGATGCGCATGAGGGCGAGCTCGAGGTTGTGGATGTACTTCTCCTGACGGGCCACGAGTTTGGCGTTCTCTTCTTTCTGTGCCACGGCATAGCCGTCTTCCAACACCTTGAAGGTGGGAGCGGTGTCGTCGGTGCTGTGTTCGCCACCAGAGAGGTTGGCCTGTAAGGTCTCCAGACTATTCTTTGCCTGTTCGAGTTTTTCGAGTATCAGTGCTTTGAATTCCTCAAGGTCTTCGTCGGAATAGCGCACTTGGGGTTCTTTCTTGTTAGTGTCCATGGTAGTATAGTTGTTCAGTTATTCAGTGGCTGCTGGCTATTGGCTGCTGGCTACTGGCAGTTCCATGTAAAAGGAGGGTTTCCCCTTCTGTTGAGATTGCCAGAGGCCAAAAGCCAGAAGCCAGAGGCATTATTTCTTCTTTATCATCAATTTCACATTTACGCCTTCCACCAATTCCTCAGCCTCAATGCCTTCCAAGGCATCTACTTCAGTGATGGTGGCCAGGGTCTCGTTGCAGATGTAGTCGCCGAATTTCGCAACGGCGTTGTTGGTCTTTTCGTTCTTCTCGATGAGCAGTTCGATGCGGTCGGTGACTTCGAAGCCACCGGTCTTGCGGAGGTTCTGCACGCGGTTCACGATCTCGCGGGCCAGACCTTCCTGCATCAGCTCGACGGTGATGGTCATATCCAGCGCCACGGTGAGGTCGCCTTCGGAGGTGACGGCCCAGCCGGGGATGTCTTGCGTAGAGATCAAAGCATCCTCGAGGGTCAACTCGACGTCGACGCCGTCCACGTTGAGGTGGGTGCCGCCGTTCTTCTCGAAGTCGTGGATCTCCTCTTGGCTCATGTTGGTGAAGTAGGCCTGGATCTGTTTCATCTGCTTGCCGTACTTCTTGCCCAAGGTCTTGAAGTTGGGCTTCACGTTCTTCACCAGGATGTTGTTGTCGGCCGAGAGGAACTCAATCTCCTTGATGTTGACCTCGCTCATGATGAGGTGCGACACCTTCTCGAGTTGCGTCTTCATGTTCTCGTCCTTGACGGGGATCATGATCTTCGACAGGGGCTGACGCACGCGGATGTTGGCTTTCTTACGCAGCGAGAGCACCAGCGAGGAGACCAGCTGTGCCATCTCCATGCGTTCCTCCAAGGCCTTGTCGATAAAGGTCTTGTTTGCCTCGGGGAAGTCGGTCAGGTGGACGGATTCGGCCTTGTTGCGGCCCGTGACGTTGTTCAGGTCGCGGTAGAGCTGCTCGCTGAAGAAGGGAGCGATGGGCGACATGAGGCGTGCCACGGTCTCGAGGCAGGTGTAGAGGGTCTGGTAGGCCGACAGCTTGTCTTGGTTGTCCTCGCTCTTCCAGAAACGGCGGCGCGAGAGGCGCACGTACCAGTTGCTGAGGTGGGCGTCGACGAAGTCAGCGATGGCACGACCTGCACGGGTAGGCTCGTAGCTTTGGTAAGCATTGTCCACTTCGAGGATGAGAGAGTTGAGTTCCGAAAGGATCCAACGATCAATCTCGGGACGCGCGTTGATGTCGAGGTCAGCCTCCTTATAGTCGAACTTGTCGATGTTGGCATACAAGGCGAAGAAGGCGTAGGTGTTGTAGAGGGTGCCGAAGAACTTACGGCGCACTTCATCCACACCGGCCTCGTCAAACTTCAGGTTATCCCAAGGCTGCGAGTTGGTGATCATATACCAACGCACGGCATCGGCACCGTATTTCTCGATGGCGCCAAATGGGTCGACGGCGTTGCCGAGACGCTTTGACATCTTGTTGCCGTTCTTATCGAGCACCAAGCCGTTGGAGATGACGTTCTTATAGGCCACACTGTCGAAGCACATCGTGGCGATGGCATGCAGGGTGAAGAACCAGCCACGGGTCTGGTCAACGCCTTCAGCGATGAAATCAGCAGGGAAGGGGAGACCTGTCTTGTCACCCATGTAGTGGTATTGGGCGTAAGGCATGGCGCCGCTGTCGAACCACACGTCGATGAGGTCGGGCTCACGGAACATCTTCTTGCCGCTTGCAGAGCAGAGAATGACGCCGTCGATATAGGGTCTATGCAGGTCGAACTTGGTATAGTCATCGCTGGCATACGGGTTTTCTTTCATGAAGCCCGCCTTGATGGACTTCTCGATTTCGGCACGCAGTTCTTTGACGCTGCCGATGCAGATCTCTTCCTTGCCGTCCTCGGTGCGCCAGATGGGCAGCGGCGTGCCCCAGTAGCGCGAGCGCGACAGGTTCCAGTCGACGAGGTTCTCCAGCCAGTTGCCGAAACGGCCGCTACCAGTGGCTTCAGGCTTCCAGTTGATGGTCTTGTTGAGTTCAATCATGCGGTCTTTGAGGGCCGTGGTCTTGATGAACCAGCTGTCGAGGGGATAGTAGAGCACGGGTTTGTCGGTGCGCCAGCAGTGTGGGTAGTTGTGCGTATGTTTCTCGCTCTTGAAGAGCTTGCCTTCTTCCTTTAGCATCACCACGATGTCGACGTCGAGGCTCTTGTCCTTCTCGGTCTTGGTGGGGTCGTAGGCGTTCTTCACAAACTGTCCGGCGTAGGGACGATAGGCCTCCACGTCCATGCAGTTCTTGACGAAGTCGGGGTCGAGGTCTTCGATGCGCCAGAACTTACCCGTGCGGTCGACCATAGGCTGGGCTTTGCCGTCCTTGTCGATCATCTGCAGGGGCGGGATGCCCGCAGCGGCGGCCACGCGCTTGTCGTCGGCGCCGAAGGTCGGGGCAATGTGGACGATACCCGTACCATCCTCGGTGGTGACATAGTCGCCGCCAATGATGCGGAAGGCACCTTCACCTGGGTTGACCCACGGGATGAGTTGCTCATACTCGAGGCCAATCAGCTCTACGCCCTTGTATTCCTTGATGACTTCGGGGACTTCCTTGAACATCGTCTCCACCAAGGCTTTGGCCATCAGGATTTGGCAAGGCTCCTCGGTGTAAGGATGCACGGTCTTCAAAAGGACATAGTCGATGTTGGGACCGACGCACAAGGCCGTGTTGCTCGGCAAAGTCCACGGGGTAGTTGTCCAGGCGATGGCGTAGGTGGGGATTTCGCTGTTGAAGCCATCCTTGCCTTGCTCGAATTGCGAGGGCTTCAGCTTAAAGAGCGCCACGCAGGTCAGATCCTTAACATCGCGGTAACATCCAGGCATGTTCAGTTCGTGCGAGCTGAGGCCGGTGCCAGCGGCGGGGGAGTAGGGCTGGATGGTGTAGCCCTTATAGAGCAAACCTTTGTTGTAGAGGTCTTTGAGCAGGAACCACAGGGTCTCGATGTAGTCGTTGGTGAAGGTGATGTAGGGGTTGTCAAGGTTGACCCAGTAGCCCATCTTGCGGGTGAGGTCGTCCCACATGTCCTTGTATTTCATCACCTCCTCGCGGCAGGCACGGTTGTAGTCGTCGACGCTGATCTTCTTGCCGATGTCTTCCTTGGTGATGCCGAGTTTCTTCTCCACGCCAAGTTCGACGGGCAGGCCGTGGGTGTCCCAACCGGCCTTACGCACAACATGTTTGCCTTTCAGGGTCTGGTAGCGGCACACCACGTCTTTGATCGAGCGGGCCATCACATGGTGGATGCCCGGGGTGCCGTTGGCGCTCGGCGGACCTTCGAAGAACACGAAGGCATTGTCTTTATCGCGGTTGTCGAGGCTCTTCTGGAAGGTGTCGTCGGCTTCCCAAAACTTACGGATTTCGTTGGCTGTCTCGGTGAGATTCAGCTGTTTATATTCCTTGTAGTTGTTGTTCATATACTATGAATCCTAATTTAGCGTGCAAAGATACATAATTTTTCGTTACCTATACTGATAAACCAAGGAATAATCCACACTACTGGCCGTCATTGCGGGCAGCTGTGCATGTCATTCCAACGAGGGCAGGTGGGCAAGAGGGAAATGCTCTGTATTCGACGAAGTCAATCTATGCGCGGCGGTACAGGTAGTCAAAACCTTATATTAACGGCTTCAGAAAGTATAGATCCCATGCCACCGCACTATCCAGCGTAGGGATGACATGCTTTCTGAAGCCTGCTTTAACCATAGCAAAAGCAAGCCTCCCATGTCATTCCTGCAGAGGCAAGTGGGGAAGCATGGAATCTATGGGAGGCGGTTCATTCTTTCCGTTCCGCGCAGAAAACCGTGAGGTCCTTCAGCGCCTTGGTGATTTCCGAAGGTGCGAAGCCTTCCAAGGCCTTCAGGGTCTTTTCGTAATAAGAGGGCAGAAGAGCCTTAGCCTGTTCTGTGTTCTCGCCATCGAGGAGGTCGTCGCGGAGCTGGAAGAGGATGCCGAAGTTCAACCCGAAATCGGCGATGTGTTGCACCTGCTCGGGTGTTGCGTTGACCGAGAGGGCGCCTGCTACACAACAGGAACGCATCAGCATGGCGGTTTTTCTTGTAATGATTTCGAGATAATTGTCTGTAGGGCTGTCACATTGTGGCAGCCGCATATGCGGATTTGCATCATTGCGGCTGTCGTGGTACGACAGCCCTACAGCCCCCTGCATCAGTTCCCCTTCACTCATGGCGGCGGCGGTGTGCAACATCTCCTGAAGGATGGCGTAATCGCCAGGCTGGCTGATGAGCAGTATGGCTTTGGCCAAGAGGTAATCGCCGGCGAGCACCGCCGACAGGTTGCCGAATTGTGCTTTTACCGAGGCCTTGTCGCGACGTTGGTCCGCATTGTCCACCACATCGTCGTGGATGAGCGTGGCTGAATGAACCATCTCCACAAAAGTGGCTGCCCTCAGTGTTTGCTCGTTGATTTCGCCGAACAGTTTTGCGCCAAGCAGCACCAAAACTGGCCTTAAGCGTTTGCCTTGGGATACTTGCACATACTTCATGATGCTGTCCATGGGCTCGGTGTCGGCTTTCATGGTTTGTGCAAAATAGGCCTCAAACTGAGCCAGTTCGGCGGCGACGGGACGGATGATGTCGTTCATTTTTTTCACGGCTGCAAAAATAGGGATTTTTTGCACGATATTTGCTATTCCATCGTTATTGTCTATAAACACTCGAATCATGAAACGCATCTCCATCATCATCGCTATTGTGGCCACTGCGGCTTTAGTGGCCGTCGGACTGCTGGCTTTTGCAACGCCCGCCAAAAACTCTGACAATCCCGACAACCCCAAACCATCGAAAAACAATTATGAGACTATGTGGAAAAAAGTAAAGGAAAACCTTGAAAAAGACCTGCCGGAATCGGCTGAAAAAGAACTAAATGCCATCGAGGAACGCGCCTCGAAGGACAAAAACCAACTGCAACTGCTGAAGACCTGGCTCTATCGGCAGAATATCATGCGGATTACCGTGGAAGAAGACCCCTCACAGGCCTTTATCCAATACGCCGAGAGCAAAGTCGGGCAGCTGGATGCCGTGTACGATGCCTTGTTGCACGAGGAAATCGCAAGGGCATACGCCAATTATCTGGATGGCAACCAATGGCGCATCAACGAGAACCTGCCCATCGACGGCGACCTCTCGAAGGTGGAGATGAAATATTGGGACACGGAGAGTTTCAAAACGCGCATCAACCAGCATTATGACGAAGCCCTGAAGTCCGTCGATGCGCTGAAAAAGGCCAAGACACAAGACTTCCTGGCACTTTATGATGACCTTCAAAAAGATGCCTTGGAACACGTTGACTATGAGGCCTCGCTGTTCGAGTTCATGTTCCACCGCGTGGCGAATTACTATCAGGGAAAGGCCAATGCCGACGACGTGGAAGGCGAGACCGATGCCTGGTGGTTGCCCGCCAAGGACTTCGTGAAAGCCGACTTGGGCAAGGCCGACAACCCGCTGACCAAATGCCTCAAGATTTATCAGGATCTGATAGCCTATAATCTTCAAAACAAAAATGAGGACGTGCTGATTTACAACGACTTCAAGCGTTTTGGCTTTGTCGACAACATCTTGTCGAAACCCGACAGGTACCAAGCCGCGATGGAGGACTTGAAGGCGCAGCATAAGGACAATCCGTTGTCGGCCGAAATCACCTCGTTGGTAGCGATGAACTTGATGGCCCAATACGAGGGCAACGACAGCGACAGTGCCTATTTTGACAACTACAAGAAAGCCAAGGCGATGTGTGAAGAGGCCGTCGCCAAGTTCCCGAAGTCGAAGGGTGCGAAGAACTGCCAAAACATCATCAAACATATCGAAGAGCCACAAATCGACATCACTTTGAACTCGGTGCAGCTGCCCAACGAGGTCATTCCCGCCGTGCTGGAGTACAAGAACACGACTACACCTTATTATAGACTCGTGAAGGTCGACGAGAAGGAACTGCAAAAGCTGAATGAGATGAGCAAGGATGACATGCTGAAGGCGTTGAACAAAAAGACAGCTGTCGCTGAGCAGGAACTCGCTTTGTCACCTGAGACCGACTACCGTCAGCACAGCACCCTGATTGCCTTGCCTGCTTTGGAACGCGGCATCTACTTCCTGACCGCCACCACGAAAAAAGGCATTACTAAAGAGAACAAGACATTGATGCTCAACTTCCAAGTATCCAGTCTCGGCTACATCACCGACACAAAGGACGCGAAGATGACCGTGGTGGCTGTTGACCGCAAGACGGGGAAAAGCGTGGAAGGTGTCACCGTGGAGGTCTACCGTCGCGAGTGGGACTACAAAGCCCGCGAATACAAGACCACTATTCTCGCCACGCCGAAGACCGACCGTAACGGAAGGGTAGAAGTGAGCAAGATGGACAACAACTCGTTCTGTATCAACCTCCGTAAGGGCGATGACAACCTGTTGTCGAACAACTATCTCCGTCTTTATGAGCGCTACAAGGACGACAGAGAGACATACAGTACAAAGCTCTTCACCGACAGAGCTATTTACCGTCCAGGTCAGACCGTCTATTTCCAAGGCATTGTGACGCGTCGCCAGGGTGAGGACCTCAGCCTCGTCAACGGCTATGAGGAGAGCGTTTCCTTCCGTGATGCCAACTGGCAGGAAATCAAATCGGCCAATTTCACCACCGACGAATATGGCTCGTTCAGCGGCTCCTTCGTCATCCCCACAGACCGGTTAAATGGCATATTCCACCTCAATGCCGACCAAGGCAGCACGACAATCCGCGTAGAGGAATACAAGCGCCCGACTTTTGAGGTCAACTTTGAGCGTCCGAAAGAGCAATATAAACTCAACCAGGAAGTGACGGTGCGCGGTGACGTGAAGGCCTACGCCGGATTTGGTTTGGACGATGTGGAATACAGCTATCGCGTCATCCGCAAGACCTCTTTCCCTTGGCGTTGCTGGTGGTGGTGGTACCCGACCGTCGAGGATGAGCAGATCACCTACGGCAAGGCCCGTACCGACGAGAACGGTAAGTTCGCCATCACCTTCCACCTAAAGCCTTCACTGAGCATCGCGCCCGAGAAGCAGCCCGTGTTCACTTACGAAATCGAAGTGACCGCCACGAGCAAGCAGGGCGAGACCCATGCCGACACTTACAGCATCCGCGCGGGCTACAACGAAATCGCCATTGGCACCGATTTGCCCAATGAGATTGAAAAATCAGACATCGGCAAGTACCAAATCACCGTGAGCAACCTCAGTTGGCAGCCCGCCAAGAGCCGCATTGTGCGCAAGATCTACCGCTACGAAGATGTTGAAAAAATCAACTATTTCAAGGCGATGGGACGTTCGGAAAAACTGGATAGGCAGTTGCTGAGTGATGCCGAATTGAAGCGGTTGTTCCCTGAATACAGTTTTTATGATAATCAAGCCGGCCCTTCGACCCTTCGACAGGCTCAGGGCTCAGGGACCTTGGTTTCTGAATCCGAAATCATGGTGGACGACAAAGCCAAGTTCTATGAAGGCAAGGCTCTGCAACCAGGGAAATATGTCGTTGAGCTGACGAGCTTGGACGACCCCCTGGCGAAGATTTCGCAGCAGTTCACCGTGTTTGAGAACGACTCCAAGAAGCTGCCTTTCACCACGATGGAATGGACACATCAGGACAAGTCGACGGCCAAGCCAGGCGAGGAAATCCAACTCAGCATCGGCAGTGCGGCCAAGGATGTGGACATCTGGGTACAATTACTCCACGGCGATGAAATCCGAATGGACAAGAAAATCAACGTTAGCAATAGCGTGCAGACCTTATCTTATAAGGTGACCGAGCAAGACCGTGGCGGCCTTAGTTGGCGTTATGTTTTTGTGAAAGAAAACAGCTTCAACACCAACCGTTTGGGTGTTTCTGTGCCTTTCGACAACTACGATTTGGACGTGAAACTTGCCACTGTGCGCGACAAACTCAGTCCCGGTGCCGAAGAGACTTGGGAGGTGACCGTCCGCGACTATAAGGACAAGCCTCTTGAAGCTGCCTTGTTGGCTGGAATGTATGATGCCTCGTTGGACGAATTTGCTAGAAACTATTGGTGGTTTAATATGTCGCCTTCGGGCACGTACTCTAGTGGCTTCAGCACCGATAGCCATGGTTTCACTTCGTCCAGCACGGGTGAGGAATACTTCTATTTCGCCGAACTCTTTAACTTCAGCCTGCCTTCCGATGCGCCCTTCTTCGATTTCTGGTATTTCTATCGTGGGGCACAGATGTTGGGCAGTGGTGCCGTTAGGAGAAAGAATGCTGCTGTCATGGAGGAGATGGTGATGATGGAGGACAATGCCGCACCAATGGCCATGGCAGATGGTGCTGTTGAATCGGTCGAGGCTGAAGAAATGGTAGAAATCGCAAAACAAGAAGGCGAAGTTCCTAAAGAGACAAAAAAGAATGAAGAGCCTGCTGAGCCCACCCTCCGCGAGAATTTCAACGAGACGGCGTTCTTCTTCCCGCAACTGCGCACCAACAAAGACGGTAGCGCCACCTTCAGCTTCACCATGCCCGACGCCCTCACGCGCTGGCGCCTTATGCTTATGGCTTACACCAAAGACCGTAAGACGGGCAGCAAGGAATACACCTTCACCTCCTCGAAGCCTGTGATGATCATGGCCGACATGCCGCGCTATATGTACGACAACGACACACTGTGGTTCGTGGCTAATGTTATCAATACTGGGGACGAGCCTGTCACGCCAAAGGCGAAACTCGAGATCTTCGATGCGGGCACGATGAAGCCTATCAACATGATTGTTACCAATGCCACCATCCCAATGGAGACTATCCAACCTGGTCGCAGCAAGGAAGTGCGCTGGAAGGTGGCTGGACAATACGATTTGAGCCTCTTGGCCTTCCGCTTTACAGCTTATGCGGGACAGTTCAGCGATGCCGAGCAGCACCTGCTGCCTGTGTTGAGCAGCGAGATCTTCATGACGCAGACCCTGCCCATCACCGTGAAGGCCGAGACTGAAAAGACCTTCGACTTCGAGGCCATCGCCAACCCCGACAGCCACGAACGCGACTATAGCCTGACACTCAATTTCAGCACCAACCCCGTGTGGTACGCCGTGCAGGCCCTGCCTTACCTGGCCAACATCAGCACCGACCGCGCCGAGACTGCCTTCTACGTGTTCTACGCCAACACGCTCTCGTCCTACATCGCCGACCACATCCCGAATCTCTTGAACTACATCAAGAAATGGCAGATTGAGACGCCCGATGCCTTGCTTTCGCAACTCGAGAAAGACCAAGACCTGAAGGCCATCATGCTGCAAGAGACGCCATGGGTGCTGGAGGCCAAGAGCGAGACCGAGCAACGCAGCCGCATTGCCACCCTCTTTGAGGTGAACACCATCCGCAACCAGCAGACCAACGCCTTGAAACTCATCTCGCAGAAGCAGCAATACAACGGCGGCTGGTCGTGGATGGACGGCATGCCCGAGAGTGCCTACATCACCACTTACATCTTGGGGGGTATGGGCAAGTTGCAGAAGATGGGTGCATGGAGTTCGCTGAGCAAGGCCGACCAAAACACCGCACAAAGCATCTGCGACAAGGCAGTGCGTTACCTCGAATACGATGTGGCCGAGACCTATCGCTACATGAAGAAACATAGTAAAGGCAAGGATTGGCCTATCGGTTCCAGCACCTTGAACGAGCTCTATGCCTTGAGTTTCTTCGATGTGCAAAACTCCGACAAGGACTTTGCCAAGGCTAAGGACTATTATCTCAAGAGCCTCGACAAGGAATGGACTTCGTTCAACTTCAACCAACGCTCAAAGGGTGCCTTGGTGCTCTACCGCAACGGCAACGAGAAGACCGCCAAGCTGATGATTCAGAGTTTCAAGGAATGTGCCCAGAAGAACGAACAGATTGGCATGTACTGGCCGAAGAAGTACTTCTCTTTCGAGTCGCATATCGCCACGCACGCTAACATCATGGCTGCTTTTGCCGAGATTGACCAGAACCAAGAGATGATTGATCAACTGCGCGTGTGGTTGCTCACCCAGAAGCAGACCAACAAATGGGAGAACTCCGCTTCTACCGCAGACGCCATATACGCCCTGCTGATGCGTGGCAGCGACTGGTTTGAGGAAGGCAAGGAAGTCACCCTACGCTTTGGCAACACGCCTGTCAGCACCGAGGGTGGTGTGGCTGGAACGGGCTTCATCCAGCGTCGTTGGAATGCTAACGAGGTGACGCAGGACATGCGTCAGCTCACGGTCAACAACCCGACCAACCACTTGGTCTGGGGCGGTCTGTTCCGCCAGTACTTCGTCCCCATTGACGAGGTCAAGAGCGACGAGTCGGGCTTCACCATCAAGCGCGAGTTGTTTGTGGAGACGGTGACGGACAAGGGTAAGGTTTTGGTTCCTGCCGAGAAGCGTACGCTGAAGGTCGGCGACAAGCTGACGGTAAAAATCACCTTCACCAGCCAGCAAGACATGAGCTTTGTCTTCGTGAAGGATCTCCGTGCGGCAGGCTTCGAACCGATTGAGCAGATCTCGCGTTACGAGTACAACGACCGCATGAGCTATTACCAGAGCAACACCGACACCGACATGGAGTTCTTCATCGAGTTCCTGCCTAAGGGCACGCACCAGCTGGAATACAGCATGTTCGTCACCAAGGAAGGCCACCTCAACAACGGCTACGCCTTGATCCAGTGCCAGTATGCGCCGGAGTTTAGCGCGTATTCGGATGGGATGAGGGTTGTTGTAGGAGAGTAAAAGACAGCCTCCCATGTCAAAGCCCCGCTGCTCATGTCATTCCTTCCAGCAGCGCATGTCATTCCAACGTGGGTAAGTGGGTAGGCGGGAATCTATGCGATGCGAAATATAGAAAAAGAATCTATGGGCAGTGGAATGTAGAAGTATAACCTTAATGGATGGCTCTTGAAGCCATAGATCCCAAGCCACCGCACAATCCAGCGTAGGGATGACATGTCTTCAAGAACCTGTACAAGCCCCCGTAGGGATGACATATCTGTTGAGGCCGGTAGGGATGACATACTTTCTGAAGCCTGCAATTACTGAACAACAACCTTCACTGTCTGCCCCCAGCCATTATCATGCCTAATCTTCAGCAGATAAAATCCCTTAGTCAGGCCTCCTATTGACATCCCAAATTCCTGAGAGCCTTCACCGAAGTCGGCTGATTCATGTTGCATCAGCTGCCCTTGCAGCGAATACAGATCGAATTGTATTTTGCCTTGTGAAGGGTTGAAGAAATGCACCATAGCCTTGTCGGAAGCTGGATTGGGCGCCACAGTGGCGAAGAGGCTTTGTGCCTCGTGGTCTTCAACGCCAAGATGCACGTCCGCGGCGATTTTCATCGTCACAGGGAGGTGGTCGGAGCAGTCGTAGAGGGCTTCAGCGACTTCGGCGGGTACGGCCGAGTTGGTGCCTTGGTTGATGCTTTGGTTAAAGTGATACCCGTCGTTGCCCAATGCTTGGTAGGAGTTGCGCACATAGCGCAAATGGTTGTAGCTAAAAGCGATTTCATCGGACATCAGAATGAAATCGAAACGGTCGTCCATGCCACCTGACGAAAAGCAACTTGTCGATGAGCTGTGCGTGGACTGCGTGTGAAAGCGGGCGTATTGGATGTTATTGTTCCAATCGCCCACCCCACCCAAAGAAGCTAATGGGTCGATGAATAAAGTGTTGGGATCGCTGTAAGTTCTGGTCAGCAGTTGATAGCCGCTTTCGTTCGAGGTATACATGTTGAAATCGCCCATAATCAACACGTTTTCATTGGCATGGTGTTGGCTGATGTAGTCCATGGCGATTTGCATCTGTGCCCGACGTGAGCTTTCCCAGTCTTCACCAGCTCGGGTATGAGCCACGATACAGGTCAGAAAAACGGTGTCTCCAGCAAACAACCCAGGTGTTTTTAGATATAGCTCATAAACATCAGTGTCTCGTGGATTGGTTCGTAAAGCTACATGCTTTTTAAGTCCTAGTTTGCGTGAATCATAGAAAATGTGGTTGATAATATAGCTGTTTGCGTAGTTGATGATGTTGTCAGTTTGCCAATAGGTGACCCCGTTGATGTTGAGGTTGTGGCGCAGGAAATCGTTTTGTAATGCAGCCGTGGAGCCAAATTCGCAGACAGTAAAGATGTCGGGTTTCACATAATCCACGAGGGTGCGGATGCATTCGTCCTTGCGTTGCGTGTTGTTGACGCTTTCATTGCAAATGGCAGTGTTGCCATAATACAGCAGGTTATACTGCATCACGGTCAGCGTGTCTTGTGCGTTTGTCGAGGGAATGATACAGAACAGTATTATAATAAGGTGGATTATGCGTTTCATTATAAAAGAATTTATGCAGCAAAAATAGAAAAATTGGCGCAATATCTGAATTAATCCTATTTTTGCAACGAATTTAGTTATGGGAAAAAAGCTCCAAATCCGTTTTGTAGCTCTGGCTACCTTGGTTTTGTTGGCCACAACTTCGTGCCACAAGCAGGAGGCGTATGCCGAGTTGCCTTTGGTAGGACATTGGGGCTGCGAGCAATATATCAGTTGCCGCACCGACAGCACAGGCTTTGAGCAATGGGATACGCTGCAATATGAGGTCGGCGAGGGGCATGGCTATGAGGTGTATTTCAATGCCGATGGCTCGGGTAAGTTGTTGCTCAACGACAGCCCTGCCGTGATTAAGAAATATACTTGTAGTTTTGACTATGATTCTATAAGTCAAGTACTTACCATCTATAACACCTCATGGATTATCTCGGCGTTTTCTGATGCGACCAGTGCCGACATGTCCATAGAGGAGATGACGGACAACCATATTACGGCATCGTGGACCAACCATTTCTCGGAGCCGACTCCATTTTTTGAGCGCTTTTTCTTGAAACGAATTGATTAACACTTAAAAATAGAAAAAATGAAAAAACTGACATTTTTGACCATGATGGCCCTTGGGGCCTTGCTGTTCACCTCATGCAACAAGATTGAATACAAAAGTTTCATCGGCACTTGGGGTGTTGAGAAGATTGAGTACTACAACATCGACTATGCGGGCAACCCGATTGCGGCTTCTTCGGAGGTTTACACTTATGATCCGAATTCTACCGACAACGGTATCCAATTGATTTTTAAAGAGAATGGAACTGGCGAGATGCGTGACAGCGCCATTGACTCGATTGGAATCGACGAGGATAATGATTTCAACTACGATTACTACATTGTATGTCCCGATACAGTTGTGGTGACCGAGTTCGACTGTTCCTATAATCAGAGCGACCGTTGCCTTTACATGACCAATTTGGGAACAATGCGCACGTTCAAGTTGCAGATCCAAGACTTTGAAGACGATTCGTTTATCTACGAGAACGAATACGATAAGGATTATATGGAGAGGGCTTATCTGAAACGCGTCAGCAAAGAAGTGACGAAATCGGGAAGCCGACAAGCGAAGAAACACCCGCATAAGCTGGGCTCTTTCTTGGGCGACAGATAAGACCGTGTAATGCGGAATTAGGAATTAAGAATGCGGAATGGAGCATATTTGCCCTATTCCGCATTCTGCATTCATCATTCTGCATTTCTTATTCTACGATAAGCATCAATCCTTTTAAGTACGCCCCTTCTGGGTGGAAGATGTTGATGGGATGGTCGGCGGGCTGCGACAGCTGGTCGACGATGCGTACGTTGCGTTTGGCCTCTATTGCCGCTGCGGTGACGATGCTCTG
The DNA here is from genome assembly GCA_017632935.1 of Bacteroidales bacterium. GTDB lineage: Bacteria > Bacteroidota > Bacteroidia > Bacteroidales > F082 > Limimorpha. The sequence goes on along the minus strand of JAGBQJ010000001.1, from coordinate 51,278 downwards.
GAAGGTGGCTTTGTCGACGGCCTGCGAGCAGCTGAAGGTGAACAGCAGTCCCCCTTTGGCGATGCGCTTGATGGCCTCGGCGTTGATGAATTTGTAGCCGCCCAAGCCGCGATGTCGGTCTTGGTGCCGCTTGGCGAAGGCCGGCGGGTCGAGGATGATGAGGTCGAAGGCACCTTGGCGCATCTGGGTCACATATTCTTTCATGTCGGCCACATGGCAAGGATTGTCCTCAATGGAGTAGTCGTTTAGTTCGAGGTTGGCTTCTGCCATATTCATGGCTTTTTTGGATGCGTCAACGGTGATGGCCCTCTTGGCGCCGCCTTTCAGTGCCGTGACGGAGAAGCCTCCCGTGTAGCCGAAGGCGTTGAGCACGGTCTTGCCGGCTGCAAAACGCCGCACCAACTCGCGGTTCTCGCGCTGGTCGAGGAAGAAGCCCGTTTTCTGGCCTTCTTCCCAGTTGGGCAGGAAGCGGCTGTCGTTTTCCAGGATCACCTCGTCGAGTCTGTCGCCAAGGAGATAGCCGTCTTCGATGATGGCGTCTTCCTTGCCCATGCGTTGCATGGCTTCGGCGCTTTTGTTGTAGACAGCTTGTAAGCCGAGGTCGGGCATGAGCTTGAGGGCGCGGACGATCTCCTTCAGGTGAATGGCCATGCCTTCGGTTTGGGCCTGCACCACGGCGGTGTGGCCATAGACGTCGACGATAAGACCTGCCAAGCCGTCGCCTTCGGAATGTACAAGACGGAAACAGTTGGTGTGCGGGTTATCGGTCAAGCCCATGATTTGGCGTGCCTCATAGGCCTGTTTGAGGCGGTCGAGGAAGAACCACTCGTCGATTTTCTGGTTCTCAAAGCTGAGCATCTTAATGGCGATGCTGTCCGACTCGCAGAAGCCGGTGCCAAGGATGTTGCCGTCGTAGTCGGTGACAGTGACGGTGTCGCCCGCCTGCAGGCCTTTGGCGGCGTCGTGGATGGCGCCCGAGAATACCCAAGGATGGAAGCGGCGCAGGGCTTCTTCCTTGCCTGGGTTGAGCCGTATGACGGGATAGAGTGGGGTTTGTTCCATTAGGTTCGGATTTTGATGCAAAGATAGGTTTTTTCTTTTTACGTTTTGAAATCGATTCCGTAACTTTGCGCCAAAATTGAAATCGGTTTCATGAATAGCTTTACCATTGGGGGTCAGATTGTAGACCTTGTCAATTCACGCATTTTTTCAGGGGTGGTCGTCGTCGAAGACGGTAAGATCACCAAGATCGAGGAACAGCCTGTGGGCAACACGCAGTATATCATGCCTGGCTTTGTCGATGCGCATGTGCATATCGAGAGCTCGATGCTGGTGCCCTCGGAGTTTGCCCGCTTGGCGGTCTGTCACGGCACGGTGGCCACCGTCAGCGACCCGCATGAGATCGCCAACGTGTTGGGAAAGAAAGGCGTACAATATATGATCGACAATGGCAAGAAGGTACCGTTCAAGTTCTTCTTCGGTGCTCCGAGTTGTGTGCCTGCCACGGCTTTTGAGACGTCAGGTCGTGTGCTGAATGCTGCCGATGTCGAGGAACTGATGGCTTCGCCCGACATCTATTATCTCTCTGAGGTAATGAACTATCCGGGTGTCATCCACGACGATCCCGAGGTCATGGCCAAGATAGCGGCGGCCAAACGTTATGGCAAGCCTATCGACGGTCATGCGCCTGCGGTGACGGGCGACGACCTTCGGAAATATGCTGGCGCGGGCATCACCACCGACCACGAGTGTTACACAACGGAAGAGGCCATGGAGAAAATCGGCTTGGGCATGAAAATCCTCATCCGCGAGGGCAGCGCCGCCAAGAACTTCGAGGCCTTGATCCCGCTGATGGCCACCCAACCCGACAAGCTGATGTTCTGCTCCGACGACAAGCATCCCAACGAGTTGGTGGAAGGCCATGTCGATGCCTTGGTGCGTCGTGCCATTGCCTTGGGCTATAATATATTGGACGTGCTGAAAGCGGCCTCGCTCAACGCCGTGAGGCACTATAACCTCAACGTGGGCCTGCTCCAGCAGGGCGATGATGCCGACTTCATCGTGGTCGACGACCTACGCAACCCCGTCGCCAAGCAGACCTATATTAAAGGTGTGCTGGTGGCCGAAAACGGCGTGTCGAATATTAAATATGTGGAAACTGGTACGCCCAACATCTTTGAGCGTCCCTTCCTATATGCGCAAGACCTCTTTGTCCCTGACCAGGGAAAGAGAATCAAAGTGATAGAATGTATTAACGGTCAGCTGCTCACCAAGTGTTTCGTCACCGAACCCAAGGTGGTGGACGGAGGCATCGTCAGCGACGTTGATCGCGACATCCTGAAGATGGTGGTGGTCAACCGTTATCAGCCTTATACCCCCTCGGTGGCTTTCATCAAGGGCTTCGGCTTGAAGCGAGGTGCCTTGGCCTCGAGTGTGGCCCACGATAGCCACAACATCGTGGCGGTGGGCGTCACCGATAGCGACATCCTCCATGCCGTCAATTTGCTTATCGAGCACACAGGTGGTGTGACGGCTTATTGCAGCACGGAGATGTTGGCGGTACCCCTGCCCGTGGCGGGGCTGATGAGCAACGAGGACGGCTACGAAGTAGCAGCCGCCTATAAAAATGCTGATGCCTTGGCCAAACGCCTGGGCTCGACGCTCTATGCGCCTTTCATGACCTTGGCGTTCATGGCCTTGCTGGTCATCCCTGAGCTCAAAGTCAGCGATAGGGGGTTGTTCGACGTTAACACGTTCAATTTCACGTCGATTTACGAAGAAGAATCAATGTGCCTCTAACCAGTTGTTGCCCGTATTCATCTCCACCACCACTGGCACGGAGAGGGGCAAGGCATTCACCATCTTGTCTTGAACGATGGCCTTGAGGTCATCGAGTTCATCCAGATGCGCGTCGAACACCAATTCGTCGTGCACCTGCAAGATCATCTTCGACTGCATCTTCAAGCGTTCCAGCTTCTGATGGATGCCAATCATGGCAATCTTGATCATGTCGGCCGAGCTGCCCTGGATGGGTGCGTTGATGGCGTTGCGCTCGGCGAAGCCGCGCACCACGCTGTTGGCGCCGTTGATGTCGCGCAGGTAACGGCGGCGACCTAAGATAGTCTCGGCATAGCCGCGTTCACGCGCCAAGGCGATGCTGCGGTTCATGTATTCCTTGATGCCCGCATATTCCTCGAAGTATTTCTTGATGATGTCGGCGGCTTCGCTGCGCGAGAGCTCCATACGCTCGGCCAGACCGAAGGCCGACATGCCGTAGATGATGCCGAAGTTGACAGCCTTGGCACGGCTGCGCTGTTCCTTGGTGACTTGGTCCATCGGCACATGGAACACCTTGGCCGCCGTGGCGGCATGGATGTCGTGGCCGAGGTTGAAGTCGTTGACCATGGCCGGGTCTTGGCTTAGATGGGCGATGATGCGCAGTTCGATTTGGCTGTAATCGGCGGCCAAAAGGGTGTATTGTGGACTACGCGGCACAAACGCGCGACGTATCTCACGACCTTTCTCAGTGCGCACGGGGATGTTCTGCAGGTTGGGGTTGTTGGAACTCAAGCGCCCCGTGGCCGTAACGGCTTGGTTGTATGAAGTGTGGATGAGCCCATCCTTCGGGTTGACCAAGGCAGGAAGTGCATCCAAATAGGTCGACTTCAATTTGGTGAACGAGCGGTAGTCCAAAATCATTTGGATGATGGGATGTTTGTGCGATAGCTTCTGCAGCACATCTTCGCCTGTGGCATATTGTCCCGTCTTGGTTTTCTTGGCCTTCTCGTCAATATGCAGTTTCTCGAAGAGCACTTCGCCCAGCTGTTTCGGCGAGGCGATGTTGAAAGGCATGCCAGCGGCTTTGTAAATCTCTTCCTCTATCTTGTGAATCTCGACGCCAAAGGCCTCGCTGATTTGCTGCAGGTTCTCCGTGTCGATGCGCACGCCGTTGGCCTCCATGCGGCTGAGCACGGGGACGAGCGGCATCTCAATCTCGTAGAACAACTTCTCTACGCCGTTTTCCTTCAACAAGGGCAGCAGTTTCTCGTAGAGTTGCAGGGTGATGTCGGCGTCCTCGGCGGCATATTCCTTCACCAAGGTAACAGGCACCTCACGCATGGTCTTTTGCATCCTTCCCTTGCCAATCAAATCCTCAATGGGGATGGTGATATAGTTGAGGTAGACCTCAGCAAGGTAGTCCATGTTGTGGCGTTGCTCGGGTTCAAGGAGGTAATGGGCCAGCATGGTGTCGAAGAGCTTGCCTTTTACGCTGATGCCATATTGCGCCAGCATGGAGATGTCGTATTTTAGGTTTTGGCCGATTTTGAGGATGCTTTCGTCCTCAAACAAGGGGCGTAGCAGCTTCAGCTTTTTCTGGCATTCCTCTTGGTCGGCGGGCATGGACAGATACCAGGCCTCATGCGCCTTAATGGCGAAGGAAAGACCAACCAATTCGGCAGAGTAGACGTCAATGTTGGTGGTCTCGGTGTCGAAGACGAATTGTGTTTGCTTCGATAAGTGTTCGACCAAAGCCTTGATGTCAGCATCAGTTTCAACAAGTTTATAGTCATGTGGCACCGTCTTGGCCGAGTCCTTGTCTGAGAACTCGAGCAAACCGCTGTTGTCGCCTTGATGGAAGAGGTCGAAGGTCTCGTTAGAGGAGAACAGGTCGGATTGTTGACTCCCCCCTGAAGCCCCCGTGGGTTGGCCCGTCCCCCTTTGAGAGGGGGGCAGGGGGGAGTCAACACCGTGCTTCCCTTTATAATCCTCCAAAAACCGTTTGGCAAAAGCGCGAAACTCCAGCTCCTCAAAAAGAGCCATCAGCGCGGGCACATCGGGCTCCTTGGCACGCAGTTCTTCCTCGTCAAACTTGACGGGTACCTCCAGGTTGATGGTGGCCAGGCTCTTCGACATCAGTCCTTGCTCGGCGAAGTTGACGACGTTTTCCTTCTGTTTGCCTTTCAGCTCGTCGGCATGGGCGATGAGGTTTTCCACACTGCCGTATTTCCCAACCAGTTGCGCTGCCGTCTTCTCACCGATACCCGGAATACCCGGGATGTTGTCGGCAGCATCGCCCCAGAGGCCGAGGATGTCAATGAGTTGCTTGGGTTCTTGGATGCCATAGCGTTCGCAGACTTCTTTAGGTCCCCAAACTTGTGCCGGCTCGCCGAACTTGGCGGGTTTGTAGAGTAGGATGCGATCGGTCACCAGTTGTCCAAAGTCCTTGTCTGGGGTCATCATATAGGTGAGGAAGCCTTGTTGTTCGGCTTTTTTCGCAAGTGTGCCGATGACGTCGTCGGCCTCGTAGCCTTCCTCTCCGTAGACGGGGATGTTGAAGGCCTCGATGAGCCTAATAATATAAGGTATGGCGTCGCGGAGGTCATCGGGCATCTTTTCGCGGTTGGCCTTGTATTCGCTGTATTCGGCTTGACGCTGAGCGGTTCCGGCCACGTCGAAAGCCACACCGATGTGGGTGGGTTTCTCTTTCTGCAGGATTTCGTAAAGCGAGTTGAGGAAGCCCATCACGGCCGAGGTATTGACCCCTTTCGAGTTGAGGCGCGGGTTTTTGCTCATGGCGAAGAAAGCCCTGTAAATCAGCGCGTAGGCATCCAAAAGGAAGAGTTTTTTCTCTGTGGTTTCCATAGGGTTTTGTTTGAGGGGGTAAAAATACGAAGAATAACTTGAATTGGGCTTTTTTTGTTGCCAAAAAGCCAAAAAACCGAAAAAAGGTACCATTTTCAAAAAAAGTCGTACCTTTGCAGGCGAAAACGAGTAATTATTGGTCACGAGGTAGACCGACATTCTATTTTAAGCAACTGATTATCAATTTATTGGTAAAAAGTTTGCTTTTGAATTGGAAATAAGTCTTATCTTTGCGGCCTATTTATCAACTAAAAATTGAGAACTATGCAAGAAATTTTGAATGAAATCGTTCCGATCATTGCTGAGAAACTCGGCGTGGATCCTTCGGAAGTCACTATGGAAGCCAGCTTCACCAACGACCTGGGTGCCGATTCACTGGACACCGTCGAACTGATGATGGAATTTGAAAAGAGCTTCAACCTCTCCATCCCGGACGACCAACAGGAAAACATCCAGACTGTGGGTGACGTTGTGAAGCTCATCGAGAAGATGCGTGCTGAAAACAACTAATTTCTAAGCAAATAAAGTTATTCATGGAATCGAAACGCGTAGTCGTCACAGGCCTCGGTGCCATCACCCCCATAGGGAAAACCGTTCCTGAGTTTTGGGACGGTCTGGTGAAGGGCAAAAACGGTGTTGGTGAGATTACCCGTTTCGATTCTACTTTATTCAAGACGCGTTTCGCCTGTGAGGTGAAAGACTACGACCCTGAGGCTTATTTTGAGAAGAAGAACGTGCGTAAGTACGACCACTTCGCTCAGTTTGCCCTCATCGCCGCCGATGAGGCTGTGGCCGACTCGGGCCTCACTGCAGAGAACTGCGACTTGGATGAGGTGGGCGTCATGATGACCTCGGGCATCGGCGGCGTCAACCACCTTTACAGCGAGGTGATGGAATACTCGCAAACCGACCTCACGCCGCGTTTCGGTCCCTTCCTCATCACCAAGATGATCGTCAACATGCCGGGTGGCGTCATCTCCATCAAATATGGCTTCCGTGGCCCTAACTTTGCCACCGTTTCGGCTTGTGCCTCCTCGACGCATGCCATTATCGAAGCCTTCAACTACATCCGTGCGGGCAGATGCCAGGCTGTCGTTGCCGGCGGCGCCGGTGCGGCTATCGGCCAACTCGGTATCGGTGGCTTCAACGCCATGAAAGCCCTCTCGACCCGTAACGACGACCCGCTGACGGCTTCCCGTCCCTTCGACCTCAACCGCGACGGCTTCGTCTTAGGCGAAGGTGCAGGCAGCCTTGTCCTCGAGGAATATGAACACGCCATCGCGCGTGGTGCCAAGATTTATGCTGAAGTGGTGGGTGGCGGCGAGTCGGCCGATGCCTATCACATCACCGCTCCCGACCCGGAAGGTGCTGGCGGTGCCCTCAGCATGCAACGCGCCCTCCGCGATGCCGGACTGACCCCCGATGCCATCGACCACATCAACGCACACGGCACCTCAACGCCCATGGGCGATGTCGCCGAAACCCTGGCTATCAAGAAGGTGTTTGGCGAAGATGCCTACAATATCAGCATCAATTCCACCAAGTCGATGGTGGGTCACCTCCTCGGTGGCGCCGGCGCAGTGGAAGCCATTGCCACCATCCTCGCCCTTAAGAACGGCATTATCCCTCCAACCATCAACCATTTTGACGACGACCCGCAAATCGATTCCAAACTCGATATCGTCTTCAACAAAGCCCGCAAACGCGACATCCATTACGGATTGTCCAACTCGTTCGGCTTCGGTGGACAAAACGCCACCGTGATTTTCAAAAAGTTTGAGTGATAATGGCACTCTTCCACGCTTCCCCAAAAGACCCTGCCGACAAGGCGCTTTACGACTACATTCACAACATCTTCGGTTTCTATCCGAAGAACATCGCTTTATATCGCGTGGCCTTTACTCATAAGTCGGTGGCTGCCGAGACCGTGGGCAACTATCACGTCAGCAACGAACGTATGGAATACCTGGGTGATGCCGTGTTGAGCACTGCCGTGGCCGACTACCTTTTCCGCACTTATCCCACCCAACCCGAAGGCTTCCTCACCGAAATGCGCTCGCGCATCGTCAGCCGCGCCTCCCTCAACAAACTGTCGGAGAAGCTCGGCTTCGGCGAATACATCCGCCACACCCCCGATGTAGGTAACAATGCCCATTCAATGGGCGGCAACGCCTTTGAAGCCCTCATGGGTGCCATCTACCTCGACCGCGGCTTCGACTTCGCCAAACACATCATCATCGACCGCATCGTCAAGATACATATCGACCTGGAGCAGCTGCAGACCACCGATGTCAACTTCAAGAGCAAACTCCTCGAGTGGTCGCAGAAACACAAGAAAAACACCGCGTTCAAGATGCTGGAAGAGCTAGGCGACGGACACAAGAAAGAATTCCATGTGCAGATTGTCATCGACGGACAGCCTTACGCCGATGCCATCGACCGCTCCATCCGCGGTGCCGAGCAGCTGGCGGCTGAGAAGACCTGGAAACTTTTGTTTCAAGAAGATTAATTAAAGCTAGCCTCTTATGTCATTCCAGCAAAGGCACGTGTGAAGGCGGGAATCTATAAGAGGCGGCTTGAGTAATAATAGACGGCTTCAGAAAACATAGATTGACTACGTCGAATCTTCAATTTCCAAGCCCTCCCACGTTTCAACGTAGGAATGACATGCTTTCTGAAGCCTGCAAGAGCGGTTTAATTGAAATTTTATTCTATCTTTGCGGCATGAAACCCAAAAGCAACAAGATACAGATTGCCTCCTTCGACGACACCACCGTCGTCGGCATCAACTCTACCTTGGTTGACTACAAGCTGGCATGGGGTATCAACAACAAGCTTTCCCTCGATCTGGCCCGTTACGACGACCTCGTCTTCGAGGGTGCGCCGTTCTCCTTCTTCTATTACACGGCGGGCGAGAACTACAATGTCTACAATCTCGTGTCGTTGGTGTGCAAGGACAAGGTGCTGTTTCCCTTCAAGCCCCGTTTGGACTATCTCTTCCTGATACAGAATACCCTTACGGCAGAGCGGCAAATCAACATCATGCGCAGTCTGCGTGAGGTGGAGGGCGTCGTGCATGCCTTTGTGTTGGAAAAAGACAAGAACCTACGGCAGGTGCTGGAGACCATCGCTGGCTGTGAACAGCAGATGGTGACCAAGAAAAAGAAACAGAACGACATCAACGCCGTGAGGGAAAAGATGCGCAAACAAGAAGCTGAACTCGCTGCGCTTAGGGCTCAATCCTGATTTTTATGCCGCTTTCTTCGGTGACGAAAGCAGAGATGCGATCGCCGATGCCGAGATTAAAGATGTATTTGCCTGGGGTGACATCATCACCAACGACAGTATAAAGTTGGCCTTGGTACGTGGCCTTAGCCCCAATTTCCGTGATTTTATCGTAGCGACAATAGCTGAAGGCATCGCCTGGCAAGTAATGTGCCTTGATGCTCTTGGCGAAGTCCTTGTGTTGAAAATCAATGGCGGCCTGACAAGGATTGTAGATGGAGAAATCGATGCGGAGGGTGTCGCCGTGATGGAAGACTGGTGTTTTTTCGCTGCCCGCATTGGTGATTTCGAAGGTGGTCACCAAACGGTTGGCGGAGGAAAAGTCATCGCAGAGGAAGCCTTCCACCGCAACGTCGCCCACTTGATAGGTTTCCGACCGCCCATTGACCGACCCGCAGACAAACACAGGCTTCCCAATCCAGGCCTTGTCGAACTGCCAGAGGTCGTATTGTGTCATGCGGTCGTAGTAGCTTTGTAGCGTCGAGCTTTCCTTGCCCGTGAAATAATGATAGAGTGCAGGCTCTTGGAACGAACCACGAAACACCACGGGGCGGTCGCCCGCCACTTGTTCTATGGCTTTGTATTGTTTTTCCTTACCATGGTATCCGAAACGGTCGGCCAAAGGCGTCAACAAGAGGATTCTGAAGGCCAAAACCAACAGGAGGGAAGGCAGGATAACAAATTTGGTATATTTCTTTAATTTCTCGTCATCCAATGCTTTACGATAAACCAACACCACGACGGGAATGACGCAAATGATAGTCCAATGCGGCTCCACATGCCCGCGGAAAGCCATAATCCAGAAGAAAAAGAAGAATCCGACGAGGATGAACTTCAATCCCCGTTCAAAGACCAGCTTGCTGTGCATGTCATTCCCGCGTTGGCTTGTGCGTTGGCGGGAATCTATGCACAGCACATACACCACCGCTCCAACCGTAAGCGGGTTGAAAATCAGCAGTTGGTTAGGCAGGTACTCTAGGAAATAGCTCCAGCGAAACGCCTCATTGCGCCCTGCAAGGTGGTACTTGAAGCTTGGAAAGTCGTTGTTGATTTGCCAAAGAATATGTGGTGTTAACAAGGCCAAAGCCAAAAGACAAGCCACCCAGAACTTACCGTCTTTTAACAACTTGAGATTTGACAACACAATCAAGCCCAGCAATAGGAAAGCGTGGTATTTGCTGTAGACCATCAACGCCATCATCATGCCCATCAGTAGCGCATTCTTCCATGATTTGTCAGTCAGATAGCGCTGGTAAAACAACAGGAAAAAGGCCGAGAACAGGATAAGACCTGCATCGGGAGTCGTGACGAAACCATAGATGTTAAACATCACGATGGAAAAGTCAATGATGAAGAACAACAATATGCTTTTTGGGTTAAGGTCCCTGATCCCTGAGGTCCCTGAGTCTGTCGAAGGGTCGATGGGCCGACTTATGGCAATCAACCATATCACGAACAGCGACAAACAAGACGCAATAATCGTGAAAAACCTAACCCCCAATGCACCCGAAAAGAGAATGCTGCTGAGAAAAGTCATCAACCCAACCATGGGCGGATGGTCGAAATAGCCCCAGGCGAGGTGTTCGCCATAGAGGGCATAATAGGCCTCGTCCTCTTGGATTTCGGTAAAGATGCCCTGCAACAGGTTGATGACAAACCAAATGAAAATGCCACAACAAAGGAGAATTTTCCAGTTTATGGTTCTGTCCTTTGTCATGGCATTATTCATTTTGTAGAGACGCGGCGTGCCACGTCTCTACAATGATAGGTTTTATCCAACATGAATATTATCCTTCACCAGTTTCAGGATTTTCTTCGTGTCGTTGCCCAGTTCCTTGCGGAGGTGGGCATCGTTGAAGTCGGTGAGGTATTTGATCATGTAGTCGACGATGCTGTCGGAGAACACGCCTTTGGCGGTGTAGATCTCGCGGTCCTTGGCCAGTTCCTTGGCGGCGGCTACGCAGCTGTCGGGCAGTTGCTCGAGGCTCTCCTGCAGCTCCTTGTTCTTCTCGTCGTGGATGTTGACGCCGAGGCCGACATAGGTCTTCTCAGCAATCTCAAGCGCGTTGGGCAGCTCGAAGCCATGACGGGCGGCGGCGCAGAGGGCAGCCATCAGCAGGTACATGTCGGCGCAGCCGTCGGAAGCACGCCATTCGAAGGTCTGCTTCTCGCTGAAGTCCTTGTTCGACTTCTTCTCCAGCGGGTTGGCGTTGGCTGACATATCCTTGCCATTGCTGATCCAGCCCAGCGGCACGCGCACCAAGGCGCTGCGGTTGCTGTAAGACCAGCACAGTGAGGTCGGGGCTTCCTGATGCGGCACCAGACGCAGGAACGACAGCGGGTTGGGGTTGCCGAAGGCAGGCAGCGAGGTGCCAGCCACCATGTAGCCGGCGATGGCCTTCTTAGCGTAGTCGGTCAGCTCGCCATTCTTCACCATCACGCTCTTGCCGTCCTTGGTGAACTTGCAGTGGACGTGCATACCGCTTCCGGCCTTGCCCACAGTGATCTTCGGGGCGAAGGTCAGGGTGACGCCGTATTCGTAGGCCAGCTGGCGCATGATCCACTTGGCGACCACGAGTTGGTCGGCGGCGTCTTCGATGTTGGTGGGCAGGAATTCGATTTCGTTCTGCTCGTAGATCTTGCCGTCGTAGGTGAAGTTACCCACTTCGGAGTGACCGTATTTGATCAAGCCGCCGGCCTGGGCGATAAGGCGCATGGCCTCGACGCGGTACTCGGTGAACTTGTTGAACGGGGCGCTCTCGTGGTAACCTTTCTGGTCGGCCACTTCGTAGATTTCCTCGTCGTCGGCGATGATGTAGTATTCCAGCTCGCCCATGGTTTCCATCTGGAGGCCTGTGGTCTTCTTAAACACTTCGTGGGCTTTGTGGAGGATGTGCTCAGGTGAGCTCTCGAAGGGCTCGCCGTCGCGGTTGTAGAACGAACAAAGGATGTCCAAAGTGGGCGTCTCAGTGAAGGGGTTGCGGAAGGCGGTCTTGTACTTCGGCACCACATAGAGGTCGCTCTTACCGGCTTCGATGAAGGGGAAGAGGCTCGAACCGTCGACGCGCTCACCGGCGGTGAGGATGTTCTCGAGGTGTTCGAGGCTGTGGATCACGAAGTTCAAGGTCTTCAGCTTGCCGTCCCAGCCACAATAGTGGAAGTTGACGAATTCGATTTGGTTTTCCTCGCAGTAACGGATGATGTCGGCGCGAGTGAATTCTGCTGCAGGCTTCTGGAGGTACTGCACCAGACGATTGGGGTTCATGGCAATTCTTTGGTCCATTATGATTATTTGATTTAAAGATTTAAAAATTCAATATTTAAAGATTTTGCGCAAAAATAGTGAATATTCCATCATAAAAAGACAAAAGAAGAATAAAAGCTGTTTTTTCCTTTGAATCCATGGTTTTTTCCTACTTTTGCGCTAACAAAAGCAAGAAATATGGCACTAAGAGACTGGATGATTGCCTTCAACAACGCCAAGACGATGGAGTCGAACGGCGAGGAAGGTCCCGAATTGATTGAGGAATATGAGCGCGTGTTGTCCAAATTGGGCGAAGGGCCGCTCACCGAGGCACAAGAGAACGTCCGTAAGGAGACCTGCCGCAATCTATACGAATTGTATGCCCTCAGCGGGGATGAGGAAAAGGCAGAGGAATACAGGAAAATGTCGGAATAGTTACTCCCTCTTCAGCATATTAAAATAAGCATCCAGCAATTTCTGCGCGCCAATATATGCGCTCATGCGTTGGCCACGGACATCGGCTTCGACCAAAGGTAGGAGGTCGGCGACCAGTTGGTTCTGGTAAAAATCGTTTTTCAAGGCGCTGTCCATCGAGTCGTACATCATCTGCACGTCTTGTTGGGCACGTTTCTTATAGAGATAGCCGTTGTCGCGGATGGCTTGTACATGGTCGGCGACCATCTGCCAGACCTCGTCGATTTGGAAGCCCGTCAGGGCGGAGCAGGTCATCACCTTGGTCTCTTGTCCCGACTCGGGCAAGGGGAAGAGGTGCAACGCGTTGCGGCATTCGGCGGCGGCGCGGTTGGCGCGCATCACATTGTCGCCATCAGCCTTGTTCACCGCGATGCCATCGGCCATCTCCATGATGCCGCGCTTGATGCCTTGCAGCTCGTCGCCAGCGCCGCTGATTAATATGAGCAGGAAGAAATCGACCATGGAATGCACTGCAGTTTCAGACTGGCCTACGCCCACTGTCTCTACGAAAATGGTATCATAACCAGCTGCCTCACAAAGGATAATTGTCTCTCTTGTCTTGCGTGCCACACCGCCTAAGGTGCCCGCCGAGGCCGAGGGACGGATGTAAGCATTAGGATGTACGGAGAGCGTCTCCATACGGGTCTTGTCGCCCAAGATGCTGCCTTTGGAGCGTTGGCTCGACGGGTCGATGGCTAAAACCGCAAGCTTCTGTCCTTTGTTGCAGAGATGCACGCCCAAAGCCTCGATAAAGGTGCTCTTACCAGCTCCAGGAACACCCGTGATACCCAGTCGCAAAGCCTTGCCTGCATGAGGCAGACAAGCCGCTATGATCTGTTGCGCCAAGTCCTGATGCTTGGGCAGGGCACTCTCCACCAGGGTGATGGCCTTGCTGAGCGCCACACGGTCGCCTTTGAGGATGCCGTCGACGTACCATTCCAGCGGCATCAGCTGCTGGTGGTTGCGTCGCATGCGCTCCAAAGCGTTCGGGTTGACTTGGATGGGTCCCTCCACTCCCTCGGTGACCTTGAGGTTGGATTCCCATTCATGTTCCTGATTTTCAAAGTGTTCGTATTCCATAGCGGGCTGCGGATTAACTTCGGTTTGACTTGGCAAAGGTAGGGTTTTTTATTTTTATTTGCGTTATTCAAAAAAAAATGCGTAATTTTGTAGTTTCTAAGCAAACTAACGCCCATGACTAGCAAGACCAGAGTACTATTTGTCCACCAGGAAATCGCACCCTATCTGCCGGAGACCCCGATGAGCCTCATCGGTCGCTATCTGCCACAGGCCACTCAAGAAAGCGGTAAGGAAATCCGCATCTTCATGCCGCGCTACGGTGTCATCAACGAGCGCCGCAACCAGCTCCACGAGGTGATCCGCCTCTCGGGCATGAACCTCATCATCAACGACACGGACCACCCGCTCATCATTAAGGTGGCCTCCATCCAAAAGGCGAGGATGCAGATCTATTTCATCGACAACGACGACTTCTTCACGAAGAAAAAGTACTTGATGTATGACGAAAAGGGCGTTTTTTCCGACGATAACGACTACCGTTGCGTGTTCTTCACACGTGGCGTCATCGAGACGGTGAAGAAACTTAACTGGTCGCCCGACGTCATCCATTGTCACGGCTGGATTTCGGCCCTGATGCCAGTCTACATCAAGCGTGCCATGAACGTCCGCGACAACCCGCTCTTTAACGAGACGAAAATCGTTTATTCCATCTACGACGACGGCTTCAAGGAAGACTTCAAGCCAGGTTTCGACAAGATGATGAAGTTGCCGGGCATGACGGCCAAAGACCTCAAGTATTTCAAGGAAGGCAACTACGTGAATCTGACCAAGGCCGCCATCGACTATTCCGACGGCATCGTGGTCTGCACGGACAAACTGAATCCTGAGATTGCAGCCTATCTACAAACCGTCAAGAAGCCCGTGCTCACCTATCCAGAGCAGGTACACTACGCCCAGGCTTGCAACGATTTCTACGACGTTTTGCTCCAAAAACAATAAGGACCGCGTTTTTGAGTTATCTCACACGAATACCTCAACAAATTTTCGACCTGATGAAAACACATCATTCAACTGCTTTGATTGGCTTGGCGTTAATGATTGGAATGTTGGCTTTTGCCTCCTGCAAGAAGTCGCCTGAGACCATCGGCAACAACCTCATTTCCGACGACAACTACATCGCCATCTACCATACTGACACCACCGAAATCCTTTGCCATTCCTACCTCGATTCCGTGGCCACTAGCAATCCGACCAACGCCTTGCTGGGTGCCATGCGCGACCCCGTCTTCGGCACCACGGAAGCTGGATTTTATACCCAGTTTCGTCCTTCGGTGGCAGGTCAGAGCTTTGGCAACAACCCCGTGGTCGACTCCTTGGTACTGCAACTTTGTCTTGTAGGCTACTATGGCGACACCACGGTGATGCAAACGGTGCATGCCTACGAGCTGACCGACTCCCTCTCATATGAAGCCAGTTATTACAGCCATTCGACGGTGGCGACGGGCAATATCGACTATGCCAATGGATATCAGTTCAGTCCGCGTCCAAATACCAAGGTACAGATCATCGGCACCGACACCGTGGCGCAGCCTATCATCCGTATTCCGCTGAGTCAGGAACTTGGTAACCAGCTGATTAATCTTGACACCACAGCTTTCTCGCGCCCCGACCTCTTCAAGCAACACTTCAAAGGTATCTATGTGACTTGCGCCCCAGTGAGTCTTGATGGCGCCGTCAGTTCCATCAATCTGACCAATAATACTTACACACTGTTGCAGCTCTATTATCACAACGCGGCCACGCCCGAAAAGCCCATGCGCTATGATTTCTATGTGACCTCGTCGGATACCTATTTCAACCACTTCGACCACGATTATTCCCAGGGTAACCCCGAATTTGTAAGTCAGTTGCTGGATGGCCAGGAGGCCATGGGTCAATCGACGCTTTACTTGCAGACCATGGGTGGAGTGAGGGCCAAGGTGTTGTTCCCCAACCTCAGCCATTGGGCCGACACCTTGGAAGGCTGCCATTTGGTGGTCAATGAGGCTAAACTCATCCTGCCCGCCTCGACTGCACTGGTTGACTCAATCTACAAAGCTCCCAGCAACTTCCTGCTCGTGGGCTATAGTTCCGATACCACCACTTATCTCTTGCCCGACTATCTCGAAGGCAGCGGTTTCTTCGACGGCACCTATAACTCGAGCCGGCAGTCGGTGAGTTTCCGCATCACGGAGTACTTGCAGAGCATAATTGACGGAAAGAAAGCCAATTTGGGACTCAGTCTGGGTATCAATGGTGCTTCTTACAATGCGACGCGTTATGTCATCAATGGCCCTGATGCCGACGCTGAAGAGAAGATGAGATTGGAAGTGACCTATTCGATTGTAAATGAATGAGGAATGCAGAATGCAGAATGCGGAATGTAGAATGCAGAATGTAGAATGAGGAATTTTAAATCTTGAATTTTGAATCTTTAAATCTAAGGAATATGAAAAAACTGATTTTAGCCGCTTTGATTATCGCAGGCCTGACCTGCTCGGCACAACAGAAAGACGCTTCGAAATGTTCAACCGACAAAGAAACCGTGGTCGTCATCAAGACCAGCATGGGAACCATTAAAGCCAAATTGTATAACGACACGCCGCAGCATCGCGACAACTTTATTAAGTTGGTAAACCAAGGCTGGTACAACGGCTCGCCATTCCATCGTGTCATCAAGGACTTCATGATTCAGGGTGGACAGAACGCCGACGGCCGTCTTGATCCAGGCTACACCGTTCCTGCCGAGTTTATGGACAATCACTTCCACAAGAAGGGTGCTCTCGCTGCTGCCCGTCAAGGCGATCAAGTGAATCCCAAGAAGGCCTCCAGTGGCTCGCAGTTCTACATCGTGCAAGGCAAGGTGTACGATGATGCCGCCTTGGATAAAATGGAGAGCCGCATGGGTAAGGTGTTGTCTGCCCGCCAGCGTCAGGCCTACAAGACCGTGGGTGGTACGCCCTTCCTCGATGGCGAATACACCGTGTTCGGCGAAGTGACCGAAGGCCTTGAGGTGGTCGACAAGATTGCTGCCGTGAAGACTGGTAAAATGGACGTGCCTGTTGAGCCTGTCACCATCATTTCTGTTACGATTGAAAAAGGCTGCCAGAAAAAAAGTTGCTGCCAATAATCAATAATTCCCATGAAAGAAAGAATCGAAGAGATACTATCCCAGGTGCGTGACTTCCAGGCCGACAGCAAAGAGGCCTTAGAGAATTTCCGCATCACCTATCTGAGCAAAAAAGGCATTATCCCCGCCTTGTTTGCCGATTTCAAGAACGTGGCTCCCGAGCTCCGCAAGGAGATGGGTATGAAGCTCAATGAGCTGAAGAATACTGTGCAGGATAAGGTAGAGGAACAATTGCAGAAGTTTGAAAGCCAGCACAGCAACGATGCCGGCTTCGACATGAGTATGCCCGCCGCCGACATGAAGGGTGCACGTCACCCGCTGTCCATCGTGCGCCGCGACATCAACGAGATTTTCTCCCACCTTGGCTTCACCATCGCTGAAGGACCTGAGATCGAAGACGATTACCATGTGTTCTCGGCCTTGAACTTCCCGCTCGACCATCCCGCCCGCGACATGCAGGATACCTTCTTCATCAGCAAAGAGCCTAATGTCAACAAGGCCTCGGATGTGCTGCTGCGTACCCACACCTCAAGTGTGCAGGTCCGCGTGATGGAGACTCACCAGCCCCCCATTCGCATCATCGCGCCGGGACGTGTTTTCCGTAACGAAGCCATCTCGGCCCGCGCCCACTGCATCTTCCATCAGATTGAAGGTCTTTACATCGACGAAAACGTGTCGTTTGCCGACCTGAAGCAGACCTTGTATCACTTCGTGCAGGAGTTCTTCGGCGAGGGCACTAAGGTGCGTTTCCGTCCGTCCTATTTCCCCTTCACCGAGACCTCGGCGGAGATGGACATCTCGTGCAACATCTGTGGCGGCAAGGGCTGCAACATCTGCAAGCACACAGGTTGGGTTGAAATCCTCGGCTGCGGCATGTGCGACCCCAACATCCTCATCGCCAGCGGCATCGACCCGGAGAAATATACGGGCTTCGCCTTCGGCATGGGCGTGGAACGTATCGCCATGCTGAAATACGGCATCAACGACTTGAGGCTGTTCTTCGAGAACGACTTGAAGTTCTTGGAGCAGTTTGAATTGGCGTAAAAATCACAGAAATATGTTTTTTATTTGTAGAGACGTGCCATGGCGCGTCTCTACTGTTTTATTCGCCGCGGACAGTCCGATTCAGCCACTGGCAGAAATCTTTGGTCTTTTTGAATTCTGATACCACCCAATCCACCAGATGTGGGTCAGAGAGACGTTTGTCGGGGAGGTCTTGCACCACGAGCCAGTCGCGTTGCTTGAAGAGCTCGGCTTGTGGGTGGTCCTTGGGATAGCCGTTGGGCACGCGTTTCATGGCGTGGCTGGTGTCCAAGTCAAAACCTTTGGCTTTGGCGATGGCTTCCACCAAAGGCTCGCCATTGAAGAGGATCTCGTCGCGGATGGTCTTCAGCATGGTCGTGTCGGGCATGTACATCCCCGTGCAGAGCATATTGTGGCCGAGGTATTCCGATTCCTTGGCTTCAAGATGGAAGTAGTAGCCGCTCAGCATCGACTTCTTGCCTTCGGGGCAGACGAACACTCCGAAGTGGGTTTTGTAAGGCCGCTTGTCGGGCGAGAAGCGTGTGTCGCGGTAGAAACGGTATGTGCAGTCTTTCAGGGTCAAGCCTTTGCAGTTGCCGTCAAACTTCTGCACACCGGCAATAATTTGCTCGGCGATGGCGTTGAAGTGGGCTTGCGCTTGCTGGTATTGCTTTTTATGCTCCTGAAACCAGGGGCGGTTGTTGTTGTGGAGCACTGCGTCCAAAAACTCGAGAATATCTTCCATAGGATGTTATTTTTTGCAAAGGTAGAAATTAATTCGTCCCATACACCGCCTTTTTCGCCATCAAGGTCATGCTCAACCCTCGCGCCACCATGAAAAGCAGGAAGGCCACCCAAAGGCCATGGTTGCCGAAATGGGGCATTAATAAAAAGGTGGCGGGCAGGAACACGCCGATGGCCGAGATAAGCATGGTATTGCGGATGGCACGGGCTGCCGTGGCACCGATGTAGACACCGTCCCACAGGAAAGCCGCGAAGGTGATAAGCGGGATGGCGGCGAGGTAGATATGATAGGGCTTTGCCATGGGGATGATGTCGGGCTGGTCGGAGACGAGGCCGATGAACCAGTCGGGAAAAAGGGCATAGAGCACTGTGAAGGGTAAAGCAATGAGGAAGCCCCAAAGGAACAGCAGCTTGATGGTCTGGCGGAGTTGTTTGGCATCGTGAGCCCCAGTAAAACGCCCCACCAGCGCCTCGCCTGCATAGGCGAAGCCGTCGGTGAAATAGGAGAAGATGTAGAAGAACTGCATCAGGATCATGTTGACCGCCAGCATGTCGTCGCCGAGTTTCGCCGACTGGTTGTTGAAGAAAGCGATGCTCAGCACCAAAAGGATGCTGCGGATCATGAAGTCGGCATTAACCTTGAAGAAACGCTTCAGCTTGTCTTTCTCGAATAAAAGTATGCTTCGTATGGGGATGAGGTGGTGACGGAACTTGGCGAAGAGGAAGATGACAGCAGTCAACAAACCGCAGTATTGCGCAATGACGGTGCCCAAGGCCACACCCGTGACGCCCATGCCCATGGCGTTGACGAAGATGATGCTCAAAATGATGTTCACCACATTGGTCAGGATGGCGATGATCATGGGGATGGTGGTGTTTTGCATGCCGATGTACCAGCCGTTGAACGCATAGAGGCAGAGCACCGCCGGAGCCGCCCAGATGCGTACTCTGAAATAGGTGGCGGTATAGGCCAACACCTCCTCGCTGCCGTGCAGCAGTTTCATGCTGAGCCATTCCACCGGACCTTGTAGCGAAAGCACTAAAACTGTGGCGATTAGCGCGATGCATAGGGAACGATAGAGTGAATAGGCCATCTCGGCGCGGTCGTTGGCGCCATAGGCTTGTGCCGTGAAGCCCGTAGTCCCTGCCCGCATGAAGCTGAAGATGGAGTACATCACGCTGAAGATGGTGCCACCCAAGCCGATGGCCCCGATGTAGGCGATGCTATCCTGATGCCCCATCAGCATCATGTCGACGAAGCCCAGTAGCGGCACGGTGATGTTGCTGATGATGTTGGGGATGGCGAGCTTTAAGATGGAGCGGTTGAGGGATTCCTTGCGCATGAGGCATCTGTTTTTCGGTTTGCAAAAGTACGATATTCTATTTATCTTTGCAGCATCAAACACAAGAACTTATGTTATTCTACTTCTCTGGTTGCGGCAACAGCAAACATGTGGCAGAGACCATAGCCGCGGGTCTCAACGACAAAATGGTCTTCATTCCTGAAGCCGCACGTGAAGGCCGCTATGAATACGAATTGGCCGAAGGCGAAAGTCTGG
Source organism: Bacteroidales bacterium (assembly GCA_017632935.1). Classification (GTDB taxonomy): domain Bacteria; phylum Bacteroidota; class Bacteroidia; order Bacteroidales; family F082; genus Limimorpha. The sequence goes on along the minus strand of JAGBQJ010000001.1, from coordinate 31,117 downwards.
GCTTCGTGTTTCCCATCTATGCCTGGGGTCCTCCGAAACTGGTGATGAGTTTTGTTAAGAAGTTATCTGTTAAAGTCGGCCCTTCGACCCTTCGAGGGGCCTCAGGGACCGCAGGCTCAGGGACCTTGTCTTACGTATATTTTGCCTGCACCTGCGGTGACGAATGTGGCCTCGCCGAGGACATCTTCCGTAAGGCGTTGGAACAAAAAGGCTGGAAGCTCGATGCCTGCCTCAGCCTTCAGATGCCTGAGACCTTTATCGGCATGCCTGGCTTCAAACTCGATACCGACGAGAATGCCCAACGCAAAATTGCAGCCACTGATACTGTCTTGGCCGAATATATTCCAAGGATACAAAACAAGGAAAGTTTTTCCAAAATGACAAAAGGCGGTGCGGCTTGGTTCAAGAGCCGTTTGATCAACCCAGGCTTCAGCAAGATGGCTACCAATGACAAGAAGTATTATACTACTGATGCCTGCATCCATTGCGGCAAGTGTGTGGAAGCATGTCCTCTGGAGAACGTTACCCTTGAGGACGGCCGCCCGAAATGGAACGGCAACTGCACGATGTGCATGTCGTGTTATCACCATTGTCCCGTCAATGCCATCCAATATGGCAAGGCAACGGTAGGGAAGGGGCAGTATTATTATGGGCGATTATGATTATATTTGCAACAGAAAAACAATCAACAAAATACAAGCACTATGAAAAACAAACACTATTTCACAAAAGCACTATTTGCCACTGTAATGGCTCTCTTTTTTAGTGCTACTACTGCGGTTGCACAATGTACGATTCCCATCGCACCAGGACAGTCCTACATTGAAGACTTTCAATCGGGGGAGATGGAATGCTGGACGGTGGAGACGACGAGTTCGGCCACTTGGGCAGTGATGCAGGGTACGGGCTCCAATGTGGTGGCCTTCCAAAATGCTTCCTCTGGCAACGAGGCCCGATTGGTGTCGCCCACTTTCGATCTGACGGGCAGCAACAGCGCTACTTTCAGCTTTGCTTACGCGATGATGGCCCTGTATCCTCCCTACGACGAGCTCACGGTGAGTTATCGCACCTCGCCCTCCGACAGCTGGCATCAGCTTGCCAATTATAGTATCAGTGACTGGTCGAATACTTATGACGCCTCGTTTACGTTGGATGATTTGAGTGCTACCTTCCAAGTCTCATTCTTGGGTCACAGCAATGGAGGTTACTACATCTTTATTGATGATATTGAGATTGCCTCGGCTGGAGGTTGTGCTCGTCCTGCTGGTTTGACTGTCGCCGACATCACCACGAATTCTGCCCTCCTTGGATGGTCGACGGCAGGCAATGAGGAGAGTTGGACAATTGACATAAACGGCCAACAGACCACTGTGACCACGCAACCTTATTTGATAGATCGGTTGGAACCTAACACGGATTATAGCTTCCGTGTGAAAGCCAACTGCGGCGGAGGATTGGAGTCGGAATGGTCGCAGCCCACGACGTTTAAGACAATGTGCGAAGTGTTTGTCGTCACCGACGATGAACCCTATTTCGACGACTTTGAGGCTTCGGAGGAATTCGTTTGCTGGAATAGTGAAATCCTCTCGGGTGAGGATGGTTGGGTGGTTGACCCCGGATATCTCATTCCCAACAATACGGCATTCTTCATTTGGTTAGGCGAGGAGGCCATGCTGGTGTCGGCTCCGCTTGACATCACCGCCGTCAATAAGCCGGTGCTCACTTTCAAGCATAGGCAGCGTTCGCTGGGACAGTTTGTGGATGAGTTGTCGGTGTGGTATGCGCTTTCAATCAACGATTATTGGCATCTCCTTGGCGAATTCACATCCGCCTGCGAAGACTGGGAGAAGGTTACCTTTGACTTGCCAGAAGTTTCAGACGCTTATCTCATCGCATTCAAGGCCAAGTCGAACAACGCCGACGGTGTGTATGTCGACGATGTGTGGGTAGGCAACGAACCGGGTGTTGGTGTCGGTGAAAAGGCAACCCTTTCTGCCATGGTTAGCCCCAATCCCACTTCGGGAAGCGTTACGATTGAGGCTAACGTTGCCGATGGCGAAGTCACCGTCTTGGATTTGTTTGGCAGGAAGGTCGCCAATGCTATCCTGCATGAAGGTCGTGCCGAGGTGGACCTCAGTAGCTGTGCAAAAGGTGTCTATATGGCCCGCATCTCCTGTGAGTCAGGGACACGCACTATCAAGTTAGTGAAGGAATAACAATTATGACCAAGAACAAGACCTTTTTGGCAGCACTTCTGTTGTTGCCCATCTTCCTCTGCGCCCAAAGCGCCAACGACTACACGCAATATGTGAACCCATTCATCGGCACACAGACCGATGAGACAGGCGCCCTCAGCGGCAGCACCTTCCCGGGCGCCACGATGCCACAAGGCATGGTGCAGCTGAGTCCCGAGACGGAACAGATGGTCACTTGGGACCCTTGCTCGGGTTACGACTATAACAAAGATGTCATTTATGGATTCACCCATACCCACCTTAGCGGCACGGGCTGCACTGACCTCATCGATGTGAGCCTGATGCCCCTTTGCTCTGCTGTGACACCTGAGCAGTTAATGGCCGCGGACTTTGGCCAACACTATAGCCACGATAAGGAATCGGCACGTCCTGGGTATTATCAGGTGTTGCTGCAGGAGAGTGGCGTGAATGTGGAGCTATCGGCCACCACGCGCACAGGCATCCATCGCTATACGTTCCCGAAAGGGCAGCCCCAGACCGTTATCCTCGATCTCGACAGGATGACATATCGCGGTGATGCGTATTACTCAGGCCGTCGTTATTACGATATCATCCAGGCCCAAATCCGTCTCGTTGATGACCACACCATCGAAGGCTATCGCGTCGTCTGTGGGTGGGCTAAACTGCGTAAAGTGTATTTCCGCGCTGAGTTCTCTAAGCCGATTGTCAGTCAAATTTTGATGAATGGTGGACTTAATGTCGGCAATAGTGATGTGGTGAACGGTCGCACCCTCCGCGCCGCCTTGAACTTTGATCCTAAAGACGGCAATGAATTAATGGTCAAAGTGGCCATCTCGCCTGTGGATAATGAAGGTGCCAGAAAGAACATGCAGGCCGAAGCCAAGAGCTGGCGTTTCGACGACTATGTGAAGGCCGCTCACGATGTTTGGCAGCGTGAGCTGAGTCGTATTGATATCGAAGGTACCGACGAGCAGAAAACTATCTTCTATACGAGCCTCTACCACGTTTTGATGCAGCCCAACACCATGAGCGACGTGGATGGTCGCTACATGACCACCAACTTCGAAATCAAGCAGATGCCCGAGGGACAGGTCTACCACAGCACCTTCAGTTTGTGGGACACCTTCCGCGCCGCCCATCCGTTGTATACGCTCATCGCGCCCGACATCGCGGCGCAGTTCATTCGCGATATGGTGCTGCACCATCAAACCTATGGCTACCTGCCCATCTGGGACCTTTGGGGCCAAGATAACTACTGCATGATCGGCAACCATGCCATCCCTGTGCTCGCCGATGCCATCCTCGCTGAGATTCCGGGAATTGATGTGGAGGAGGCTTACAAGGCCATGATCGAAAGTAGCACGCGGAGCCACCTCAACTCGCCTTTTGAGATCTGGGAACAGTACGGCTACCTACCGCAGACCTTGCAAAACGAAAGCGTCAGCATCACTATGGAGCAGGCTTTCGACGACGCCTGCGTGGCCTTGGTGGCAAAAAAACTCGGTAAGACCGAAGACTACGAGCGTTTCTATCGTCGCAGCATGTTCTACAAGAACCTCTTCGATCCTGAAACGGGCTTCTTCCGTCCGAAAGACGAAAAAGGCAATTGGATGGAAGGCTTCGATCCTTTGTCATACGAGCAACCTTGCTTCGTGGAAGGCAACGCCTGGCAATATATGTGGTTTGTGCCGCAAGACCCGCAAGGTCTTATCGACCTCTTCGGCGGCAAGAAAGGCTTCTTGAAGAAACTCGACGAGAACTTCATCCTTACCGCCACTTCGGGCGAGGTGAACGGCAACGCTAGTGGCTTCATCGGGCAATATGCTCATGGCAACGAGCCGAGTCATCATACCGTCTATCTCTACAATTTTGCGGGCAAGCCTGAGCGCACGCAGGAGCTGGTGGAGCAGGTGAGGAGCGAGTTCTACCGTGCCACGCCTTGCGGCTATGCCGGCAACGACGATTGCGGCCAGATGTCGGCTTGGTACATCTTCTCAAGCCTTGGTTTCTATCCCTTCCATGCAGGTTCGGCGGAATATGTCATCGGCACGCCTTTATTTACTAAGGCTACTTTGCACCTTGAGAACGGAAATGACTTCGTCATCACAGCCAAGAACAAGACACCTGAGCGCATCCATATCAAGAGCGTGAAGTTGAATGGGAAGCCGATTAAGGACTACAAGATTACCCACCAACAAATCATGGCGGGCGGAACGTTGGAGTTTATTATGAAATAATTGGAACATGAAGAATCAAACCAAAACAGTTAGTATTGTCATCATCGGAATTATATATCTGATAGCCATTTTATTAGGCTATTTTGTTTTTAGGATGCTAAACACTGGACTACACGAATTGTGGGCCTTGTTTTTGGCCGATGTGGTGGCTACGGTCGTCGTTTGGGGATTTGGCATTTTCTACAAAAACGTGTCGGTTTACGACCCCTATTGGAGTGTTGCGCCTCCTGTCATGTTCACCGTTTGGGCATTTTACAAGTCGACCTTCACCTTGCCTGTCGTTTTGTTACTCATCGCTGTTTGGTATTGGGGCATCCGTTTGACGGGCAACTGGGCCTATACTTTCAAAGGCCTTGCCCATGAGGATTGGCGCTATACCCGTTATCGCGAGACGCAATCGCCTTTCATTTTCCATGTCATCAATTTCTTTGGACTGAACATGATGCCGACCGTACTGGTGTTCGCAGCCATGCTTCCTGGATTCGGTTTGTTTGAGTCGATGGAAGCGGCCAATCTTTTAACTTGGCTCGGCTTTGCAATATGCATTTCAGCAGCCAGTTTGCAGCTTGTTGCCGATACCCAGATCCACCGTTTCCGAGAAGAACACCCCGGTCAGTATTGTAATGTGGGTTTTTGGAAACACGGTCGTCACCCCAACTATCTCGGCGAAATCTCGATGTGGTGGGGCGTTTGGACGATGTATGCTTCAATCTATGGTTTTGATTGGTTGATCATCGCCCCTATCGCCATGACAGCACTCTTCCTATTCATCAGCATACCCATGATGGAAAGGCGCCAGCTCCAAAACAAGCCAGGCTATGCTGAGTATAGGAAAAAGACGAGAATGCTGATTTGAAGCTTATTTCTTCACGAACTCCACACGACGGTTCTTGGCGCGACCTTCTGCTGTATCATTAGGAACAATGGGGGAATGTGAGCCCTTGCCCACAGGTGTGAGGCGTGATTGCGCGATACCTTGTTTCACAAGGGCATTCACGATAGCCTCTGCTCTCTGTTGGCTCAGTGGGTCGTTCACTGCATCGGTACCGGTGTTGTCGCAATGGCCTTGCACCTCAAATTCAAGCTCGGGATGCTCTTGCATCAATTTGGCCACACGGTTGATTTCGATGACGGATTCAGGCTTCAAGTCGGCCTTTCCGGTCTCGAAGGTGATGGCGTAGGTCACAATCTTGCCGTCGGTGGTGAGTCGGTCGTAAAGCGGCACGGCACCTTGGGCAATACGCACATTGCTCAACCCTGTGTAGCGATAGAACGCGCTGCTGGAGAAGAAGAGGTAGCCAGGAGCCTTCATAGCCGGCACGTTGATCATGCGTACGCCGTTCACATAACCTTTGAAAGCCCGCTGGTTGAACGAGAAAGCGAAGTGGTTCCACTCTCCAGCAACCACCGGATTGTCCTTTTCCAGATAGTCGCTGTTGCCCGAGTTCAAGCCCAGCATCTTTTCTCCACTCGACTGGTTGTCCCCGTCCGGTTTCAGCAGGCTCCACGTCAGGTTGCACGAACCGTCTTCCCTATACCAGAATTTTACGTAACTTGATGCATTGTAGTAGCTGTCGTCACCGCGGTCGCCGAAATAAATGCTCATATCGAGCGTTGTCTCCTCCTCGTCTTCCGTATTCATCGGAGCCACGTAGAGGTCGAACTCCACCGTGAAAACCTCTGGCAGCCAATCCCACTTCTTTTTCATCAGCGGCATCACCTGTCCTAGTCCGTTGTCGGTGAAGGCAATCACGTTGCGTCCCTGCTGCTGTGCCATCTCCGCATAGCCGTCTAGCAAATCCCATCTCAGCGGGAACTCGCCTATTTTCTCCCCTTCAAAGTTGTCGTCGAAGATGATTTCATCGCCAGGGACGAAGTCGCTCTTGGCGTAGGTGGTTTCTTGAGCCATTGCAGCCATTCCGGCAAACAAAAGCATCGCTATTGCAGTAATAAACTTCTTCATTTTTAATGCGTTTTGATTGGTTTAGGCTGCAAAGATAGATAGATATTTTAATTCTCACCTCTTTTCGTAATTCTCTTTTTCCGCTGCAATAGAAATAGGAGTCTCCTGAACATCGTAGGGTACCACCTTCGGCTGGTGCAAGGCCAAGAAATATTCGTTGAGCAACAGTTCCACGCGGAGCATGGTCTCCTCGATGCGTTTGGGCGTCAGTTGGCACTCCCAAATGACGATGACCTGCCAGCCGTTGTCGTGCAGCACTTGGTAGTTCTGCTGGTCGCGTTCCTGGTTTCTTTTGATTTTGTTCACCCAAAACTCCCTATTTGTCTGCGGAATTTTACAACATTGGGAACTTTCTTCTCTAAACTCTAAACTCTCAACTCTAAACTCAACAAAATGTCCATGCCAGAAACACCCATTCACAAAAATCGCCGTTCGATACCTCCGCATGACAATATCCGGCTTGCCTGGCACGCTCTTCACGTTGAGGCGATAGCGGTAGCCATGCTGCCACAGCCATTGCCGTACCTTCAGCTCGGGCTTGGTGGCCTTGCCGTGGATGCGCGACATGCAGTAATGCCGCTGGGCAGGAGTCATTTTGTCGGTCATGGCAAGAGCAGTTTTTGTAGTTCGTCAACTGTTTCGACAATAGTTATGCCTTCAATGTCTCTCATGTCACGATATCCCCATCCGACGGCGATACCCCTGATACCGCCGTTGGCGGCGGTCCTCATGTCGGTGGGCGAGTCGCCGACCATGACAGCTTCTTCCTTGTCGACGCCAGCTTTACGCAGCACCTCGCCGACAATCTCGGGGTCGGGCTTAAGGGGGAAGCCGGGGCGACCGCCCAGGACCGCCACAAAGGGGATCTCTGGGAAGAACTCCTTGATGAGGTGTTCGGTGCCTTCTTGGAACTTGTTGGATGCCACGGCCAGCATTACGCCTTCTTGGTGTAGCTTGGCCAAGAGGTTTTGTATTCCGACAAAAGGCTTTGTGTGTATGTCTATATGGGTAATGTAATAGTCCCTGAAGTCATTGTAGGCTGCATCCACCATGTCGTCATCTTTATGCCCATCAGGCAATGCCTTTCGCATTAGGTTGCGGGCGCCATGCCCAACCATGGCCATGACTTCGTTGCGCGTAAAGGTCGGGAAGCCTCTCAACCCCATGGCGTGGTTGACGGCCTCTTTAAGGTCGTCGATGGTATCGAGCAGCGTGCCGTCGAGGTCGAAGATGACGAGTTTGGGTTTCATAAGATTGCTCTTTATGCTGCAAATGTACAATTATTCCATTCTTGACGCTCTCAAATAATGCAATAAAGCATGGTAAACGACGTTATCTGTTTATGAGACAATTCTTTACTTATCTACTTCTGACAGCGCTTGGCCTGGTGTTTCTATCGGGTTGCCAAGCGCAAAAAGCCTCCATCCGAGGCCCTCAAGGCGAGATTGCCTACAAAGTTACCTTGCCCGATGGGTTTGATCCAACAACTGACCAGTGTCCGATGGTGATCCTGATGCACGGCATCTTCTCTAGCAAGGACTATATCCCTATGCCGCAGCTCGCGAAAGGTCTTGCCGAAGCCGGCATCGCCTCCATCCGCTTCGACTTCGGTGGACATGGCAAGAGCGAAGGCCGCAAGCAGTACATGACCATCGAAAAGGAGCTGGCCGAAGCGCGAGCCGTTTGGGACTATGTGCAGAGCTTGCCCTATGTGAAAGGTGTAGGTTTGTTGGGTCACTCGCAAGGCGGTGTCGTCGCTTCGATGGCGGCTGGACGTCTGGCCGGCGAAAGTATGGTGCCGTCAGGCGTAGTGTTGATTGCCCCAGGCTCGGTCATCAAGGAGGCATGTCAGGGTGGCAAGTTCTTCAATGCGACCTTCGACCCCAAGAACCCGCCGGAATACATCCGCTGTTGGGGATTGTATAAGCTGGGGCGCGAGTACCTCGTCACCACGCAGCAGCTCGACATCTACGGCACTGCAGCGGCCTATCAAGGCCCCGTGCTCCTCCTTCATGGCGACCGCGACGGCATCGTGCCGATGTGGTGCAGCGAGCGATACCTGGATGCCTACGGCCCTCATGCCTCCCTGAAAGTGGTGGAAGGCGAAAACCACACCATCACCCGCCGCCGCAAGCAAGTCGTTGCCGGCACGGTGGAGTTCTTCAAAACGGTCTTTGGCAAATGATATTCTGTCATCGGTTGCATAGACCGATGTGCAATGTTAATCAATTGAGATTTCCCGGGGCCCTTTTCTTGTGGTTATTCAACCTCTATTTCAATCTTTGCTTCGTCAAACGAGTCGCCATTCCATTTGAGCAAGAAATCGTCATAGACGAAATCGTCTTCCATTGTCCAAAGCACTGCCGTTACATCGATGTCTTTTCCTTCTTTGGGTAATTCGAAGAAAAGTGAGCCTGGATGTTTACCCACAATTTTCATGACGGTTTGATAGGTTGTGGTGTCGGGTGACATCACTTGTGTTTTTTGGTTGAAGTCGTAAAACAGAATCACCGCATCGCATGCTTCACCTTCGCGACCTATCTGCATCAGGACGCCCACCAGCTGGTGCCCATTGGGACGACGCCAATAACACATCTCTGTTAGGTAGTCGAACTGTCCACCCATATCGCATTTGATATAGCCATTACGAGGGAGGTCTTCCGAATAATAGTGCTTTTCTTCCCAAGAGTAGTCTCCGGGTTTTTTGAGATAGTCCATCATCGCTTCGTTGGGTCTGTAGTCCTGATATCTACTACAGAAAGCCTTTGCGAAACTCCTGATACGGGCGTTTGGGTCGATCTTTTCCACCTGAATGGGGTTGTCGGCCCAAACCTTTTGGATGGCGAAGATGTATTGTTCGGGTTCCAAATCTCTATCCGAATTGCTTTCCACCTGTCCCCAGGCGGTCGTGATCATTGCCAAGCATGTCATAGCCAATAGAATTACTTTGTTTTTCATGTTCAGTCGTGTTTATCGTGATTAAAACAACAAAAATCGTGCAATCTACCCATAATTGAGGAGTTTTTTTGTCATGGTTGCTCCCGCCAGTGGATGGAAAATGATGGATGGGGTGGTTTGGAGGCGGGACATGGTGATGTTAGATTGCTATGTACTCAAAATCGTCTTTTCGGGTACATTTGTTGCTTCTTGTGTACCCAAAACTGCATTTTCGGGTACACAAGTTGCTTTTTATGTACCCAAAATCGTCTTTTCGGGTACATTTGTTGCTTCTTATGTACCCAAAATCGTCTTTTCGGGTACATTTGTTGCTTCTTATGTACCCAAAATCGTCTTTTCGGGTACGTAAATGCTGGTTATTCGATTTTATGTATAGACTCAATAACATCTATTTTTTCTGAGGTATCAAGTTGATGATTCATGAATAAATCCATCAATTGGACATTGATATAATAGTTAGTATGTCCTATTTTAACCTTGTCCAAAAGACCATTTTCCACAATGATATCCAAATATTTGGCAGCGGTCTTTCGCTGAACCATCATGTCTTTTTGAATAAATTCTATCTTTGTATATGGGTGGTAAAATAGATTGTTTAAAAGATCATGTTTATATTGTCGTCCAAATATTGGTCTGAGCGTAGATTTGTAGTCTGCCATCAATTGTGAAATGCCTTTGACGAGGCGAATGGTTTCTTCTGCGGTTTCTTCCACTCCTTTGAGTATGAACATAATCCATCGCTCCCATTCGTGGGAATTGTCGGAATCTTTGTCTCTTATTGCCTGTATCAGTCTGTAGTAATCACCTTTATTATGGGTGATAAATCGGCTGAGATATAAAATAGGCAAGTCCAATAAACCGTTGATAACCAAATACAAAATGTTGATAATACGTCCTGTTCGTCCGTTACCGTCATAAAAAGGATGAATGCTTTCAAACTGGTGATGAATGATGGCCATCTTTATGAGAGGATCGACATCATGCATCAGCGGGTCATTGATATAGAGTTCTAAGTTGCGCATTGCTTCCTCAATTTCGATTTTACTTTGAGGCGGAGTGTAAACAATTTCCTTGTTTTGGTTTTGCAATGTCGTTCCAGGACCCGAACGGAATCCCGCATTGTTTGATTCCAATTCTTGTTGAATCTTCTTGATGTCGTTCAGCGTAAGCAGTTTGGTTTGGCGAGCCAATTCAAAGCCTCTCTGCATGGCTTGGCGATAATTCAACACCTCCTTGGTTGAAGCATTGATAGCCGCCTCTGTCAAATTCAAATCTGCCTTATAGAGATCGTCTTGTGTGGTTACGATGTTTTCAACGGCCGAACTATCTTTCGCCTCTTGCAAAGTCAAAGTGCTAATCAGGATTTGTTCGTTTGGTATGGTTTGGACAACGCCCTTTAATTCGGCAAGTTTGCGGTTGGCTCGGTTCACTTGCTTTAGGATTTCTTTCGTTTCCAAATCATACGACAAAGGAAGCTTTGGTATTTGATAGTGCTTGTCCATAGTTCTAATGCTTTATGCCCAACATGTTTTGGGTTCCGAAACCTTTATGAGACATAACGGAACTTCGGCGTTGTTTGTGCAAAAATACGAGTTTTATTCTACTTTATAGCAAAATCAACTAACTTTATAATCCCATAGCCGCGGTCGATCACCGCCAGCGGCGGAAAGATGATGGCTAGGATGACTTGGGGGCAGGACATAATAGTAATTTTTCAAGTTGTTCAAAGTTGGTATCAAAAAACGAGTAATTAATCATACCCGTGGTGTCAATGGCTTTGTATTCCTCAAAAAGTTTATGATGGAATTTGAGATGGAACGCAAGACGCAAGTCATCGCCTTCTTCCCCATTTTGTTTGGCTTCGCTACCTTTTATTGTTCTGATATTGGTGATTTCATACACATCGCGAATACCCAAGTCCTTGATATAGGGAACAAAGAAATGCAAGTCATGCAAGGCAATGGTGGAGGGGAAGTTAGGACCGGTGTAATAAAGGTCAGCTTCCCCATCTACAAAGCTTTTGTAATAGTTTCTTCGCGGACTTGGGTTGACCAAACCAATTAACACCCGGTCAGGTACATCTATTATGGTTCCTTTTTGCGGGATTACTTTCGAGATGGTTTCAGCGGCTTTTGTGTCAATTAGCTTTTTAATGAATTGCTCTAATAGTTTTTTGTTTTCCTCGTCTTTGGGTTTTAGCGGGAAAGCCCCAATATTGACCTCTCCAATACTTTTATAAAACTTAGATACTTGTACATCGGCTGGTTCTCCATCGCCGGGAAATAGAATGTATCCACCTATGACTTCTTTTTTCAGTTGGTCTGTTGTGTAGTCTTTATAATAAATGGCATCACGGAATCGATGCATTTGGTTGATGGCATCTTCGGGGGGAGTATCCACATTATGGTCGTCTTTCTTGTCAATCCGATATTTGGCATCGAACAGATAAGTCATTTTCATGCCCTTTTCCACATCGTCTTTAGTTAACTGCAAAACGATATCAGGCTTCTGCGGAACTGTGCGGACTTCCAGGTTTTTAATGCTTATATTGTCGTCTTCTTTATCAGTATGTTTGGGATTATAAATCAGTTCCGCTAGTTCTACGCCATCCTTTTTAAATAAAATGCGTGAGTGTTCGCCTCTTCCAAGACCCCAAGTAAACAAACCGTTCATTTCCATACGGTTACGATGATCAACGTCGTCATCATTTATTCCCAATTGCTCTTGAACGATGTGGCTGACCTCAATAAAGCACCAAATCTCATAAAGTGTGGCGATGTCTTTGGTTTCCATGCGAAACATTCCATCGTTCAAACTGAATGACTTACGCAAAATGAAGTAGGTGCGGTACACGGCTGAATAATTGGTGTCGCGTTGCATCACGAGCGATTCTTGCTTGAAGCCCTCAAAGGTACCTACTGTGCGGAAAAACGGGTTGCGAATCAAATGTTTCAATTCGGCATCCGAGCATCTGATTCTATCTTTCTCTGTTTCGGAAAGCGGCAGTTTCAACTCATTGAGAATTCGCTTGCTCAACTCCGAATAACGTTGTTGTATCACCGTAAGGGCATGTTTGAGAAAACGATTCTCCACCGTATTATGCGTATGCTGTTGCTCTTCAACAAGGTAAAGCCGTGATTCCTCTTCCTTGTGTTCTGCAAACTGCTGCTCTTGTATGGCAGTGAAACGACGTATTTGGTCGGCACGTTTGTAGGAAGAGACGGTCTTGAGCCTATGGCGTGGCCGCTCAATAATGTTTCGGATAGAGCGGGAGAATTGCTCTTGCAAACCATGGAATATATTCCACCAAATAAGGTCGTATGATTCGCCTTCTCCTTCCTTGATGCCATGATAGGTGCGCTTCAGGTAATCCAAGGAGAGCATGCGGTATTCTACCTCTATGTCTTTCAGTATCCGCTTCCAGTCATTGTGATAGTCCAGTTTGGCGGAAATCACATCGTAAGAAAAGACGAAACGCTTCTGTTCGCCTTTTATGGTGTAGCGCAACGGCAGGTCGGCACGGCCGATGTCGTTTCCGTAGTTGAGAAATCCCATAAGGACACGTTGCTTCTTTTTCCACGAGAAATGCTCGTTCACGTCCGTGCGCTGACTGTCGAACTGAGCATCCGACACACCTTCAACAAACTCGACCCAAATGCTGTAATCGGTTTGTTCAAAAAAGAAAGCCTTCTCATTGGGATTGCCTGGGTTGATGATCTCTGATCTCCCTTCTTCTTCGTGTGCTCGCTCCACGCTTTGCACTCCTGCCGACCACGAATAGGTAGAAGTCAAACGTTGGTCACCTATGTTGCGCACGCCTTTCTGCCATTCCTGCCAGAAATGGGAACACTCGATGGTGAGTGTGAAGTCGGTATGGGTGATACGAAGGAGTTCCATTGTTTATTTGCCCTTTCTTGATTATTGAAAATCAATGTGTTATGAATTGTTTTTGGGTTGTTTTACCTATTCTATTCGCCCTTTTATTCGCCCTTTCTTAATCGTTGAAAACCAGTGTATTATGAATTGTTTTTGTGGTGTTTTCCCTGTTCTATTCGCCCTTTTATTCGCCCTTTCAATTTGTATTAGATTTCTCCATTGTTTTTCAATGTCTCCAACCCGATATTCAAGGCCCTATTCATAAGGTCGTTGTTTTTGAAATAACTATCACCTAGCATATAAACCAAATGGCCACGCACTCCTTCTGTTTTGATATAGTCAATTGCCCTTAGTTGGTTAAGGAAACTGCGAAGTTGCTTGTCGGTGATATGGTCTCCCACTATTTTTAGTAAATCTGATTTTTTTGCTTTGCCGTATTTCTGAAGATAAGGCGAAATAACTGCTAAAAGCTGTTTGGCATCCCAGTCCACCAACAAAGAATACTCTGCTGTCTTTCCCACCATTTCATAATACCGTCTATGTAGAGTATAGTATTGGGCATTTGTTTTTCCGTGTTTTTCAATACAATTCTTGTCCTCCAGTTTTTTTACGATAGTCCTATCGGCAATTTTTCGTTCTCCGTCTCTGATTTTACACAAGGTTATTACATCAAATACCGTCAACTTTTCGTTATCAGGCAACTCCGCTTGTATGGTCTGGACAAACAGGGCAAATCCTATTTCTTTAACCGTCGCAGAAAGAATTGCAGTTACCGTGAAATCATCTGAATGGGAATAATCTGGTGCGGGTTTTCCTTCAGCCAATGTATAAAGGAAAATTTTATCTATTCCTTGTCCGGAACGTTCCACAATACCTGTCTTAGACAACACATCGGCCAACAATCTATTGCGAGGAGTGCTAGGTACGGTCAGCAGGTTTTCTAAAGTAACGCCTTGAGGGAAACCGCCCGCATTGATGACATCCAGACGGGTCGGATACATTTTGATGACGATTTCGCTGTTTCTACGGTAATCTCTGTGTGCAAAGGCATTATTGACAACTTCTCTGATAACCTCTTCGTTGAAAAACGGAATGCTTGACAACCCGATATAGGCTCCTTCTCTTACCGGTATATAGCCGTTGCGAAGGTTGATGGCATTCCATAACTCATCAATCAACTTATAGAATGGTTTACCAAATACGAACCTGTTGTCAAAATTGATTTGAGTTTCCGTGTTTCTATACTCCAACATCACTTTGGCTTGCGGAAACAAGCGGTCGATAACAGATTCCTTACCCACAAGAAGGATGGCAGCGTTGGTCACCTTGCCATCTTTTAATAAGTTTAGATCACTTAAGGCTTGCTCATTTGATAGAGAGCGGAAAGCTGGGTTCTTCTGTTTTAATGCATACTTGTCTTTCAGTATCTCAATGGCTTCTTCGTCCAAATCGCTGATTTGGGCGTTTTCGCATATCTCTTCGGAAAAATCGGGTTCTTGTTCTTGAATAATGGAGATATAAGTCTTGTCATCCATGGGCTTTAGTTCCTCGCCTACCCTCATCAAAGCCACGTCTTCGAATTTGAAGACCTTGCCCGCTGGACGGGCAGGGATTTGTATCACCAATACCCTTTTGTTTTGTTTGTCATATAATTCATAAACATCAGGGCGAATGCCTAAATCCCTGTAGATGTCGCTTTCAAGTTTGCCAATGGTGTTTTCGGATTGTTTGGTGCCTGTTACCTTATGAGGGAGGCTGTCATGCATGCCAATGACCAAGTAACCGCCACCCTCATTACATAAAGCAGATACATAACCTAATATACAACGGCGACGGTCTTTTGGGTTGTCTTTACCTGCGCCGTTATAGGAAACATTGCCACCTTCTCCTTTTTTGAATTCAACATGGTCTTCCGTTTCCCGCATTTTTTGCAACTGCTCTATGGTAACTCTGTTCATTGTTTGGATTGTTAAAGTGTTTATGTCCAATAGCTCGTGTAGCCCTGTTTCTCTAATTTATCCAACATCTCTTTGATTTTAGGTGCCGTGATGCTCTTGGCTTTTTCCTTGCCTTCTTCGGGCTCGGGAATTTGATTGAGGAGGTTCTCCTCCACTAAGGTCTTCAATGCATTCAATGGTTCCTTGGTGCGTTCGCTGTCGCCTTCGATACGGGAGAGAATCTTCATTGAGGTCATCTCGTCGAGGGTCTGCCAGAGTTGCGAGTCTTTGTCAAGCAGTTGTCGGTTGACGGCATAAAGCAGGAACTCGTTGCGGGTTCGATAGGCGATTTTGAAAGGCGTGCCTTCCAAAATGGCATTCACTTTTTCCAGATAGGCGATGACTTGGTCGCATAGGTCTTTGTTCTCGATATATACATCCTTGCCTTCGGCAGCAGTGCCGATGACGCAGTTGCCGATGTAACCAATTTCGGAAGCGCCTTCTTCGAGACCACCATACAAATCCACTTCATTCATCTCGATGGTCATGGCACGGTCGAGCACTTTGCGGCTAAACGAGAAGGTGGTCTCATCCATGTTGACCGTGCCTACCACAAATAAGTTTTGCGGGATGGTGATACCCTCTTTGTAGAACTGTTGTTGCAGATCTTCGTTTGATGTCAGTTGGATAACGAGTTGCTGATACCAGTCAATTTCATCTCCGTATTTTATGTTTGTTTCATAAACTCGGTCTTCAAAAGGTTTTTTGAAAAGCGGGTCGGTGGTAATGATTCCGCCGGCCGATTTACGGCTTTCGATGACGGAAAGGTATTCCGCAAAGTATTGTTCGACGGGTGCGAGGTTCATCTCATCCAAGCAGAGGAAATAAGGCACATCGGGTTCTTCCCATGCCTTGACTACAAACTTCAGGAAGTCGCCGGCCACAAACTCGGGCTTGCCGCTAATGCGTGACACATAGCCGAACAATTCGGTTGAATCGTGCCAGTTAGGCTTCACCTGTACCATGCAGAAGTTTCTCGGGTTGTTGTTTCTGATGCCTTTGTCCTTGTCTTTCCAGTATTCGTCATCTTCAGGAGTCCAGCAAGCCTTGGCCAATTCTCTCACGATGCGGCTCTTGCCCGTGCCGCTGATGCCTGCCAGGAGCATAAAGGGCTTGGTACGGAGGGCGGTGAGATAGGGAAGGAAGGAGTTGTCTTCTATTACTTTAATAGTTACAATATGCTTCGTGTTGATTGTGTTTTTTGAAAAGTAATTTCGTGCACGAAGGAATAAGATATAAAAGTTTAAAGCCCCTGGCCGCCACCCTGAATTGTGTTCTTTGTCTCTTTGGACAAACCCTGGGTCATTAAGTAACTCTTCATAAATTTGTTCTGCTTCTTTTGGATCGGTTATTTGGTAAATGCTGAGAATATGAGACCATCGTTCAGGGTTATAATCGAATAATTCTATTGTTCCATCACTTCTTTTATCTAACATAGAAAGATAAGATGCAACGGCAGAGTCCCCTAAAGTGCCAAGAATATTATTAGTGTTTCTAGAGCTTTTGACACATTCCGACAAAAAATATCGGAAATCTGCTCTTATTGACGCGGTAGAATGAGTTGTATTATTGGCTTCTGGTATTTCAGAAAGAGGGATTTCTGTAATTGTACCAGTTTCTTTCTTTTTAGTTGGAATCCAGATCAAGTTCTTGTTTTTTCCAACCATGCATTTATAAAACTCTGAAGTATTGGCAATTATTGATTCCCAAACCGAACGACTATTACCACCATTATTGAATATTTTATCAATGGAAAATGGCTTGTTTTCCATCACTGAATCTACAATTGTTTGAAGATTATCTTCATTTAATGTAGAAGCAGATTCTTTTTTAGTTTCGATGACCACGCGGGCCATTTCAACTCTTTTTGCCGTTTTATCAACAGAGATCAGTTTGGCTTTATTTTTACCAGGTTTGACGTAGTCAAATTCTTGACCCTTTGGCAATTCATCTATCAACTCTAAAAGATGTTCAATACTTAATGTCATGATGGCTTATTATATTGATTGATATATTCTATTATACTTTTTGCAATGCAGTTTGCTAATAAAAAAGGGACACCGTTTCCAATAGATTTAAACGCATCTGTTAAAGAAACATTTGTTGGTAATTCAAATTCTTTTGGAAGTGATTGTATAGCAAGAGCTTCTGAAACGGAAATACGCCTGGGTTTATATGGATGAATGTGAACTTCATTGTTTCCATAAGCAGCAGTTGGAGAATACCTCCATCTATGTAATCGTTTAAAGCTTTTTTTAAGATCATCTCCCTCTTCAATAGTATTAAAACGTGCAAGCGCTGCTCTCGGTTGAAAATACATAGTTGCATTAGGGTGATGTGTTACGTCATTCTTCTCCCACCAGTACTCTACTGTTAATTCGTTAATAATTCCAGCAGGAGGCAATGTTACACTACTATCTTGAAATGGTGATGTCTTAGGCCATGGACATTCTTTAATTTGCTCAATTGAATATTTTTTGTATTTATTCCATGGGAAATCTAACAGCTCTGTTTTCTTGACGGGGATATTTAATTGTTTTGTCTTTGATTTCTGGAAACCGATCAAAATAATTCTATCTCTGTCTTGTGGTGCACCATATTCTATGGCGTTTACTAATCTTTCGGTAAGAACAAATCCAGCTTTTTTTAGTTTTTCTTTAAGCTGTTCAAAAAAATCACGATGTTTTGCGGTTCGATACAATCCCTTTACATTTTCAAACAAAAAGAAATCCGGTTTCGTTGCACAAATTAGTTCTGTATAAGTTCCTGATAGCTTTCCATTTTCTCCTTCTTTTCCTCGATTCTTCCCAGCAATTGAAAAATCTGGACATGGTGGACCACCAATAAAACCTGTCAAACTTTTTTCTTTTGATTCTCGCACCATGGCTTTCAACTTATTTAGATTCTCTTTTTGAAGTAGTAATGTTATATCCTCAACATGATGTCCATACAACGGTTCCTGTATATTCATTTTCTGGCGAGCATATTTGTAAATGTCATTAAATGCTTTGTGAAATTCGTTGACATATACGATATTAAACTCTGACTCTACTTCAAAGCCAAGATCAAGAAAACCTGCTCCAGAAAAGAAAGAAAAGATGTTTATGGGGTCCATGATCAATCTTTATTTTAGTATAGAAGCAAACGTTATTCCAACTCTAATTGAATGCATAAATGCATGGTTGGCAATTCTTTGAGCATAATTCTGTTTGATTGTACCAATGTATTGTAGATCAATCTTTTTCTTTTTAGATATTTTTGACATTAATTGGTATGCATAAAGGTGATTATCTTTAATTGTTATTTTTGGAATAGTTAATGGGATGGGGGTGATGTATAGAGGTTTGTCTTTGTCAGAAGTACTATTAGCCCATTTAACAACTATATTGTTAGGAAGAAAACTTATAAAAAGTTCTTCACTGTGTTTGATTAGTTTTTTTATTTTAGTGACATCCGTTATTTGTTGCCCTTTTGCAAAATAGAAAGTATTTTCATTCTTGGGGTTGGCGCAATCACACAATGGGGTTATACATATGTAAAAACAGGTTTCTCCAACCCCATCTTCATACTTAAAAACATCGCCAAAAACCAAGTTGGTTTCTGAAGGTCTTTTGATCGAATCGTAAAATGTATTTATTGATATTAATTCTTCGATTTTGGGCTCGTATGTCTTGGGCGGATTTTGCAAAGATTGAATTGTAGATAATTGTTCATCCATTAAACTCAAAGAGATACCATTAAGTTGAACTTCTTTAATAAAAAAATCAAAATCAATCCTATCCTGCATTTTATGATATGCAAATAATTCTTGTGGCAAGTTGATGATTCTTGGATCTATCATCATGCCTTTATTTTGCATAATGTTATTGATCTCCAAGTTCATCAACAATGGAAAACCATTCGGATAATCTGCAATTATCTGTGTGAACTTACTTAACAGTTCAGCGAAGGTCGTTGCCTCTTTATTAAGAATAACAAAAAAAGTATTTCCTATTATTAGAGTTTTATCCGATTCTTTATAAGACGAAACCTTGATCTGATTAGAGCTGTTTTTTTGAAAATCCGAATATGTACACCAGCATTTGATTAATTTAATTCGATCGGAATCATTTTTAAAGGAATCACCTTCAAACACTTCAGGAAAGGCATTAATAAAATTGTCGGTTTCTTCTGTGTCAAACAAACCATGTAAAACAATCTCATCTAATTTTGATTTAAAACCATGAAAGTTCTCCTCACCCTCTAATAACAATTGTAATCTAATGTCATCGCATTCTTGTTTTGTAATACCTGAAAAAAATGATAAAATGTTTTTAAAAACGTCATCTGTACTTTCATGAGTATAAACGACACAGAATGAAATTCGAGGTTTAACATGTATAATATCTGAAATTACTTCCAAAGCTTGGTCCTCACCCGTCCTACCATCAAGTTTCCAGTCCAATAACACTAAATCACGTCCGTTTAATATAAAATTTTTCTTTGATTTATAATTTGGTATGCTACTATATTTATATGTGGATAATTCTATGTCATATTTTGAAAATTCTTCATACAATTCAACAGATAGTTTTTCTTCAAACAATTCAGGGACACTACTTGGCTTAAAAGATTCTCGGGCATTTTCATCAATATAAACGGCAAATTTAATATTCTGCTTGATGATGTTTATTACCGCATCGGTATATGTGTTGGTTGCCATAATTATTCTCTTTTTAATTGTTTGGTGATTACAAAACAAGCGCCTAGTAGTGTATTGTAGATAGGATCATTTGTGGCATATAAGTCAAAGTTATTGTCATTCAAACTTTGTTTAGACAAATACAAGCCAATGCCACGACCATTAGGACGCTTTGAATAGAACAATTCGAAAATCTTTTCCAACCTGTTGTCTGGAATTGGTTCCCCTGAATTTTTTATCAGTATTTCGTCAGTGTCAGCTTTATAGTCGAAAATAATGGTTCTAATGGCTGCATTTTTTATCCAATATAAAGCATTGTTCATAACGTTTATCAGTACGGTATATATCACAGGCTCTTTAATAAAAAGGCTATGAGACCTGAAAGGGCTGGTGAATTGAACATTCACATCGTTTGATTCTATCTTGTTTTCGAAGAAACTACAGACGAACTTCTCTAAATCCGAACAATTAACATCTTTTGCAATACTTCCATTGATTCGATATAATGGTGAGAGCAATGCGTATTTGTCCTCTAGTGTTTTGAATGATTTCTTCAAATACTGAAATGAAGGAGAGGAGGAGTATGGACCTTCTTTCTCCATCGTCTCTAATGACGCATTGATTTGGGAATACAATGCGTTGAATTCATGATCAATGATTTCAACGGCTATTCCCAATTGTGATGTTTCTTTGGTTAATTCCCACTGACGTTTTATTTCATCGTATTGAGCTTTATATGCACCTTGAAGCATCTCTTCGTCAATGTCAAGGTTGATTCTATTGACATGTTCAACCAATGGCACAATAGAATCGGTTAATTGAACGGAAAGCTTTTCGTATAATGACTTGATAAGTTTACTTTGTACTTCAACGTCTTCTTTGGTTACGATGGCATTTATGCCGCTCTCTTTACCTTCTTTAAACTCAGCTATTACTTCATCAAACTTGTTCTTTATATCCTTGGAAAGCTCATCGAACCGTTCGTTAAAAGCTCGAATATTCTTATTGGCAATAGATTCCAGTTCTGCTTGATATGCGTTGCACGTATTAGTAAATTCTTTCCTTAAATCTTGTATGGCAAGTTTATCTTTGGCTCGCTTAATAATATCTTCACTTCTATCTGCTATTTCTGTTCTAAACGAGTTTAGCTTTTTCTCAAACTCGAACAAACGGTCTTCTTGAAGTTCTGTTAGTTTATATCGTTTAGGGATAACTGGCAATAATGAATTGTATCGAATATCTAAATCCCTAATTTTTGATAGTAACCTTTCGATTTCAGAAAACAACACAGATGATTGAGTGATTTTAGACTCTAATTCGTTTAGAGTTGCTTCATATTCAGAACGATAATCGTCAAATTTACGAGGATACTCCTTTAAACTCTGTGTGAAAGCCTTTTTTTCTTGTTGTTCGCGCTTTTTGTCTTTTTTAATTACTTCGTCTTGCTCATTTAGGCGTTTCTTTTCATCCAAGAAAACCGATTGTTTGGCTTTATCTCCAAAGTATTCCTTCGCTAAATCAACAAATAATGCAGATAAATCATCTCTAAATGCACGATATGCTCCATTATTTATTAAACCTTCCCGACTTGACCGATCTTTCAATAATGGATTTCCCATTCTTGATAATTCAATATAACCAAACATTCGCCTATAGCTGAAAAAGTATGAACCTAAACGTATGGTTCTTTTTTCTTCAAGACGCAAAAAATCCATCTCTTTTCTTCCATAGGGGAGAACGCGAAATCCATCACGATAGATATAAATACCCCCATAATTCATTACTTTTTTATTTATCTTATCCCAAGATTCCTCTTTTAGAAAAGAATCTTTAGCATAACCCATAGAATAGCCTATTTTAATAGGGAATTCGCCATAGTAATTTCTGACATCTTTTCTCCTTGGACTTGTGAATGAATAATTGATTGTATTATCATAAATCTTGAGGGTTCCAGTGAAAGTTCCATTACCATCAAAAGAGCCATCTATAATAATGTCGGCTAACTCATAATCTTCCCCTTCAAAAAATTGTCCCGATGAAGTGAAAAAATCTGAAGGTACTACTTCATCACTATCTTCATGAATAAGGAATTTGCAAGCTACGGGAAGTCTATTACTTGTAGGTTTAAACTGATTGGTAAATCCAGCCAAACTCGTTCTTACAAACTCCGTGTCATTTCCGTCGTCTTCTTTATCATCATCTTTAACAAGTTTGATTATTTGTTCTTCTGGCTCAAAAACAATAAATATAGTTCCGTGAGAATCTTTAGCGGAAAAGCGATTTAAAATATCATTTTCAAAAAACAGGGGGATTTCTACGTTCTGAACACTATTTATAATTTGTTCTTTTAGTTTAATCTGGTCTTTCCAAACATTCTTTGCGGAATTATTCATTTCATCTGGAAAATTCCTCAGAAAATCACTTTTTAGCTTTGCGAATGTTTCTTTGCAATCAGATATAGCAATGTCTTCAACTGGTATTTGTACATCCTCCAAATACATGTTATAATTCTCTAACAAACGCCAGTCAAAAAACATCGCTTGAATAGGATGTCCCATTTTTTTTGTCAACATCAACATAGGAGACCCCAAATAAGCAACGGATAATCGTCCTATTCCTTTTTCTCCCGCTTTAACACGAGGTGCTTTCCAAAGTGTCTGTTCGCTCTCGGTGTCTTTTTGTTCGGACCGACTCTTCGAATCAACACCTAGTACTAACCATTTGTCAAAAATGTCATCTTTTGACATGCCAGTGCCGTCATCAGTTATGATAAAGATAGGAGCTTGCAGCCCTTTATATCCATCAAGGTAAATCTCTGCCGTCAGGTTATCTGCGTAAGCATCATAGCCGTTTTTCCACAATTCAGTAATTGCAGTTGGCAAATCAGCGATTTGTCCTTTGCCTAGTAAGTCAACAGCTCGTGCTTTAGTTCTAAATTGCATATTATTGTGATTTTATTATCGTTTCACCTAATCTTCTCGCATACTCGCAAGGCACAGCATTCCCGATAATTCGAGCCGCACCAGCGATACTATTGGTTTTGAAAACGTAGTCTTTCGGGAAGGATTGCAAAGTAGCACCTTCACGAATGGAAATGGCCCTGTCTTCTTCTGGATGTGCAAATCGTCCGTTGGAAATGCTGAAAAACTTGGTCGTGATAGTCGGAGAGGGTCTGTCCCACCACATGCGGCCATAATTGTCTTTGAATATATCGTCTTTCCCGATGTAACAATCAAGTTGTAATTCGAGTTGGTTTGCCCAACTTAAACGGTTGCCGCCATTGTGAGGCGTCATAGCCATACGTTTTAAACTTACCTCACTTAATCCAGCCACAGTGTGTTGGAAGTCAGTAGTGTCTTTATGACCCGCCTTTATTTTCTGGAAGCCATTCTTTTCTCCCAACACATCCGCCACGGTTAAGACCCTTTCCGACTTTTTGGGTAAAGTAACTTTTACACCATCCATTCGAGTGGCAATAAGTGAAAAACGACGACGATTCTGCGGAACGCCATATTGGCTCATATCCACGATTTCTTTCACCATGTTTTTGTATCCCAAGGCGTTTAGTTTCTCCAGAAAACGGTATAAAACGGTTTCTTTATTCGTGACAATTCCAGGGACATTTTCAACCAAGACATACCCAGGTTTGTAGTATTCAATAAACCGGGCAAAATTGATCAAAAGCCCTCTTGACATTTCTGCTCTGCTATGGTCTGTATTGATAATGCTATAATATTGGCAAGGGCTGCACCCTACCATGATCAAGTTGTCATCATATTTTGAAACGCCAAAATTCCTTTCAAAATAGTTACTCCAAAGGTTTTTGATGTCCTTATAAATAAAAACACTGCCAGGATTATTATATTCGTATGTTTCTTTCGCATTCCCGTCAAAGTCCACTCCGGCAATCACATCAATTCCTGCTTGGCGCAAGCCACATGTCATTCCACCTCCTCCACAGAAGAAGTCTATTGCTTTGAATTTCTGACCATTACATTTTTTCATCGCCAATACACCATATTATTTTGCAAATATACGAGTTTTTCGGCAATCAAAGCAATAATTTTCTCCGTTTTTCTAATGCGGCTTTTGGCGCTGCGCACTAGGTCGCTGACGAAAGTGTAGGCGTCGAAGATTTGTCCGTCGAAGAAGATGCCCTACACGGGGCGGCAAGGCCACCTTCGTTTTGAACTATCGCAAATTTTGCGACAGTTGCCATGTCGAGAGTGTAATCCTTTGGCGGTGTAGGAGATGGCGGATCAAGTCCGCCATGAGGGTAAAGGGGGGGGCTTTGTCCGTTGCAGTGTTGTTTCTTGTCCTTATGCCGTGTGCGGGAACGCCAAAACCCAACTGGGTTGGGTGCGTGGGCCTGGTCAAAATGGGAGGGGCGGTCGCCCAAGAGACGAACTAAATGCTTGACCCTCACGGAGCGGCGCTTGTCGTTTACCTTCGGAGAAGGTACTCCGCGACCTGAGGGTCAGGTATTTAGGGCGGCTGTGCGGTGGGCCATTCATTTTGGCCTTGAACTTTTCGCTTACTTTTCTTTCAAGAGAAATCGAAGATTCGATGAAGTCAAAAGGAAGAAAGACTTGGGCAACTATTCAATCGTCCGAATCTGATCCTTCAAGCATTGGTAATCAGACAGCAAATCGTAAATGCCGTCCTCGCTTAAGACGCCTCGCTTGAGGTCTTTGGGCAATTTGCCGGCCTCGTCGGCTTCAAAGTCCTTTCGCCAGTCTTTGTCGTAATAGGCCTCCAGCACGGCGATGTCGTTTTCTATCTTGGCGAAGTCCTCAAGGGCGGCCTCCAGTCTCTTGATCACCTCCTCGCTCTTGTCGAAGAGGGCTTCCATCTTGGTGATGCGTTCGATACGTGTCATAATCAAAGGTTTTGATGGAGCAAAAATAGCGTTTTTTATGAAATTTCCATCTCAAGTGTTCCACATTCAAATTAATTCCGTACTTTTGCAGCCCGATTTTTAGGCAGAATGGAAAAGAAGAACGAATTCCTGATTCCGGTCAGCGGCCTTGCCCTTGGAAGCCATACCTTTGAGTATGAGATCAATAACGATTTCTTCAAAGGGATGGATTACTCTGAGGTGAAGCAAGGAAAGGTGGCCGTGAAGCTCGATGTCGACCGCCAGGAGACCATGCTGACGCTGCACTTTGACATCAAAGGTAGCGTCCGCGTGCCTTGCGACCGCTGTGCCGAAGAGTTCGACCAGCCCATCGAGAGCCAACAGGAGTTCTTCCTCAAGCTGGGAACGGAGAACGCCGAAGAGTCGGACGACGTGGCTGTCGTTTCTCCCGATCTGAGCGAATACGACGTCCGTTCGCTGGTGTATGAGTACATCATCCTCGCCATTCCGATGCACCGCGTGCATCCCGAAGGCCAGTGCAACCCCACCGTGATAGAGATGCTCAACCGCGAGGAAGCACCCGCCGAAGAGGACGAAGCCGACACCATCGACCCGCGCTGGGCCGCTTTGAAAGACATAGATTTGAACGATAAATAAACAATTGGTAATTAACTAGTTAAAATAACAAAGAAATGGCACATCCTAAAAGAAGACAGTCTCATACCAGAGGCGCTAAGAGAAGAACACATTACAAGGCTGAAACCCCGAACGTGACCATCGATCCTACCACCGGCACCATGCACGTGATGCACCGTGCTTACTACGTGGACGGCGACCTGTACTACAGAGGTCAGCTGGTCATGGCCGCCAAGCAGTGATTGCTGGCGCGTGAACACGGCTCCAACGTGGACGGGAGAGGGCGATTTACACCCTGATGGGATAAAAACTGGAAAAATTTTTCCAAAAAAAATGTCCAAAAGTGTGCCGTGAATGAAAATAATGCTTATCTTTGCATCAGATTTCGATGCGAGAGCATTGAGAAAAAATAACGTCGGATTTTTTTCATAATCTTTATATTGTTTTTCCCCTCCTTTTTCCCCATCAGGAGGGGTTTTTTGTTGTGTTTTTCCTATCTTTGCATCCTCAATTGCAAAAATCATCAACACATAACACAATGAAAAAAGTATTCTCATTAATCGCAGCATTAATGCTGACCCTGATGGTGGCCCGCGCCGACGAAGGCATGTGGCTGCCCTACGCCCTCAACGGACAAAACCTCGCCGAGATGCAAGCCATGGGCTGCAAACTCACGGCCGAACAGATTTTCAGTTTCAACCAGCCCAGCCTTAAGGACGCCATCGTGCAGTTCGGCGGCGGCTGTACGGGCGAGATCATCTCTCCCGAAGGCCTGCTGCTCACCAACCACCACTGTGGCTTGAGCTATGTGCAGAAACACTCGTCCATCGAGCATGACTACCTCACCGACGGCTTCTGGGCCAAGAGCAAGGGCGAGGAGCTGCCTAATCCCGGCCTCTCCGTCCTATTTTTAAATAAGGTGGAAGACGTGACCGAGGAAGTGCTGAAAGGCGTCACGGCACAGACTAGCGAGACTGAGCGCGATGAAATCGTGGCCAAGAACAGCCGTTCAATTGCCAAGGAACGCAAGGGCGACCGCAACGTGCGCGTCGAGATTGTGCCTTTCTATAGCGGCAACCAATACATTTTGTTCGAGTACGACGAATATAAGGACGTGCGCCTCGTGTGCTGCCCACCTTGGGGCATCGGCAAGTTTGGCGCCGACACCGACAACTGGACCTGGCCGCGCCACAAGGGCGACTTCAATATCTTCCGCGTCTATACCGCTCCCGATGGCAGCCCTGCCGAGTATAGCGCTGACAACATCCCGATGAAGAGCAAGTGGTACCTGCCCATTAATTTAGGTGGCGTGAAGCCTGGTGACTATGCCATGATCCTCGGCTATCCCGGCTCGACCGACCGTTACTCGACCTCCTACACCGTGAAGAACGTTATCAACGATGAAGGTCCCGCCATCATCGACTGCCGCACGACCAAACTCGAGAACTACCGCAAGCACATGGACGCCGACCAAGAGGTGTTCATCAAATATGCCTCCAAGCAGGCCAGCGTATCGAACTATTGGAAATACTACATCGGTCAGGTGAAGCAGCTCAAGCGCAATCATGTGTATGAGCGCCGTCAAGCTCAAGAGGAAGACTTCGCCAGATGGGTCGGCGCCGATGCCGGTCGCATGGCCGAATATGGCGACATCTTCAAAGGCATTGTCAAAAAGTGGAACATCCTCGACGAGATCGAGAAGTCGTTTGTCTACCACCGCGAGGCTGGCTGGAACGGTGGCGAGGCCATCGCCTTCAGCCGCAGGTTCATGCGCATCAACAAGATGTTTGAGGACAAGGCCGACAAAGCCGAAATCAAAGCCGCTGCCGAGAAGATGCAACCTGCCGTGGAGACCTTCTTCAAGGACTATAGCATGCCCCTTGACCAAGATGTGACCGCCGCCCTGCTGGCATTGTTCTACAAGAATAACCAAGCCAACCTCATGCCGAGCGAGATCCTGCGCATCGGTATGGAGAACGGTGGCGACTTTACCGAATATGTTGCCAAGGCCTTCGAGAAGTCCATCTTCACCGACAAGGCCCGTCTCGAGAAGTGGATGGAGAAGCCCAAAGCCCTCGACAAAGATCCCATTTATGCCCTTTCTATGAATATCATTGAGTCGTATCAAGAGCTTTATGCCCGTTATGAGGAAGCACAAAACCTGGGTAACCAAGGCGAGCGCCTTTACATGAAGGGCTTGATGGAGATGCAGAGCGACCGCAACTTCTATCCCGATGCCAACTTCACCATGCGTCTAACCTACGGCACCGTGGAGCCCTACAAAGCCGCCGATGCCGTCAACTACAACTACTACACCACCATGGACGGCGTGATGGCCAAGTATGTGCCTGGCAACTGGGAGTTCGACATCCCGCAGGATGTACGCGACCTCGTGGCCAAGAAGGACTACGGTCGCTATGCCAACGACAAGGGCGAACTGGTGGTCAACTTCATCACTACCAACGACATCACGGGTGGCAACTCGGGCAGTCCCGTCATCGACGGCGAGGGCAACCTCATCGGTCTGGCATTTGATGGCAACTGGGAAGCCATGAGCGGCGACCTCAGCTTCGAGAACAAGGTGCAGCGCACCATTTGTATGGATGCCCGCTATTTGCTCTGGTGCATTGAGAAGGTGGGGAAGTGCGACAACATCATCAAGGAGCTTGTGATTAAATAAGTAGAAAGGCTAGCATATTGGACGCGAGACTGCGAGACGCGAGACACGAGACTTTGGTCTTGTCCCGTGTCCCGAAGTCCCGCGTTCCGTGTCAAATGATGCTGAAAGAAAACGCATACCGATGAGTAGAGGCTTCATAAAAGAAGGCGACCAAGAAGAGATTCCGAGGGTGCCGATGCGGGCATACCTACCGGAAGGCGTGCTCAATTATGTCACCAAAGAAGGGCTCGAGGCACTCAAAGAGGAGTTGAAAAACCTTGAGGCAGAGCGCCTTAAGGCGGGTGACAACTACATCATGGTCAATTTCCTCGATGCAATGATGAAGTTGCTCGTTGACCGTATTAATAGCGCCGTGGAGGTCGACCTTCCCAAGGCCAAAGACACGGTGAGCTTTGGGGCGTGGGTACGCTACAACGGTCGTGTTGTGCGCATAGTCGGGGTCGATGAAGCCGACGTGAACAAAGGTCTTATCTCATTCATCTCACCTATAGCCAAGTCGTTGATAGGGAAGAAGGCAGGCGACGTCATCGAACTGAAGGGTTCGGAAAAAATAGTGGTGGAGGAAGTGTCGTTTGAGCCGA
Organism: Bacteroidales bacterium; assembly: GCA_017632935.1. GTDB lineage: Bacteria > Bacteroidota > Bacteroidia > Bacteroidales > F082 > Limimorpha. The sequence continues at coordinate 2,434 of JAGBQJ010000001.1, read as the reverse complement.
TGGCAACTACCCAGATGGTTACTGACAGCCCCGCCAAAACCTCTCAAGCCACAGAAAAACGACCTCGACGAATCATCGAAGAGAAACCCGAGCAAGTTGCACAGACGTCGGTCGTAGAAGACGACATCGTCGACATACCGGCCCAAGTGGAAGGCCCACGCCGATTTGAGCCCGAAGTAAATCCTACCGACTTCTTGCCCATTGTCAATGAGCGTGGCAACATCGTGGGGCGGGCTATGTATGTGGAGCTGCACCAAGGCAACAAGATGCTACATCCTGTCGTACATCTGCATGTCATGAATGGCAAGGGCGAGACTACGAGGCTTTACTGGTGGCATGTGGCCTTCGGCGACACGCCAGAGAAGACCCTCAAGCGGAAGATGACGGAAACACTGGGATTAACGGGCATGAATCCGAAGTTGAAAAGGCAATACCTAAGGGAAAGCAAGACCGAGAAAGAATTGGTTTACGTCTTTACGGTTGTTTCCGATGAGGATATGCCCCTTACCCCTGAAGAGAAGGAGTATAGGGATCTTTTTGCAAAAGATTAAAGTCGGGAAAGCGGCTGCTCTCCCGACTTCTTATTGTAACATCAACAAGCTATTACCTGTCGATAGTCTGGATGGCCCATTCGTGAGCCAATCCTGAGCTGACGGCTTTGGTGATGACGTAGAGCTCTTGGCCGTTGGAGTGGGCGAAGACGAAATAGGGTTTGGCATCAAAGATGTCATAATTCTCGCTGTTGGTGACACAGTAGTCCTCTAACCTGATTTTTTCCTTGTAGGCCAGGTTGTCGGAGTTGTAGACGTAGACGTTGGGGTCGGCGACTTCGTCGTACCAGCTGTTGTAGGCTTTGGTCACGAGGTAGATTTCATGATTGAGGTCGAGCTGGTCGAGCCAGTTGATGCTGCCATATTGGCTTTGGAACTGGATTTTGCCGTTGTAGGTCATATCCGAGCCTTGTATCTCGCTGGTCTTGAACACAGTGCCGGCGCGGGTGAAGAGGCGTTCACCGCTTTCATCGAACCAAAGGTCGCCGCCCATGCTGTAGTCGCCGTGATAGGGTGAGTCGTAGAGGTAGTGAGCTGTGCCGTCTTGGATGTCGTATTTCTCGATGTCGGCAGGCGACAAACCATTGTCGGCGCCATAGATGTATTTCCCTGAAGGATGCAGCTTGGCTTTGGTGCCGGCATAGATGGAGTTGCCTGTATGCTGGGTCACGGATGCGTTGTTTTCACTAGCATTGAGGCAGAAGATGCGAGTCCATTGGTCACGGCGGGGGAACACGTAGGTCCAGCCGCTGTTGGTCAGCACGATGTCGAGTGCGTCACAAGAGACTGAATTTGTGGTGAGCACCGTCTCAGCCATCAGGTCGACATAGGTGACGTGGGCATCGTGACCAGCCATCGCTTTGGTGCCGTCGGGCGAGATAGAGACGCAGGTGGGCGTGAAGGATAGCGCCACCGAGCTCAGTTCACGGGTGTCGGGGTGATAGATGTTGAGCGTTGCGTCGCCAGCCACATACACCAGCAGGTTGGTGGCTTTCGAGTATTCGGCATCCACCACGTCGTTGGGTAGCATAAACTTTTTCTCCAAGACGATGGGCACCGTATCTACTGTGCCGTCGATGGTGATGTACAACTCGGGCTTCGTTACTGTAAGCAGATTCTCGCGGTCGATGCTGATGTTGATGTTGGCATGTTGCATCATCGTAATCAGTCCCGAGGTGGGGCTGACGCTGATGAAGCTGCTTGAAGCCGCGATGGAATACTCTATTGTCGTGTTGCCGTAGTTGTTGATACGCAGGACGTTGTTGTTAATGTTCTCAGGGAAGAACAAAGCCTCGGGGAGGGCGTAATCTGTGTAGTCTTCAGGCAGACCAATCAGTTTTATCTTTTTGTTGTCGTAGGCTGTGCTGATGTAGAGAAAGTCCGCTATGATGGTCATCGGGTCGTTGAGCGTGGAGCAAAGGGTGAGTATCACAGGCTCGCCTTCTGCGATGCTACCCGATGAGGGGTAGGCCATAACCCAATCATAGGGGAAGTTGACGAATATGTCCCTGCGCTCAGGGTTGTCGGTGCTTATGGTGAGGGTGACGGTGTCGTTACCTTTGAAGACCAGCGTGTCCGCTGATACCGACAGCTTATACTGTATGGGGTCTTTGCCGCAGCTGGCCAGCAGTAGGGTGGCCGCGACGAGGAAGAACAGATGTTTCAAATTGTTCATGACAGAAATGTTTTGATTCGTGTTGAGACATTACCACTCGATGCCCACTCTTACAGCGATGCCTGAGGGGTTGATCTGTCTTTCCACATTCTCGTGGTGCCAAACGCCTTGGCTGTCCACCCACTCTTCGTAGTAGTTGCGTGTGATTTTGTCATAATATGTACCGGCTACTAAGACGCTGACGGCGAAGTCACGCTTCGATGCAAAG